>PLXW01000146.1 GCA_003151595.1 Myxococcales bacterium
GCGTCGGCCCAGTGGCGGAGGCGGCGGTGGCGGGGATGGCGAATGGCGACGTGCTGGTGCTGGAGAACACCCGATTTCATCCCGAGGAAGAAAACAACGACCCCGCGTTCAGTGCCGCTCTGGCCGCGCTGGCGGATGTGTTTGTCAACGACGCGTTCAGTGCCGCGCATCGCGCTCATGCGAGCACCGAGGGGGTGGCGCATCTGTTGCCCGCCTACGCCGGCCGCCTCATGCAAGCTGAACTTGAGGCCTTAGATGCCGCACTGGGGAACCCAAAGCGCCCGCTGGCGGCGATCGTTGGGGGTGCCAAAGTCTCGACCAAGCTGGAACTCCTCGGCAACCTGGTCGGCAAGGTCGATGTCCTGGTCATCGGCGGCGCCATGGCGAACACGTTCCTGGCGGCCAAGGGGATCGACGTGAAGGCGTCGAAGGTCGAAGGGGACAAGCTCGCGCTGGCCCGCACCATCCTGGAGAAGGCGCAGAACAAGAAGGTCGATCTGGTCCTTCCGGTCGACGTCATCGTGGCGGCCTCGATCGAAGCGACCGAGGGGCGCGTGGTCGATGCCACGGCCATCCCCGACAAGACGATGGCGCTCGATATCGGCCCCCGGAGCGTCGTGGACTTCGCGAAGCGCTTCACGAACGCCAAGACGGTGTTCTGGAACGGACCGATGGGCCTCTTCGAGAAGGCCGCGTTCGCCAGCGGGACGTTCGGCGTGGCCAAGGCCATGGCCGAGTCGAGCGCGTTCACGGTCGTCGGCGGCGGAGACAGCGCGGCAGCCGTTCACGCGGCGGGCGGCGACATCGCGAAGAAGATGAAGCACATCTCCACGGGGGGCGGCGCGTCGCTCGAGCTCCTCGAAGGGAAGAAGTTGCCGGGCATCGAGGTTCTTCGAGGCGGAAGCGTCGAATGAACCGCGATCGCAGACCGCTCATCGCGGGCAACTGGAAGATGTTCCACGGCGGGCCGTCGGGCGTGATGCTCGCGGGCGAGTGCGTGAAGATCGCGGCCGGCAACCCGGGGACCGACATCGTCATCGCGCCGCCGTACACCGCGCTCGCGGCGTGCGCGGCGGAGTGCCACGGGAGCACGGTCGGGATCGCGGCGCAGAACGTCCACGCCAAAGACCAGGGCGCGTTCACCGGCGAGGTGAGCGCGGGGATGCTGGTCGACGCCGGATGCACGTGGGTCATCGTCGGCCACAGCGAGCGCCGCCACCACTTCAAGGAGAGCGACGAGATCGTCGCCGAGAAGCTCGACGCCGCTCTGCGCGCGAAGCTCGCGCCGATCGTGTGCGTGGGCGAGACGCTCGACCAGCGCGAGGCGGGCGACACGCTGCGCGTCGTGCGGTTGCAGATCGACGCCGTGGTGCCGCTGCTCCTGAAGTCGGGCGAAGCGGTGGCCATCGCCTACGAGCCGGTGTGGGCCATCGGCACCGGAAAGAACGCTAGCCCCAGGGACGCCGAAGAGGTCCACGCCGCGATTCGCGGATGGCTCGCGGCGATCGACACCGGCCTCGCGGCGCGCACGCGCATCCTCTACGGCGGCTCGGTCAAACCGGACAACGCCGCGGCATTGCTCGCTTGTCCGAACGTGGATGGCGCGCTCATCGGTGGAGCGAGCTTGGACGCCGGCTCGTTCGGTGCTATCGCCCGCGCGGCACAAGAGCTCACGGCGCGCTAGCGCCAGCAGCAGTGAACTAGGACCTCCTCACGATGCTCACGACCCTGATCGACATCCTCCACGTCTTCGTTTGCGGCGTGCTCATGTTCGTCGTGCTCCTCCAGCAGGGCAAAGGCGGGGGAATGGGCGCGGCGTTCGGCGGCGGCGGCGCGGCGCAGGTCTTCGGCGGGCGCGGCGCGGGGAACCTGCTGACGCGCACGACGTCGATCTGCGCGGGGCTGTTCATGCTCACCAGCGTCTCGCTGGCCTACCTCTCGTCGTCGGGCGACCGCGCGATTCGCGCGCGCGTGGCGCTCGAGGCGCAGAAGAAGGCCGAGAAGGGGATCGCGCGTCCGAAGGACACCGCGGCCACGCCGTCGGCGGCGCCGAGCGGAGCCACGGCTCCCGCGAACAACGCGCCCGAAGCGCCGTCGTCAGAGCCGGCACCGGCCCCCGCGCCATCGAAGTGACCCCGAAGTGACCCTCGCCGACGCGCGCGCGGACGCACGACGTCGCGCGTTCGATCTCGCGTTCCTGTTCGTGGCCAAGGCGGCCATCGGCGCGTACGTCCTTCGCACAGGCTTCAGCCACGTGTCGGACGACGACTACGCGCGCGTGGTCATCGCGCAGTCGTTCGCGCACGCCCCCGCGTTCGACCCGAGCGGCACGAGCTGGCTCCCCTTCCCGTTCTGGTTGAGCGGCGGCGCGATGATGGTGCTCGGTCGATCGCTGGACGCGGCGCGCGCGATCGCTTTCGCGCTCGGCGTCGTGAGCGTGGCCTTCCCGTACGCCGCGATGCGCGCAGTCGGATGCGGGCGGGCGACGGCGCTGGGCGCGGTGATCGTGGCGATGGCGCTGCCGTGGAACGCCTGGCTCGGCGTGGCGACCGTGCCGGAGGCGATGACGGCGTGCTTGATCGCGGCGGGGGCGATCGCGACGGCGTCGCGCGACGGAAAGACGCGCGTAGTCGGCGCCTCGTGTCTCTTCGCGGCGGCGCTCTCGCGGTACGAAGCGTGGCCGGTGTGCGCGGTGATGGCGGCGGCGTGCGCGGTGGGGCTGCTTCGGGTCGCAAGCCCCGGCCGCCTTTCCCCCGCGAACCCTCACCCCCCCGCCCCCTCTCCCGCAAGGGGAGAGGGGGAGCGCACTGCGATGTCTCCTCCCCTCTCCCCTGGCGGGAGAGGGGCCGGGGGTGAGGGTGCGCGGGAGACGGGGCGTGAGAGTGCTCAGCTTGCGCTCGCCCTCATCATCGCGATCGCCGGCCCGCTCGCCTGGATGGCGTGGAACGCCCACGCCCACGGAAGCGCCACCCACTTCGTCGCCCGCGTCGCCGCCTACCGCCAGGCGATGGGCGCCGCCTCGCAGCCGCTCGCCGAGAAGCTCGCCGCGTTCCCGCGCGCCGTGGTCGTCACCTCGCCGATGATCGTGGGGCTCGCGGCGATCGGATCGATCGCCTTCGTGATCGATCCCGCCGTGCGCGCGCGATGGTCCTGGCCGCTGGCGTCGGCGATCGCGCTCCTCGCGTTCCTGGCGTACGGCGACGCGAGCGACGGCGCCCCCACGCATCACCCGGAGCGCGCCGTGATCCCGGTCCTGTGGATCCTCGCGGCCTTCGCCGCCGACGCGCTCCGTGCGCTCGCGACGCGCGTGGCGTGGGCTCGCCCCGCGCGCGAGATGTGGGTCGTGGGGGCGGGCATGGCCGGCGTCATCGCCTGGGGCGCGACGTTGCCGGCGCGCTTGCGCGATCATCCCGCATCGGCGAGCGACGAATCGCGCGACATCCAGATCGCCCGCGGCCTCGCCCTCCCCCCCGACGCGCACATCCGCGTCACGCCGTGCGCCTACGAGCATTTCGCGCTCATCGCCGCGTTTGCCGCGCCCGAGCGGGCAGACATTGCGCCCTCTTCGCCCTCGCCGGTCACTCCGCGATGCCCCCGCGTCGAGATTCGCTAGCGCGCGCGGCGTAAGTGGTTGGCCCCTCGAAGAGCCTGATAGCATTGGAGGTCCTGCATGGCCTCCCCGCTCCTCGGCCGTACCCTGGATGGGAAATTCCGCCTCGATGAAGTCGTCGGCGCCGGCTCGATGGGGACGGTCTTCCGCGCGACGCAGCTCACGCTGAGCAAGACCGTCGCCATCAAGGTGATGAAGAAGGAGTTCGCGAAAGAAGCGAACTACGCCTCGCGCTTCAAGCGCGAAGCCAAGGCCGCCTCGCGCCTCGACCACCCCAACTCGGTGCGCGTGGTCGACTTCGGAGACGACGACGGCCTCCTCTACATCGCCATGGAGTTCCTGAACGGGCGCGATCTGCTCACGGTCCTCAGCAAGGAGTGGCCCCTCTCCACGGCGCGCATCATCGATCTCATGTCGCAGACCCTGGCGCCGCTCGCCGTGGCGCACGAGATGGGGATCGTGCATCGCGACCTGAAGCCCGAGAACGTCATGGTCCTTCGCAGCAAGGACGACGAAGGGCGCGAGGTCGAGCTGGTGAAGGTGTGCGACTTCGGCGTGGCCAAGCTCCTCCCCGATCGCAAAGGCGAAGGGGGCGAAGATCTCCAGAGCTCGACGGCCACCGGCACGCTCACCGCCACCGGCATGCTCATCGGCACGCCCGAGTACATGAGCCCCGAGCAGGTGAGCGGGCTCGATCTCGACGCGCGCACCGACATCTATTCGCTCGGCGTCATCCTCTACCAGCTGCTCACGCGGTGCCTTCCGTTCGAGGACAAGAGCGCCATCAAGCTGGCGATGATGCAGATCGGCGAAGAGCCGCGCCGGCCGTCGTCGCTCGTGCCGGGCATCGACGCGAAGCTCGAGGCGATCTGTTTGCGGGCGATGAACAAGGCGCCCGAAGATCGTTTCGCCGGCGCGCGCGAGATGCGCGCCGAGCTCCGCGCGATCAACGGGACGAAGGAGAGCGCGACGTATGTGGCGCGCTCTCCGCTCCCGCCGGCGAGCACGCGGATCGTGCCGCCGACGGGCGAGCCCACGGGCGACGAGAACGCGCTGTCGAAGGCGGCGACGGTGCTGGCGTCGCGTCCGCCGGCCGCAGCAGAAGCCGTCAAGCCCGTCGAGGCGAAGCCCGCCGCCAAGCCCGCCGAAGCGAAGCCGAAGGCCGCCGTGGCGATGCCCGTGGCCGACACGCTCGGCTCGGGGGAGCTCTCGATGCCGGCGCCGCGCGTGACGGTGACGCAGCCGTCGGCGCAGCAGCTTCAGACGCGCAAGCGCCGCATGTGGCTGGCGGGGTTCGCGATCGTGTTCGCCGTGGGCTTGCTCCTCGCGCTCGCGCGGTGAAGGGGCCGTCACGTTTGCTACGATCGTGGGCGTGAGACGACGTTCCCGCGAGCCCTCACCCCCGGCCCNNGGCTGGGGGGTGAGGGTTCGCGGGCTGATCCTCGCCACAACGATCGGCGCGCTCACCGGCGCATGCACCTCGCACAAGGACACGCCGACGCCCCCCGCGCCCCCGTCGACCTCGCTCACCACGGCGCAGCTCCAGGATCCGACGTCGTGCGGCACCTGCCACGCCGAGCACTTCGCGCAGTGGTCCGGCAGCATGCACGCCTACGCCTCGGACGATCCTCTCTACGTCGCCATGGACAAGCGCGCGCAACGCGAGACCAACGGCGCCATCGGCGCGTTCTGCGCGCAGTGCCACGCCCCCATGGCCGTGCGCCTCGGCGCGACCAAGACCGGCCTCGATCTCGCGAACGCGCCCCCCGCGCAGCGCGGCGTCACCTGCTACTTCTGCCACTCGGTCGACGCCGTCAACGGCACCAACGACGACCCGCTCCACCTCGCGACCGACGGCGTCCTCCGCGCGGGCATCGCAGATCCGGTGGCGAACGACGCGCACCCGTCGATGTACTCCGCGCTCCACGATCAGCTGCAGCCCCAAGCGGCGACCCTCTGCGGCGCCTGCCACGACGTGACGGTCGCCAACGGCGCGATCCCGATCGAGCAGACGTTCGCCGAATGGAAAACGTCGATCTACGCCGAGGACACCAAGCAAGCGCTCCTCACGTGCAGCGGCTGCCACATGATGGGCACGCAAGGCACGGCGGCGAGCCCGCCCAACGTCGTCCCCACGCGCACGGTCCACGATCACTCCGTCCCCGGCGTCGACACCGCGCTCATCCCCTTCCCCCAGACCGACGCGCAAGCTCAGCTCGTGCAGACGAGCCTCGACCCTGTGATCACGGCGTCGCTCTGCGTGCAGCAGCCCGACGCCGGCAACACCACGTCGGTCACGCTCGACGACGCCTTCATCGGCCACGACTGGCCGAGCGGAGCGGTGCACGACCGACGCGCGTGGGTGGAGATCGTCGCCACGTCGAACGGGCAGACCGTGTTCACCAGCGGCGTCGTCCCCGACGATCAAACCTCGGTGGAGATGATCGGCGACGCGAACCTGTGGCTCTTGAAAGAGACGCTGCTCGACGCGAACGCGAACCCGGTCCTCTTCATGTGGCAAGCGACGACCGTGCAGCCCTCGGCCCTCCCCGCCGCCGTCACCAACGACCCGAACGACCCGCGCTACCTGCACTCGGTCACGCGCACGTACCCCGTCCCGGCGAGCGCCGACGACGTGAAGATGCGCGTGCGGATTCTCCCGGTGGCCGTCGAGGTGGTGCAGGCGCTCATCCAGAGCGGAGACCTCGACGCCTCGTACCTCGCGAAGCTGCGCGCCTTCACGCTGGGCGGCACCACGCTGGAGTGGAGCAAGAGCGTGAACGGCTTCGGCTGCGTGCCGTGATCGGTGCCCGCTGGTAAGCTTGGTTCGTGCGCTTTCTTCACGCCTCGCGGTTTGCTGGTTTTCTGGCTGTTTCGGCGATCGCGCTGGCCTCCGGCCGCGACGCGAGCGCCAACGGTAGGTTCCCCGCGGCGCAGCAGCTCGCCATCCCTCCGAACGATCCGAGCTTGATCGTGATGATGGCCACGTTCGGCGTGAACTGGACGCACGACAACGGCAAAAACTGGGATTGGACGTGCGAAGGCGCGGTCGGTTACCTGAGCAACGAGAACCCGGTGCTCGGCGTCACGCAGAACGACTCGGTCATCATCGGCACGTTCGAGGGGATCGGAGTCACGACCGATCAAGGATGCAACTGGACGCTCCCCGCCGGAGGCGTGGGCGATCACGTGACCGATCTCGTGGTCGAGAAGAGCGACCCGCACAGCGTGATGTTCCTGACGTCGGTGTACCTCGGTCAAGACGACGCGGGCTCGACGTTCACGTCGCGCCTGTGGATCACGCACGACGACGGCGCGCACATCACGCAGGTGGGCGCGAGCCTCGACCCCGAGATCCTGCCGGAGACGATCGAGGTCGCGCCGTCGGACGCGACGCGCGTGTACCTGTCCGGCACGCGCAAGGTGAACGGCGAAGCGGTCGGCGTGCTCATGGTGTCTAAGGACAGCGGCGTGACGTTCGCCACCACGACCATCCCCTTCCCCGACTCGCCCACGGCCGACGGCGGCACGACGCAGCTCGATCGCGCGCCCTACATCGCCGCGGTCGATCCCAAGAACCCGGACCGGGTCTACATCCGCGTCGAGAACATCGCCGGGACGCGCCTCCTCGTGAGCGACGACGGCGCGCAGACGACGCGGCAAGTGTGGCAAGCCAAGGGGGACCTCCTCGGCTTCGCGCTCTCGGCCGACGGAGCGAAGGTGTACGTGGGCGGTCCGAACGACGGCCTGCACATCGGCTCGAGCACGGCGCTCGACTTCACGTCGCAGACGTCGACCGTTCAGATTCAGTGCCTGGCGCTCGACGGCGATCGCTTGCTGGCGTGCTCGGACGAAGCGAGCGGCTTCACCGTCGGCGCGACGAAGGACGACGGCGCCACGTGGACGCCTCTCCTCCATCTGAGCTGCATGCGCGGGCCGCTGGTGTGCAATCAGAGCTCGCCGGTGACGACGCAGTGCGATCCGCTCTGGCCGGCGCAGCAGACGACGCTGGGCGGGCCCGACCCGACATGCACCGCGGACGGCGGCGCGAGCGGAGACGCGGGCGGCGGATCATCGAGCTCGGGGGGCTCGTCGGGTGGCAGCGGCGGATCGAGCGGCGGCGGATCGTCGAGCTCGGGCTGCGCGCTCTCGTCCCCCGATGCGACGCGCGCCACGCCGTGGTTCGGCGGCGCTGTCGGTCTCGGCCTCTTCGCGATGGCCTGGCGACGCCGGCGCCCGAGCAAGTAGCGCCGCTAAGGCGTGCTCACGATGGTTGCCCCCGCGAGCAGCCGCGGGAGCACCGTCATGAACGTGTCGAGCAAGATGGCCTCGTGCGCGACGGGGCCAAGGTTCGCCACGAGCTGCATCACCATGTCGGCGTGCCCCGATTGCTCGGCGGCGCTCCGGAACGCCGCGCGAAATTTCTCGACCGGCCGCGGCCAGATGTCGGGCTGCCAGCGCACGATGATCTGCGTGCTCTCGGGGACGTCGGCATAGGCGACGCCGTCCTCTTCGTCCATGCACGTGTCGACGGCGAGGATCGCCCGCGCCGCGATCCGTGACGCGCGCGCCGCGCGAAAGAGCCCGCCGTCGACGTTGCACGCGCCGCCGCTGTGACCGAGCAGCACGATGCGATCGCGATCGACCTCGGCGCGCGGCCCGATCGCCGCGTCGACCGCGTTCACGAACGCATCGAGATCGAAGTCCTGCCACATGTGGAGGCCGCTCATCGCGCCGCGCGTCTGGCTGGCGGCCGCGAAGAGGTACGGAGTCGCCGTGCCGTCCGCCACCATGCGATCGACCAGCTCGGTGACGTCCGGCTCGCCGCGCCCGCCGACCCACGAGTGCATCACCCGATCGACGTTCACGCCGTGGAAGAAGACGACGAGCGGCACGCGCCCTCCGGCGGGGACGGCGTCGGGGACGAACGCGACGCCGCCGTTCGACTCGCCGGGCCAGAGGTACTCGGCGTCGTGGTACGGGAAGGTCACCTTGCGACCTGCCGCGCGCGCATCGCCCGCGGCGAAGAGCACGATCGCGAGAGCCAGCACGAAGCGCACGACCACGAGCGTCAGCGTGCGGACAGGCGCGCGCGAACGCAAGCGGCGCGTCGCTTCAGGTCACGCGAGGCGAAGCCCGACCGGGAGCGCTTCACCCCAGAACGCCGCGCGCTCCGCTTCTTCCACGACGACGAGCTCGCTCACGGCGCGCACGTGCTCGGCGCTCGCACCCGCCGCGGTGAGCCGCTTGGCGACGCTCTTGCGAAGCGCCTCGGAGAGATCGCGCGCGCGATCACCGGTCACGCGCGCGAGCTGGACGGCGGCGTCGACCGCCGTGGGGATGCCGTCCCACTTCTCACGCAGCAGCTGATCGACCCAGCGCTCCACGACGGCGCCAGCGACGACGTGATCGACGCTCGCGTACGCGGGGACGCGCGCCCCGATCCGCGCCACGGCAGCCCACAAGCGCGGATCGCGATCGGTCCACGTGCGCTCCACGATCCATCCGCCGAGCTCGGCGCGCCGCGCGGCGGGGATCCGCTCGAGCGACGACGCCAGCTCGAGCATCTCCGCGTCGGCGAGCGGCCTGGCCCCCTTCGGCTTCTTCGCGCGCGCAGAGCGAAGCGCGAGCCACGGATCGGTGATCTCGCGCAGCGCGACCTGTCCGCCGTCGTCGAGCCCGGCCGCAATCCGGCGCCAGGCGATGAAGAACTGCTGCCAGCCGCGCGCTTGATCGGGAAACGCCAGCCGCTCGGCGGCGAGGTACGCAACGGACTCGAGACGTGTGGGGTCGCTCGGATCGCCGAAGCCGGGGCGAAGGCAGAAACCGGCGAGCTGCCAGAAGACCCGCTCGTGATCGGGCGAGCGCCGGCGGGCCGTTCGTCCGGGGACGAGCGCGTCGAAGAGCGCGCGCGCGATCGCCGTGTCCCACGTCGCGCGATCGCCGAGCAGGCGTTCGAGCTCGCGCACCAGGTCCTTCGTCTCGCGCGCGCCGAGATCGCTCCCCGCTTTCGCTTTTCCGAAGACGCGCGCGATCGCCTCGCGCGCCTCGTCGAGCGCGCGGTTCGAGCGCGGCGTCGGCATCACCGAGGGGGGCGGCGCCGTCGTGGTGCGCGGCGCGTCGCGGAGCGCGAAGGCGAGCCGGAAGCGGCGCGCGGTCCCCCCCGCCGGCGGATCGACCTCGACGCACGCCAGATCGAGCGTGCCGATCTCGGTGAGCTCCCCTTCGATGGCGACGCGCACGCTCTCCTCGGCCCGCTGTCGCTCGCGCGCACCGAACGTGGTCACGATGGGCGGGAGGCGCGTGAACCGCTCGTCGTCGATCGCCACGACGTCCCCCGCGACGTGACCGCTCGTCTCGTCGCTGGCCCACAGCGCGAAGCGCGCCGCGCGGCCGAGCACGATCGCCAGCGGCCGTGTCCGCGCCACCTGCACCGCGCCCTCGCGCGCGCCGCGGGGCACGACGCACACCGCCGATCGCGACGCACCTTCGCCATCGGAGGCCACCTCGACGTAATACCCACGCGACGACCCGCCGCCGATTCGAATCCCCCGCCCGCGCCGCGCCAGCGCGTATGCCACGGCGCCGCGCGCCACCGCGAGATCGGGATCCGCGTTCGGCAGCACGCGCAACGGCGCTCCACCCCACGCCTCGATCGACTCGACCAGGCGCGACGTGATCCGATCCGCGCGAAACACGCCGCCGTTCAGGAGGAGCGCGCTCGGCGCGATCTCGCCGGCGTGGCGCGCGAAGAACGCCGCGACGTGGCGCGTGATGGCCACGTCGCGCTCGTACGGCAACCCGAACGCCACCAGCGCACCGCGCGCGCGCACCACCTCGGCGTCCCTCGGCGCGCGAGGCCAGAACCCGTCGAGGACGATCTGCGTCGCCTCGGCGCGCGTCAGCGTCGCCCGCAGCGTCGAGCCCACGAGGCGCGACCCCGACCCGGCGATCGCGATCGACACTTCGTCCGGCGCGTCCTTCGCGAGCAGCGTCTCCTTCGCACCGCGACACGCCGCCACGAGCTGCGCGAACCGCGCGGCGTCGAGCTTCGACTCCGTCATCCGCGCTTCGCACGCGCTCGCCAGCGCGAGGTCCATGTTGTCCCCGCCGAGGAGCAAGTGCCGCCCGACCGCCTCGCGCGTGACCTCGATCCCCGACGGCGTCTCGGCGCGCGCCACCTTGATGAGCGAGAGATCGGTCGTCCCTCCTCCGACGTCGCACACCAGCACGAGCGCCGCGCGATCGCGGGAGACCAACGCCGCGACCCCAGCGGGGCCCGCGCCGCTCATCCAGTCGTAGAACGCGGCCGTCGGCTCCTCGAGCAAGCGCGGCGCGAGCCCCACGGCGTTCGCCGCTTCGAGTGTGAGCTCGCGCGCCGCTTCGTCGAACGACGCGGGGACCGTGAGCACCACCTCCTGCTCCGCGAGCGGCGCGTCGGGGTGAGCCGCGTCCCACGCGCGACGCACGTGCTCCAGGTAGCGCGCGCTCGCATCGACCGGCGACACGCGCGGCGCCGCTTCGTCGTCGACGCCCCACGGCAAGATCGCCGCGTGACGATCGACCGCGTCGTGCGCCAGCCAGCTCTTCGCCGACGCCACGCTCCGCCCGGTGACCTCCGCGCCGCGCCGTCGCGCGTACTCGCCTCCGGCCCACGGAGGATCGCTCCACGGATCGCGCGCCCCCTCCGCGTCGAGCGGCGCGTAGAGCGCCGACGGAAGCATCGGACGCGCCGCCGTCTCCGTCGCCGTGACGAGCTGCGTGAGCGCGAAGATCGCCGGCTCGCTCGCCGCGCCTTCGATGGGCGCGTACGCGACGACGATGTTCGTCGTACCGAGATCGATTCCGACGAGGAACGCCGCCGCCACGTGTCTTACGAAGGGGCTCGGACGTTGAGCTCGATCTTCCAGCGCTCGTCGGGTTTCGTCGGCGCGAGCGGGATCGCTTCGAGAAGAAGCGTCCCCACCTCGGTCACCGACGCGCGCAGCTGAACGGGCACGACGTCCCCTTCGCGGCGCCCTTCGGCCGGCAGCGTGACCTCGATCGGCGCGAGCTCCTCCAGCTCGTCTTTGCTCCATCGCTCGAGCGCCGCGCCCGCGCCGTCCGCGCGACGCACCGACGACCCGAAGAACCGGAAGCGGACGTTCTCGCCGACGACGATGCCGAGCTCGTGCGGCGGGAGGTTCGCGCTCGTCCCCTCCTCCATCCCGAACGGCGCCAGGCACATCGCCGTGATCGGCGGCTCGATCCCCGGCACCGCGGGCGCGGGGCTCTCGATGCCGACGTAGTACGCGCGCGCCGTCCCTCCACGAATACGGAGCCCGCGACCGCGACGCGCGAGGCCGTAGGCCGCGGCTCCGCGCGCCACCGCGAGATCGAGATCGC
The DNA here is from genome assembly GCA_003151595.1 of Myxococcales bacterium. The sequence goes on from PLXW01000146.1 coordinate 11,996, forward strand.
CGCCGTCGAGCACCCGCACGGGGGGCGCGCCGTCGGCCGCGAGCCACGCATCGATCGCCGCGACGATCCGCGCGCGCAACGCCGTCCCCTTCATGACGCCGCCGTTGAAGAGGAGCGCGGTCGGATGGAGCAGCGCGCCGCCGGTCTGCGCCTTGAATCCTTCGAGCTTCTTCGTGGCGTCGGCCTGCCTCGCGAGGAACGCCGCCAGGTGCCTGGTGACCGCGGGGTCCGAGGCGTAGGGCAGACCGATCTGCGTGAGCGCAGCGCGCGCGCGAATCGCCGGTCGCGCGCCGGCATCGACCAGCGGGAAATACCCTTCGACCAGCGTGGCCGTCACTTCCTCGCGCGTGAGCTCCGCGCGCAGTCCGCCGCCGATCAGCTTCGACCCGCGCGACGCGATCGCGATCGGCGCCGACGCCGCCGTCGCGTCGCTGAGCAGCCGCTCCTTCGCCGCGCGACAGGCGTGCGTGAGGGCGACCATCTGCCAGCGATCGATCTCCTTCCCCTGCGCCTCGAGCTTCGCCTTCACGACATGCGCCAGCGCGAGGTCCATGTTGNNATGTTGTCGCCGCCGAGCAGGATGTGATCTCCCACCGCCACGCGCGCCAGCTCCAGCTGCCCGCCCACGTCGGTCGCCGCGATCGCCGAGAAGTCGGTCGTCCCTCCGCCGACGTCGACCACCAGGATCACGTCGCCCGGCTTCACCTGCTTTCGCCAGGCGTCGCCCATCGCTTCGATCCAGGCGTAGAGCGCGGCCTGCGGCTCTTCGAGCAACGTGAGCCGCTCGATTCCCGCGGCCGTCGCCGCTTCGACCGTGAGCTCGCGCGCGCCCGCGTCGAACGACGCCGGCACGGTGATGACGACGTCTTGCTCGCCGAGCTTCGCCCCTTCGCCGATGCGCGCGTCCCACGCCTCGCCGAGGTGCTCCAGGTAACGCCACGACGCCTCGACCGGCGAGATCTTCTCCACGTCCTCCGGCGCTCCCAGCGGAAGGAGCGCCGCGCGTCGATCGATCCCGGCGTGCGACAGCCAGCTCTTGGCGCTCGACACCAGCCGCGCCGGCGCTTCGACGCCGCGCGTCCGCGCATACTCGCCGACCGCGTAGGCGCGCTTCGCGTCCCACGGGAGCGCCATCGCCCCTTCGCTCGCGTGCGCGAAATAGAGGAACGACGGCAGGAGCTCCCGCGCATCGACCGCGGCCTGCGACACCAGCTGCGCGACCGGCAGGATCGCGGTGCGCGCGTTCTCGACGCTCGCGTCGGCGAACGCCAGCGCGCAGTGCGTGGTCCCGAGATCGATCCCCACGACGTAGCGCGAAGGCTGCTCGTCTCGCTTCCCGGCCGCCGTCTTGGCGCTCTTCCCCCCGCTCACAGCTCGACCTCCGCGGGCGCGAGCACGTTCGCGTCATGCCCTGCCACCGGCACGGGGAGACTCAGATCGATCGCGCGCCATCCGCGATGACGAAGGACGCCGTTGAACGGCGGCGACCCCGCGACGTTCCCGCTCAGCTTCACCTCCGCCGGCGCGAACCCCGCCGCGATCGTCACGCGCGTCCCCTCTTCCTCGGTGCGAATCGGTTTGAGCTGCGCGTGCGCGCGGAGCGCCTTCCGGCACCCCTCGTGAACCACGCGCGCCGCCGCGCCGACGTCGGCGTCCGAGAACGTCGCCACGTCTTGCTCCAGAAAATCGACGAGCCGCCCTTCGCGCTGGAAGAGCGCCAGGAGCACGAGCGCCGTATCGGCGGTCGCCGGCGGGAAGATCGCCGGGAGCGACTGCATCGGCGGGCGCACCTCCGGGAGGCGACCGCGCTCGCGCACGTTGGAGACATCGCGCGCGAAGACGCCGTCGAACATCACGCGGAAGAAGCAGACCCACGCGAGCGCGACGCGCGAAAAGAACGGGAGGGGGGTATCGGCCACGCCGCGAGATCTACTCGACTCGCCCCGTGAACGCGACTCTGCCCCGCTCGGTCACACCTCTTCGGCGAGCGGCCGGTTGACGGCGCGCAAGAGGCTCACGATGAGGCCGTTCAGGAGCGCATAGGCGACGAGGGCTGCGACGAGCGACCACGCGATGGGATGGCCTCCCGGGTCGCGACCGTCAGCGATGATGCCGCTGAACGGGTGAAAGAGCGGCGCGGTCACATGATCGATCCACAAGACGAAGGGCACGGCGCGCGCTTCGACGTACGCGAGCACGAGCCTCACCGCGAGCAGCAGATACACGACGCCGAAGAGCACGTTCACCACCTGCGCCAGTCGAACGGCGAAGGGGTGGCGCGCAATGACGCCGTGATGGAACACGAGCCCGGTCTCACTATCGCGGTACATGCCCCGGTTCGTTTCATGTTTCGCGCCAACGCCGCAGGGGCCGCTTTGGCGGAAAAATCGGCCCCATGTGCCGATCGCGGCCCGCTGAGTCGTGGCGAACGTGCGCGCCTGAGTAAGAGACGCCTCACCTCCGCGTCGCGGACCCCTCAGCGCGCCCGCTTGGCGACCACGACGCGATCGCGACCGAGCTTCTTGGCGCCGTACATCGCCACGTCGGCGCGCTGCTCGAGCTTCTCGGGCGACTCCTCGCCGTCCCACGTCGCCACGCCGATCGAGACGGTCTGCCCGATGCTCGCATCGCCGATGGCGATCGGACGGTCAGCCGCGTTGCGACAGATGCGATCGGCGATCGTCTTCGCTTCGACCGCCGACGTGCTCGGCATCAAGAGGACGAACTCTTCGCCGCCGCGTCGCACGAGGATGTCGACGCGACGCGTGGCCGCCCGCACCCGCTCCACGAACACGCGCAGCACCTGATCGCCCACGGCGTGCCCGTACGTGTCGTTCACCTGCTTGAAGTGATCGAGGTCCATCAGCAGCACGCTCACCGAGTCGCCCGACCGCCGCGCGCGCTCCATCTCTTCGAGCATGCGCGACGCGAGGTAGCGCCCGTTGAACGCCAGCGTGAGATCGTCGGTGACCGCCAGCCGCTCCAGGCGCGCGCGTTGAATCGGCCCCACCGAGCAGTTCGCGAGCAGCCGCGCCAGCACTTCGTCCGTCGCGCTGAAGGCACCGACCTCGGGCGACGACACCGACAGCACGCCGATCGCGGCCCCCTCCGACACCAGCGGCTCCGCGACCATCGACGCGATCGCGAACCCCTGCCCCGGCGAGACCTTGAACCGCGGATCCTCGTGCACGTCGATCACGCGCGCGGGCTTGCAGTGGTCGAGCACCCACCCCGCGATCCCTTCGCCCACGCGCATCGGCACCGTCGCCGTCTCGCGCCCCGTCCCCGATCGCGCGCTCGAGAGGAGGTACGTCCGCGACCCGTCGAGCATTCGAATCGACGCGTGGTCGCCCGGGAGCATGGCCAGCGCCGTATCGGTCACCGCCCGCAGCGCGTCTTCGAGCGAGCGCCCGTCCGCCAGCTGCTCGGTCAGCTGCAGCAGCGCGAGGAGATCTTTGAGCGCGTCGTGGGACATGGAATGCGCGTCGGCCTCAACGTCATCGCGGCGCGGAGACGACGCCGGCGAGCGAAGGCTTCGCGCCGCCGCGATCCATCCGCACGGTGTGCACGCTGCCGTCGATCTTCCACCCTTCCGGGACGTTGGGCGTGCATCCAGGTCCGAAGCCGTCGGCGCGGAACAGGTATTCGAGAGAGCCCTTGTCGACCTCGACGTGCCCCTTCTTGGTCTCGCGTTCGCGCGCCACGTCGAGCGTCAGCTTGTGCTGCCCGCCGCGGGCCGCGGTGCAATACGACAGGAGGTAGAAGCTCCGCCCGCGCGTATCGATGGCGTCGGCGATGCGGGTCATCGCGTCCTTCAGTGCCTCGGCGTTCGGCGCGAGAAAGAGCGACGTCTCGGCGTAGGCGTCGAGCTTCATCTTCGCCGCGTCGGGGCTGAAGGCGACGGCGTACCTCCCGATGTCGACCTCCACGTGTCGCAGCTCGGCCGCGACGGCGCGCACATCGACGCGCGACGCGCGATCGGTCGTACGCGCGATGAGCACGAGGTTCGCGATGCGCGGGCCGTTGCTGGGCGGCGTCGCCTGGCGAAGCGCGCGAAGCGCGGCCACGTACCCGCTGTTGAGATCGAGGCTCGGGTCGCGCGACTTGTACGTCGGGATCTTCGCCGCCGCGGCCTTCAGCGCATCAACCGACGCGCCGAAAGGCGCGAGCGTCGCGGGTTGCTCCACGCCGTCGAGCGCGAAGATCGCCGTGCGTCGCCCCGCGCCCAGGCGATCGACCACAGCCCCCACGGCCGACGCCATCGCGTCGAGCTCCTCGGCCGTCGGACGCCCGCCGAGATCGACGAGCACCAACGTCGCCTGCGCCGGTCGCAGATCCGGGTTCACGATCACGCGGTCCACGCCCGGGCCAATCACGCGATCGTCCTCCTTCACGGTGAACGCCGACTCCTGCAGCGACGCCACGGGCGCGTCGTTCGCCGTCACGCGGAAGAAGAGGAGCACGTTGGCCGGCTTCTCTTCCGCCGCGTCGATCTTCCTGATGCGCAGCGCTGGTTCGCACGCGGTGAGCGCGAGGGCACCGACGCCGAAGAGGCACGCCAGACAGAAGCGGGAGAGTGCTGTGAAGCTCACGCGACCGGTTTACGTCGCCCGGCGGGCCGTTGTCGAGCCTGGACGCGTCGAACGCCGGGTGTCGAGTTTCCTCGCCGAGCCCGGCGTTCGTCGCCGAATGTGTGCGATTCGAGTCAGTCGCGACGACGGCGCGACACCAGGAGCGCGATCGCGCCGAGCGCGAGCATGGTCGTACCGGTCTCGCCGAGCGGCGACTGCGTGCCGGGCGCGTTGCAGCTGCAACCGCTCGACGAGGCGGGTCCGCCGCTGCCGAAGCCGTTGTTTCCAGCATCGCCCGCGACGGTCGTGGTGGCGCCGCTGTCTTCGTCCGTCGACGGGGGGGGCGTGTAGATCGACCCCGCGTCGTCGCCGGTCCCGACCGTGCCGCCGTCGTCGCCGCTCGTCGTGCCGCCGTCGTCGCCCGTCGCGCCGCCGTCGCCCGACGTCGCGCCACCGTCGCCGCTCGAGGAGCCGGCGTCATCGCCCGCACCGGCGTCGGGGCCCGTCTGCACTCCACCGCTCGCGAGCTTCGTCGAGTTGGGCGATCCCCACCCCGTCGGACCGTCGTAGCCCGTGCCGGCGTTGCAGTAGTACTTCCCGCTCGAGCTGCACGACCCGTTCGAGCCCGACGTCACGTCGTAGAACTTGTCGGTGTTCGAGTAGTACCAGGACGGCGGATGCGTATTGAGGCCGAGCAGCGTGAACAGGCCGGCGATGATCGGCGAGCTCTCGCTGGTGCCTCCGACCGGAACCCAGCCCGAGCCCGAGCCGCAGTCGGTGTTGCTGCAGTAGGTGGCGACAGCGTTCTGCGGATCCGCGCTCGCCGAGATGTCCGACTCCATTCGCTTCGTGCACGCCGCCGGCAACGCCGACTGCCACGCGGGGCGGGGGAACTCCGCGCTGCATCCGCTGCCGGTGCTGTCCCACGCCGTCTCCGACCATCCGCGCGAGCTCGAGTCCTGCACGAGGCTCGTCCCGCCGATGGCCAGCACGTACGTCGACGTCGCCGGGTAGCTCGCGCCGTAGCCGTTGTCGCCGGCGCTCGCGGTGATGAGGATGCCCGGGTGGTTGCCGAAGTACTGCGTGTCCTGCGCGACGTCGCCGCTACCGCTGCTCTCGCCGCCGCCGTAGCTGTTGCTGACGGCGACCGCCCCCTTCTTGATCGCGGTCAGGAGCGCGACGCCGAGATCGTCGGTGTTGGCGCTCGACGCTTCGACCAGCATGATCTTGCACGTCGGGCAGACGGCGCTGACCATGTCGACGTCGAGCGCGATCTCGCCGGCCCACCCGGTGTCGGCCGCGGGGTACGAGCCGGCGACGCCGTCTTGATTCAGCTTGATGAAGCAGCCGTTCGCCGTGGTGCACGCCGGCAGCCCGAAGGTCGAGCGGTACATCGCGAGGTCCGACTCGACGTCCGGCGAGTCGTTCGCGTCGACGATGGCGACGATCTTTCCGTCACCAGGGCCGTGCGCGGGGATGGAGTAGGCGGCCGCGAGATCGGCCGGCCCGTAGCCTTGCGGCGCGGCCGACGAGTGAATGGTCCCGTCCGGGTTGGTGAGGGCGTGCGCATAGCATCGCATCTCGCCGGGCCGAGCCCTCAGCGGGTCGCACAACGGCCGGTGCGTCCGCGGGCCCTCCGCGTGAGCCAGGCCCGCCGCAAACAGGATCGGCGCAACTGCCAACGTCCCGAACCAACGTCGAGTCGAATTCATGTCGTCCTCCAGCTCATTGCCGACAACGCACGCACGCCCCGCAGGTGCGAATTCCTTATGCGCGCGGTCGACGCCGGCACAAGCAGAACTCCGACATGAAAAATGCGAAAAGCGCGCTCACTGGAATCTTCATTTTCCGCGGGCTTTTGACGCGAATCGGCATTCCGAGGTGACCGGGCTTTTGCGTTCGAAGCGAAATATCTCGGGCGCTCTTGAGACGCGATCTGGTCGCGCTCACCGGGTCGCGCGCTTCTTCCGCGCGTCGATCAAGAGGAGCGCGAGCGCGGCGGGCATCGTGACGACGACGACGATCGAGATCACGTCGACGTGTCCTTCGCGGAGTGATTGCGCGAGCGCCGCGCCGTGGCTCGCGAGCTGCTGCCCGCACAAGAGCGCGAACGCGATCGCGAAGCCCGGCGGTCTCCGCACCATCAAGACGCCGACGAGCACGTCGATGAGCGCGAACGTCGCGTGACGAACGCGCTCCTCGGGGGCGCCGTTCGCCATCGCGAGCAGGTGGTACGCGCCCGCGCACATGAACGCCGCAGCCAGCAGTCGAAACGTCAGCTGCATCGCGCCGCCAGCTTCTCGCTCTCCTCGTCCCATGTCATTGTTTCGGCAACGGATCCCGAGTGTCTACGCCGCACGGTCATCTCAAGGGGAGCATGTTCCTCTCCACCTTCGCGTTCATCGAGCACCGCTTCGGGCTCCAGGCGCGCGACGCCGTGCTGCAGCGCCTCCCCGACGCCGACCGCGAGATCCTCAGCGGCATCGTGCTCCCGATCACCTGGTATCCGCTGGCGCCATTCGGGCGCCTCCTTCGCGTGATGGACGGGGAGCTCGGGCGCGGAGACTTCTCGCTCATCGTCGAGCGGGGCGAATGGACGGCGACGCGCGATCTCCACACCCTGCGGAGAGCCGTGCTCAAGTTCGTGACCATCCCGTGGGTGATCACGAAGGGCGCTTCGCTGTGGCCGCAGTTCCACGACACGGGTCGATGGGACGTGAAGCAGCTGACGCCGTCGCACGCCGTGGCCGAGCTGCACGATCTCGGCGTGGTGGACGACGCGATCTGCTCGAGCCTTCGCGGCTGGATCTTCGGGCTCGCGAAGCTGCCGGGGACGAACAAGGTCGACGTGCGTCACTCGGCGTGTCGCGCGAAGGGGGACGCGGCGTGTGCGTTCGAGGTGACCTGGCACGACCGCGACGCGTGAGTGCGGCTACGGCGGGAAGCCGATCGACTGGCGCGCAGCGGAGTACGACGGCGTGCGTGCCCCATTGGCGTCGCGGATGACGAGCGGCTCGCGCGGGGAACGCTCGACTGCGCGCACGTCGACATGCGCGAGCTCGTAGAGCCCGAGGTGCGGCTCGCGCCCTTCGCGGAGCACGACGGGGACGGACGACACGACGACCAGCTTCGCGCTCGCGGCGGCCGCGTGCACGCGATCGCGCGCGGCCCACGTGTGGACGATCGCCATCACGCCGAGCTCCACGAGCGCGCGCCCGCCCGCGTCCGCGTACCCCTCGACTCCGCCGCGCGTCTCGAACCGACACGGCCCGCGCTGCGGCTTGTCGCTGACGACGCCGTCGCTCTCGTCGAAGTACGGCGGGCTTCCGGTCACGAGATCGAACGCGCGCGCTTCGGTCACGATGCTCGCGTCGCGCAGATCGCCGCGGCGCAGCTCGACGCGATGCCCCGCGCCGTTGAACCGGATCGATCGCGCGAACAGATCGGCGCTCACGCTCTGCGCCTCGACGCCTACGACGCGCGCTTCCGGATGCGTCCACGCGACCATCATCGCGATCGACCCGATCCCCGCCCCGAGATCGAGCGCGCGATTCACGCGGACCTCGCGCGCTTTCGCGCACGCGGACGCGAACCACGCGCACAAGAGATCGTCGGTCGAATAGCGATGCCCGTCGCGTCGCTGAAAGATGCGCCACTCGCCGCTCAGCATGTCGAGCGACTCACCGTCCGCTGGCGCGAGCGTCGGATCGCCGCCGTCGCCGGCAGGGAGCGGCCCGCTCGGCGGAGACCATCGCTCGCGCACGCGGGCGCGTCGCGCGTCGTCGCTCATTGCGACCTCATTCCGACGCGACCACCTTGAGCCGCGTTCGCAGGCCGTGCGTGCTCCCCTCCTGGTCGGGCGTTCGCACGTAGGTCGCCGCCGCTTCGGACTTCGCGGTCACGGTCTTCCACTCGGCGAGATCGTCACCGAGCGGCCCCGGCAGCGTCGGCTGCGCCGTGCGCTCGAGGAGCTGGAAGTCGTGGCGCACGGCGAGATCGAGCGGGAGCTTTCGCGTGACCCCTCCCTGCTTGAACCACGCGCGTGCCGTCTGCACGTTCTTCACGAGCACGTAATGCTGCGGGTCGCGGCGCGCGGCTTCGGAGAAGTGATCCATCATCCCGTCGAGATCTCCGCGCGCCTTGGCGATGCACGCCAGATGATTGAGCGCGATCCCCGGACACGGATACCCGAGCTCGAGCGCGCGACGCGTGTGTCGCTCCGAGTCGTCGAGCTTCCCCGCTTCGTAATACGCCACGGCCACGTCCATGTGCGCCGCGTGGTAATCGCCGAGGAGCGCCAGCGCCGTCTCGCAATCGCGCACCGTCGGCTCGTACACGCGCTGCAGCCCGTGGTTCGCGCGGAACCAATCGTTGAGCATCGCCGTCACGTCTTCAGTCGCGTCGAACGGCGTCTTCAGCTCCTGGAAGTCGCCCGTGAAGTACGACTCGCGATCGAGCCACCCCGCGGCCTCGGCGTCATGGAAGTCGCGCGTGCCGGGGTAGATCGAGAGGCACGAGAAGATGAACTCGTGCGGCTGCGCGCGCTTCAGGAAGCGGAGCGTCTCGGCGAACGTCTCCCTCGTCTCGCCGCGGTTGCCGAGCATCATGTAGTAGCGGACGCGAATCCCGACCCGCTTGGCCATCTCGGTCGATTCGAGGATCTCATCGGGGGTGATCTTTTTGTCGATGGCGTCGAGGATGGCCTGCGATCCCGACTCCACTCCGAGCGACAAACGCTGGCAGCCGGCGAGGCGCATCTCACGCAGGAGGTCTTCACTCAGGAGATCGACGCGCGTGTCGCAGCTCCAGAAGAACGACAGCTTCCGATCGCGGATCCCTTTGCACAGCTCGAGGACGCGCTTCTTGTTGGTCGTGAACGTGTCGTCCTTGATCTGAATCATCTTCACGGGGAGCCGCGCCAGCACGTGCTCGATGGCGTCGAGCGTGTAGCCCACCGAGTTCCCGCGAAAGCCCCGCCCCCACGTCGTGTCGGCGCCGCAGAAGGTGCATGCCCACGGGCAGCCGCGCGACGTCATCACGATGTGCGTATCGAAGTAGTCATGCGGAGAGGCCAGCGAATCGATGTCGTGGATCGACGCGCGCTTCGGCCCCACGACCACGCGCGCGCCGTCGCGATACGCCGTGCCGGCGATCCCGACGAGCGGCGCCTTCGCCTCGACGCGGGACAGGATGTCCAGGAACGTGGCGTCGCTCTCGCCGAGGGAGACGAGATCGATCTGCGGGTAGTGAAGGAGCATCTCCGTCGCCAGCGGCGTCGCGTGCGGCCCACCGATCACGATCGGCGCGTTGGGACGGAGCTCGCGAATTCGCGCGGCGACGATCGCCACGCCGCGGCGGTTCGCCGTCCAGCACGACATGCCGTAGAGGTCGGCGTCGACCGTTCGCAGCACTTCATCGACCCGCGCCCACGGGAACGCCGACAGGTTGATGACCTTGACGGAATGCCCCGCCCGCATCGCCTGCGCGCCGAGCGCGAAGAGGCCGTAGGGCGTCTGATGGAAGTCCGCGTCGAGGTCACCCTCGCGGTAATCGCTGGGGGGACCGTCGGCGCCGAAGTCATAGTCTTCGCCGGGCACGCCGGACGCGCCGGCCGTCGGGATCTTCCACGGAGGGGGATAAAGGAGCGCTATCCGCATGAGCCGGTGCAAAGCCTACGTCGCGCGGGCGCATCGCGCGAATCGATCGGTTTTCGAACGGTTTGGTGTGTCGATTCGGGACATCTGTCCCTTGGGAGACCCACCCGCCTGGCATGCGCGCTAGAGACCAGCGCATGTTTGCCCATTCGAAACCTCGGTCACACTAGACTCGTACCCGTGGCGTGCTTGTTGCGACACTTCGCCTTCTTCGATCGCCGACGCTACCCATGAACCCGTCTCACCTTGCGCTGGTCCTGCCTGTCATGATGCAAGCCGCGCCGCCTGCGGCGCCCGCGAGCGGGAGAATCCTTCATCTCGACGACGTGGTGCAGATTGCACTCAAGTCCCAGCCGCTCATGCACGAGGCGCGGGCGCAGACCGAGGGGGCGATCGGAGTCTCGCAGCAAGCCCGCTCCGGATTGCTTCCTCAACTGACGGGGAGCGCGCTCTACGAACGGACGCACTCGGCGGTGACGCTCAGTCCGGGTACGGGCACGGGATCTGGCGCGGCGCCGAGCAACGTCGGCGTCGCGACGTCGACGCACGACATCTTCTCGCTCAGCGCGAACGCGACGCAGCTCCTCTACGACTTCAATCAGACGCCTGACAAGCTCCGCGCGGCGAACCGCAGCGTCGACTCGTTTCGCGCCAGCGAACGCACGACCGAGCTACAAGTCCTGCTCGGCGCGCGCCGCGCGTTCTTCACGGCGCGCGCGACGCACGCGCTGGTGCGCGTCGCCGCCGAGACGCTGGCGAACGAGAAGAAGCACCTCACGCAGATCGAGGGGTTCGTCAAAGCGGGCACGCACCCCGAGATCGACGTGGTGCAAGAGCGGACGACGATGGCGAACGATCGTGTCGCGCTCATCACGGCGCAGAACAACTATGCGATCGCCAAGGCGCAGCTCAATCAGTCGATCGGCGTCGTGGGCGACACCGACTACGACGTGGCCGACGACGGGCTCGCGCCGATCGAGGGCGAGGAGGGCTCGGACGAGAGTCTCGTGCAGCTCGCGCTGAAGACGCGCCCCGAGCTCCTCGCGTTCCAGAAGACGCGCGAGGCGGACGAGCTCACGATCAAATCGTTCAAAGGGGCGTACGGCCCCACGCTGTCGGCGCTCGGGAGCGCGGGAGCGTCGGGGCTCGCGCTCGATTCGCTGACGCCGAACTGGGCCGTCGGAGCGCAGCTCTTGTGGCCCGTGTTTCAAGGCGGGCTGACGACGGGCCAAGTGCATCAGGCCGAAGCGAACCTGAGCTTCGTCGACGCGCAGCTCGAAGCGGAGAAGCTGCAAGTGCGCTTCGACGTGCAGCAGGCGGTGCTCACGCTCGGCGCAGCGAAGGCGTCGATCGAGGCATCCAACGAGGCGTTGACCAACGCCAAGGAGCAGCTCCGATTGGCCGAGGGGCGCTATCAGTCCGGCGTCGGCAGCATCATCGAGCTCGGCGACGCGCAGGTGGTGGCGACGAACGCCGCCGCGCAGGTGGTTCAAGCCGACTTCAATCTCGCGACGGCGCGCGCTCAGCTACTCACCGCGCTCGGAAGGCCATGACGATGGAGACGGATTCGCGGGTGAACCCGCACGAAGAGATCGCCGACAAGCCGGGCGTGAAGTCCGGAGGGCACACCACGCGCTGGGTGTTCGTAGGGATCGCCGTGCTCGCGATCGCCGCCGTCGTCTACGTGATGCGCACGCGTCAGAGCGCGACCGCGGGAGGCGCTGCGGCCGCGCCGACGGATCGCCCCGTCCCGGTGACCGTCGCCGCCGTCGCCGAACAAGACGTCCCCATCTGGCTCGAAGGGCTCGGCACCGTGACGCCCATCGCCACCGTCAACATGAAGACGCTGGTGGACGGCCCGCTCATGAGCGTGAACTTCAAGGAAGGGCAGCTCGTTCACAAAGGCGATCTCCTCGCGCAGGTCGATCCGCGTCCGTTCCAGATCGCGCTCCACAACGCCGAGGCGGCGCTCACGCGCGACTCTGCGCAGCTGCGCGAGTCGAAGCTCAACCTCGAGCGCTACCGGTCGCTTCGCGTGCAGAACTTGATCGCGCAGCAGCAGGTCGACGATCAGCAAGCACTGTCGGATCAGTACACAGGCACCACGCAGTCCGATCAGGCGGCGATCGACGCGGCGAAGCTGAACCTCGAGTACTCGCGCATCGTCTCGCCGATCGAAGGGGTGACGGGCGTGCGCTTGATCGATGTGGGGAACATCGTTCACGCCGCGGATCAGACGTTCGTGGTGGTCATCACGCAGATCGATCCCATGGCCGTCCTCTTCACGCTCCCCGAAGACGACCTGCCGCGCGTACAGACCGCGATGGCCAAGGGGAAGATCGCGGCGGTGGCGTTTGGCCGCGACGGGCAGACCAAGCTCGCCGAAGGGGAGCTCGGGCTCATCGACAACCTGGTGAACACGACGACGGCCACGATCCGCTTGAAGGCGTTCTTCCCGAACAAGGAACGGATGCTGTGGCCGAGCGAGTTCGTGAAGACGCGCTTGCTGCTGTCGACGCGCAAGGACGCGATCACGGCGCCCGCGACGGCGATCCAGCGCGGGCCGAACGGGACGTTCGTCTACGTCGTCGGCCCGGGCGACACGGTGAGCGTGCGACCGGTCGACGTCGCGCTCACGCAGGGCGATATGGCGATCTTCGCGAAGGGGTTGCAGGTCGGCGACCGCGTCGTGACCGACGGCCAGAACCAGCTGAGGCCCGGCGCGAAGATCAGCACGCGCGACGCGAAGGCTGCCGCATCGGCGTCCGCGACCGTCCCCTCCGCCTCCCCGAACATGGACCCGCCGGCGGGGTCCGCGGCTCCTTCGAAGTCGATGCCGGGCCCTAGCGGCTCCGCCTCGGCGAACGGACACACGCCGTGAGTATCTCCGAGCCGTTCATCCGGCGGCCGGTCGCGACGACCCTCCTGATGATCGGCCTCCTCTTGGCGGGCCTCGTCGCCTTCCGCACGCTGCCGGTCTCGGCGCTCCCGCAGGTCGACTACCCGACGATCGTCGTCTCCACGACCCTCCCCGGCGGGTCCGCCGACACGATGGCCTCGAGCGTCACGACTCCGCTCGAGCGGCAGTTCGGGCAGATGCCGTCGCTGGCGTCGATGACGAGCATCTCGAGCTTCAGCAGCTCGCAGATCACGCTTCAGTTCACGCTCGATCGCAACATCGACGCGGCCGAGCAAGACGTGCAAGCGGCGATCAACGCGGCGTCTAGCCTCCTGCCGGCGACGCTGCCGGTGCCGCCCATCTACAGCAAGAGCAACCCCGCCGACACGCCGATCCTCACGCTCAGCGTCAGCTCGGACACGATGCCGCTCGATCAGGTCGACGACTTCGCCGACTCGATCCTCGCGCAGAAGATCTCGCAGGTCTCGGGCGTGGGCCTCGTCACGCTCAACGGCGGCCAGAAGCCGGCCGTGCGCATTCAGGTCGACCCGGGCGCGCTCGCCGGCTCGAACATGAGCCTCGAGGACGTGCGCCTCGCCGTCGCCGCGCAGAACGTCAACGCGCCGAAGGGGAACATCGACGGGCCGCGCCAAGACTACACGCTGGCGACGAACGATCAGCTCTACAAGGCCGACTCGTTCAAGCCGATCATCATCGCCTACAAGAACGGCGCGCAGGTGCGCCTGCGCGACGTGGCCAACGTCCTCGACAGCGTAGAGAACGCGCAGCTCGCGGGGTGGGCCGGCGCCAAGCGCGCCATCATCCTCAACGTTCAGCGCCAACCCGGCGCGAACGTGATCGCCGTCGCCGATCGCGTGAAGGCGCTGCTGCCGGCGTTGAAAGCGTCGATGCCGCAAGGCGTGCAAGTCGACGTGCTCGGCGATCGAACCGAGACCGTGCGCGCGTCGGTGGAGGACGTCGAGTTCACGCTGGTGCTCACGATCGGCCTCGTCGTGATGGTCATCTTCCTGTTCCTCAGGAACTGGCGCGCGACCGCGATCCCCAGCATCGCCGTTCCCCTCTCGCTCGTGGGGACGTTCGGCGTGATGTACCTGGTCGGGTACAGCCTCAACAACCTGTCGCTCATGGCNNNNGCTCACGCTGACGCCGATGATGTGCGCGCACTTGCTCAAGCCCGAGCCGCCGCCCGAGAAGCGGAGCGCGATCTACAAGCTGTCCGAGCGCGGCTTCGACGGCCTGCTCGCGTTCTACGACCGTGGGCTCAAGTGGGTGCTCGATCACCAGCTGACGACGCTCATCGTCACGATCGCAACGCTGCTGATGACGGTCCACCTGGCGATCATCGTCCCCAAGGGGTTCTTCCCGCAGGAGGACACTGGGCTCATCAACGGCGTCACCGAAGCATCGCCCGACGTCTCGTTCCCCCAGATGATGCACCTGCAAGAGACGGCGTCGGAGGTCGTGCTTCAAGACCCCGACGTCGAGAGCGTCGCCTCGTTCATCGGCTCGGACGGGACGAACCCCACGACGAACAGCGGCCGCATCACGATCAACCTGAAGTCGCGCAAGGATCGGAAGTCCTCGGCCAACGAGATCATCGCGCGCCTCCAACCGAAGCTGCGGCTCGACGGAATCGCCGTCTACCTGCAGTCGGTGCAGGATCTCCAGATCGACAGCCGCGTCTCTCGAACGCAGTTCCAGTACACGCTCGAAGACGCCAACCCGGCCGAGCTCGCGGAGTGGGCGCCAAAGATGCTCGCGAAGCTGCGGACGCTTCCGGAGCTGCGAAACGTCGCCAGCGATCAGGAGACCGCAGGGCTCCAGATGTCGCTCACGATCGACCGCGACACCGCCGCGCGCCTCGGCATCTCGCCGCAGCTCATCGACGACACGCTCTACGACGCCTTCGGGCAGCGGCAGATCTCGATCATCTTCACGCAGCTCAACACGTACCGCGTGATCCTCGAGCTCAAGCCCGAGTACCAACAGAACCCACAAGCGCTCGACAAGATCTACCTGAACGTCGCCGGAAACCAGGTGCCCCTGTCGACGTTCGTGAAGATGACGCCGACGCAGACGCCGCTGGCGGTCGATCACCAGGGGCAGTTCCCGTCGGTCACGCTCTCGTTCGACACGGCCGACGGCGTCGCGCTCGGCGGGGCGGTCGACGCCATCGGGCGCGCCGGCGAGGAGATGGGACTACCGCCCGGCCTCCACGGAAGCTTTCAAGGGAGCGCGCAGGCGTTTCGCGAGTCGCTGGCGAGCGAGCCGATCCTCCTGCTCGCCGCGTTCATTACCGTCTACATCGTGCTCGGCATCCTCTACGAGAGTTACATCCACCCCATCACGATCCTCTNNCATGATGATCGACTTCGCGCTCGAAGCGGAGCGCGACCGGGGGATGACGCCGCGCGAGTCGATCTATCAGGCGTGCCTGCTCCGCTTCCGCCCCATCATGATGACGACGATGGCCGCGCTCCTCGGCGGCGTGCCGCTGGCGCTGGGGACCGGCACCGGGAGCGAGCTCCGTAGGCCGCTCGGCGTCACGATCGTAGGCGGGCTCCTGATTTCGCAGGTGCTCACGCTCTACACGACGCCGATCATCTACCTCTACATGGAGCGGATCCGACGCTGGCTCTCGCCCGCCAAGGCGACGGCGCGCGTCCCCGCGACCGAAGCCGAAGCGCCATGAGCATCTCGGCCCCGTTCATCCGACGACCGATCGCCACGTCGCTCCTCGCGGCGGCGCTCCTCCTCGCTGGAATCTGGGCCTACACGCTCCTCGCCGTGGCGCCCGTGCCGCGCGTCGACATGCCGACGATCCAGGTGAGCGCGGCCATGCCGGGCGCGAGCCCCGAGACCATGGCCTCGTCGGTGGCGACGCCGCTCGAGCGGCGCTTCGGGCGCATCGCCGGCGTCACGGAGATCACCTCGACGAGCACGCTCGGCTCCACGTCGATCACGCTTCAGTTCGATCTCGATCGCAACGTCGACGGCGCCGCACGCGACGTGCAAGCCGCGATCGCCGCGGCCGGGTCGGAGCTCCCGCCGAATCTTCCGCTTCATCCCACGTACCGGAAGGTGAACCCGGCCGATTCGCCGATCCTGATCCTCTCGCTCACGAGCGACACGTTGCCGCTGAAGGACGTCTTCGAAGCGGCGAACACGGTGCTCGCGCAGAAGATCGCCCAGGTGCGCGGCGTGGGACAGACGTTCGTGGGAGGCGGGCAGCAACCGGCTGTGCGCGTTCAGGTCGACCCCATCGCGCTCGCCGGCGTGGGCCTGAGCCTCCCCGACGTGCAGAAGGTGATCGCCAGCGAGACCGTCGATCAACCGAAGGGGAGCTTCACCGGACCGAAGCAGGGCGAGACGATCGCCGCGAACGATCAGCTCCTCAACGCGAACGCCTACAAGAAGCTGATCCTCGCCAACAACAAGGGGCAGGTCGTTCGCCTCGAAGACGTGGCCAACGTGTTCGACGACGTGGAGAACCAGCGCGTCGCGGCGTGGACCGACGGGAAGCGCTCGGTGCTCCTCATCATCTTCCGCCAGCCCGACGCCAACATCATCGAGACGAGCGATCGTGTGCGCGCGCTCCTGCCGGTGCTCGCAACGTCCATCTCGCCGGCGATCAAGACTGAGGTGGCGTTCGAGCGCACGTCGACCATTCGTGCGTCGGTGAAAGACGTCGAGTTCACGCTGATCCTCAGCGTGTTCCTCGTGACGGCCGTCGTCTTCGTCTTCCTGCGCGACTTGCGCGCGACCGCGATCCCCAGCATCGCCGTCCCGCTCTCCATCGTGGGGACGTTCGGCGCGATGTATCTGCTGAACTACTCCATCGACAACCTGTCGCTCATGGCGCTCACAATCTCGACCGGCTTCGTCGTCGACGACGCCATCGTCGTGACGGAAAACATCTCCCGCTACATCGAGCGCGGCGACCCGCCGATGAAGGCGGCGTTCGAAGGGGCCAAGCAGATCGGCTTCACGATCGTGTCGATCACGGTCTCCTTGATCGCGGTGTTCATTCCGATCCTCCTCATGGGGGGAATCGTGGGGCGCTTGTTCCGCGAGTTCGCGGTGACGCTCGGCATCGCCGTCTCACTCTCGGCGATCATCTCGCTGACGCTGACGCCGATGATGGCGTCGCGCCTCTTGCGGCCACACAAACACCAGTCGGCGCTCGCGCGAAAGACCGAGGCAGGCTTCGACGCCATCCTCGGCGCCTACGATCGCAGCCTGCGGTGGGTCCTTCGCCATCGAGGCCTCGCGCAGCTCGCGCTTCTCGGAACGATCGCGCTCACGGGCTACCTCATCTACGTCGTTCCCAAAGGGCTCTTCCCGCAGCAAGACACCGGGCGTCTCCAGGGGGCGACCGAAGCTCCGCAAGACGTGTCGTTCCCGCGGATGAAGGAGCGACAAGAAGCGATCAACGCCATCGTCGGCAAGGACCCCGACGTCCTCCACTACGTCTCGTCGGTGGGGAGCAGCGGACCTCGCGGCGGCGCGGGTAACACGGGGAGCCTCTTCATCGATTTGAAGGACAAGCCGGAGCGCAAGTCGACCAGCGATCAGGTCATCGCCCGTCTTCGCCCGCAGCTGGCGAAGGTCGAAGGCATTCAGCTCTTTCTGCAGTCGGCGCAAGACATCCGCGTCGGCGGGCGCTCGAGTCGCACGCAGTACCAGTACACCTTGCAGAGCGCGGACCTCGTCGAGCTGAACAAGTGGGCGCCGAAGGTGCTCGATCGGCTGAAGAAAGTGACGCAGCTGAAGGACGTCGCCACCGATCAGCAGACCAACGGCCTCCAGCTGAACATCAACATGGACCGCGACACCGCGGGGCGCATGGGCATCACCGCGGCGGCGATCGATCAGACGCTCTACGACGCCTTCGGCCAGACGTTCGTGGCCGTCTTCTACACGCAGGTGAACCAGTACCACGTGGTCCTCGAGGTGAAGCCCGAGTTCCAGAAAGGGCCCGAGTCGATCAACGATCTCTACGTGCGCTCGGGCGCCGGCACGCAGGTGCCGCTCGGGTCGCTCGTCACGCAGTCACCGTCGTCGACGTCCCTTTCGGTCAATCACCAGGGGCAGTTCCCGTCGGTGACCCTCTCGTTCAACCTCGCCGAGGGCGCGTCGCTCGGTCAGGCCATCGACGCGATTCACGCCGCCGAGCGGGACATAAAGCTCCCGGCGAGCGTGCTGGCGAGCTTCTCGGGCACAGCCCAAGTGTTCAAGGACTCGTTCTCGAACGAGCTGTTCCTGATCATCTTCGCGCTCATCACCGTCTACATCGTGCTCGGCATGCTNNAACGCGATCATGATGATCGACTTCGCGATCGCCTCGGAGCGCGAAGAAGGGATGTCGCCGCTGGAGGCCGTGCACCACGCCTGCGTGCAGCGCTTCCGACCGATCACGATGACGACGATGGCCGCGATCCTGGGCGGCATCCCGCTGGCCGTCGGCGGCGGCACCGGCTCCGAGTTCCGGCAGCCGCTCGGGATCACGATCGTCGGCGGGCTGCTCTTCTCGCAGATGCTGACGCTCTACACGACGCCGGTGATCTACCTCGCCATGGATCGCTTCACGAAGGATGGGAAGAAAGCCCGGCGCTCGCTCCCGGCTCCGCTGCGCCCGGCGCCCGCTTCCTGAACGCTCACGCTCCGAGTCGGAAGACGCGCTCGTAGCCGAAGTCGAGATTGCGGATCGTGATGGCCACGATGCCGTTCTCGTCGAGCGCGTACTCCTCTTCGACGCGCGGCCCTTCGCTCATGCGCTCGACCGCGACACGCGTGAGATCGGAGGCCTCACCGAGGCGCGCGTCGAACGGGAAGAGCACATCGCCAGTCATCGTCATGTCGCCGCGCGGGCGCCCCTCGCCGTCGACCGCGCTGCACTCGAAGAAGCGGTAGTGACCGACGTTGTGCGCGGCGCGGTAGTCACGCTTGCATGTGATCCTCGCTTTCGCGCCGGGGATCGGAGTGTCGCTCGTGAAGATCGGATCGAACGTGATCTCGCTCCCCGCGGCCCCTTCGCGGAAGACGCCGAACGTGCGCGCGTACTTGTCGGCCAGCTCGAACCCCGCATCTTCGTCGCACGCGATGGCGAGGCCGATGGCGATGGCCGCGCTGGGATATGGAGAGCGATGAACGCGCCGCCCGAACCGCGCGCGAAGCGCACGGGCGACGATCGGGAGCTCGCTGGCGCCTCCCACCACGTAGATGCCGGCGAGATCGTCGGCCAGGATCTCGTCGGCGACCATCTCTCCATCGTCGCGGTTCGCCCCTTCGAGCCGCGTCATCAGCGGTGCCATCGCCTCGATCGATCGCGCGACGAGCGGGCCGCACGCTTCGTAGAACTCGGCGACCGGCACGCTCACCGGGGCATGTCCCGAAAGGCCGAGCACGTGCTCGAGATCGATCGTGATCTTCCGCGAGCTCGGGTTCAACCGCTCCTTGGCGTCGCGGCACTGATCGAAGAGCCGATCATGCGCGGCGTGGGTGAGCTCCGTCATGGCGATCTTGGCTGCGTCGCAGACGAGCGCGGCGAGCACACCGTCGAAGTCGTCGCCGCCGAGCCGATTGATGCCCGCGGTGGCCAGGACTTCGTGCCGCCGCGCGCGCATGCGCACGAGCGACGCGTCGAAGGTGCCGCCTCCGAGATCGTAGACGACGACGTGATCGCGCTTCGCCGTCAGCGTGTCGCGATGCCGATGCGTGTACTCGAACCCCGCCGCCGATGGCTCGTTCAGCATCGCCGTCGGCGCGAACCCCGCGCGCCGAAAGGCGTCGAGCGTCACGAAGCGCTGCGCTCCGTGCGCGTTCGCGGGGACGGCGACGACGGATCGCAGCGTGTCCTTCGCTCGCGACGGCGCGCGCAGGTTCGATCGCGCTCGAATCGCCTCCTTCAACGCGAGGAAGAAGCTCGTCATCAGCTCACCGATGGCGATGGACGATCCTCCTACGCGCACTTCCTTCCCGGGGACGGCGTGCGGGTCGGACAGGAATCGTTTGAACGATCGCAGCAGCATAACGTGCGGATCGCGCTCGGCCGCCGCCAGCGCATCGAAGCCGAAGAGGAGCTCCCCTCCCCGTTCGCCCACCACCGACGGAAACCAATCGTGCGCGTCGCCCGCACCGTCGAAGAAGCTGACGACCGGATAGTTCCCACGATCCGCGCATGCCACGACCGTTCGCGTCGTTCCGAAATCGACACCGAGCTTCATGTCACCCTCCCCGCCCACCCCGCTTGCGCGGGATAATGACCCGTCCGTTCGACCGAATGCCGAAAGCCCCGTCCGTCCTCTTCGTTTCGTCCGAGTGTGCACCCTTCGTCAAGGCCGGGGGCCTGGGTGACGTCGTCGGCGCGCTGCCGATCGCCCTTCGAGCGCTGGGATGCGACGCGCGCGTGGTGATGCCGCGCTACGACGTGATTCCTATCGACCGCTTGGAGCGCCACGACGCGCCCCTCGGCGTGCCGTTCGGGAGCGGCGAAGCGTGGGCAGGCGTTGCCGAGTCTCGTCTTCCGAACAGCGACGTCCCCATCTACTTCCTCGACCACCTCGCGCTCTTCGGTCGCGGCTATCTCTACGACCCGCCCGGCTCCGTGGCGCACGACAACCTGATCCGCTTCGGCTTCCTGTGCCGAGGCGCGCTCCAGCTCTGCAAGCACCTCGGTTGGATACCGGACGTCATCCACGTTCACGATTGGCCCACGGCGCTCGTCCCCGTCTACTTGAACACGGTCGAAGCGATCGGACCGCTGGCCGCGACGGCCACCGTCCTCACGATTCACAACCTCGCACATCAAGCGAAGTTCCCGGCGAGCGATCTCGCGCTCTGTCACGTCCCTCCGAGCGAGCTCCGCCCCAATTCCCTCGAAGACATGGGGGGCGTGAACCCGCTGAAGGGGGGCCTCTATCACTCCACGAAGCTCACGACGGTGTCGCCGCGCTACGCCGAAGAGATCCGCACGCCGGCCGGCGGCAACGGACTCGACGGAGTCATCCGATTTCGCGGCGGAGATCTCGTCGGCATCTTGAACGGCATCGACGACACGGCGTGGGACCCAGCGCGCGATCCGGCGATCGCGGCGCCGTACGACGCGCGCGGTCTCAGCGGAAAGGCCGCCTGCAAGCGCGCGCTCCAACGCGAGCTCGGTCTCGCCGAGCGAGCCGACGTTCCGCTCATCGGCGTCGTGTCGCGACTCAATCAGCAAAAAGGGACCGACGTCATCCTCGCCGCGCTCTCGCGGATCCTCGATCTCGACACCCAGGTCGTGGTCCTTGGCTCGGGCGATCCCGCCGCGGAGGGCTACCTCAACGTTCGCTCGCACTACGGCGGCGATCGATTCCGCGCGTGGATCGGGTTCAGCGAGCAGCTCGCCCATCGCATCGAGGCCGGCGCCGATCTGTTTCTCATGCCGTCGCGCTTCGAGCCGTGCGGGCTCAATCAGATGTACTCGCAGCGCTACGGCACGCTGCCGATCGTTCGCGCCACTGGCGGCCTCGACGACACGGTCGAGAATTACGATCCCGCGACCGGCACCGGCACCGGCTTCAAGCTGTGGGATCTGAGCGTCGACTCGCTCGTCGAGACCGCCCGCTGGGCCGTCGAGACGTACCGCGTGCGTCCCGCGCATTTCCGCGCGATGCAGGTCCGCTCGATGAACAAGAAGCTGGGATGGGACGTCGCCGCGCGAAAGTACCGCGACCTCTACGAGTGGGCGATCACGCAGCGGCGCGGCGGGTGACTTCGCGGCGAGGGCGCCGTCAGCTCCCATAGACGCGGTAGTCGACGTCGGGGAACAGGTTGTCTCTTCGCTCCGTCTCGGCGAGAAACGAGGCGAAGGCGTCGTCCGTCTGGTGCGGACCGCTGCGCGGAGTCGCGAGCTGCTCGTAGATCCGGTTGAAGCGGGTCACGTGATCGACCGTACGCTTCGTGGCGTACTGCACCGTCGTCCCCGTTCGCATGATGAACGCCCAGTCACTCGCCTGCGCCAACATCACCTCGCGCGCCGCCTGGTTGAGCGCGCGCTTCTTCACGCCGTCGGCGTTCGGGAACATGCGCGCCAGCTCGTTCATCCGCTCGCCGATCTTGTGAAGATGCCGGTACACCCAAGCGTTCGACCCATCGCACCAGAACTCGGCGTACCCCTTCTCGCCCCACGACGACATCGAGGGCGACGCCACCTGATTCGTCGGGTACTCGCGCAAGTATCCGCTCGGCGTGATCGGCGCGACGACGTCCTGGTCCCACTGCATCTTGCGGAACAAGAGCTCGAGGAACATCGGCCCCTCGTACCACCAGTGCCCGAACAGCTCGGCATCGTACGGCGCGACGATTATCGGCTTGCGGCTCATCTGCGAGTGCAGATGCTCCACTTGCTTCTCGCGGTTGAAGAGAAAGTTCCCGGCGTGATCCGCCGCGCGCTCGTACGCCACGTGCGGGTCGTACGGCTTCTTGTCGTGAAGATTGGTGTGCGTGATGGCGTGGTACTTGTATCCGGTGAAGATGCGGATCCCGCCGCCGTGCACGTACGGGCCGATGTACTCGAGCGGCAGATCGAACCCGATATCGCGGTAGAAGTCGCGGTAGTTGGGGTCGCCGGGGTACCCCTCCTTCGCGCTCCACACTTGCTTCGAGCTCTCCATGTCGCGCCCGAACGCGGCCACGCCCGAGGGGCAGTGAATGGGCGCGTGCACGCCGAACACGGGGCGCGGATCGGCGAAGAGGACGCCGTGCGTGTCGACGAAGAAGAAGCGAACGCCTTCTTCGCGAAGGAGCTCGTCGACGCCGGGTGCGTAGCCGCACTCGCCGAGCCACATCCCTTGCGTGCGCCGGCCGAAGAGGCGCTCGTAGAGATCGGCCGCGGTATGGATCTGCGCGCGGAACGCCGCCCAGTTGCGATCGAGCAGTGGAAAGAACGGGTGCGTGGCGACGCAGGTGATGATCTCGATCTTCCCTGCGTCCTGGATGGCGCGAAACGCGCGCACTAGGTCGCCACCGTGACGACGCCAGCAGTCGCGGATCTCGACGAAGCGATGCCGATACGTCTTCGCCAGCTCGTGGTACGTGCGGTCTTCGCGCCACGTGCGATCGCACTCGCGGTCGCCGAGCTCGATGAGCAGATCGAGCTTTCGTGCGTAGCGATCCTTCAGCAGATCGTCTGTGAGCATCGCCAGGAGCGAGCCGCTGATCGACAGCGTGAGCCGGAAGTCGACGTCATCGGCCATCAGCCGCTCGAAGCCGATCAACAGCGGAATGTACGTCTCGGTGACGGCCTCGAAGAACCATTCCTCTTCGAGGAAGCCGGGTGCTTCAGGGTGACGAACGAACGGCAGGTGCGCGTGAAGAACGAGCGCGAGGTATCCGCGAGGCATGGCTATCTCCACTCGTTCGGGGGCGAGGGTTGAGGGATGGAGAAATACGGTGAGCCGCTCGATCCGATCATCGCTTCGCTCGCGCCGCCGAAGATGACGCCGCTCGCGCCGCCCAGCGCGCGCTCCGATGCGCCGAGCCACGCGAGTTCCGACGCTCCGAGCGCCAACCATTCGCTGGCACCGAGAGTCCAACGCTCGCTGGCGCCGAGCCGCCACATCTCGCTCGCACCGCCTTCGGTGACGACGCGCGCCTCCGATCCGCCGCCGATCGTTCGCGTGCGCTCCCACGCGCTCACGCGCACGCGCTCGAACGCCGACCACCACGTCTCGACCGACGCCTTCTCGACGCGCACCCAGTGCACACGCCACGCGCCGATGGTGCGCCGCTGCTCGCGATCGAATCCTTTGATCGCGATCTCCCACGGTCCCATGACTTGAAGCCCGCTCACGCGCTCCTCGAGCACGATCGGTCCGTCGCCGAGGAGGCGCACCTCGAAGCGCGAAGGATCGAGCATGTGCTCCGCGAACGGCCCGCGTATCCACGCCGCGTTCTCGAGCGCCATCGACGCGCGCCCTTCTTGTCCGCCGAACCGCGCGCCGAGCCACGCGAGACGCCACTCGGTCCGCCACGACTCGGAGAGCCACGGCCCTTCCCAGCGCACTTCGAAATGCGCGGGGTGAGTCCAGGTCCACGTGCGCTCTTCGGTGTGCTCGTGGTGCGTCGCCTGCGGAGGCGCGCCCGCGTGATGCGCGTGAGCATGAGCGATCGATGGGCCGGGAGGCGGCGCGGGGCGCGGAACATACTTCGATCGGTACCGGATCGACGCGGGGTGGACGTCGTCGCTCGTCACCGTGAGCCAGTCCAGCGCATGATTCGACGACGGACCTTTGCGCGGAAGCTCCGCGCGCCCGGATCGCGCGATGGCCTGGAAGAAACCCTCGTGCGTCTTGATCCCGACTTCGATGTGGAATGCCGCCGTCGGCTTCCGGAGCTCGAAAAAGTAATCACGCGCGCCGCGATCGACCGTGACGTCGAAGTAGCTGTTGGCGTTGGTGCCGTCGAACTCACGCGCGGTCGTGTCGTAGACGCGCAGGTTGCACCATCCGTGGGCGCCCGCCGGGCCGAGGTTCTTCTTCGCGCGCGCGATCGCGTCGTCGGTGATCTCCCAGTAGACGTAAAGGGAGTCGGGGCTGCGCACGAGCGCCGTGATGCGATCGTCGCCATAGCCCCAAGGGAGCTCGCCGGTTTCGTAGGGCGGAGGATCGACTGCGCCCGTCTCGAGCTTCGCTTTGAGCGTCATGTACACGCCATCGTTAGTCGCATCGCAGCGCGCGGCCCAGTGCGAATCAGCGTTCCGTAACTCATTTATGAGTTACGGATAACATGCTCCGGTAGAGATGCACGTCCGGGTTCGTTTTTCGCCTCAGGAGCCGTTCGAAACGACGCGCATGGCGCGAAAACCCGCGGCGGCGCCGATCCTGGGAGCGAGCGCGATCCCGGCCCGCCTCAAGCGCTCGCGCGTGATCTCCGGGAGCGTGGAGAGCCCGAGCGCACGGGCAGGTGCCGCTGCGGGAACGTCTTCGCGAATCTGCGCCAGGATGAATCGCCGTCGGCCACCGTCCTCCGCGTTTCGCAGCATCACGGCGTGCCCCGTCGTTCCGGAGCCCGCGAAGAAGTCGAGCACGACGTCGTCGTCGCGCACGTTCGCAATCTGAAGCAGGCCGCGGACGAGCTCGAGCGGCTTTGGGTTGCTGAAGACGTTCTTCACACCGAAGAGCTTCGTCAGCTGCGCGTTCGCTCCCTGGTTGTGCCCGAACGATTCGGAGGGCCACCAGTTCGTCGCGCACTGCCCCTCGCGCTCGCGCTCCTCGCGAAAATATTTCTTTCGAGGTGAGCCGCGCCCGCCGTTCGGAAAGACGATGCGCCCGTCGGCGAGCAGCGCGCGGTAGGTCGACTCTTCGCCCATCCACGTCTCTTCGAGGACGGCCCCCGCGGGCGTCGCGATGGCGTAGCGCGTCCCCGACTGATCGCTCCCGACCTTCCACGGCTTCGACGCCCATTCGCCGCGCGCGTCGCCGTCGGGGTTCGTGAAGGTGCCGGTGAGATCGAGCTTTCCCACGCCGCTCGCGCGGAGCGCACGTGCGTCGCGCGCGTAGGCCACGATGAACTCGGCGACGCGCGCGATCATCTTGGTCTTGTCGTTCGGCTGGTTGTAGCGCCGTCGCCAGCAGATGATCCCCTGGCGATTCGCGTCGCCGAAGATCTCGTCCATCACCACCAGCAATCGCCCCAGCTCGCTCTCGTCGATGCTCACGAAGATGACGCCGTCGTCACGAAGAAGCGGCTTCGCCAGCGCGAGGCGCGGGAAGATCATGTTGAGCCAGTGCGCGTGGCCGCGAAAGTCGTCTTCGTAGATGGCGTCGTTGCCGGTGTTGTAGGGCGGGTCGATGTAGATCGCCTTCACACCTTTGGCGTGGGTGGGCGCGAGGAGCTTCAAGGCGTCGAGAGCGTCGCCTTCGATGACGAGGTTCGCGGTCTCTTCCCACTGCACCGACGCCTTTTTCATCGCGCGCAGCGCGCACGACGGCGCGCGCTTGATCGACCGAAGCGCTTCGCGCTTTCCCGGCCACACCAGCTCGAGGCGTAAGGCGGGCACGCGGCCTACGCGAGCACCGAGGCGAAGAACGTGCACGTGCGGGCGAACGAGTCGCGCGTCGCGTCGACGTTGAACACCGGGCGGGCGTCGTTGAAGAAGGCGTGCTCGGCTCCTTCGTAGACGTGGTGCTCGAAGCGCTTGCCCGCGCCCTTCATCTTCTCGACGAACGCCGGGAGCGTGCCCATCAGGCGCGCGTCTTTCGATCCGTAGAAGCCGACCACCGGGCAGCGAATGTGCTCGATGCGATCGTCGGGCGGCGGCGATCCGTAGAAGATGATCGCGCCCTTCAAGTCGGGATCGTGACTCGCGAGGAGCACCGAGAGACCGCCGCCCATGCAGAAGCCGACCGACGCGATCCCCTTGCCACGCGTCGGCGCGAACTCGGCTCGAAGGAACTTCGTGGTCGCGAGCAGCTGCGGCACGTACGACGCGAGGTTCAGGCCGCCCATGATGGCGGCGATCGACTCCTCTATTCGCGTGCGGAACGCAGGCTCGCGCGTCGCCAGCGCTTCGGCGCGCTTCGGTGCATCGAACGCCGTCCCCACCGGCATCTCGTTCACGAACGCCGCGAGCTCGGTGAGGCGCTCGCGCGTCAGCGCTGCGGGGCGAACGCCGTCCTTGGCGAACATGTCGGGCGCGAAGGCGACGTAGCCGGCCTGCGCGAAGCGGCGCGTGACGTCTTCGATGTGCGCGTCGACGCCCCACGCTTCCTGGAACACGACCACTGCAGGCATGGGCGTGATGACACGTGGCTCGCGGGCGACGTACGCGGTGTACTCGCTGTTCAGCCCGTAGCGAACGGTCTCGGTGTGGAGGGTCATGGCGCGCGAGAATACGCCATCCGTGCGGTCTCGTTCACCCGCGAGAGCCTCTCGCCGCCGCAGAGCCTCGACCGATCAGTGAAGCGAGGCTTCGAGCTGCGCGCGCGCCAGATCGTTCGCGGCGTTCGCGGCGTCGAAGTCGGGATCGCTCGGCATCGCGACGCGCTTCTTGGTGGCCACGGCGGCGGGCTTCGGCGCGGCGGCCGCAGTCAAGGCGCGCGCGACACGCGGAGAGTCCGAGGCGGGCGCGGTCCACGGCGCGACCTTCGCGACGGCGAGCTTCGGCGCCTGCGGCTTCGGTATCTCGATCTTGGCGACCTTCTCGATCTTCTCGATCTTGGCGGCGACCGGCTCGCTCGCGATCGGGGCGGCAGCGACGGGCGCGGGCGCAGCGGCGACGGGCGCGATCGGCGCGTCCACCTTCGGCGCGGAAGCCGCAGCCGCGAACACGATCGGCGCGCTCTGCTCGGCCGTTGTATCCGGCGCGGCCTTTCCGCGCAGCGACACCACGAGCCCGCACACGATGCCCAGCGTGAAGATCATCCCCAGCATCCCGAAGCCGGCTGCTATGAGCAGCATCGGATCGCGGCGCGGACGCGGCGTCGCTCCCGAGTACGACGGCGACGACGGCAACGCATCGCGCACGAACACGGAAGCCGACGGCGGCTCCGAGGGAATGTCCGAGCGACGCTCGACCATGTCGTGATGGAGCTTCGTCGCCGACGGAGGGGGCGGCGGGATCGTTCGCGGCGCGGCGACCATCGTCTTCGAATCGCGACCGGCTCGAACGAGCGGCATCGGCGGCGGCGTCGAGCGCGTGACCGGCATCGGACGGGGCGGCGTGGGCTTCGGCGAGTTGCCGAAGAGGAGCGTCGAGCGACCGAACGTCGGCTGCGGGGTCGAGAGCTTCGCCGACGACTTCGGGAACGTCTGGCCGATCGTGGTCCGCTCTTCGATCTGAGCGATCGGCGCGGGGCGCGAGGAGGACGGGCGCGGGACGTCGACCATCGTGCGCTCTTCGGAGGCTTCCGCAGCGCGGCGCTTCGGGAACGGCAAGAGGCCGCGCGACATGACCGTCGTGCGGTCGTCATCCAGGGATTCCATCGGCTGCCGGTTCGCTACTGCGCGCATGGCGAACCTTAGAGCACGATGTGCGCCAGCGATTGGCGCGCCAGTGCCCCACAAAAACAAGCGAATTTCGTCGCGCTGCCCGCCCCAAAAAGTGCGGCCTCTCGCACTCATGGGGGAAACTTTGATCCAGTCAGCGTTGATGATTCCGCTGACATGGTTTGACGCGACCGCTCACTCTCCAGTGAACTTCGCGGCGCGGCGCTCCAGGAAAGACATGAGCCCCTCGCGCGCATCGTCGGTCGCCATGAGCCGTTGAATCTCGGGCAAGAGCGCGCGCGCCGCGGCCTCTTCGGTGAGCGATTTGCGCGCGGAGGCGATCGTCGAGCGGACTCCGATCGGCGCTTGAGAGGCGACGGTCTCGGCGATGGCGATCGCGCGCGCGAGCTCCTGGCCGCGATCGACGACCTCTTGAACGAGGCCGATGCGGTGCGCTTCGGTGGCGTCGAACTCGTCGCCGGTGAGCAGCCATCGCATCGCGTTCCCCCACCCCGCGGTCTGCACGAGCCGGAACGTCGCGCCGCCGAACGGGAAGATCCCGCGCTTGATTTCGATCTGCGCGAACTTCGTGTCGCGCGCCGCGACGACGATGTCCTGCGCGAGGCACAGCTCGATGCCGAGCGTGAGGCAACGCCCGTGAACGGCGACAACGACCGGCTTCGTTCGCTGCTTGCCGTGCACGCCCCACGGATCGATCGCTTCTCCTCCGAAGAGCGGCATCCCCTCGGCGACCTTCGGCGCCACGTCGGCGAGATCGAGCCCGGCGGTGAAGTGATCGCCGTGCGCGAAGACGACGGCACATCGCGCGTCGTCGTCCTTCTCGAACGACTCGAACGCGCCGGCGAACTCGCGGAGCATCGCGGTGTCGAAGGCGTTCATCTTCTTCGGGCGGTTGAGCCCGATGAGGAGCAGGTGTCCGCGCTTCTCGGTGGTGATTCGCGCGCCGGTCGCGTTCGTTTCCTGGGTCATGGGCGCGCACGATACTCGACGCCGCGCGCCCTGCACCTCATGCTCGTAGGATGTGCCGCAACATTCGCGTGCTCCACCATTTTCAGCCGCCGACCACGCCCGACGAGATCCGCGCCGCGGCGCTCCAGTACGTCCGCAAGGTGAGCGGCTTGAACAAGGTGACCCCCGCCGACAACGTCGCGTTCAACCGCGCGATCGACGAGGTCACCCAGGCCACCGAGCGCCTGCTTGGGGCGATCTTGCCACGCGGTGAGGCACGCACGCGCGAGCGCGAGCGGGAGAAAGCGCGCGAGCGCTGGACCAAGCGCGAAGCCACCGCGCGTACGCGCCTCACCCGCGACGGCTGATTCGCACCACGCGCTGCGGCACGCGGAGTTGCGCCGTTTTCTTGCCGGCCGCGCGCGGAACGTGGATTGCTTATCCCCCGAGACACATGAGCACCAAGTCCTCGGAAGCCAAACCTCGCCCCACTGAAAAGCTCGCGCATGGGGCCCCGCCGGCGAAGCCGACGCACGAGGATCGCGAGGCGGAAGAGCGCGCCGAGAACGATCGCTGGTCGGACCTCCCCTGCACGGACTGAGTCGCGGCGCAGCTCAGTCCGCCGCGGCTGAGTAATGCGGGTGCCAGAAGTTCTCGGCGACGAGCGCGTCGATCGCTTCTTTGGAGCGCGCTTCGATCCGGGCGACGCCGTCGACGAGGGCGCGCTGGATGACCCGTGACGCAACGCGGGCGGAGACGGCCTGGAGCTCGGCGACCGGCGGATAGACCGAGTCGGCGTGCGTCTCGGCGGTGTACTCGGAGAGCGCGTACGACGCTTCGAGAACCATCGCATCCGTGATGGCCGAGACTTGCGCCAAGATCGCGCCGAGGCCGAGCCCCGGGAAGATGAAGGCGTTGTTCCCCTGGCCGATGGTGATCGATTTCCCATCGATGACGACGGGATCGAACGGGCTCCCGGTGGCGACGATCGCGCGGCCGCTGGTCCATTCGAGGACGTGCGCGGGCTCGACCTCGATCGAGCTCGTGGGGTTCGAGAGCGGGAAGACGATCGGGCGATCCGTGTTCGCCGCCATCGCGCGGATCGAAGCTTCGTCGAACGCGCCCGGCTGACCCGAGAGGCCGACGAGGACGGTCGCGCGCGCGCCGCGGATCGTCTCCAGGAGCGTCGCCGGCTTTCCGTTCGTGCCCGCGATGCGCGCCGGGTCTTGCGCGAAGGGGCGCTTGTACGGCTCGACGTCGCGATCACGCGTGATGAGACCGCGCGAATCGAGGACGAAGATCCGCGCGTGAGCCTCCTCGCGCGAGAGCCCCTCGCGTTCAATCCCGCTCCGGATCGCGGTGGCCACGCCGACGCCGCCCGCTCCGGCGCCGTGAACGACGACGACTTGATCGCGCAGCTTCTCGCCGCGCAAGCGACACGCATTGACCAGGCCCGAGAGCGCGACCGCGCCCGTCCCCTGGATGTCGTCGTTGAACGACGGGATCACCGACCGGTAGCGATCCATCACGGCGAACGCCGCGTCCTTCGCGAAGTCTTCCCACTGCACGACGGCGCGCGGCCATCGCGCGCGGACGGCGTCGACGAACGCGTCCATGAACGCGAGGTACGCGTCGCCGCGGAGTCGCGCGTGACGCTCGCCGAGGTACAGCGGGTCGGCGCGCAGATCGACGCGCTCGGTCCCGACGTCGAGCCCCACGGGGACGGAGTGGAACGGGCTGAGCCCGCCGCCCACGGTGTAGAGCGCCAGCTTGCCGATCGCGATGCCGATGCCACCATAGCCTTGATCCCCGATGCCCAGGATCGCCGAAGAGTCGGTGACGACCATCATCCGGACGTCGTCTTGCGGATGGTTGGCGACGATGGCGCGCGCCCGATCGATCGTGCCGAGGGCGAGCACTAGCCCGCGCGTCTCTTCGAACATGTGCGAGAAGCGCTGGACCGCTTCGCCCACCGTCGGCGTGTAGACGATGGGGAGCATCTCGGTGAGGTGCGCTTCGAGCAGCGCGAAGAAGAGGAT
Organism: Myxococcales bacterium; assembly: GCA_003151595.1. The sequence goes on from PLXW01000146.1 coordinate 43,116, forward strand.
CTCCTGGTGATCCTGGAGCGCTCGCAAATAGGCGTACTTCGCGATCGGCGAGGCCTGCTCGGCGAACGTCGCGTACGCGCGCGTCACCTGCGTGGCCAGCGTCTCCACGGCCGGCGGCAGGAGCCCGTGAAGACCGAGCGACGTGCGCTCCTCTTCGCTGAAGGCGGTCCCTTTGTTGAGGAGCGGTGAGCGCAGCAGCGCGCTTCCACGCAAGTCCGACGGGTTCATCCACTCGTCGTAGCGCGGGTCTCGTCGCGGAGGAACTCGATCAGCGAAGCGTTCACATGCGCGGGACGCTCGTGCTGGATCCAGTGACTCGCGTCGGCGAAGAATTCGATGCGCAAATCGGGGACCATCTTCGGATCAGGTGTCGCCAGATCTTTGTCGAAGTGCGGGTCTTGCTCGCCCCAGAGGATGAGCACGGGTGCTTCGATACGCCGGATCTTGGCGCCGCCGCCACCGCGCATCATCGCGCGGTAGTAGTTCGTCATGGCGTGGAGCGCGCCGGGCTGCGCGTACGAGGCGGCGTACACGGCGAGATCGTCCTCGTCGAACGCGCCGGAAACGAGAGGCTCGTTTCGAAGAGGACCGAGGAGCATCGCGAAGCCGTTCGCGCGCATCATCGCCTCGGGGATCCACGGCAGCTGGAAGAAGAACATGTACCAGCTCTTCACGAGCTGCTTCGGACGGCGGAGACCGCGGAGCATCTTCAACGGGTGCGGGCTGTTCAGGATGGCGAGGCGCGCGAGACGCTCGGGGTAGAGCATGGCGAACATCCACGCGACTCCCCCGCCCCAGTCGTGGCCGACGACGTGCGCTCGTTCGCGGCCGCACGCGCGCACGAGGCCGTCGACGTCGCGGGCCAGGTGGCCGATGGAGTAGGCGCCGACGTGGCTCGGCTTGTCGGACAGGTTGTAGCCGCGCAGATCGGGCGCGACGACGCGGAATCCGGCGTCGGCCAGCGCCATGATTTGCCGGCGCCAGGCGCACCAGAGCTCGGGAAACCCGTGCAGCAGCACGACCAGCGGCGCGCGTTCATCGCCGGCGAAGACGCAGTGCAAACGCACTTCGCCGACGTCGATCAGCTGGTGCGTGAGCCGCGTCTCGTCGATCACGAAGGCGGAATACTCCTGCCCGTCGGATGACGCCACGCCCACTCGAGTCGCTCCTTGTTTTCGCGGAGCGCCTCGGCCGCGGCCGGGGTCCAGCGATCGGTGTCCATGGCGTCGGTCATGGAGAGGATCTCGTCCCCCTCCCACGTCACGGCCCATCCGACCGGCGCGATGAGCGGCACCAAGAGCGCGCGACGCACGCGCAGGATCTCCGTCGCGCGAATCCACTCCGCGCGATCGTCGCCGAGGACGACCTCTTCGCTCTCGATCCCGATCGTCCACCCCGAGGCATCCCCCTCGGCCGCGGTGCGCCGCTTCATGACGACGCGCTTCTCGGAGAGGCAGCCGCGCCAGATGAGAATGCTGTGATGGAACGATACCGGCTCGGGCTCGACGCCGAGCGCTTGAATCATCTCGTCGTGCGCGCCGAGCACCGCCAGCGACAGCGTCACGTCTTGATTCGATTGCGCGAACGGGTTCCCGTGAAACGCCGGCTCGCACACGACGACGCGGCCGGCCTGCGTGCGGAGCGAAAAGCGGGTCCACCCGATCTGGACGGTCATCCCCTCACGAAAGACGGTGGCCTCGAGGACCTTGGCCATCGTCCGCAGGAGCCACTCGGCTTGGGTCGTGAGTCGTGCGTCGCACCTGACGAGGAGCGTCGCTTCACCGACTGCACGCTCGAACTCGCGCATCGAGTCAGACTACCGCTGATTCGCCGGCCGTGCGTGTGACGGTTCGTGCAGCCAGCGCAAAGTATTCCTTCCACACGGTCGAAATGAGCCGCTGATCCTCGGATGATCCTCGACCGGGGCCGTCGCCAGGGTACGAGGGCGACGATGTCCCATTCCTTTGGCTCGCTCGGGTCGCTGGTCGCCTTGATGCTTCCGGTCGCGTTCGTCGCCTGCTCGTCGTCGAACCCCAGCGGAAGCGGAAACGGGAGCGACGGTGGTTCAGGCGATGACACGCTCCCCGACGGCGGCGTCGTCGCGGCCGACGGCGCGACTCCTCCCACGGGCGACGGCGCGGCCCCGGGCGACGGCCTCTGTTCGGTGACGAGCAAAGGGACGAGCGGCCTCGTGCTGAGCGGCACGTTGCTCCTCGGCGCCGGCCCGACCGTGGGTGAGCTCTTCATCGGGGCCGCCGGGACGATCACGTGCGCGGCAGCTTCGTGCTCGGCGACCACGGGGTACGCCGCAGCGACCAAGATCGCGTGCCCCAACGGCGTCATCTCGCCGTCGCTCGTGAACACGCACGACCACACGGAGTACGCGACGCGCGGTCCCGAGACCTTGCCGACGACGCGCTACCAGCACCGCAACGACTGGCGCCTTGGCGACGACGGAGCGACCGCGCTGCCGCACGTGAACAGCACGACAGACGCGCCGACGATCGCGGCGCAGGAACTCCGTTTCGTGATGGGAGGCGCGACGTCGGTCATCGGATCGGGCGGCGTGGGCGGCTTGATGCGCAACCTCGCCGACTACTCGAACCAGGCGTTCCTCGAAGGGCTCACCGGCAAGGTCGTCCACTTCGACACGTTCCCGATGGGCGACAGCAGCCTGAAGACGCTCATCACCTCGGGCTGCGCGTTCCCGAAGATCACGCCGACGGCGACGGCGTTCGAGGACGGCGTGTATGCGCCGCACATCGCGGAGGGGATCAACCTCGGCGCCGAGAACGAGATGACGTGCGCCAGTCAAGCGACGAACCAGCTCCTCACGGCGAACACGTCGATCATCCACGGCGTCGGCACCAACGCGACCGACATCGGCAAGATCGCGACGGCCGGCGCGAAGCTGATCTGGGCGCCGCGCTCGAACGTCTCGCTCTACGGCGACACGGCGCCGGTCACCGAATACCAGGCGGCGGGCGTGACCATCGCGCTCGGCACCGACTGGCTCGCGTCCGGATCGATGAACATGCTGCGCGAGCTCGCCTGCGCGGACTCGATGAACCAGAAATACTTCCACGCCGCGTTCAGCGATCAGGCGCTGTGGGAGATGGTGACGAAGAACGCGGGCATCGCCTCCGGCTTCGGCGCGCAGATCGGAACGCTCGACGTGGGCAAGGTCGCCGACGTCGCGGTGTTCGACGGCACGAACAACAAGAGCTACCGCGCGGTCATCGCCGCGGGGACCGAAGACGTTCACCTCGTGCTCCGCGGCGGCAAGGTGCTGTACGGCGACGCGAACCTGGTGAGCGCGCTGTCGACGACGTGCACCGCGCTCACGGTGTGCGGCATCGATCGCTCGGTGTGCGTGGACACGCCGTCGGTGACGCTGGCGCAGATTCAGGCGATCGGCACGAGCGTCTATCCGCTCTTCTTCTGCAAGGGGACCGCGCCGACGAGCGAGCCCTCGTGCGTCCCCTACCGCGACACGTATCCGGACGGCACCTCGGCGACGGACGGCGACGGTGACGGCGTTCCCGACGCGACCGACGACTGCCCGACGGTGTTCAACCCCGAGCGCCCGATGGACAATTCGAAGCAGTCCGATGTGGACGGCGACGGTGTGGGCGACGCCTGCGACGCGAAGCCGCTCGACGATACGGCGCACTGACCGCCCCCTCTGTGCCAACGTCAGCGCCTCCGTTGTAGGTCTCGCTGCGACCGGAATGACGTGCGTGCTTTGCGTGTCCTCGATCGACGCCGCAAGGTTGTCGATTCGTCATGGCCGCCGTTCCTTCGCTTCGTACGTCGTCGAGCTCCGCGTCGGGCCCGTCACCGACGTCGAGCACGCGGGAGCGCCCGCGCGCGGGTGAGTACGATCTCCTCCGTCGCATCGGCAGCGGCGCGATGGGCGAGGTGTGGCTCGGCAAGCACCGCGTGAGCGGCGGCGTCTCCGCGGTGAAAATCCTCCATCCGACCGTCGCCGCGCGTGAGCGGGCGCAGCGCTTCTTCGCGCGCGAGCGACGCGCGATTGCCAGGCTCGCGCACCCTCACATCGTTGCGCTCCACGATCTCGGCGACGGGTACATCGCGACGGCGTACATCGACGGCGCGGATCTCTCGCGCCGCATGCAGACGCCGATCGATCCGCGCACGGCCGTGCGGTACGCGCTGCAGATCGCGTCCGCGCTCGAGCACGCGCACGGACGCGGCGTCGTCCATCGCGACGTGAAGCCGAGCAACATCCTGGTCGACCACCGAGGCAACGCCTACCTCACCGACTTCGGGCTCGCCGCGCTCATCGACGAAGACGTGTCGCAAGAGCGCGCGGGCACCCCCGCGTTCATGCCCCCCGAGCAGGCCGGCGGTCACGCAGGGCCTGCGGCGGATCAGTTCGCCCTCGCGAAGACGCTGGCCACCGTGCTGGCCGGCGTCTCGGTCTCCGGCGAGGGAGATCCCTTGGCGCTCCTCTCGTCGAAGCTCCCGCGCGCGATCGTCGACGTGCTTCGGCGCGCGACGTCGATCGATCCGGCGGCGCGCTTCCCCTCTGTGATCGACTTCGCGCACGCGCTCGCCCTCGCGGCCGTCGACCTCGGCGGCTCCGAAGTGCCGATGCGCCTGGCGCCGGAGAGCCGCGTGCGCGCCCCGTTCGCGTGGGCCACGGGGGCGCGGGCGACGCACGCGATCACGCACGAGATCCGCTGCGCCGACTACCGCATGAGCGATCTCGTTCGCGCCGGCCTCGTGACCCCCGAAGCCGAAGCGACCTTTCGCGAGAGCACCGGCTACGCCGAGCTCGCGTGGTCGGTCTACGCGCACGAAGGGCGCCTCGGCCCCATCGCCAGCGACGGCGCGCTCGCACGCGCGAGCGATCTCGTCGTCATCCTGCACGGGTTTCTCAGCAACCGAGGCGACTGGCACGACGCGGCGGTCGCCATCTGCCGCGACAACGCGCAGGCGGTCGTCCTCGTCCCCGATCTCTTCGGCGCGGGAGACTCGCTCTACCTCACGAAGAAGCACGCCGCTCCGCACGCAACGCACGACGGGACGATGGCGTCGATCATGCGCTGGCTCGATCTGCTCAACGTCCGCGATCTGCCGACCGTCCTCGTCGGGCACTCGTTCTGCGGCTCGGCGCTCCTCTCCGCCAGCGACGACGAGCTCGGGGAGCGCGTCACGAGGGTCGCCGTCACGCCGGGGCTCACGGCCACGTTGAGCGCCACGGGGGTCGCGATGACCAAGACGCTGAGCGCGCTCTCTCAGGTCTCGGCGCTTCGCCCGGCGATCGCGAAGTTGATGCGGCGCGGGCGCGACTTCACGAAGCTCGATGACGAGACGTGCGACCGCTTCGAGATGGAGTATCTCCGCGCGCCAGGGTGGTTGCTCGCGCAGGCGGCGCGGGAGCAGATGGCCTCTCGGCTCGCGCCCGCCGAGTCGCTCCGGCGCTGCGCCGTGCTGCTGAGCGAAGACGATGACTTCTACCCCGCTCACCTGCTCGAGCCGTACCTGATCGCGCACGGCATCCCGCGCGAGTTCATCCAGCGCCTCACCGAGTGCGGGCACTACCCGCAGCTGGAGAACCGGCATCATCCCGAGGCCAAGGCGCGCAACGTCGAGCAGATCACCCGCTGCGTCGACGCGATGCTCACGGCGTCGCGCGAGGGTGCGCCGCTGAGCACGATCATAGCGAGCACGGTGCTCGGCGAAGCGGCCGAGTGATCGCGTTCGCTAACGACGCAGACGCACGGCGCCCGAGAGGCCGATGCCCACGCGAACGCTCGTCTCGGGGTTGTCGTAGTCGAGCAGCGTCTCGCCGTTCCCCGTGAACAGCTGACCGAAGAGATACGGAACGAAGCGCCAGCTCGTAGAGAGGTTCGAGTAGCCGGGGCGCCATCGCGCATCGACCTCGACGCTCCCCGCCTTCGCTGACGCGCGCCACCCTTTGCGTGCGGTCGCGCCGATCTCGGCGGAGCCGTACCAGGCGTCGCTGCTGGCGCCGAACGCGAACGAGAGCTCACCGGAGCCGAGGTACTTGGCGATGTCCGGGTTGTCGCCGGCGGACAGAGGGACGCCCCACACCTTCAGCGCGAACACGATGTAGCTCGCCGCGCTGAGCTCGCACCCGCCGAGCCCCGACACGTACGCGCGGTTCCATGAGCGCGATTGCGTGCCTCCCAGACCGTCGGACTCGTGCTCCACGCCCGCGCGCAGGAACGACGGGCGGCAACCGACGCGGGTCTCGCCGGAGGGGGTCTCGCCGGAGGGGACCGGCGGAGGAGATCCGTCGTCCGGTCGTTCGCGCTCCGGCGAGAGCGTCGACGGCTGCAGCGGCGAGCGATCGTGATCGCGAAAGGCGTACGTGTAGAAGAGCTCCGGGTTGTAGTTGCTCTCCACGAACGGCGCCGACGCCTGGTAGACGTTCCACAGAGACTTCTGCGTGTACCCGAAGTGCACCGAGCTCGGCGACTCGTTGGGCCACAGGTTGTACTTCACGCTGAACTGGAACTTCGCCTCGACCGCCTCGGTGAAGCCGGTGATGAAGTAGTTCGGGCGGTGCGTGGAGAGGAGGTCGTAGCAAACGTACTTCTGCCCCGCGCACGCATCGTGGCGCGCGCCCCCCACGGTCTCGAAGTACAGGTCTTCCTCTTGAGCGATCGCCGCGCGATTGGACGCGAGCAGCGCGACGGCGAGGGCGGCGGGAGCGAAGCGCTTCATGCGGAAGAGTCGCGATGCTCAGTGCGTCGCGATCGCCGGAAGCCTTACCACGTCGACGACCGACGCCATCGTCATCGCCACCACGTCGCCACGGCGGTCAGCGTTCCGTGCGCCGGATCGAACCGAAACGGGACCACGTCGTTCGACGTCTCGTTCGCGGCGTAGAGAAGCGTGCCCGTGGGGTCGAGCGCGAAGTCGCGCGGGGATGCTCCTCCCGACGGCGAGCTTCCCGTTCGGATGGAACGCGAGGTGTCGCGGGCCGGCGCCGGCTGCGGTGACGACGTGCGGCGTCACGTTGGGCGTGAGCGCGCCGGTGGCGTCGTCGAAGACGAACTGCGCGACGTAGTCGGCCCCTTTGCAGGGGACGAAGACGAAGCGGTTCGACGGATCGGGGACGATCATGTGCGCTTCGGCGCCGACGGTGAGCGTCGAGAGCGGAGCGCCGAGCGTTCCACCGGCGCCAACGGGGAGCACGGAGACCGTGCCGTCGCCGTAGTTCGCGACGAAGACGTACTTGCCCGTGGCATCGACGCCCATGTCGTGCGAAGCACGATTCGCCGAAGGCGAGGCAAGGGAGGCTCGGAAGCGAAGCTTCCGAGGGGGACGCAGTCCCCACCAGAACGAACTAAACGCCGGCGTGCGCTTCGTGCGAGATCGCGCTCGGCGATCTAGTTCGGATAGCTCCCGACGTACGTGAATCCCGCTTGATTCGCCGACGCGCAACCGCTCGCGGGCGGCGGGTTCATCGTGCCCGCGAGCGAACAGCTCGACGGCGTGACCGAGAGACGAATGCGACCGAGGCCTCCCGCTCCTCCGAGACCGCCCGAGGCGAACTCGCTCTGCGCGCCGCCCGCGCCGCCCGCCGCGGAGATCGTCCCTTCGGCGCCGAGCGTGATCGACGGAGCCGACAAGACGATCACGCCTCCCGATCCGCCGCCGCCGCCAGCACCCGGTTGCGGATCGCATTTCGGACCGGGCGTGCCGATGACCGCGTCGCCGCCGATGCCGCCGTTGGCGAGGAGCTGTCCATGGATGGTGAGCGTCGCGGGCGTGGAGAGCGCGAGCGCACCACCGCCACCGGCGCCGCCCGACGTCCCGCCGAAGACGGGACGATTGAGGTAATCAGCGCTGCCGCCTCCGCCGCCGGAGCCGGTTTGGAACGTGGTCTTCACGGCGAGATCGGCGACCGCCAGCGCGCCGACGCTCCCGCCGCCGCCGCCTCCGACGAAGGCGTTCGTGAAGCCGTCGTAGCCGGCACACTCGGTCACTCCGAGAACCCCCGGCGAGCCGTCGTAAGGAGCGCCGCCGGCCGATCCGCCCGCGCCCGCGACCGCGCCGCCGCCGCCCGAGACGCCGTCGCAGTCGGTCTGACCCCACGTCGTGTTCGCAGGACCGAGCGCGCCCGGTGCTCCGCCGCCGGCGCCGCCCCCTCCGCTTCCGTACGCGCGGAAGCCGGAGAAGATGCCGGCGCCGCCGCCCGAGGACGCCACGGGCGCGGTGAAGACGGCGGTCGCGGGATCGGTGAGCACGCCGCACGTCGTCGTCGACCACACGACGCACGACCCGCTCGAGCCGCCGAGCGCGAAGCCGAGCGACCCGGCGTTGCCGGCGATGAACTCGCACGCCGCGGACATCGTGGCCGAGGCGTACGGCTCGCCCGCGAACCCGCCGCTCCCCGCGCGCCCGGTGCGCGTGCTCTCGGAGGTGATCGTGTTCTGCGTTCCCGGTCCGCCGGAGAGATCGATCGTGCCGTCGATGAGGATCGCGCCGGTGGCGTGGAGATCGAGCGTGCCCGACGCGGGGCCCGCGCCGGCGACGTAGACGGTGACGCCGGCGGGGACGGTGATGGTCGAGAACTGGTGAACGCCCGGAGGGAGGTACGTGGGGTTCACGATCGGATCGAACGCCCCTTCGCTGGCGACGCATTCGCTGTCGATGCATCCGGCGGTGGCGCCGCACTGGATCCCGCAGCCGCCGCAGTTGAACGGATCGGTCGTCGTGGGCGTGCATCCCGACGCGCAGCACGACTGACCGAACGCGCACGCCGGGCCGCCGTTGCACGGACCCGAGCACACGCCGTTCGTGCACGAGAGCCCCGGCCCGCAGACGTTGTCGCACTGGCCGCAGTTCGCCGAGTCGCTCGACGTGATCGCGCATCCGCTCGCGCAACACACCGCGCCCGCCGCGCAGGCGACCGCGTTGCACGTGACGTTGCACACCGACGCCGTGCACGAGCCGCCGGCGCCGCACGAGTCGCCGCACGCGCCGCAGTTGTTCGGATCCTTCGTGGTGTCGACGCAGCCGCTCGCGCAGCACGTCTCGCCGACGCCACAGTCGCACACGGGCTTGCCGCACACTTCGCCGCCGCCCGGTTGCGGTGTGCAGCACAGACCCGCGAGGCAGTGATCGGCGCCGGGAGAGCACGCGCCGCCGCACGCGCCGCAGTTCGCGAGATCGCTCTGCGTGTCGGTGCACGCGCCGCCGCAACACGACTGACCCGCGGAGCACTCGTGCCCGCACGCGCCGCAGTTCGACGGATCGCTCGAGGTGTCGGCCGCGCACCCGGGCGTGGTGGACGTCGGCTTCGTGCCGCTCGTGGGCGACGTCACGGGCGCGGAGCCAAGGAGATCCGCGTCGAGCGCGGAGCGACTGCACGCCGCGAGGACGACGACGATCGCCGCGAGGACGACCTTCACGATCCTGACCGCCGGCGCCGACGCGCGCGTTCTCTTCATCAGGTCGCTTGGAGCAACTCCCGTTCCGCCTCCGGGATTACCGCGTTTCGGCGGGGAATGGCGCGACAACGACCCCGTGGCGTCACGAAACGCACGGGCGTGGGCCTCAGGCCCGTTCGCATCGGGTACGGATGAGGCGTTCGGTCGGTCGGAACGCGTCGTGCTCGTCGCTCCAAAGCACTTCGGACTGAATCGATTCAGTGCCCCAGCTGATTCGATTCCACTTTCGACTGAATCGATTCAGTGCCCCGACTGATTCGATTCCACTTTCGACTGAATCGATTCAGTGGCTCGTCCTAATCGATTCTGTGGTCGGTCTGAATCGATTCAGTGCCCCGTCTGATTCGATTCCACTTTCGACTGAATCGATTCAGTGGCTCGTCCTAATCGATTCAGTGGTCGGTCTGAATCGATTCAGTGGCTCGTCCTAATCGATTCAGTGGTCGGTCTGAATCGATTCAGTGGGGAGCATGATCGATCCCGGTTCGGCGCGCGTCTCGATGGGCTGCGGCAGAACAAGAGAATAGCGTGTAGTCCCGTGCAGCTTTCCCGCAACACCAAGCGGCGCTTGGTTTTCTACGGCACGCTCGTCGGTCTGATCGCGTTTGCGGCCGTCTTCTGCACGGCGATGCCCGGTCGCAGCTTCCGCGGCCCGCTCGGCGCCCTCGACGCGCGCGAGCAACGCTACGTGACCGAGCTCCGTGCCGACGTTCGGACGCTCGCCGAGACGATCGGTCGACGCGACACGACGCGGGCGGATTCATTGCACGCCGCGAGCGACGCGCTCGTCGCTTCTCTGCGCGCGGCCGGCTACGACCCGAAGCGGCATCCGTACACGACCGACGCCGTCTCTTGCGACAACCTCGACGTCGAGATCCCCGGCGACGCGCGGCCGACCGAGATCGTCCTCATCGGGGCGCACTACGACGCGGTCGTCGGAGTCCCGGGCGCGGACGACAACGCGAGCGGCGCGGCGGCGATCCTCGCGCTCGCGCGCGCGTTCCATGGGAAACACGTCGCTCGAACGCTGCGCTTCGCGCTCTTCACGAACGAGGAGCCACCACACTTCTGGAACGACGACATGGGGAGCCTCGTCTACGCGCGCGAGGTCAAGGCGCGCGGCGAGAACGTCGTCGCCATGCTGAGCCTCGAGAGCATCGCGTACTTCAGCGACGCGCCGGGCTCACAGCACTATCCGCCTCCCATCGGCCTGCTCTATCCGAGCCGCGGTGACTTCATCGCGTTCGTTGGAAACATCGCGTCGCGCTCGCTCACCCGCCACGCCGTCGATCTCTTCCGAAAGACCGCGCACGTTCCGTCCGAGGGGGCCGCGCTGCCGGCGGCCATCCCGGGCATCGGATGGAGCGACCAGTGGGCGTTCTGGCAGGTCGGCTATCCCGGCGTGATGGTCACCGACACGGCGCCCTTCCGAAATCCGAACTACCACCGCGCGAGCGACGTCCCCGCCACGCTCGACTACGAACGGTTCGCGCGCGTCGTCGCGGGGATCGAGGACGTGGTGGCGGCGCTCGCCAACGAGTGAGCGGCATCGTCGTCGCCGCATGCGCTCACGTCACATCCGCTCGTACGTCCCGACCATCTCGCCCCAAGCGAGCACGTGACTCCGCATCCGGTCGAGCAGCGCGGTTCGCCCCGCACCGGGGGCGAGGTTCAGGGTGACGTCGAGCGCGAAGACCTGGAAGTGATAGCGGTGCCGGCCGTGGCCGGGCGGCGGCGCAGCGGCAGCGAAGCCGATCTTGAGAGCGCTGTTCCTCCCTTGCACGTACGTCTCGATCGGCGCGCCGGTGATATTGGCGGCCGTCGGGCCGATGCCGTAGACGAGCCAATGGACGAACGGCTTCGGAAACGGGGCGTCGGGATCCTCCACGATGACGACGATCGACTTCGTGATCGGAGGAATGCCCTCCCACTCGATCGGCGGCACAAGACCTCCGCCGTCGGCCGTGGACGAGAGCGCCAGCCTCTCGCCGTCGTGGAAGACGAGGCTCGTCACGCGGATCGTGGGCTCGCCGAGCGCGAGCTTTCGCGAGGCGAGCTTGCCACGCCCGGCGTGAACGTGTGTCAGCGCGCGACCGATGGATGAAGCGACTTGGTGTGCAAACGTCATGGTGCCTCTGGGTGGCTCTCCAAAGCAGAAACCACACCAGCGACGGACTCCGATTTGCATTCCGTGCATGCATGACCGGCGCATGCATGACCCGAATCCAGGAGACCTCGAGCGGCGCGCGCGCGCAGCTGCCGATCCCGCCGCCACCCATAGAAGAGCCGATCTCTCTTCCGGTGATCCACGCACCCGTGAGCCCGCCACCGCCGGCCAAAGAGCCGCCGCCCGAGCCACCCACGAGGCGCGAGCCTCCGCTCGAGCGCACGCCCGGGCAGCCGCCGCCGTTCATTCAAACGCCGCTCGCCCCGGACGCGAACCCGATCGATCCTCGCGTCTTCTGACGTCTTCTGACCCGCGCGCTCGCTACTGCGCGAGCTTCGCCTTCGTGCAGGCCCACTCGTTCTTCAGCGCGCACGACTGGTTGAGGAGCTCTTGCCCCTTCGGCTTGTCCTGCGCGATGCCGATCCCCTTGTAGAGATCCCAGCCGAGGTTGGCGCACCCGGCGACGTCGTGATGGCTGCACGCGCGCTGGAAGAGCGTCGTCGCCTGGGTCTCGTCTTTCGCGACGCCCTTTCCGCTGGCGTAGAGGGTGCCGAGGTTGTTGCAGCCGGACATCTCGCTGTGGTCGCACGCCTCCTGGTAGAGCGCGACGGCCTTGGCGAGATCCTTCGGGATGCCCCCCTTCCCCTTCTCGTACACGTAGCCGAGGTGCACGCAGCCCACGAGCGCGCGGTCCTTGCAGGCGTCCTGGTAGTAGGTGACGGCCTTCGTCTCGCTCTTGCCGACCCCTTTACCGTTCTCGTAGTGGAAGCCGAGGTTGGTACAGGCGACGCCGTCCTTCTTGTCGCAGGAGTCCTTGTAGAGCGTGATCGCCTTCGACTGATCCTTGGCGACGCCGCGGCCGGTGTCGTAGAGCCATCCGAGGTTGTTGCAGCCGAGCGCGTCGCCGCCGTCGCACGCCTTCTGGTACGCGGCCGCGGCCTTCGCGTCGTCGATCGCCACGCCCTTGCCGAACTCGTAGATGACGCCGAGCCGCGCGCAGCCGTACGGGACGTTCTTGTCGCACGCCTTCTGGTAGTCGGTGAGCGCGCGCGCCTCGTCCTTCGAGACGCCGATGCCCCACTCGTAGAGGTACGCGAGATCGACGCAGCCGCGCGACGAGCCGGCGGTGCACGCCTTCTGGAGGTTGGCTTGCGCCTGCACCGGGTCCTTCGTCACGCCTTTGCCGACGACGTACATCCAGCCGAGCGCGGCGCAGCTGTTCGAGTCGTTGGCGGCGCACTTCGAGGTGCACCCGGCGGCGTCGCCCATCGTGCAGGAGCCGTCGGCCTCGGCGCTCGCGGGGGCGAGGAAGGTCGCCGCAGCGGCGGTGGCGAGGACGAACAGGGACTTCGTGAAGAGCGATGTAATTTTCATTTGGGCTCGATCGCAGGAGTGGACGGCGTTTGCGCTTCGTCAGGGATACGCGCCTAGATGAGGCGAGCTTCCTCGCGGAACGTACTGGATGAGGGCGCAGGTGTCTCCGGCCGTCGGGTGCGCGCGGCCCGTCGCGCGTGCACCGCGCGCCGCGATGTGCTCTTTTCTCGGGACGTAGCCATGCTGGCGCACATCGCCGAAATCCTCGCAGCCGCGCGCATCGCCCCCTCGCGCGACAACCTGCAGCCGTGGCGCTTCCTCGTGGACGGCGAGACCGTGTCGTTCGCGATCGACGCCGAGCGCGATCGATCGCCGCTGAACGCGGGCGACCGGATGGCGCGAATCGCCGTGGGCGCGGCGCTCGAGAGCGCATTGCTCCGCGCAGGCCGCATGGGGGCCACCATCAAGTTTCAAGAGCCGCGACCGGGAGCGCTGGTGAGCGTGACGTTCTCGGGCGCGAAGCGTGTGCCCGAGCTCGACAAAGGGCTGGCGCGCCGCGCGACGAATCGGAACGAGTACGACGGGCGCGCCGTCGACGACGAGACCTTCACGGCGCTGCGCGACGCGACGCCGCCGCTGGAGACGGTCCGCGCGCACTGGTTCGGGCGCGAGCGGGTGCGCGCCTTCGGGCCCATCGTCGAGGACGCGGTCGCCCTCCTTCACGCGAACGCGGCGACGCGGGCGGCGACGATCGCCGCGGTGCGCTTCGACGTGCGCGATCGCGAAGAGGTGACGCACGGTCTGTCGATCGGCGCGCTGGATCTCTCCGGCCCCGAGCGCGTGACGCTCGTCGAGATGCAGCGCGCGAGCAGCGAGTTCCTCACGGCGACCGGCGCGCTGAAGAAGCTGGCCGCGCGCGAGCGCAGGCTCGTGGAGAGCGCGTCGGGGCTCTGCTTCGTCTCGGCGACGGGCGAAGAGCCGATCGTCGACGTGAACGTGGGGCGCACGCTCCAGCGCGCGTGGCTCACGCTCACGCGGCGCGGCCTCGTGGCGCAGCCGATCGCGGCGGTCGCGGGGCTCGAAGCGCTCCTCGCGCTCGACGACCGCGCGACGCTGTCGGCGGCCGAGATCGATCGCGCGAACGCGGTGCGCGACGCACAACGCGCCGCGGTGCCGAGCATCGAGCGCGGCGCGCGCGTGGCGATCGTGCTCCGTTTCGGTTGGTCGACCCGAACGTCGGCGAAGGTCGGTCGCCGAACGTTAGAAGAGAGCGTGCACGAGAGCGTTCCTGGTAGTTGATGGCGCAGTTGATGGCGCAGCTGATGGCGCGAAGTGTCCATGGTCTGGCGTGCGGTGTCGTTGCCGCACGGCGAGCGCCAGGGTCACTGTTCGTGCATGAACGGCGCACGTCTGGCTCTGGTGTTCGTCGTCCCGCTTCTCGTCCTCGCGACGGCCGCTTCGTGCGCTAGCAACGAGAGCCGGTCCGCCGGGAGCGGCGACGACGGCGGCTTTGCCTCGAACGGACAGGCCGACGGGCAAGCGCCGAACACGCTCACGCTCCCCGACGGCGCCGTCGTGATCGTCGAGTCCGACGGATCGCTCGTCACCGTCTCCTCGGACGGCGCGCCCGTGAACGTCGCCGCCGACGGCGCGCCGCTCAACGGCTCGCCCGACGGCTCCCCCGTCATCGGCGACTCGGCCCCCGGTGGCTCCACGGTCGATGCGCCCGTCGTCGTGGGCCCGCCCCCGATCTCGTACGTCCACGTCTCGGGGCGCGCCTTCGTGTTCCCCGGCGGCGCTCCGGGCGGCTTCATCGGCGTGAACAGCGCCGGCCTCTCGCACTACGGAACCCCGCTCCTCGCCTACTCGACGCAAGCGCAGATCGATCAACAGCTCGCCGCCATTCAATCGATCGGCGGGCGCGTCGTGCGCGTGTTCGCCGCCGGCAACGACGCCGCCGATTCGACGCAGGCCGCGCGCCTGGGAGCCGTGCTCGACGCCGCGAAGAACCGCGGCATCTACGTCATCGCCTGCCTCACCGATTTCTATTCCACCTCGTACCATCCGGTCGGCGACGACGGGTATTACGAGCCGGACTCCAACAACGTCGTCGACCTCACCGACACGTGGTTCCAGAGCGGCTACACGACGGACTATCGATCGTGGGTCGACAAGATCGTCTCCGCGCTCCGCAATCACCCAGCGCTCCTGGCGTGGGAGATCGGCAACGAGCTGAAGGACGTGGGCAATCCCGGCGCGTTTCTCACCTTCGCGACGACGATGGGGGCGCGCATTCGTGCGGCCGATCCGAATCACCTCATCACGACCGGGATCATCAGCACACGGAACGGGAACCTCCGCGCGGCCGGCGACCTTTCGACCTCGACGCTCGCCTACCAGCTCGTCAGCTCGTCGTCGTTCGATTTCCTGACCACGCACGACTACCGCGGCGACATGACCGAGGACGACACCGATCTGGCGGCGCTGGTCGGCAAGCCGCTCATCATCGAAGAGATGGGCTACGAGTCGGCGGACGGTGATCGCGGGGCGTTGACGCTCGCGAACGGCGGCGCGTGGAAGCAGCGCGGCGCGTCCGGCTACATGCAGTGGGGCTTCCTCGCGACGGGCCAGGACAACGGAGACGGCGACAAGGACTTCGGGATGGACACGATCTTCCACACCGACTTCACCGCGCTCAGCACGACGTGGACCACGCTCGCCGCGCAGTACCACTGACGACCGGCTGACTACGGGGGCCCTCGCCGCGACGCGCCCGGCGTCTTGCCGCTCCAGCGCTTGTGCGCTCGGACGAAGGCGCGGAGGTCGGAGTAGCCGAGCAAGAACGCGACCTCGGTCAGCGGACGGCGGTGGTCTTCGAGGTACACGCGCGCGAGGGCGTAGCGTACGTCGTCGGTGAGCGCGCGGAACGTCGTGGCGGCGGTCGTGAGCTTTCGCTGGAGGCTGCGAACGCTCACGTTGAGCAGCACCGCCACGCGCTCGATGCTCGGCTCGCCGCTCTGGAGCGAGATGCGGATCTTCTCGCGCACGATCCCGAGCTCGTCGGTCGGCGGGGCGGCCGCCACGCGCTCGCTCGCTTGCCGATCCAGGAACGAGTGCAGCGCCACGTCCGCCGCGGGGATCCGCGCGTCGAGCACGGCGCTGGCCAGCTCCGTGCCGAGCACCTCGGCGTCGAACGCGATCTGCGAGGTGCCGAGGTAGCGTTCGAGCTCGTCGACGTTGGCCGGCGCAGGATGCGGAAAGAACACGCGCTCCGGCGCCCACGCCGTTCCGGCGATCTCGCGGCCGACCTTGAGGAAGATGGCCACGATGAACTCGTTCGCTTGCCGTCCGAGGCACAGCGGCTCCCCTTCGATGCGCGCGACGACCCGCGCCTTGCCGCCCGACTCGGTCACGGTGAACGTGAGCAGGTTGTTCATGAGCGGCACGTAGCGAACGAGCTGCGTGAGCGCGTCGCGGCACGTCGGAGCGGTGCGAAAGACGAACTCCACGAGCCCGTACGTCCCTCGCGGCAGCGCTTCCGCCGTGTGGAGGCCGAGGAAGTCGTCGCCCACGCGCGCCGCGACGGCATCGCAGAGCGTTTGAAACGCGGCGAGCGGGATCGTGACCTCGGCCTCCGACTCGGGAGCCACACCGAGCTCGAGTCCCGGCACGAGATCCCCCGGCGCCAGCCCCGCCTCGCGAAGACGGGCGAGGAAGATCGGAAGGACCTGCGAGCGCATCTTCAACATGGCGAGTCGCGACCCGGCGTTGCGAAGATCATCACGGCGTTCCTGCGTCGCCGGATCCCGTCGCCTCGAAGAACAGCCCGTCGATTCGATCGCGATCCCGCGCCTCGAGTCGCGTCAGCACGGCGTCGCACGCCTTGCGATGCTCCTCGCGGTACTTGTCGTGAAGGCAGCTCTGAACGTTCTCCGGCAGCTTGCGGCACACGGCGACGAAGGCGCGTCGCGTGGGGAGCTCATCGAGTCGTTTGCCGTGCGCGCTGAGGCTCGCGAAGTAGTCCGCGAAGTCGGACGCCTGCCGATGCGCGAGCTCGCACATGCGCTCGTCCTCCGGTTTCTCGGCCGCGGGCGGAGAGGGTTCGTCGAGCAAGTCCGACTTGCAGCTGACGAGCAGGTTCGTGCTCGAGGAGATGGAGCCCGTGCCCTTGTAGGACGTGCCGGTGACGGTCCCTCCGCTCGTGCGGATCACATATCCCCCCGCACACAGCTCCGCGGCGCGCCGATAGCACTGGTCCGGATTCGAGCACGTGATCGAGTGCGCTCGCTCGCCATCGGGGCCGCGCACGTTCGTATCGTGGACGCACGCAGCCAGCATGGCCACGAGCGCGCACGCGAGAGTGAGCACGAGAATCCGTTCACGAGTCGCGGTAATTCGCATCGGCGACCTCACCTTAGCCATCCGGAGCGACGGGTGCAGCCGCGGAGTGATGCGCGCCGGTTCCAGCAGATAAGTGGCGCGCGGATCCGCTATCTAAGATCGCGCATGTCCTTTCAACCCACGCACGCTCTCGTCGCCGTCACCCTCGCCCTGGCGCTCACAGGCTGCGCTCGCACGACGCCCGACGAGCAGGCGCACGACGCCGCTCCGCCGCCGCATGTCGCGCCCGCGAGCGGAGAGACGTGGAACGCGGCGCAGGTCGACTGGCAGCCGTACGAGAGCGGTCTGCAGCAGGCGAAGGACGCGAACAAGCCCGTGTGCCTCGTCTTCTACACGACGTGGTGCCCGCACTGCCGGAACTACAGTCACGTGTTCGACGACCCGCGCGTCGTCGAGCGCGCGCGCGACTTCGTCATGGTCCGGCTGGATGCCGACGCCGAAGCGACCATCGCGGCGAAGTACCAGGTCGACGGCGGGTACATCCCGCGCACGTACTTCCTCGCCCCCGACGGCACGCTCGACCGGACGATTCACGCCCCGCGCCCGCGAGCCCAGTACTTCTACGATGAGCGCGATCCCGGCTCGCTGCTGGCGGGCATGAGCACGGCGCTGCAGAAGCTCGTTCACTAGGCACCGGCGCGCGACCCACGCCGGCGCCTAGATCTCGAGCCTCGAGGTCAGTAGACGTTCTCGACGCGCCGCGCGCCGAAGACCTTTCTTTCCCGAGCGATCGCGACGTCGACGCGGCGTCTCAGGGCGTGTCGCATCTTGGATGAGACGCCTTGCGCAGCCTCGCTAGCTCGCCGCGCACCACACGAGAGCCAGCCCGATCGCCGCCGGGACCGCCTGCACCACGAAGATCCGCTTCGACACCGTCGCTCCTCCCACGATGCCTGCGACCACCACGCATCCGAGAAAGAACGTCGCCAGCGGTCGCGCGAGCGCAGCGTCCGCGATCAGCGCCCACGCGAGGCCTGCGACGAGGAACCCGTTGTAGAGCCCCTGGTTCATCGCCAGCACGCGCGTCGTCTCCGCCCTCGAAGGCGTCATGGCGAAGACGCGCCTCCCGTACGGCGTCGTCCACAAGAACATCTCGAGCACGAGGAAGTAGAGATGAAGCGCGGCCGTGATCCCGATCACGATCTTCGCGGCGAGCGCCATCCCACCCATTACGGACACACCTGCGCCGCAATCTGGTTCCCGTACACGTAGACGCCTGACGTCGTGATGTAGCGGAGCTGGGTATTGAACCCGTCGCCGTACGCCGAGAGCGAGGTGACGGGTCCGGAGGGGACGCCGCTGCCGGCTTGAGGGTTCACGAACGGGATGGCCTCGGCGATGAGCTGCGGCGTGCCGGTGGCGGCGCCCCAGCAGTGAATGTTCTGACTGGTGTCGACCACGCACGCGAAGTCGTCACCCATCGCCAGCGCCGTCGCGTTGGCGAGGGGCGTGTGCGTCAAGCCGCCGTCGGCGAGCGCGGCCAGCACCGGGACGGGGAGCGGCTTGCAGTAGTTCGAGTTGCAGATGCCCGCGTCGACGAAGGGATCGCCTTCGGAGTTGTACGTGTCGGCGCCCCAGCAATAGACGTTGCCGCCCGCCAGCACGCACGTCTGATCGGCGCCCGCTCCGACGAGATCGATCGTCGCCGGAAGGTTCGCCGTGATCTTGAACGGGTACGGGTGATCCGTCGTCTCGCCCGTGCCGAGCTCGCCCGACGTGTTGTTGCCCCAGCAGTACACGCCGTCGGATTTGAGGAAGCACATGTGCCGGCCACCGGCGCTGACTTGCAGGACGCCCGAGAGCGGAGCGCCTGCCTCGGTGTCGGCGATCTGCGTCGCGAACGCGAGATCGGCGCTCGTGCCGATCGTCCCTTGCCACAAGTGACCCTGCGTCGCGGAACCCCAGCACCACAGCGTCTGGTCGGATCGAATCGCGCAGATCCCCGGCTCGGCGCTCCCCGGCGCGCCGATCGAAGATCCCGTCGGCAGCGAGGTGACCTGATCGAGGTACACCGGCGCGCCGCCGTCGGGATGGGAGATCTCGACTTGAGTCGCGCGGAAAAATTTCGACGAGTCGGTCACCTCGGTGAACGTTCCGTTGCCCAGCTGCCCGTTGGTGTTGTTCCCGTTGTCGAACGTCGGCCAGCACCACACGGTGGCGTCGTTGCGTCGCGCGCACGCGGCGTACTGGAAGCTGAAGACCTGTGTGACGCCGGTGAGCGGAGCGCTCGTGGTGTCGATGAGGACCTCGGTGCTCGTGCCGTTGTAGAAGACGATCGTTCCGCTCGCGCGCAGGTAGTAGTTGCTGAAGACCTCGGTCGCGCACTGCGGCGGGCCGGCGTCGACGTCGATCCCGGTGTCGACGACGTCGGGCCCGGCATCGACCACGTCGGGTCCCGCGTCGAAGACGTCCGGTCCGGAGTCGAACGCATCGGGGCCAGAGTCGAAGGCGTCGGTTCCGGCATCGAAGACGTCGGGTCCCGCGTCGTGCGCGTCAGTCCCCGTATCGATGGAGGCTTCGCTCGCGTCGATCTCGCTGGTGTCGGGTTGGTTCGCGTCGGGCTGAGAGGAGTCGGGCTGCGCGGCGTCCGGGATCGTGGCGTCGATGCCCGCGTCGGCCGGAGGCACCGTCGCATCGAGGCACGCGAGCCCCGTCGAGGAGATGCAGCCAGGCGGAATCGCGACTCCGGTGTCGGGAAAGTCGAACCCTGCGTCATCGCCCGGAGCGAGGGGCCCCCCCGTGTCGGCGACGCAGGCCACGAGCGTCGGCACGGCGAGAACGCATACCGCGGCGAGAAAACGAGCGCGCTTGTTCACGGTTGCCTCTCTTCTGGTCGCCTCTGGATCGGTGATGGTAGCGCCTCAGCTCGCTCGTCTCCAAGCCTCGTCCGCCCTCGGCGCGAAGTTCGAGTCGGACGAGTCTAGACACTGATTCGTCACTTTCGGCCGGGCGGACCACGGCCCCGCCGGGCATCATCGATGGATGCTTGGAGTGTCACGTCGAAGTGGCTCGTTCGCCGGGGTGTTTGCGTTTGGCGTCGCGGCCTCGGGGTTGCTCCTGGGATGCGGAAGCAGCACGACCACCAACGGCGCTTCGGCCGACGCCGGCGCCTCTGACGACGCGCAAGCGGCACCTCCCACCGGCAACGACGGCTCCGCGGTCGACGCGAACGTCGACGGAAACGGCACGTCGAACGACTCCGGGCCGTCGACCCCCGACAGCGGCGAAGCCGACGCCGCGCCGAGGAACGCCGCCTGCACGCCTCTGTCAGCGCAGACCGGCACGATCGTCAACACGACGCACGGACGCCTCGACGGGACGTTGGTCTACGTGGTCCCCCTCGGCGGCCCCGGCAAGTGCAACGGCGACGACAGTCACGTGCATCTTCAAATCGAAGTGAGCGGTCTGGTCTACGACGTCGCGGTCGACATCGGCGCCGCCGGTGACGAGGTGGGGATGCTCCAGGACTCCATCGCCGTCCCGGGAGGAGCGTGGGCGGAGGGGTGGCATGGGACCGACGCGCTGACCTACTCGACGCTGGGCGTGAAGTCGTCGGCGCTCACGCCGGCCGCTCCCGCCACGATCGCGGCCCAGGTGGAGGCGCTGCTTCAGAGCACGTCGAAGATCTCGGTCTTCTGCGTCGGCTACACGCCGGGCGACAACGGCTGCCACGACGTCCACTACGAGAACGGCAACGGCGAAGACGGCGCGATCGTCCTCGACCCGACGTCCGCGACCTCACCGATCTTGTTTTTCCGGTTCCAGGGGCAGAGCTTCTGATCCATGCACTGGGCGAAGGACGGCGCGGGTTGGATCTGTCGCGTCGCACCCGACGCGGTCTTCACGATGAAGGTCCAGCCGAAGGGGGACGGTCGCTGGAACTGGGAGGTCTACCCGCGCGACGGTGACCGGACGATCGCCGGCGGCGTCGTCAACTCGCTCGGCGCGGCCAAGACGATCACGGAGAACTTCGCGAATCGCTCCGGAAAGATCTGACCGCCGCCGGCTCACGCGTATTCTCACGCCCATTGAAGGCGAAAGCCGAGCGTCGTGTCCGACGTCATCGACGGCACCTCGGTCACGTACGCCTTGGCGCAGAACAACTCGACGAGCCCGTGCACCACGGCGGGCATCGTGTAGCGGACGTACGGGATGCCGGCCGCACTCCACTGAATCACTTCGAGGACGGCCTCTTTCGGTCCGCGCTTGTGGACCGCGACCCCTCCGCCGCGCCAAACGCGCTCCCACATCCGCGGGAACTGCGTGAGGATCGACCATGGGGTGACTCCCGCTTGCTTCGCCAATCGGAACGCGAGCGCGAGCGACGTCCCGTGCACCCTGCGCGTCACCTCGACGCCGATCTCCCAGCCTTCGTGCTTGCCCAGATCGAGCGCGTCGCACGCGCGGTAGTGCGCGAGGCACACGTCGATGGGGAGCCACACACCGGCGACGCTCTCGAGGATCGTCGATCGATCGGCGGGCGAGAGATGCGTGAGGTAGCGATCGAAATGATTCCGCTCGCGGAGCGCGTTCAGTGACGAGTTCAGCCACGTGCTGCGGAAATGACTCGCGGCAGCCACGCGCGCGCGTGGGACCGGGAAGGGGACGAACGGCTCTTCCGAAGTCAGCGTCGATGACACGATCATGGTCCCAATCCCCCTCCCCACCCGAGGGGAGGGCCTTGCACTTCGGGGACCAGGAGGGACGGAGAGCACCGCGAGGGGCGAGGAACGACGATCCACGACGAGCGAACCGATCACGACGCGAGTCGAAGCGAAGTCGGGCGCACTGACGCAAGGGGTCGCTGAACGATGATGCACGCAGACCTGCACGGCGAGAGCAGCCGCCTCGTTCGCTCCAACCCTCAGCTGGGCGAGAAGCGACCCTCCGTCCGCCGCGTCAGCTCGCGGGGTCTGCTGCTTCGGCGGTCGGCTCGGGCTCCGGCGCGGAAGCCGTGCTCTTTCCGCGCGTGATGAGGACGACCGCCGCCAAGATGATGACCGCGCCGACCGCGCTCGCGCGCTCGATTCGCTCGCCGGCGAGCGCGACGCCGAGCGCCAGCGCGATCACGGGGTTCACGAAGGCGTAGCTCGTGGCGACGGACGTGCGCGTGTTGCGGAGCAAGTAGACGTAGGCCGTGAAGCCGACGAGCGATCCGAAGACGACGAGGTACGCCATCGCGGCGACGGCGCGGGCCGACGGAACTTGATCGACCGGCTCACGAAGCACGCGGCTCACGACCGCCAGCGCCACGCCGCCGCAGAGCATCTGCGCCGCGGTGCACATCGGCCCTTTCGGAAGCGGGAGTCGCTTGCTCACGATCGACGCCGAGGCCCACCCCATCGGCGCCACGAGCGCGCAGATCGCGCCGCCGCCGCTCGCGCGGAGATCGCCGCCGAGGTTCAGCACGACGACGCCGGTGAGACCGAGCGCGATCCCGATCCACTCCAGCCGCCCGATGCGCGCGCCGGTGAAGCGCTCGAAGAGCGTGGCCCACAAAGGCATCGTGGCCACGAGCACCGCGACGAGACCGGACGACACCGACTTCTCGGCGACGATGACGAGCCCGTTGCCGATGACGAAGTACAGGGCGCCCGTGAGCGCCGCCGAGCGCCACTCCGCGGCCGTCGGCGCCGCCACGCCGCGCACGCGAAGGACTCCGTAGAGGATCGCGCCGGCGATGAGGAACCGGACAGCGCCGCCGGAGAAGGGCGGGAAGCCTTCGAGCGCCACGCGGATCCCGAGGTACGTCGAGCCCCAGATCACGCAGACGGCGACGAACGCGAGGATGATTAGAGATCGCGTGGAGCGAGAAGCCATGCCGGAGAAACATGACACGCGGCGGCGAACCAAACAGATGCAGCCCGCGCAAACTGAGACCAGCACAGTTTCGAACGGTGACGACTGTGCTCTCGAGGGCTCCGCGCTAGGCTCGATCGGGTGAGCACACTCCTCGACCCGTCGTATCTGTACGAAGACCTCGCCGGCGACCTCACGCGGCTCGTGGCCAAGGGGACGCTCCGGCCCGGCGATCGGCTCCCGTCGGTGCGGCAGCTCAGTCAGCAGCGGAGGGTCAGCGTGTCGACCGTGCTGCAGGCGTATCTGCTGCTCGAGAACCGCGGGCTCGTGGAGACGCGACCGCAGTCGGGTCACTACGTGCGCGTACCGCGCGGGTCGGTGGTCCCCGAGCCGCGGCCGCCGCGCGTGTCGTCGCAAGCGACGCGCGTGACGGTGAGCGATCTCGTGGCGCACGTGTACCGAGCGGCGCGCGATCCGAAGATGGTGCAGCTCGGCGCGGCGATGCTGAGCCCCGCGCTCCTGCCGACGGAGAACTTGAACAAGCGAATGAGCGCGGTCGCGCGCGCGGCCGGCGGAGCGGGCGTCACGTACGACACGCCGCCAGGGTGCCTCGCGTTGCGAAGGCAGATCGCGAAGCGCGCGGCCGACTGGGGAGTCGCGCTGCGGCCCGACGAGATCGTGACGACGGTGGGCGCGATGGAAGCGCTGCACTTGTGCCTGCGCGCCGGGGCGCGCGCTGGAGACACGATCGTCGTGGAGTCGCCGGGGTACTACGGCCTCCTGCAGCTCATCGAAGGGCTCGGCATGCGCGCGCTCGAGATCCCGGCGAACGCCGGCACCGGTCTCGATCTCGATCTGCTCGAGAGCGCGTTGAAGAAGCACCGCGTGAAGGCGTGCCTCGTGGTCACGAACTTCTCGAATCCGGTCGGCGCGCTCATGCCCGACGACTCGAAGCGGACGCTCGTGCAGATGCTCGCCAAGCGCGAGATCCCGCTCATCGAGGACGACATCTACGGCGACCTCCACTTCGGCGACGTGCGCCCTCGCCCCGCGCGCGCGTTCGATCGCGAGGGGCTCGTGCTCCTGTGCTCGTCGGTGTCGAAGACGATCGCGCCGGGGTATCGCGTCGGATTCGTCGCGCCGGGTCGTTTTCAAGAGCAGGTCGAGCGGCTCAAGTTCGCGCAGACGATCGCCACGGCGACGTTGCCGCAGATGGCCGTCGCCGACTTCCTGGAGAACGGCGGATACGAACGTCACCTGCGCCGCCTGCGCCGAAGCCTCGCCGATCAGGTGTCGCGCATGAGCGCCGCCATCGCCTCGCACTTCCCGCCCGGGACGCGGATTTCAAGGCCACAAGGGGGGTTCGTTCTGTGGGTCGAGCTCCCGGCCGGCAAGAGCGCTCTCGAGCTCCACGCGCGCGCCTTGGCGCAAGGGATCAGCATCGCGCCCGGACCGATCTTCTCGCCGAAGCAGCGCTTCGCGAGCTTCATTCGCGTGAGCTGCGGCTACCCGTGGTCCGACGTGCTCGAACGGAGCATCACGACGCTCGGGCGCATCGCGGCGGAGGTCTGACGCGCGTCACTCGTCGATCGAGTCGGCCGCGCTCTTCATCGTGGCGAACGCTCCTCGCGGGAGGCGCTTCGCGTCGTGGAAGATCCCCTTGTCGTCCATCGCCAACCAGATGGGCGGGTTCTTCTGCCGCGCTTCGAAATAGAGGACGAGCGTCTGCTGCTTCCCCTTCTTTTCGCGCCACAGATCGAACGCGAACGTCTCGTCCGATTTGTAGAACGCTTCGAGCGTGGTGCGCGCGGTGTCGAGCGGGAGCGACTCCACCTTGCCGTCGGAGTCGACGTCGTCGCGTTCCTTCGGGAGCGCCTTCCACGCCGCGGTGAGCGCCTTCGTCTGCACCTCTTGCGACGCGCGCGCGTTCGCTTTCGTTCGAAGGCGCACCCGCTCGCGCGTCGCCAGCGACACCACCGGATCACGCGCGCGCTCGAGGCGCTCGATGGCGAAGCCCGACGACACGATCCCCGCGATCAAGATCGCCGCGAGCCGGCCGCGCGCGTGCGCCACATGGTAATGCACGACGCTCGTGAAGATCGGCATCAGGAAGACGAGGACCACGATCGTCTCCACGCCGAACGTCTTGGCGGCGATCGGCCAGAATTGCCGGAGCCCGAGCTCGGGTGGAAAGAAGCGCACGTACTGGACACCGAGCGAGACGACGAGGATCGCAAAGCTCGCCAGCGTGTACCCCTTGAAGAGGAGGAACTCGCGACGCGCCTCTTTCTGCGTGAGCCAGTACGGGAAAAGAAGCGGATAGAAGACGTAGTAGAGGAACGCGCGCGGCGGATGCGCTCGGTAGTACGCCTCGAACTGGAGCTGGCTCGAGAGCACGAGATTTGCGAGCTTCGAGCGTGAAGAGAGCTCGCGCGCGGCTTCCGCGAGCACGAAGACGAAGAGCGCGACGCCGATCTGGATGACCGCGCCGCTCACGGGATAGAGCGCGGCGACGAGCACCAACAGACGCGGCGCTACGGCGAAGAACGCCAATCGCGTGACGAAATCGAGCGTGGCCTTCGCCTGCACGTGCGTGATCCGAATGGTACTCGATGCACCCACACGATCGAAATGGCTCGAAATGCGTTGGGGACGAGCTTCGAGCGATGGCCTAATGGCAATGGGAACAGCGAACGACGAGCGACGAACGAGAGGAACAGATCAACTCAATGAGTGGACACTTCGCTGACTGGCCGAAGGCCGGGCCCATCGATCTCGCGGTTCACGATCTTCCTCACGCTTCGTCGACCACCGAGTGGTGGTACGTGAACGCGCACGTCGAGACGGGAGACGGAAGGCCGCTGTCGCTCTTCGCCGCGTTCTTCCGGTTGCGGAAAGTTGCGAAGAAGCCGACCGACCCTCCCGAGTGGGCGTACTCGCTCACGTGGGCCGTCAGCGATCCGAGCGCGCGCGCCTACTACCCGGACTCGCGCGTCGATGCGAGCGCACCGGAAGTGGGGCTCGAGCGGATCAAGAGCGGGCGCGGATCGAAAGACGAGCGACTCAATCGCGCGATGCGCGAGGTGCTCGAGCGCGGCGTGGTGCCGGAGCCCGATCGCGTGTTCGAGCAAGTCCCGTTCGTGGCGTCCGGAAAGTTGGAGCTCGACTTCGCGGGGTCGCGGTTCGAGAAGCTCGAAGACGGGACGTACCGGTTGCGCCTGCAGAACGATCGGCATCAGTGCGGGTGCGATCTCGTCTTCACGTTGAAGAAGCCGCCGATCCGCCACGGCGAAGACGGCGTCGTGAAGGGGCACGGCGGCGAAGACATGTTTTATTACTTCGTCCCGCGCTGCGACGTGCGTGGCGAGGTCACGTTGCGCGGAACGACGAGCACGGTGAAGTGCGGCTCGGGTTGGTATGACCACGAGTTCGGCGGATACGTCGCGCCCAAGAAAGATGTGAACGCACCGAAGAGCGAGGAGAAGGTCGACGAGAAGAAGATCCTCGAGTCCCAGCACATCGACGTGGCGTGGAACTGGGTCGGCCTTCAGCTCGACGACGGCACCGACCTGAGCGCGTATTCGCTCGTGCGCCTCGATACGGGTGAATCACGCTGGCAGCGCGCGGTCCTGATCGACGCGAAGGGGAATCGGACGTCGCACGGCGAGATCAAGCTCACGCCAGGACCATCGTGGCGAAGCACGCGCACGTTCCACGACTACCCGACGACGTGGAAGCTCGAAGTGCCGGAGGCGCATCTGTCGCTCGACCTCACGGCGAGCTTCGACGATCAAGAGTTCATCACCGTCATCTCCAAGCCCGCGTTCTGGGAAGGGCGCGTGGAAGTGAGCGGGACGATCGACGGGCGCGCCGTGAAGGGGACCGGGTACCTGGAACGGAGCGGGTTCGAGCCGATCAAGAACCTCGACGACTACTTCAGCGCCGTCGGTGAGGAGGTTCGGAAGTCGGTCGCGGCCGTGTTGCCGCTCGACCCGACGTACGAAGAGGCGCGGCAGCTCATCGCCTCGAAAGAGCGCGACCACTACATGGAAGGGGTCAGCCTGAAGCAGATGTCGCGCGCGCTCATCGCGCCGATTCGCGAGATCACCGATCGCGGAGGGAAGTCGTGGCGCTCGTACGCCGCGCTGGCGTGCTGCGACGTCGTGAAGGGGGACTCGCGAAAATTCGTTCAATGGCTGGCGATGCCCGAGCTCCTTCACGTGGGGTCGCTCATCGTCGACGACGTGCAAGACAAGTCGGTCGTCAGGCGCGGCAAGCCCACGGCGCACGTCGTCTACGGCGAGCCGATCGCGATCAACGCCGGCACCGCGGCGTACTTCCTCGCGCAGAAGGTCATGTTCTCGAAGGACATGTCCGACGCAAAGAAGCTCCGACTCTACGATCTGTATTTCGAAGCGATGCGCGCCGGGCACGCAGGGCAAGCCGCGGATCTCGACGGACCCGCCGACCTGATGCCGGCTGCCGTGGCGAGCGGCGACTCGAAGGCGCTCGAGCTTCGCATCCTGGCGACGCATCGCTTGAAGACGGCGTCGCCCGCGGGGGCGCTCGCTCGGATGGGCGCCGTCGCCGGCGGCGGAACGGAAGCGCAGATCGAAGCGGTGGGGCGCTTCTTCGAGTCGCTGGGGCTCGCGTTTCAGCTCGTCGATGACGTGCTCAATCTGCGCGGCTTCAAGGGCGAGCTGAAGGCGACGGGCGAAGACATCGCGAACGGGACGATTACGCTGCCGGTGGCCAAGGCCATGTCGCGACTCTCGGAGCCGGACCGCGCGTGGGTGTGGCGAACCTTGTCGTCGAAGCCGAAGGACCAGAAGGTCGTGAACGAAGTGGTGCAGAAGCTCGAGGCGTGCGGCGCGATCGAAGCCGTGGCGACGGAGGCGCGCGACCTGGTGGAAGAGGCGTGGACGCGGGCGTCGCCGTTGCTCGACGACTCGATCTCGAAGGTGATGCTCCGCGCGTTCGGCTGGTACGTCCTCGAACGGCACTACTGAGAGGACGCGCCGCGTGCACGCGATCCTGATCGGATTCGGCAGCGCCGGAGACGTACTCCCGCTCGTGGGGATCGGACGCACGCTGACGTCGCGCGGGCATCGCGTGAGCGTGGTGGCGAACGAGCACTTCGGAGCGGCGGTGGCGCGCGCGAAGCTCGAGTTCATTCAGTTCGGATCGGAGGAGCTGTACCAGCGGGGTGCCTCCGATCCGAGCGGCACGCATCCCATCAAAGGCTTCCAGTCGCTGATGGCCGTCGTCGCCGGCGCGACCCGCCCGCTCTACGATCTGCTCGCCGAGCGATTCGTCCCTGGCGACACCGTGGCGGTGGCGACGTCGCTCGCGTTCGGCGCGCGCCTCGCGCAGGACAAGCTCGGGCTGCCGCTGATTACCGCGCACCTTTGCCCGCTCGCGTTTCGCAGCGACTACGATCACATCGTGGTGCCGGCGCTCCCCGAAGTGCGGTGGGCGCCGCGATGGGTGAAGAGCTTCGTCGGGTGGGCGGGCGACACGTTCGTGCTCGATCCGCCGATGCAGAAGGAGCTCGACGCGGTCTGCGCCGATCTCGGGCTGCCAGCGGTGCACCGCCCTTGCCATCGCTGGTGGAACTCGCCGGCGCAGGTGATGGGGCTCTTTCCGAGCTGGTTCGGCGCGCCGCAACCCGACTGGCCCGAGCCCACGCGGCTCGTCGGGTTCATTCGCGATCCGATCGAGGAGGAGTCGGCGCTGTCGCAGGAGGTCGAAGCGTTCCTCGCAGCGGGCGACGCGCCGGTCATCTTCACGCCGGGGTCGGCGAGCGGGCACGGGAAGGCGTTCTTCGAGACGGCGGCGGCCGTATGCGCGACGTTGAAGGTGCGAGCGATCTTCGTCACGCAGTTCGCCGATCAGATCCCGGCGAGCCTTCCGCGCGAGATCCTTCACGTGCGTTACGCGCCGTTCGCGCGACTCGTGCCGCGCGCGTCGGCGCTGGTGCATCACGGTGGGATCGGCACCGCCGTGCAGGCCATGGCCGCGGGCGTTCCGCAGCTCGTGGTCCCCGTGAGCTACGATCAGCCCGACAACGCGGCGCGCCTCGAGCGCCTCGGCATCGCGCGCACGCTGCTCCCTCGTCGCTTCCGGCACGACGCGGTGGCGCGTGACCTCGGCGTGCTGCTCGAGTCTCCCGACGTGCGCCGCGCATGCGACGCCGTCGCCGCTCACTTCCGCGACGAGACCGCGCGCGACGACGCCTGCGCGCTCATCGAGGGGATGCTGGCGCGGCCGGCGGCGTCCGCGCAAAGAGCCACAGCGCGAGGGTGAACGCGCCGGCGTTGAGGAGCGCCGCTGCCACGAATGGAGCGCCGGGGAAATGCGGGAGCGCCCCCTCCGACGCGAACCGCGCGAAGAGTCGCGTGCCGAGGATTGGACCGGCGATCGCGGTCAGGCTGTTCAAGCTCGCGAGCGATCCCTGAAGCTCGCCCTGCGACGACGGACCCACTTCGCGCGTGAGGAGCGCCTGCGTCGGCGGGCCGGCGATGCCGCCGAGCGAGAGCGGCGCGATGAGCGCGTACATCATCCAGCCGCGGCTCGCGAGCGCGAAGGCCACGAACCCCAGCGCGCCGACCGAGAGCCCCACGAGCAGCGAGCGTCGCTCACCGAGGCGCGGGACGATCACCCCCACGAGCCCCCCTTGCACGATCGCCCCTCCGACTCCGACGAGCGTGAGCGAGACGCCGACGTCGATCGGGTGCCAATCGAATCGCTCCTGCGTGTAGAGCGCCCACACGTTGATGACGATCTGCTGCGCGAGGAACGCGAGGAAGAGCGTGCCGGTGAGCCCGAGGAGCGTCCGCGTCTGCCCCAGCGCCTTCAGCGCGCCGAACGGGTTGGCGCGTCCGAAGGCGATCGGTCGTCGGTGCTCGCGCGACAGCGACTCGGGGAGAACGACGGCGCCGTACGCGAGGTTCAGGAGGTTCAACCCGGCCGCGACGAGGAACGGCGCGCGCAGGTGCACGTCGCCGACGAGCCCGCCGATCGCCGGACCGCAGATGAACCCGAGCGCCAGCGCCGCCCCCGCGCGCCCGAGCGCTTTCGCGCGCTCTTCGACCGGCGTGACGTCGATGATGTATGCGGTGGCCGCAGAGAAGCTCGCGCCGGTGATCCCCGCGAGCACGCGACCGACGAAGAGCCACGCCAGGCTCGGCGCGAAGGCGAGGAGCACGTAGTCGAGCCCCGCGCCGACGAGCGACGTGAGGATCACCGGCCGACGACCGAAGCGATCGCTGAGCGCGCCCATCATCGGCGCGAAGAGGAGCTGCATCGCCGCGTAGACGGCGCCGAACCAGCCGAACCAGCGCGACCCGTCGGCGAGATCGCCGTGAACGAAGCTGGCGATGAGGCGCGGCAGCACCGGGAGGACGACGCCGATCCCGAGCGTGTCGAGGAAGAGCACGACGAGGATGAACGGCACGGCGGCAGCGCGCGATCGCGTCATTGGCTCCGCGGGTTCGCCAGAGGCACGACGACACCGTCGCGAACGACGTGCGGCTCGCCCGCGGGGAGCGCGCCGATGCGCGACGCGATCTCGGACGGCGGCTTCACCAGCACCGCGCCGCGCGGGATCTCGCGACCGCTCGCGACCCAGACGCCGGCCGCGACGCGCGCTTCGGGCCCCACGCACACGCCGAGGAACTGCGAGCCGGAGTCGACGATCTGCCCGCGGTGCGCGACGCGAACGGTCCGCGAGAAGTTGAGATCGTAGAAGCCGGAGTTGCTGAACGCGCACGCTTCGCGCCCGAGCAACGAGACCTGCATGAGGAACTGCGCGGCGAGCGCGCCGGGGTACACGAGCGAGCCGACGACGACCGAGTTGCGCCCGACCCACGCGCCGGGTCCGATGATCGAGCCGTAGACCTGCGCGCCGTCGCCGACGTTCGCCCCTTCGCAGATGACGGAGCTGTCGACGTTGGCGAACGCGCCGATGGTCGCGCCGCGACGCACGATCGAGAGCCCGACGCGCGCGGAGTGGTGGACCTTCGCCTTCCAGCTCACGGCGCGGAGGCCGTCTTGAAGTCGACCGCCGGCCCACGGAAAGCCACACAGCGCGCGCCACGCGTACCAGGCGACGCCGCCGACGTACGCGCCGCTCCGCAAGCGTTCGAGCCACCACGCCGGGATCTGCGCGAGATTGATCCGGAGGACGTGAACCCAGTGGCTCACGTTGCAGAGGTAGCTCTCGGAGATGGCGAACTGCTCCTCGCGCTTGCCATCGATGACCGGCGGAAACGGAACCTTCGAGACGCTCTCCTTGTAAGCGAGGACGAGTGGCGTCGCCGACGCGAGCGAGGCCGTGCCGCGGATGAAGTGGAACGGCGCGGTCCACACGTGCCCGGCGGCGCCTTGCTTCGTGGTGCCCGGCGCTTCGCGCGGATCGAGGCCGTCGATGTAGCCGAGGTTGTCGATGGCGACGCCGCGCGGGAGCGCGCAGGTGTACGCGCCGGCGGGAGCGCGTCGCGCCGCGGCCATGAAGCGCTGCAGAACGCGACGCGAACAAGCCACCGAATCGAGCAACACGAACGCGCCGTGGGGCTCGCGCTGCGCGCGTTCGGCCCCTTCTTCGAGCGATCCCGTCCGTTCGACCGACAAGCCCGCGGCGGCCAGCTCACGCGCCATCGCGTCGCCCAGCGTGCTCTCGAAGAGCCACGCCTCGCGCGCCGGGGCGTCGAGCGGGGGGATCCGCGCATCGGCCGGGGCCACGAAGACACGCATCGCCACCAGCGACACCTATCGCGCTCGGCCGGTGCGCGCCAAGTATGGCTGGCGACGACAAACCAGCGCTCGCGGGTTTAGGCTGTCCTCATGGCAAAGAAGGTCGCGCTGTTCTGGCCGGGCGACGCCCGTGCGAAGCCGAACGAGCTCGCGAAGCCGAGCATCCTCGAAGCGACCGCGCAGATGGAGCGCGCGCTGAAGAAGCTCGGACGCGATCCGTACCTGGTCGAAGGGTTTCTATCGAAGCCGCACGAGTCGATCGAGAAGCTCGGACCGATTCACGATCCGATGATCGGCGTCTGCGTGCACTGGTTCTACGGGCCGCACACGTGCGACGGCGTCGTCGGCAAGGACAACCCGCTGCTCCTGGCGAGCAACTTCTCCGGTCGATGGCCCGGCCTCGTCGGCCTCCTCAACACCGGCGCGTGCCTGGAGATGCTCGATCGGCCGTTCGCGCGCGCGTGGACCGACGCGGCCGACTGGACGAAGGACGCCGTCTTCATGGAGCGCCTCGACGAGTGGTGCAGCGGCGGATCGATCGCCTACGCCGAAGACGAGATCGCGTACCACGCGCCCATCACGAAGGCCGAGTCGGCGCTGGCGCGCAAGGTCGCCGACGAGATCCACGCGCGCAAGATCCTCATCCTGATGCTCGGCGATACGTCGATGGGGATGATCAACGGCTACTTCGGGCCGCGCCTCCTCCATCCGCGCGGCTTCACCGAGCACAAGGTCGACCAGGCGTGGATCATCGATCGCGGGCGGCGCATCGAGCAAAAGCGCATCGACGACGCGTTCGCGTTCGTGAAGAGCAAAGGGGTCACGTTCCACTGGAAGGAACGCGGCGCCGACGACTTCGACGAGAGCGCCACCAAGGAGCAGCTCCGCGATTACCTGGTCGCGCTCGATCTCCTGCACGAGTTCAAAGCCGACTGCCTCGGCTGGCAATACCAGCTCGGCCTCATCCCGCTTCGCGCGCCGTCCGACTTCGCCGAGGGGCTCTTCAACTCGACGTGCCGCCCCGAATCGAACGGCGACACGATCGCGACGGCGACCGAGGCCGACCAGGGGAACGTCGTGCCGATGGAGATGCTGAAGCGTCTCTTGAAGGCCAAGGGGCTCCACCAGGCGGTGATGTTCCACGACGTGCGGTGGGGCGCGGAGCACGACGGGCGATTCTTGTGGGTGCTCCTCAACTCGGGATCGTGCGGCGCGTACGCCTTCAACCACGATCCCGACACGCTGAAAGGCGTGCACTCGTATCGACAGCCGTCGCTCTACTTCCCGACCCCGGGCGGGACGTTCGCCGGCGAGAGCTTGCCGGGCGCGATGACGTGGGCCCGCGCGTACATCAAGAACGGCGAGCTCTGGATGGACATCGGTCGCGGCGAGGTCGTCAAGCTCCCGCCCGACGTGCGCGACTCGTGGTGGGAGGGGACGACGCGCGAATGGCCGTTCATGGCGGCCGACATGGGGATCTCGCGCGACACGCTGATGGCGCACTACCTGTCGAACCACGTCGCGGTCGCGTACGGCGACGTGTTCGGCGAGATGATCGCACTCTCGCAGGAGCTCGGCTTCCGCGTGCGCGTGCTCGGGCGTCGCGATGCCTGACGCGCGCTTCTTCTTGGGGATCGACGTCGGCACGGCGAGCGTGCGCGCGGGGCTCTTCGACGGCGAAGGGAAGATGCACGGCGCTGGGGTCGAAGCGATCCGAGTGAACCGACCGCGCGAGGACTTCGTCGAGCAGTCGTCGGACGACATCTGGCGCGCGGCCGGAGTGGCGACGCGCGCCGCGCTCTCGATGGCGAACGCGAAGCCCGAGTCGGTGCTGGGGATCGGGTTCGACGCCACGTGCTCATTGGTGGTGCTCGACGATCGCGACGCACCGGTGAGCGTGAGCCCGTCGAACGACGACGCCTGGAACGTCATCGTGTGGATGGATCACCGCGCGACCGAGCGGGCCGAGCGAATCAACGCCACGAAGCACGAAGTACTTCGGTATGTCGGCGGCGTCGTCTCGCCGGAGATGGAGACGCCGAAGCTCCTGTGGCTGAAAGAGGAGATGCCCGGTACGTGGGCGCGGGCCAAGCGGTTCCTCGATCTGCCGGATTTTCTCGTGTATCGCGCGACGGGCAACGACGTGCGATCGACGTGCACGACGGTCTGCAAGTGGACCTACCTCGCGCACGCGCCGGCCGGGCAACGATGGGACGCGAGCTACTTCCGCGCCATCGGCCTCGGCGATCTCGCCGACGAAGGGTTCGCGCGGATCGGGACCGACGTGCGGCCGATGGGCGAGAGGGCCGGCGTGCTCAGCGAGCGATCGGCGCGGGAGCTCGGGCTCGTCGCGGGGATTCCCGTCGGCGTCGCGATCATCGACGCGCACGCCGGAGGGATCGGCCTGCTCGGCGCGAGCGTTCCCGGATCGGGCGACGACCTCGGCGAGCGACTCGCGCTCATCGGAGGTACCTCGAGCTGCCACATGGCGATCTCGCGCGAGCCTCGGTTCATCCCGGGGATCTGGGGGCCGTACTCGTCGGCGATGGTCCCGGGGTGGTGGCTCACCGAGGGGGGTCAGTCGGCGACCGGCGCGCTCCTCGACTATGTGATCGGAACGCACGCCGAGGCGGTATCGCTGGCGCGCGAAGCGAAGGCGAACGGCACCCACGCCGCGGCGATCTTGAACGCACGCCTCGAGGTGCTCGCCAACGACGCGAAGCTCCCCTCGCCCGCGCTGCTCACGCGCGACCTTCACGTGCTCCCCGATCACCACGGGAACCGATCGCCGCGCGCCGATCCGTCACTGCGCGGGATGGTCTCGGGGCTCAAGCTGACCGAAGGACGTGACGCCCTCGCGCTCCTCTACCTGGCGACGGTGCAGGCGCTGGCGCTCGGCACGCGTCACATCCTGGAGACGATGCGCCAGCACGGGTATCGCGTGACGACGATCATAGCGACCGGCGGCGACACCAAGAACCCGCTCTTCCTCCAGGCACACGCCGACGCGACCGGGTGCCGCGTCGTGTTGCCGCGCGAGCCCGAAGCGGTGCTTCTCGGAGCGGCGATGCTCGGCGCGGTCGCGAGCGGAACGCGCGCGTCGATCGAGGAGGCGATGCGCACGATGAGCGCTGCCGACCGCGTGATCGAGCCGGGCCCGCGCGATGGCCGCGAGGCGTCTTTCTTCGACGCGAAGTACGCCGTCTTCCTCCGAATGCACGATGATCAGCTCGCGTACCGCGCCCTCATGCGCGGCGCGTGAAGGAGCAGCGGGGATGCGAAGGCGAACGTGGCTGTGGTCGGTCGTGGCGATCGCGTTCGCGATCGCGTGCAACAAGAGCACTGCCCAGACGACGAGCGACGGAGCGACGATCGCCGCGAAGCCGCGCATCGCCGTGATCCCCAAGGGCACGACGCACGAGTTCTGGAAGTCGGTGCACGCCGGCGCCGTGAAGGCGTCGCAGGACGCGAACGTCGACATAGTCTGGAAGGGGCCGCTCAAGGAAGACGATCTCAAGTCGCAGATCGATCTCGTCGACAGCTTCGTGGCCCAGGGGGTCACCGGGATCGTTCTCGCGCCGCTCAGCGACACGGCGATGCGCGGATCGGTGAAGGCCGCGAAGGGGGCGAAGATCCCGGTCGTGATCTTCGATTCGGATCTTCAAGGCGACGATCACGCCAGCTTCGTCGCCACGGACAACGACGCCGCCGGGAAGATGGCCGGCGAGGAGATGGCGCGGTTGCTCGGCGAGAAAGGGAACGTCGTCGTCCTCCGCTACCAGGAAGGATCGGCGAGCACGTCGCACCGCGAGCAGGGTTTCCTGGACGCGATCAAGACGCACGCCGGCATCACGGTCGTGAGCGCAAACCAGTACGCCGGCGCGACGACCGAGAGCGCGTTCGCGACGAGCGAGAGCTTGCTGGCAGCGCAGAAGGCGGCGTCGGGCGGCGTCGCGGGGGTGTTCGCGCCGAACGAGTCGACCACGTTCGGGATGTTGCTCGCGCTGCGCAAAGCGGGGCTCTCCGCGAAGGTGCACCTCGTCGGGTTCGATGCGTCGAGCAAGTTGGTCGACGCGCTCGGGACGGGCGAGATCGACGCGCTGGTGGTGCAGGATCCCTTTCGCATCGGTGAGCTCGCGGTCAAGACGATGGCGCAGGTGCTGCGCGGCGAAGCGGTCGAGAAGCGAATCGACACCGGCGCGAAGCTCGTGAACAAGGCGAACCTCGCGCAGCCCGAGATCGCGACGCTGCTCCATCCCGATTTGAAGAAGTGGCTCGGCGAGTGAGATGAGCGAAGGCGCGGCGCGTCTCTCGATCCGCGGCGTAGCGCGCGCGTTCGGCGCGACCAAAGCGCTGGTGTCGGTCGACCTCGAGGCGTGCGCGGGAGAGGTGCACGCCGTCGTCGGCGAGAACGGCGCGGGCAAGAGCACGCTGATGAAGATCCTCGCCGGCGCGATCACGCCCGACGCGGGGGAGATGGCGCTCGACGGCGCTGCGTTTCGTCCGCGCTCTCCGCTCGAGGCGCGCGCGGCCGGCGTCGCCATCGTGAGTCAGGAGCTCGCGCTGTGCGCGCACATGACGGTGGCCGAGAACGTGACGCTGGGGCGCGAGCCGTCGCGGTTCGGCGTCATCGATCGCGCGGAGGTGACGCGAATCGCACGCGCCGCGCTGGCCGACGTGGGGCGGGCGGATCTACCGCTCGATGCGCGCGTGGGGGATCTCCCGATCGCCGAGCAACAGCTCGTCGAGATCGCGCGCGCGCTGGCCGGCGAGTGCCGCGTGCTCATCCTCGACGAACCGACGAGCAGCCTCGGTCGCGGCGACGTGGAGCGCCTCTTCGATCGCGTGCGCCGGCTGAAGGAACGCGGCGCGACGATCCTCTACATCTCGCACTTCCTTGAAGAAGTCCGCGCCATCGGCGATCGTTTCACGGTCCTCCGCGACGGCGCGACGAGCGCCACGGGGAACGTCGCCGACGTGACCGACGCCGACATCGTGCGCGCCATGGCCGGGCGCCCGGCGTCCGCGCTGTTCGTTCGCGGTGAACGCACGCGCGGCGAAGCGATCCTCACGCTGAGCGATCTGGCCGGCGTCGCCAAGCCTTCGCGCGCCAGCCTCGTACTCCATCGCGGCGAGGTGCTCGGGATCGCGGGACTCGTCGGCGCGGGGCGCACGGAGATGCTTCGCGCGATCTTCGGGCTCGACGCCGTCACGCGCGGGACCATTCGCGTGAAGTCGTGGAGCGGCGCCGCGCGTCCGCCGCTTCGCCTGGCACAAGGGGTCGGGCTCCTCAGCGAAGATCGCAAGGCCGAAGGGCTCGCGCTCTCCATGTCGATCGCGGACAACGTGACCCTGTCGCATCTCGACGGGCTCGGACCGTGGCGCTTCGTCCTCCCTTCGCGCCAAGATGCCGCGGCCTCGAAGTGGATGGGCGAGCTGGCGATCAAGGCGCGCGACGCGTCGCAGGCCGTGATCGATCTGTCGGGGGGGAACCAGCAGAAGGTCGCGCTGGCGCGGCTGCTCCATCACGACGTCGACGTCGCGCTGCTCGACGAGCCGACGCGAGGGATCGACGTCGCCAGCAAGCAGCAGATCTACACGCTCATCTCGCGCCTCGCGTCGGACGGAAAGGCCATTCTCTTCGTGTCGAGCTATCTCCCAGAGCTGCTCGGCGTATGCGACCGTATCGCCGTGATGTGCCGCGGCGTCCTCGGTGAAGCGAAGCCCGCGAGCGAATGGACCGAGCACGCGCTGCTCGAAGAAGCGACCGGCCTCGCGCGGGAGCGTGCATCGTGAACGCCTTGAAACGCGTGACGGGCCTCACACGGCGCGCGTGGTTCGGACCGCTGGTCGCGCTCGTTTGCGTGTACGCGCTCTTTGCGATCTTGAAGCCCGACACGTTCGCGCGCGCGTCGAACCTCACGACGATGGCGCGACAGACGGTGGTCGTCGCCATCGCGGCGGTCGGCGCGACGCTCGTCATCGTGCACGGCGGGATCGATCTCTCGGTCGGCTCGGGCGTCGCGCTGGCCACGGTCGTCATCGCGTCGCTCCTCAAGTCGGGCCACGGCCCCATCGCCTCTTCGCTCGCCGGGATCGCCGTGCTCGGCGCGGCGGGGCTGGCCACGGGCGCCATCGTCACGCGGATGAAGATCGCGCCCTTCATCGTCACGCTGGGCTCGATGAGCATCCTGCGCGGCGTGGCCAAGGGGGTCGCCGACGAACAGAAGATCGACGTCGACCCGCACGGGCTCGACGCGCTCCTCGCCGTCCCCGAGCACGGCCCGTTCCCGATGGGTGTGTGGATCGCCATCGCCATCGCCGTCTTCTTCGCCGCCGTCCTCCGCTACACGCGCTTCGGTCGTCACGTCTTCGCGGTCGGAAGCAACGAGGCGACCGCGCGCTTGTGCGGCGTCGAGGTCGACCGCGTGCGGATCGCCGTCTACGCGATCGCAGGGCTCCTCGCCGGCATCGCGGGGGTCATGGAGTTCTCGACGCTGACCGTCGGCGATCCGACTGACTCGATCGGACTCGAGCTCGAGGTGATCGCCGCGGTCGTGATCGGCGGCGCGTCGCTCTCCGGCGGCGAAGGGACGATCGCCGGATCGATGATCGGCGCGCTCCTGATGACGGTCATCAAGACCGGCGGCACGCACCTCGGCTTGCCGAACTGGGTGCAGGAGATCGTCACGGGCGCGATCATCCTGGCGGCCGTCGCGATCGATCGCGCGCGCAAATCACGCACGCGCTGAGCGCCTCGCTCAGTCCTGTCCCGCGTCGCCCGCGTCGCCGGAGTCGCTCCCTGAATCGACGCTGACGTCGTTGGCGGCGTCGACGCTCCCGTCGCTCGCGTCACTCGCGTGGCCCGCGTCGCCCGCATCGCCTGCGTCGTTCGCCGGCGGGTTCGCATCGACCCCCGGCCCGGCATCCACCACGACCGGGACGCACGACTGATCGCCCGTCACCGCCTGTCCGGCGTGGACGCCGTCGTCGCACTCGCTGAACGCCGGGCCGCCACCGCACGGACACTGCGTCCGCACGACGCAGCTCGATTGCGCGATGCACACGCCGGCCGTCGCCGTGCACGCCTTCGCGATCGCGTACCCGCACGTGCCGCTCTGGCACTGCACCCCCTGCGTGCATTCGCCGCCGTTGGCGACGTTGCGGAGACCCGTGACTTCGGGAGTCGAGCTGTCGTCCGACGAGCAACCGCCGGTCGCCAGTGCCGCGGCGAAGGTCAGAGACGTGATCGCCGCCAGGAAAGTTCTCATCGGCGCGGACCGTAGCAAAGGACGGCCGATGTTCGACATGCATTTGACACGAACGACTCCCCCGCCAATGCTCACGCGCGGAGCGGCGGGAAGTGGCCAACGCGATGACGACACCGCACGGACGAATCGCGGCGATGGCGTTCGGCGCGCTGGTCCTCGGGGGCTTCGCTGTCGCCGTCGCGCGAGGCGAGCATCGAGGCCTCGCCGCGCCGAGCGCGCCGGCGACGGTCGCGGCACTGACCTCGGCGGTCATCGCGACGCCGAGCGCCGAGCCGGCGACCGACGCGACCCAGCTGGACGGCCGCGCTTTTCCCGACGGCGTGCTCGCGCTCACGTGGGACGACGGGCCCGACGCCACGACGCTGGCGCTCGCCGAATACCTCGCTCAGAACCACGTCGCGGGGACGTTCTTCGTCGTCAACGAGTGGGTGGCGAATCTGTCATCCGACCCTGGACGAGGACACGGCGTCTTCGAGACCGGATACCAGTCGATCCCGATCCTCGGCCACCTGGTGAAGCTCGGTCATCGCCTCGGCAATCACACGCTGAACCACGTGCTCCTCGCCGGCGCCGATCCGAAGATGGTCGACCTCGAGGTTCGCGCCAACCAGGAGCAGATCGATCCGTTTCTCACCAACGAGCTTCGAATGTTTCGCGTGCCCGGCGGCGCGTGGAGCGCGGACGCGGCGAAGGTCGTGGCCGCCGACCCGTCGCTGCGCGGGATGGTCGGGCCCATTCGATGGGACGTCGATCGCAAGGACTGGGACAACTCCGTCGGCTGCAACTCGAACGACGCTGCGACCGAGTGCGAGCGGACCGCGAAGGGGGCGTCGCGCGTGAAGGCGAGCGTGACCGCGCTGCGCTACCTCGCGTCGATCGACGAAGCGAAGCACGGGATCGTGCTCTTTCACGATCGCGTCGGAGACGTCGGCTCGGACTACGCGTTGCAGATCGCGCGCTTGATCGTGCCGCGACTGAAGGAGCGCGGGTACGTCTTCGCCGCGCCCGTCCTGGCGTTCTCGCCGCTGAAGACGCGCGCGGGGGTGAAGCCGCCGCGCGCCGGCGCCGGCACGCTCTCTGGTGACTTGAACGGCGATGGTCTGGCCGACGAGTGCCAGGTCGTGAACTCGAACGACGTCGCGTGCGCGCTCGCGTCGAGCCATGGCTTCACGCAGGACGCCGTCTGGATGCGTGGGGTCTCGGCGTCGCACGCGTGGCTGGCGGACGTCAGCGGCGACGGGCGCGCGGATCTCTGCGTCGAAGCCGGCGACGGCGTAGCGTGTGGGCTCGCCCCATGAGACTCGCCGTCCTCATCCCCGCGTACAACGACGTCGCGCCGCTCGCTCGCGCCCTTCGCGCGCTCGGCGAAGCGGCCAAAGGGACGCACGGCGTGACGGTCTTCCTGGTCGACGACGGGAGCGAGCCGCCGATCGAGCCGAGCCTGGAGCTCGGCGTGCCTCCGCACGCGAACCTTCGCGTCGTGATCGCGCGCCATCCGGTGAACCTGGGCCAAGGCGCGGCGCTCGAGACCGCGCGCCAGCTCGCGCTCCGCGAAGAGGCCTTCGATGCCTACGTCACGATGGACGCCGACGGACAGCATCGCGTCCAGGACGTGCTCGCGCTCGCGCTCGCGATCCGCGACGGAGCCGACGTGGCCTTCGGCAATCGCTTCCTCGGCGACTCGAACGTCCCGCGCATGCGCGCCGCGATCCTTCGCGCCGCGCGCATCTTCGAGTGGGCCATCACCGGGCTCCGCCTGGCCGACGCGCATAACGGGCTGCGCGCCTTCAGCGCGCGAGCACTCGCGCGAATCGCGATTCACCAGAACCGGATGGCGCACGCCACCGAGATCAAGCAGCAGGTGTCGCGCGCGGGGCCGCTCGTGGTCGTCGAGGTGCCGGTGACGGTGCGCTACACGCGCGAGTCGCTGGCGAAGGGGCAGAGGTCGCTCGGCGCCGTCGTGATCCTACGCGACCTGCTCCTCCAGTATCTGTTCGGAGAGCATCCATGAACCTCGCCGCCGTCGCGCTGCTGCTCCTTGTCTTCGGACTCGTTGTGTTCGATTGGATCACGCTCCGTGGGAAGAACCGGCGCGCGCTTCTCCTCGAATCGGCGGCGTTCGTCGGAGGCGCGTTCTTCATCGCGTTTCCGAACCGGGCCACGGCGCTGGCGCACGTCGTCGGCATCGGGCGAGGCGTGGACTTCCTGCTCTACCCGATCGTGATCTGGCTGGTGCGCGAGTCGCTGCTCACGCGCCGCCGTCGGCAGGAAGACGGAGAGAAGCTCACGCAACTGGCGCGCGCGATCGCCATCGCCGAAGCGCGCACGTTCTCCGACTACTCGAGCAAACGCGCGCCGTCGCAGTCTTCGGACTGCGAAGCTTCGACGACGACGTAGCGCTTCGGCGCGTGGAACGGCGCGGCCCACAGGAGGTTCCACGGCTCGCGCACCACGCAGACGCGCTCGCCGTCGCGGATGGCGTCGATGAGACGCGCGTCGACCTTCCTGGCGAGGAGCGCTTCGAGGCGCGAACCGGTCGGCGTCACGTAGGCCGCGCGCGTCGACAAGAGGACGATCGCCATCGCGACGAACGCGACCGCGCCGAAGACCCGCGGCGCGTGCTCGCGCGCGCGGCACGCCAGCCAAAGGTTGATCGCGACGAGCACGATCATCCAGCACATGTAGTACCGGAGCTCGTGCGACTGCGGCATGCAGGCGACGACGATGGTCGTGACCGCGAACCCGGCGCACGCCACGCGCGCCTCACGCGATCGATCGCGCCACGCGCGCCACGCGAGCAGGCCCAGGTTCGCGAGCACGTACGCGCCGAAGAATCCCCCCATGCGGTTGCCGCCCGTCTCGTCCGGCATCCACTGATCGACTGTCCACCTGCGCTCGTCGCTCATCGGGCGGATCCGCAGCTCGGCCAGCGAGCAAGCGAAGCGCACGGGGCGAGCCACGTGCTCGAGCCATGGGGGGGACGAGTCGTACGCCGCCTCGACTCCCGGGAGCGCGTGACCCGCGATCGAGAGGCGCACGGGGTAATACGGGTTGCCGTGCGTGGCCAGGTTGGCGAGGGGCGTCGCGAAGACGATGGGGAGCACGATCGCGATCGCGATCAGCGTCCGCCACGCGCGCACCGCGAGCACGCGCGCAGCCAGGACCACGATCGCCAATGCCACGATCGGATGAAGCAGCGCCTTCATGTTCGCCGCGATGGCCGCCGCGAAGAGGGCCAGCGCGATCGTGCGCGCGGTCGGAGCCGCACGCGACGCGACGCTCTCGATGGCGAGCAAGATGACGACGCTCGCCGCCGCGTTCGCCGGCAGATCGACGTACGCGCATGTGGAGTGCGCCTGCACGAGCGGTACGGCGAAGAGCGCGAGCACCGTCAGGTACCAGGGCACTGCGAACCGCGCGCGCAGGAACCACGCGAGGAGCGGCACGGCCGCGAACGCGACGAGGTTCGCGCACTCCGGTCGCCCCGTGATTCGCCACACGAGCCCCTGCAGCCGCTCACCGAGCAGCGGAAACCCCGCGAAGCGCGCCTCGTTTGCCGTATGGAAGACGAACGACTCGCGCGGCAAGATGCCCGCGAGCCGCGCCGCGAACGGCAAGTGGTAGTAGCCCACGTCCCACGC
Organism: Myxococcales bacterium; assembly: GCA_003151595.1. The sequence goes on from PLXW01000146.1 coordinate 85,918, forward strand.
TTGCGACATGTCGTGAACGGCTGCCGCGAGCGCCGACGCGAAGACGATCGCGGCGACGCCGAGCAGCGCGCGATCGATCGCCGCGCCGCGCGTCCACTTCGCCTTCCCATCTCGGTCCACGTTCGGTCGCTCGTGGCTACGGATACGGCGGCTGCGCGTCAACCGCCCCGCACGCGCCACCTGCGTTTTCGGGATGCTAGGATTCGCGCGGTTCGAATGAGCGAAGAAGTCGTCGTCCCTTTTCGCCCCACGCGCGCGACCGTTCCCCCGCTCGTCGGCGTACGGAGCACGCTCATCACGTCGTCTCTCTTGTCGCTCCGCGCCAACGGCCTCGAGGCGCGCTACGTCGAAGGGCTCGATCCCATCGGGCTCCGTGGGCTCCTCACCTCGGTGAGCGAGCCGTTCGCGCAGAAGGTGTACGTGCGCGAGATCGCGACCTCGACCACCGAAACATCGTGCGGATTTCGAATCTCGTGGGCGTGACGATGTACGACGTCACCGCGCGCGATGGAACGCGCATCGCGTGGCGCGCGCTCGAAGCGCGAGGCGAAGAAGGCGCGTCGATCGTCCTGACGAACGGCCTCAGCACGACGGACGAGTTCTGGCGCCCGCTGAAGGCGGGGCTGACGGGAGCGCATCGCGTCGTCGATTGGTGGTACCGCGGGCATGGCGAGAGCGAGTCGTCGCGGTCGAACGACTACGCGATCGCGACGCACGTCGACGATCTCCGGCGCGTCACCGAAGCGGCGCGCGACTCGGGCGACGGCGCGCGCCCTCCGGTTCACATCGCGTTCTCGATGGGGGTCACGGTGCTGCTCGAGCTTTATCGCGCGCGACCGGATCTCGTGCAGGCCATGGTGCTCATCGCCGGCGGTGCGGATCACCCGTACGCCTCGAGCCCGCTCTTCCGCGTCCCCTTCGCGCGCGCCGCGATCCGTCGTGGCCTGCGCGCCGCTGCGCCGATCGTCCCCGCGCTCTCTCCTCTCGCGCGCCGTGTGACGAAGGCGAAGGCGCTCTTTCCGATCGCACAATCGCTCGGCGCGATCGGCCGCGACGCGCCGCGCGAGGAGGTGGAGCGGTTCTTCCGCACCGTGGGCGCGATGGATCTCCGCGCGTACTGGGGAACGCTCGAGTCGCTGATGGGCGCTCGCGCGTCCGACGTCCTGCCGCGCGTGCGGGTGCCGGTCCTCGTCGTGGCCCCCGACCGCGACGTGATGGCGTTACGCGGAGACCTCGAAGCGCTTCGCGACGCGATCCCCGGCGCCCAATGGATGCACATCCCGCACTCGAGCCACGCCGTGCTCCTCGAAGCGGGCGACGCCATCGCAGCGCGCGTGCGCGATTTCACGGCCGCGCTCTACTAGCGATGCGAACCGAGAACGAGCTTCAGACCGACGCGACCCACTTCATCAGCGTGCCGCACAACGGCGACTGCGGATTGCGCGCGCGCTCGAGATCGAGCCCCTTCTGAAACGCGACGCGTGCCGACGCTTCATCGCCGACGCGAACGTGGCAGAGGCCGAGCAGCTCGTAGTCGGCCGGCTCGTTGTGCGCAGTGAGGAGCACCTGCAGCGGCGCGATCGCTTTCTTGTGCGCGGCGGCGATCGCCGGACCGGGGAACGTCGGGATCCCCTTCGCGTGAATCATCAGCTTCAGCGCCTGGCGCTGATCCGCTTCGGGGTACGACTGGAAGGCCGGGCTCGAGAAGAGCTGGGCGTACCCGGCGTACGACTCATCCATCTTCCCGGCCTTCGCGTGGCCGATGATGACTTTGACCGCAGCGACGAGCTCTTCGTTCGGCATGCGACAGAGACTAGCGCGCGTTGTCGTGTGAGGTCGACGCGCGCCGTGCGCAATCAGCCGCCGGTGCCACCACCGCCGCCTGTCCCGCCGCCGCCATTGCCACCACCGCCGCCGGTCCCACCGCCACCGCCACCGCCGCCGCCAAAGCCACCACAGCC
>PLXW01000100.1 GCA_003151595.1 Myxococcales bacterium
GTGATGGTGCGCGGCACGTTCGCCAACATCCGCCTGCGCAACCAGATGGCGCCGGGGACCGAAGGTGGCGTGACGCGCCACATCCCGTCGGGCGATGCGATGAGCATCTTCGACGCGGCGATGCGTTACGAGAAAGAGGGCGTCCCGGTCATCGTGCTCGGCGGCAAGGAGTACGGCTCGGGCTCGTCACGCGACTGGGCGGCGAAGGGGCCGAAGCTCCTCGGCGCGCGCGCGGTCATCGCCGAGAGCTACGAGCGCATCCACCGGAGCAATCTGGTCGGGATGGGGATCGTGCCTCTGCAGTTCGCGAGCGGCGAGAGCGCGAAGTCGCTCGGGCTCGACGGCGAGGAGACGTTCGACATCCACGGCTTGCCCGAAGCAATCAACACCGGCTTTGCCAGCGGGCGCGAGCTCAACGTGAGCGCGAAGAAGAAGGACGGCACGGTGCGCACGTTCAAGGCGCGCGTGCGGATCGATACGCCGCAAGAGATCCTCTACTACCAGCACGGCGGCATCCTCCCGTTCGTGCTCCGGCAGCTGCTCGCGAAGTAGCTCGTCGGCCGCGCGCGCGTGGCATTTCGGATTCGTGTGGCGGAATGCATCTGTGAGCGCCCTTCGCGATCGCGGAGATCGCGGATCTTTGCCCTTGGCGCGTGCGATGCAAACGCACTCGTCCATGGAAAAGAGCGCATTCGTCAGTGACATCGAAGAGATTCGCCGCCGCGCGCGGCAGCACATCGAGAAGGGGGCCGTGACCGAGGGGTACCGCGCCGATCGCGCGACCGTGCTCGAGCTGCTCAACCAGTCGCTCGCGACGGAGATCGTGTGCATGCTCCGCTACAGGCGTCACTACTTCATGGCGCAGGGGCCGAGCTCGAAGGGGATCGCCGACGAGTTCCTCGAGCACGCCAACGAAGAGCAGCAGCACGCCGACATGATCGCCGAGCGGATCACGCAGCTCGGTGGTGAGCCGAACTTCAGCCCGGAAGGGATGCTCGGGCGGAGCCACTCGGAGTACATCGAGGGGAAGGGGCTCCTCGACATGGTGAAGGAGGACCTCATCGCCGAGCGGATCGCGATCGAGTCGTACAGCGACATCATTCGCTTCCTTGGCGACAAGGACCCGACGTCGCGCCGCATGCTCGAGGAGATCCTGGCGAAGGAAGAAGAGCACGCGAACGACATGCTCGACCTCATGGGCCAGCTCAATCCGCCGGCGCACGACAAGAGCGCGAAGACCGAGGCGCCGAAGGTCGAGAGCGGGAACACGAAGAAGCCGTCCTGACGATGGATGGACTCCGGGCGACAGAGGACGGAGTGGGGGAAACGCGCGCATCTCGGCCTGCATCGGAACAGCCGAGGTGCGCGCGATGGAAACGGGGAATGCGACGGCGAATGCGTGGAGTGACCCCGTAACGCTCGGGAAAACCGGGATCACGACCAGCCGGCTCGGGCTCTCGGGCGGGTACGGGATCGGCGAGAGCGACGTGCTCCGAGCGTTCGATGCCGGCGTTCGCTATTTCTATTTCGGCTCGCGGCGCACAGGCGACTTCGGGCGCGGGATGGCGGGGCTGGGGGCGACGCGGCGCGATCAGTCGACCGTGGTCGTGCAGAGCTACGCGCGCGCGGCGTGCGCGATTCGCGGATCGCTCGAGCGCGCGCTGAAGACGATGGGGACCGATCGCGCCGACGTGCTCTTGCTCGGCTGGTGGGCGCGCGTGCCGGACGGGATCCTCGACGAGGCCGCGGCGATCAAGTCCGCCGGGCTGGCCAAGACGATCATGGTGTCGAGCCACGACAGGCCGACCCTGGTGAAGCTGGCGAGCGATCCGCGCGTCGACTCGATCATGCTCCGCTACAGCGCCGCGCATCCGGGGGCCGAGCGCGAAGTGTTCCCGTCGCTGGGCTTCCGAGCCGAGCGCCGCGTCGGCGTCGTGGCGTACACCGCGACGCGATGGGGCATGCTCGTCGATCCGAAGCGCACGCCGAAGGGCGAGGCCACGCCGCGCGCGAGCGACTGCTACCGGTTCGCGCTGTCGGACGATCACGTCGACGTATGCGTGACGGGCCCGAAGAACAGCGAGGAGCTCGACGAGGCGCTCCAGACGATCGAACGTGGGCCGATGTCGGCGGACGAGATCGCCTGGATGAAGCGCGTCGGCGTCGCGGTGCGCGATGGCGCGAAGACGCAGATGCGGGGGATGGGGATGAGCCTCCTCGATCGGCTGTTCGCGAGCGTCTGACCCGCCGCGACGGCCGAGTGCGTCACGAGCTGGGGGTGGAATCGTGAGCCGTCGCTGAACCCGCCCGCTACTATGAATCAAACGGCTTGAAACAAGCTGTTTCGTGTTCATGGCCGTCATTCGCCGCCTGCCCAACAGCGCCACCATCGACGACGCAGCGCTCGCGCGCCTGGCGGCGGAGAAGGACCCGCGTGCGGCGGCGGCGCTGTGGGATCGGTACGCCTCGCTCGTCCGCGGCATCTTGCGGCGGACGCTGGGGCCTATCGCGGAGGTGGAGGATCTCGTGCAGGAGGCGTTCATCGGCATGTTTCGGACGCTCGGCGGTCTCCGCGATCCCGACGCGCTGCGAAGCTTCATCGTGGGGACGGCGATCCGCACGGCGCGCAGCGAGCTTCGCCGGAAGCGCGTGCGGCGCTGGCTGTCGCTGACGCCGACGGGGACGCTGCCCGACTCCGAGCAAGCCGGCGGCGTCGATCCCGAAGCGCGACGCGCCGTGAAGCGCCTGTACGAAGTGCTCGACACGATCGACGACCGCGGGCGCATGGCGTTCGTGCTGCGGCACATGGAAGGGTACGAGCTCACCGAGGTGGCCGAGGCGCTGGGGTGCTCGCTGGCGACGACGAAGCGCGCGCTCACGAAGGCGCAGGAGCGCGTGAACGCCATGGTGAAGCGCGATCCGCTGCTGGCGCCGTACGCGCGTGAAGGGACTGGAGACACGGTGGACGACGAGAGTGACCGGGAGGTGAGCGATGCCGCGCAAGGGGACTGAGGGGGCGCGATCGTTCGATGCGCTCGCACGCCTCGCGCGTGACGCGGGCTCGGGCGAGGTGAGCGAGGAGAAGCACGTCGCGGGGCGCGCGAAGCTCGTGGCGGCGATCGAGCGTGAGCGCGATCACCGCGACTCGTCGCGCGCGCGAATGGCGACGCGCGCGGCGCTGGCAATCGCAGCGGCTGTGGCGTTGACCGTGGGCTCGTGGAGCGTCGCGAAGTGGCATGCGCCTTCGTACGCGGTGGAGGGGGCGGTCGCGCAGGGGCCGGAGGGGCAAGGGTTCGTGCGCGCGCCGGGGTCGGGCACGGCGACGATCCGCTTCGCCGACGGCAGCGCGGTGTCGCTGGCACCGAAGGGGCGGGCGCGCGTGGTGGCGAACGACAAGCGTCACGTGGTCCTCGAGGACGGGCACGCCGAGGTGCGCGTGGCGAAGGGGAGCGCGCTGCTCGCGTGGGCGTTCGACGCGGGGCCGTTCACGGTGCATGCGTCGCCGGGGGCGATGACGCTGGAGTGGTCGGGCGAGGGTGAGCAGCTCGACGTGTGGCCACGGGACGCGGAGACGACGGTGCAAGGTGGGGTCGCGGGGAGCGGCGTGACGCTTCACGGCGGGGATCACCTGACCGCGCGCGTGCGCGAAGGGGAGCTGCGAATCGTGCGGGCGGACGGGGGCGTGACCACGACGAACGACTCCCCTCCCCCGGGTGATCCGTCGTCGAACGCGATCGTCACGACGACGCCGAACGCCAACGCGAACGCGAACGCGAACGCGAACGCGAACGCGAACGCCAACGCGAACGCGGGCGCGAACGCGAACGCGAACGCGAACGCCAACGCGGGCGCGAACGCCAACGCGAACGCCCCCTCCCTCTCCTGGCCCGCCCTCGTCGCTCGCGGCGACTACGACTCCCTCCTCCGCGACGCCGACTCCTCCGGCATCGACGGCGCCCTCGCGCGCCGCCCCCTCTCCGATCTCGCCGCCCTCGCCGACGCCAGCCGCTACCTCGGTCGCACCGACGTCGCCGAACGCGCGCTCACCACCGAACGCTCGCGCTTCCCGGGCTCGAAAGAGGCGCACACCGCGGCGTTCCTCCTCGGACGCCTGGCCGACGATCAGCGCGGCGCGCCGGCCCGCGCCATCCCCTGGTACGACCGCTATCTCGCCGAAGCCCCCACGGGGCCCTTCGCATCCGACGCGCTCGGGCGGAAGATGCTCGCTGTGCAGCGAACCCAAGGACCCGCCGCGGCGCGTGCGCTCGCCGATCAATACGCGCGACGTTTCCCGCACGGCGCCTACGCGGCGCAGGCCGAGGAGCTCCGCACGCAGTGAAGCGAAGCGCGTGGCTCGTCTCGGCGGCGCTGCTCACGTTCGCGAACGCGGCGGGGGCGGCGTCGCGGATCGTCGTCATCGACGACGCGGACAGGTCCACGCGCGAAGCGACCGCGCGCCTCCGCGGTGAGCTTGCAGCGGCGGGGTTCGAGGTGGAGTCGCGCGCGCACGCCGGCGACGCGCGGAGCGACGTGGAGCAAGGGAGCGGGAGCGAGGTCGCGACCGTGCGGCTGGTGCGCGATCCGCAGACGCGCGCGACCGAGCTGTGGGTGAGCGATCGCCTCACCGGCAAGACGCTCGTGCGGCGCGTGAACGCCGATCCGGAGAGGTCGCCGCGGTTGGTCGCGCTGCGAGGAGTGGAGCTGCTGCGCGCCAGCTTGCTCGAGCTCGAGTCGCCGCCGCACGACGACGCGCCGCCCGTCACGCCCGCGATGACGCAGCCTCCGCCGCCAGAGGTGGCGAGGCTCGTCGCGCCGGCTCCGGTCACGCGCGACGTCGCGAACGAGTCGACCCGCGCGCGTCCGTGGATCGATCACGCCGCGTTCGACGCCGGCATCGCCGTGCTGGCGAGCGCGGATCACCTGGGGCCGGCCGCAGCGCCGTCGCTCGGCGCGTGGCTCGCGCTCCCGGCGTCGTTCGCGCTTCGCCTGCGGCTCGTGGGGCCAGCGTTTCAATCGGGGCTGGCGAACGCGATCGGCAGCGCGGTCGTGCGTCAGGAGTTTGCGTCGATCGATCTGGCGTGGGTCGTCCCCGTGCGCGGCGTGCTCGCGCCGTACGTCGATCTCGGCGGAGGCGCGTACCACCTGCACGTGCAAGGCGCCGCGTCGCCGCCGTACCACGGCACCACCGACGACGTGTGGGCCGCGCTCGTCGCCGCGGGCGCCGGCGTCGCGCTTCGCATCGCGCCCAGCGTCTCGATCGCCGTCGAAGGGCGCGCGATCGCGCTCGCGCCGCGCCCTGCGGTCACCATCGGAGGCGAGCGTGTGGCCAGCGCGGGTGCCCCTTCGGTGCTCGGGTCGGCGTCGCTCGTCGCGGCGTTTTGAGCGCACAGATGATCCGCCCGTTCCTCCTCGTGGCTCTCGCGCTCGTGCCCGTCGCGGCGTGCGGCATCGTGGACGCCGCGGCGACGAGCGGCCCCGATCCCACGATCACCAAGCTCCCCGACGGCGGCACGATCCTCACGCTCCCCGACGGCGCGATCGTGATCCCCGACGGCGCGTTCCCTTCGCCCGACGGCGGCTTCTGCTCCGGTTCCGGACCGGTCATCGCCATCCCCGGCGCGGGCACCACCTGCACCGGCGACATCGGCGCGCGCACGTTCCTCTTCGCGGTGTGCGCGTGCCACGACGTGAGCGTCTCCGGCGCGCTGGTCACCGACGCGCTGAACTCGACGAGCGGCGTGACCGATCAGAACGCGGGCTCGATCGGCTCCGACGGCGCGTTCAACACCAACTCCGATCTCCTCGTGCGCGGCGACGTGTGGGCCGCGTCGACCGGAGAAGCCACCGCGGTGCACGTCGCGCACAGCGGGACGATCGCCGGGAGCGTGCACGCCGGCGCGAACGTCGTTGCCGAGCAGCCGCTCACGATCGACGGCGACCTCTTCGCCAACGGCAACGCCACGGGCCCCATCACGTGTGGCGGCACGGTGCACATTCCGTCCGGCGACACCGCGCCCAACACGACAGCCGACGGCGGCATCGTGAACGCCGCGGTCAGCGTCGTCCCACCGTGCGATTGCGGAACGCTGCTCGACGTCCCGTCGATCGTCTCCTCCTTCGCCACCGCGAACGACGACGCCGTCGCCGGCTTCACGTCGAGCTCGCTCGCGCCCGCGCCGCCCTCGACCGTGACGATCCCGTGCGGGCAGTACTACTTCGACTCGATCGACGGCAGCGCGGTCAGCCTCTCGGTCGCCGGGCGGGCGGCGATCTTCGTGAACGGCGACCTCCACGCCACATCCGCGCTCTCGATCGCGCTCGTCGGCGACGCGCAGCTCGATCTCTTCGTCGCCGGCAACTTGATCCTCGAAGGGGGCGCCACCATCGGCTCGGCCACCGCCCCGGCGCACGCGCGCGTCTACGTCGGCGGCACAACGTTCACGCTCTCGGGGAACGCGCAGCTCGGCGCGAACTTCTACGCGCCGCACGCCGATGTGCAGCTCTCGAGCGACTTCTCGATGGCCGGCTCGCTCTTCGTGGGATCGCTCGCGCTGTCGGGCGCGTTCACGATTCACTACGACGAGTCGATCCTCTCGACGTCAGGCTGCGCGCAGACGGGCGGCCAGTGCCAGACGTGTCACCAGTGCGCGGGGGCGACGCCGGCGTGCAAGTCAGGCACGTGCGCGGCGTGCGTCACCGACGACGATTGCTGCGCGCCGCTCCATTGCAGCGCCGGGAGCTGCGTCGAGCTGATTCCGTGAGATGCCGTCGCGGACGAGGAGCGCTTCGACGGCGCTGCGCTCGTGCGTCGGGAGCTCTTCGAGAAAGCGCGTCTCCCCCCCTTCGCGCGCGGCGAGTGGGACGCCGTCGCGGAAGACGATGCGGTTCTTCCGGATGGCGGTGACGCGCGCGCCGGGCGTGAGGAGGCCCACGAGGTTGAGCGGATCGGCCGCGCTGATGGCGAGCAGGCGTCCGGTCTTCGGCGCGCGACGCACGTCGCGGAGCGTGGCGATGGCCTCGGGGAGCGCGTACTGCTCGCCCGTGAGACCGGCGACGAAGCGCCCGCCGCGGATCTCGCCGCGCGCTTCGAGGCGCCGGTAGACGACGAGGATCTCGCGCCACGGAGGCAGTCCCCCTTCGCGCTCGATGATCTTCCGCGCGACGACTCCCCAGCGTCGCAAGAGCGCGCGGGCGATGGCCTCGGTCGCGTCACCCTCGACCTCGAGGTGCTTGGCGATCATCGACCAGCGCCCCGCCGCTTCGATGCCGAGGTGCGGGCGAACGCGACGACGTGCCGAGGTCTTCTTCGGGATGGCCACGAGCGCGCGCAGCCCGGCGAAGCTGTCGGCCGTCACCAGCCCGCGCCACACGAGCTCACCCAGCGCGAGCTCGAGCTGCGCGCGAAGGAGACCGGTGCCGCGAAGGAGATCGGAGAAGAAGGCTGCGCCGCGATCGCGAAGATGCTCCAGCACGCGCGACGCATCGGCCGACATCTCGCTCGACGCAGGCTCCGCCGTGCGCGTCGCTCCCAGCCACACGCCCAGCGCTTCGCGTGACACGATCGCGATCGGCGACTGCCGCACCGACGCCGACGCGCGCCCACCGCTAGGCGGAGGCGAGATGCGTCCCCACGCGATGCGCCCGGAGAGGCAGAGTGAATCGAGCCAGCTCGGGTCGTAGCCGCGCGTCCGGGCGGCGAGGAGATCGTGCTCCCACGACGACGCGGGCGCTTCGAAACCTTCGAGGATGCGAAGCACGTGCGCGAGCCCCGTGGAGCCTTCCGCCGGGTCTTCGAGGCGCTGCCAGCGTGCGAGGAAGCGGAGAAAGTCCGCGAGCGCGACGGGCTCGATCTCGCGACGCAGGCGATCGAGCGTGCGCCGGTGGATGCGCGCGAGCAGGCGTCGCTCGCAGTACTCGACCGTCGTGGTGTTTCCGAGCGCCGCGCCGCGGAAGCTCCCGCGAAAGCAGAAGCCCTCGGCTTCGAGCGCGGCGAGCGCGATCGACGCATCCGACGCATCGATCGCGAGCGACGCGGCGACGGCCGCGACCGTGGTCGGCCCCAAGCCTTGCAGGCGCGTTCGCACGAGCTCGACGATCGCTTCTTCGCGACTCCACACGCGCGTCGCAAACCGACCGGGCGCGGTGATCGCCGGCGCGAACGACGCCTGCAGATGCACGGCGCGAAGCTCCGGCAAGCGCTCGGCGGAGACCCACACTCCGTTCGCGGCGCTCATCTTCGCCGCGCGCCCGCTCGCCGCGAGCGCGTCGAGCATCGCGCTCCACTGCCCGGCGCGCGCCTCTTCGTCCGTGACGAAGCCGAGCACGGCGAGCGCGTCGTGCATCTCGTCCACGTCGCGCGGCTCGGGCCACGCTTCCTCGCACACGGCGGCGATCGCAGCGGCGTCGAGCGCGCCGATGTCGGACGCCGCGCTCGGGTCGAGCCAGCGCCGGCTCATCACGGCCTGCGTGCGGCGCTCTTCGAGCGGCGCGTCGTCGAGGAAGGCGTACGGCCGCGCGTTCAAGATCTCCGACGCCAGCGGTGAAGGCTCGGTCACGTCGCGCGCCACCAGCCGGAGCGGCGGCGCGTCCGACCCGACCGACGCCTCCACGAGCCGCAGCACCCGTTCGAGCGCCTCGATGTCCATCGCTTCGGTCAGGCAGTCGGCGATCGTCTGCGTCACCAGCGGGTGATCGGGGATCTCGCGATCGCCCACCAGGTTCTCCTGACACGCGACCTGATCGGGAAAGCACTGCGCGAGGAGATCCTCGGCCTCCATGCGCTGAAGCTGAGGCGCCACCTTCTTCCCGCCTCGAAAGCGAAGGATGGCGAGCGCGCGCCCGGCGTTCCAGCGCCAGCGGGTCGCGAACATCGGCGCGTCGAGCAGCGCTTGCACGAGGAGCTCACGCACGGTCGTCGATCGCAGGTAGCTCCACACTTCATCGACCGCGAAGCTGTGCGCCGGGCCGAGGCTGAGAAGCAGCGCGTCCTCGTTCGCCGCCGCTTGCAGCTCGAAGTCGAACTTGCGGCAGAAGCACTTTCGCAGCGCGAGCCCCCACGCGCGGTTCACGCGCGAGCCGAACGGCGCGTGAAGCACGAGGTGCATTCCGCCCGACTCGTCGAAGAAGCGCTCGATGACGAGGCACTCCTGCGTCGGCATCGCGCCGAGCGTCTCCTTCACGAGGCGCAGGTAGTCGACGATCTGAATCGCCGCGGCTTCCGGAACGCCGACGTCTCTCGTGAGCCGCGCGATCGCCGCGGGCGTCCCCGAGGCGAGATCGTCGGCCACGTTCTGCCGCAAGCGCGACACCGCGCCCGAGAGCTCGAACGATCGCGACGGAGCTTCGCCCAGCCAGAACGGCATCGTGGGCGCCGCGCCTCGCGCGTCTTCCACGCGGACCTTGCCGCGCTCGACGCGACGAATCCGGTACGAGACGTTGCCGAGCTGGAAGATGTCGCCGGCGTTGCTCTCGATGGCGAAGTCTTCATTGAGCGACCCGACGCGAATGTCGGTCGGCTCGAGGATGACGTCGTAGTCGGCGACGTCGGGGATGGCGCCGCCCGAGGTGATGGCCGTGAGGCGCGCGCCGCGCCGCGGTCGAATCATCTGGTTCACGGCGTCGTGATGGAGGTGCGCGCCGCGCCGTCCGCGCGCGGTCACGAACCCGTCGGCCAGCATGGCGACGACGGCGTCGAACTCTTCGCGCGTGAGATCGCGGTACGGCCACGCGCGCTTCACGAGGGCAAACAGGTCCGCCTCGCTCCATCCCTTCTGGTCCCCCTGCGCCGCTGCCGCCGCCACGATCTGTTGCGCGAGAATGTCGTTCGCGCCGCGCGGCACCTCGAGCTTGTCGAGCTCGCCCCGCCTCACCGCGTCACAAAGCGCCGCCGCCTCCACCAGCTCGTCACGACTGGTCGGGAAAATGCGCCCCTTCGGCACGCCGCCCACCTGGTGCTTCGCGCGCCCCACGCGCTGGAGCAACGTCGCGATCGTCCGCGTCGATCCGATCTGGCAGACGAGATCCACGTCGCCGATGTCGATCCCGAGCTCGAGCGACGACGTGGCCACGAGGGCGCGCAGCTTCCCGGCCTTCAGGCGCTGCTCGGCGTCGAACCTGTGCTCGCGCGACAAGCTCCCGTGGTGCGACGTGACCTCGGTCTTGCCGATGCGCGCGCTCAGGTTGAACGCGATGCGCTCGGCCTGCTTGCGCGTGTTCACGAAGATGAGGGTCGTGCGGTGCTCGCGGATCAACTCGGCGAGCCGGTCGTACGTCTCCTCCCAGGTCTCGCCGCTTTGCACGCTCTCCATCGGCGACCGCGGGATCTCGATCTGGAGGTCGCGCTCGCGGATGTGCCCTTCGTCGACGATCACGCAATCGGGCGCGCCCGACTTCTTCGTGCGGGCGCCCACGAGAAAGCTCGCCACCGCCTCGATCGGCTTCTGCGTCGCCGACAATCCGATGCGCACCAGGCGCCGCTCGCACAGCGCTTCGAGCCGCTCGAGGCTGAGCGCGAGGTGCGCGCCGCGCTTGTTGGGCGCGAGCGCATGGATCTCGTCGACGATCACCGTGCGCACAGTCTTCAGCGCGCGCCGCCCGCTCTCGCTGGTGAGCAAGATGTAGAGCGACTCGGGCGTGGTCACGAGGATGTGCGGAGGCTTCTTCACCATCCGCGCGCGCTCTTTGGCGGCCGTGTCGCCGGTGCGCACCGCGGTGCGAATCTCGACGTCGGGCTCGCCGTGCTTCGCGAGCACCGCGCGGATCTCGGCCAGCGGCTGCTCGAGGTTCTTCTGAACGTCGTTGCTCAGCGCCTTCAGCGGCGACACGTAGAGCACGTGCGTCTCGTCGGCGAGCTCGCCGCGCACGCCGAGCTGCACCAGCGCGTCGATCGCGCACAGGAACGCCGCGAGCGTCTTGCCTGACCCGGTGGGCGCGGCGAGCAGCGCGTTGTGCCCGCTCTGGATCGCGGGCCACCCGCGCGCCTGAACCGACGTCGGCTCACCGAAGGCCGAACGGAACCATTCGTGAACGGCGGGGTGAAACTGCACGCGCTCATCCAAGCACTCGAATGGGCGGGTCGCCAGCGTCGGCGGGGAGATCCGCGACGATCCATGACAACATTTGGTCGAGCACGTCATCGGTGCCGTCTTCGGCGACGTACGTGTGGCCGACGCGGCCGAGGCTGCCGAAGCGCGCGGCGATGCCCGACTCGGGCTGCGCGAGCGCGCGCGGTGTCGCGCTCATGATCGGGAACATCATGTCGTACGCGCCGCACACGAAGGCGACGCGGGGGACGCGCGCTGCGCGCAAGCGATCGACGGCGCGCGTGTCGGCCCCGAGGAGGAGCATTCCGGCGAAGCGCCCGGGCTGCGCGCGCGCGATGTCCATCGCGACGTACGACCCTTGCGAGAAGCCGATGAGAACGACGGGGGCATGTCGCGACTCGGGCCATTGCGCGCGCGACGCTTCGAGCGCGGCGTCGACGACGGCGATCTTGTCGTCGATCGATCCGCCCCACGCCGAGCCTCCGTTACCGCAGGCGACGTTCGCTTGAGGGCAGACGAGCCAGCCGGGCGCGCCTTCGAAGTGACCGCATCCGTTCTGCGTGAGACCGCACACGCCGTGCAAGTAGACGAACGTGGCGCGCGCGTTCGCGCAATCGGCGGGCGGTGCGCCGAAGACGGGACGCGCGCCGGCGACGAGCTGCACGACGCGGCTCGCGGGGGCGGCGACGGTGGCATGAGCACCGTTGCCGGCGCGCGCGCGGGGAGCGACGAGGAGGACGAGAGCGATGAAGAGCGCGGCGAGAGCGGCGGTTCGGTTCACACTCGTGGGTCGCGCGAGGGCGAGGGAGTGTGACGCGAGTTAGATCGAGCTTCCGGTGGACTTGCCGGCCTTGGAGGCGTGCGGGCGTGGAGAGGAGGGAGTGGAGGTCGCGGTCGGGGTCGGGGTCGGGGTCGGGGTCGGGGTCGGGGTCGGGGTCGCGGTCGGGATCGGCGCCGAGAGCGCAGGGAGCGGCGAAGGCGCGATCGACGAAGGCACAGGGCGAATCTCGTCGTGCGCGATCGGCTCGCGCGCGCGGCGATGGGCGAGCCACACCAGCACCGCGATGACTCCGAGCGCCGCGAGCAGCGCGACCTCTTTCCGCCACGCCGCGCGCAGGTGCCGGCGCAACCGACTCACGCGCTTTCGCACCCGCGGCGCGGGGAGCTGCTCGCTCGCGGCGATCGACTCGAGCTTCTCGCCGTCACCCTCGCGCATCATCCATTCGAGCGTGCGGCGCGGCTCGTCGCCGTCTTCGGGGAGCGCGCGCTCGGCCCATCGCACGAGATCGTTCTCCGCGTGCGGCGCCGCCTCGACGTGAAGCTCGGGTACGTCGAACGACTCGCGCCGCGTCCGGCGATGCCGGTCGGCGATCTTGTGACGCGCCACGCCGATGAGCCAGCGCTGGAGCGCTTCGTCGTCCGTCGGCGCCGTGGGGGACAGGGCCTCGGTGAGCGCCGATTGCACGATGTCCTCCACGTCGCTCTCGGGCACGTGGCGACGCACGATCCCGATCAGCGTTCGACGGAACGCGGGCCCTTTCCAATCATTCGGGTGACTCGCGGCAACGGCACGGCGCTCCATTTCCTTCGTACGTCGCTGGAGCCTCGAAAGTTGTGACCAACAATCGTCATTTCTCGCTCTTTGCCGGTGGCGCGGTGAGGAACGCGAGCACCACGGCGTTCCATTGCGCCGGATTCTCGATGACCACTTCGTGCCCCGCGCCGGGGAGAATCGCCAGCTGCGCGTTCGGGATCGCTCCTGCCAGGGCGACGGTATGCGACGTGCGAACCATGTCGTGATCGCCGGCGATGACGAGCGTGGGCGCCTTGATGGTCGCCAGATCCTTCGTCGTCCAATTGGGCTCGCTCAACCACATCTTGCGAATGCGCTCGAAGACGACGGGCCAATGCGCCGCGCCATCCGGCGACGTCTTCGCATACGACTCGCGAACCTCGGCCGGCCACTCCGACGCCTTCGCCGCTTTCACGAACTCGAGCGCCTGCGGGTCGATGCCGTCGGTCGAATAGTTCCCGCCGGTCGACACGACCTTGGCCACCAGCGACGGATGATGCATCGCGATGTCGAGCGCCATGATCGCGCCGTCGCTCCATCCGACGAAGGCCGCGTTCGTGACGCCCAGCTGCCCGAGGAGATCGACGACGTCCTCGGAGAGCGTGTCGTAGCCCATTGGGCGCTTCGCATCGTCGTTCGTCTTGCCGTTTCCCATGTGGTCGATGGCGATGACGTCGAACTTCTGCGCGAAGGCCGGGAGCGCCGCGCCCCAGCACAGGTCCACGCTGCCGGTTCCCGCTTCGAGCAGGACGAGCGTCGGCCCCTTCCCTTGCCGCACGTAGTGCATCCGGAGGCCGTGCACGGAGGCGAAGCCGTCTTGCGCCGACGGGATCGAAGCGGCGATGCTTGCAGGCGGTGACGGCAACGACGGGGGCGCGGCAGCCGGAAGGGCCGGCGCGCCACATGCCGTGAGCGCGAGCGCGACGAGGCTGGATCGAATGTTCATGGTCTGACTCCTTTGATCGGATGGAGTAGGCCTCTTTTGGTTTGTGAACCTGCGCGTGAAAGAAAAAGTGGAGGGGACTCCTTTGGGTGGGCGGGACGACACGAAAGACGCTGGGAGCGACTCGGACGAGGCGTTCCTTCGCGACGTGGCGCGGATCGACGAGGCCCCGCCCGAACGCGCCGCGGGGGTGCGCGTCGGTCATTTCGTTCTGCGCGGTGAGCTGGGCCGCGGGGGAATGGGGATCGTGTACCGCGCCGACGACGAGAAGCTCGCGCGCACCGTGGCGCTCAAGGTCCTCCCCGGCGGGAAGGAGAGTGACCCGCATCGGCGCGCGCGCTTCTTGCGCGAGGCGCGATCGGCCGCCTCGCTCGTGCACGCGAACGTCGCGGCCATCTACGAGATCGGCGACGCCGACGGCAGCCTCTACATCGCGATGGAGCTCGTCGTGGGCGAGAGCCTTCGCGCGCGACTCCTGTCACGAAAGCAGCTCGCGATCGACGAGGCGATCCGGATCGCGAAAGGGATCGCGAGGGGGCTCGCTGCAGCGCACGCCAAGGGGATCATCCATCGCGATCTGAAGCCCGAGAACGTGATGCTCGACGTCGAAGGCGAGCCGAAGATCCTCGACTTCGGTCTGGCCAAGCTGCGCGCGACGCACGAGACGCCGCGCGACGTGCTGGAGCAGCAGGCGACCGACGCGGTGCTCACGGAAGAGGGGCTGCTGCTCGGCACGCCGGGGTACATGTCGCCCGAGCAGGCGCGCGGAAAGGACGTGGACGCGCGCAGCGACGTCTTCTCGTTCGGCGTGATGCTGTACGAGATGATCGGCGGCATACGTCCATTCGTGGGCGCGTCGGCGATGGACGTCGCGATCGCCACGGCGCGCGACGAAGCGCCGCCCCTGTCGAAGCTGAACGCGAGCGTGCCCGCGGAGGTCGAGTCGCTCGTCGCGACGTGCCTCGCGAAGGCCCCCGACGCGCGATTCGCGACCGCGCGCGAGATCCTCGACGCGTTGCAAGCGATCGATGCGTCGAGCGACGGTCCGCACTCGCGTGGGTCGGGGCGACGGGATGCGCGCGTGATCAGCACGCGCACGGATCTGGCCGTCACCGCGGCGCACGGGCGATCGAGCGTGCGGATCGCGATCGCATTCTCGATCGCGGCCGCGCTCGGCCTAGGCACGGTGTTCTGGAAGACGCGCGCGCCTCGAGCCACGCCGCTCTCTTCGACGTCGGCTGCGGTCGACTCCGGTTCGCCTCGTCCGAGAGCCCTCACGGAGTACCCGCACCCGAAGGCCGAGAACCCGGTCGCGGCTGCTGCCTACGTCTCGGCGCTCCAGAGCTTGCGTGACGGTTCGCTCACCAACGCGAACATCGATCTCGAACGGGCCACCGCGCTGGAGCCGACGTTCGCCGCCGCTCAGCTGCGGCTCATGATCGACTGGGGGGACGGATCTCCGGAACGCTATGCAGCGGCCTCGCAGTTTCGCGCCGCCCTCGACGCGCGCGATCGCATGCTCCTCCTTCCCGCCGAGGCGATGACGCACGACCCGATCGATTGGAACGAGGTCGCGGCGCGCCTTCACGCGGCGCTCGAGCGCTTCCCGGACGACCCGGAGACGCTCTTCGCGTTCGGCATGATCCTCTTGAACACGGATCGGCTACCGGAGTCGCGCGCGGCGTTCGAGCGGGCGCTCGCGATCGATCCGGAGTTCGCGGGCGCCATCTGGGGGATCTCGCAGACGTACCAAAACGCCGGCGATGACGAGCAGACGCTTCGTGTGGTGGACCGCTGCCTCGCGCTCCAGCCCTCGGCCGCGAGCTGCCTGCGTATCAGGGCGCTGATCGCGCAGAGTCGAGGTCAGTGCGACACGTACGAAGCGGCCGCGCGTCAGATGATCGCGATGGAGCCGAAGGGGCCGCGCGCGCACTGGTTTCTCGCCGATGCGATCGCCGTTCGCGGAGCTTCGGTCGAGAGCGTGACGACGGTGCTCGAGAAGAAGTCGGCGCTCATCGTCGCGATCGATCCGACCCACGCTCCCAACACGAAGGCCGGCAACGATCTCGCCCTCGGCGGGCTCACGGGCGATTTCCCGAGGCTCGAAGAGTCGCAGCACGTCGTGGAGCGATTGGACGCGAACGAGTCGAGCGAAGCCGGGCACACGACGCAGGCGCTGAACCTCATCATGGTGGCCGAAGAGGAAGGTGACCGCGCCAGAGCGCTGTCGATCGCCGAGTCGTTCGTTCAAAGAGGCGCGGCCTGGACGCCGAACGACTCGAGCGTGCGCCTCTACCTTCTGTTCGCGCGTCATCATGCCGGGCGAATCAGCCTCGCGGAGCTCCAGAAAGGAGTCGCCGCGATCGAGCAAGACAACCTCGCGCGCGCGGCGCACAGGGACGCCGCGGACGTGAGAATCATCGACCACGGGCGCTATGCCGAAGGGGACGAGATCGCGGACGCGCTTCGCTACGTCGACCGACCTTCGCCCAACGTGGACCTCGAGGCGATACGAGGGAGACTCCTGTTGGCGGCCGGCCGAGTCGACGAAGCGATTCCGCCGTTGCGTCGCGCCGCCGGCGTCTGCCGGATACTCCCCGTCGACGGCGGCGGCTCGTGGCAGGGGTATCAAGCCTTCGGCTACATGCGATCGCACCTATGGCTCGGCCAGGCGCTCGAAGCGAGAGGCGACAAGGCCGGCGCGTGCGAGGCGTACGGCGTGGTGACGACGCGCTGGAAGAACGCCAAGCCGCGATCGATCACGCTGGAGAAAGCGAAAGAGCGCGCGCGTGCGCTCGCGTGTCCATGAGCGCGATGGTCGCCGCGGAGCGCCCGGACGTCGAAGACGCGGCACGACGTGCGTGCGATCGCGGCGACTACCAGGCTGCGACGACGAGCGCGCTGCGCGCGTACGGACCCGAGGTTCTAGGGTTCCTGCGCGCGTTCCTTCGACGAGACGAAGACGCGAGCGACGTGTTCGCGGTGTTCGCGGAGGATCTCTGGAAGAGCCTGGCGACGTTCGCGTGGGAGTGCTCGCTGCGAACGTGGGCGTACACGCTGGCGCGACGAGCCTCCTACCGAACGATGAAGCGCGCGCGACGCGCCAGCGCGAAGAACACGAGCGACTCGGTGCTCGAAGAGGTCGTCGCCAAGGTGCGCACCGAGACGCTGACCTACCTGCGCACGGAGAAAAAGACCAAGCTTCGCGCGCTGCGCGAGTCGCTCCCCGAGGCCGATCAGATGCTCCTCGTCTTGCGCGTCGATCGCGGCCTCGCGTGGGACGAGCTCGCGCGCGTGCTGTCGGAGGCGCAGACCGATACGGATGCCGACGAGCTCAGACGCGAGGCCGCGCGGCTTAGGAAACGCTTTCAGCTCGTGAAGGAGAAGCTCGTCGCGCGGGCGAAGAAGGAGGGGCTCTATTCGTCGCGCGACGGCGGCGACTGATCCGCGCTCACCGCTTCGCCAGCGGAATGACGAACTTCTCCGCCGTGTGCGTCTCCGAGTATCGCGCCACCTTCACATCGACGAGCCCCGCCTCGATCCCCGCCGCGCGCACCGCGTTCTCCGCGACGCCGTTCTTCCCCTTCGGGCGCACGGTCCACAGCGCGCCGTTCCTCGCGAGCTTCGCGATGAGCGACGGGAGGCGCGCCAGGTCACTCTCGGCGTTCACGCCGAAGAGGATCACGTCAACCTCGCCGCGCGGCGCTCCCTGCTTCACCTTCGCGCCAACCGCCGCGAGACCATCGGCCAGCGCCTCGTCCGCGAGCGCGACCATGGCCACGCGCGAGCCCGGTTTCACGCTGAGCTTCTCGACGATCCCCTTCTCCTGCGCCTTCGTTTCGCAGGCGTCGCCACGCTTCTTCTGCGCCATGCCCCCGATGCTCGCGCGCTCCCGCTCGGTCATGCAAGCCCACGCTTCTCATCGCGCGCGCACACCGTCATCATGCGCGCCCATGGCTCGGCGCTCGAACAACAGCAACGAAGACCCCCGCTCGTACGAGGTCCGCATCATCGGCGCGAAGCGCGTCTACGGCGACTGGTACCACGTGTTCCTGCGCGTCACGTGGGCGGCGCTCATCGCGTTCATCTCCGTCGCGTTCCTCTTTCTCAACTTCGTCTTCGCCTTGCTCTACGTCGCCGTCGGCGGCGTGACGAACGCGCGCCCAGGCTCGCTGGTCGATGCCTTCTACTTCAGCGTGCAGACGATGGGGACGATCGGCTACGGCGCGATGTACCCGGCGTCGAACGGCGCGAACGTGCTCGTGGTCGCCGAGTCGGTGGTGAGCCTCATCGTGACGGCGCTCGCCACGGGGCTCGTGTTCGCGAAGTTCGCCCGCCCCATCGGCCGCGTCGCCTTCTCGCGCAACGCGGTCGTCGGTCCGATGGACGGCATCCCCACGCTGATGATCCGCGTCGGCAACGAGCGCGGCAACTCGATCGTCGAAGCCACCGCGCGCGTGAACCTGATGCGCACGGTGCGCACGAAGGAGGGGCAGGTCTTCTACAAGCTGTTCGACCTTCCGCTCCTTCGCGATCGAAGCCCCGCGGTCACGCGCTCGTGGACGGTGCAGCACCGCATTGACGAAGCCAGCCCTCTCTTCGGCGCGACGCCCGAATCGCTGAAGACCGACGACGCCGAGGTCCTCATCACGCTCACCGGCACCGACGACACGTCGTACCAACCTGTGCACGCGCGCCGCACGTACGAGCAGAACGAGATCCTCTGGGGCGCGCGACACGCCGACGTCCTCTCCGAGACGCCCGACGGGAACATGATCCTCGACGTGCGTCGCTTCCACGAGATCGTGCAGACCGAGCCGACAGCGACTTTTCCCTACCCGCGCGCGCCGTGACCTTCACGGGTTGTTCGTTGCGCCTCGTGCACTTACCCTCGTGGGTCGAATGACTCAGACACCGAAGCCGCTGCTCGATCGGCTCCCCGCCATCCCGCCGCGCCCCAGCTCGAAGACGAACATCCCGCAGCAGGGGAAGGAAGAGGCGGCGCGGAAACGGCTCACGGCGAAGCTCGAGGCGATGAGCACCGACCAGCTCGCCCCGCCGGCGGTCGACCCGCGCACGGCCGCGGTCGCGGCGTTGATGGTGGCGAATTTCGTGGGCGACGAAGACACGCGCAAGCGCTTCATGCCGCTCGTGGGGGCGAAGCTGTTCGACTCGGCCGCGCTGGAAGATCTCCCGGTCGCCGCGCGGTTCGTGCTGCGCATCTTGCCGAAGCTCGGCGCCGATCTCGATCAGCGCGGCGTCGCGCTCCCCGACGGTCTCGTCGCCAAGGCACGCTTGATGAAGGAGTCGCTCGCTCGCCTCGCCGAGCGTCACCTCGCCGATCTCGACGACGCGCACGGGCGCCTGGTCACGATTCGCCTCGGCGACGGCGCGGCCGACACGGTCTACGACCTGCGCATGCTGGCCGATCTGTACCGCGATCACGGCGAGACGCTCGCCGCCGAGGCGGGGAGCGCGTACCGGAGCGAGAGCGAGCGTGAAGCGCGCGCGCTGGCGCAGCAGCTGGAAGACGCCCTGCTCGGCCCGCAGTCGCCGGAAGACGCCGAGTGGCGCGCGTACTTGCTCCGCGCGCTCGCGATGCTCGTGCCGATCTACGAAGACGTGTGTCGTGCCGGGCGCTTCCTCTTTCATCACGAGCGACCGGAGGCGCGGTTCCCCACGCTCGCGTCGGTGGCGCGCGTTCGGCGGCGATTGAAGCGCGAGTCGGCGCGGCGCACCGAGAGCAGCCCGACCATCCCCGCGGCGCGCACGTCGCGACCGGCCGCGAAGTCGATTCCGCCGGAGGTCTCGCTGGTCGACGTCTCGGCCGAAGACGAGCAAGCGCTCGCCGGCGTGCTCTCGGCCGCGCCGCCGGCGGTGTCTTCGCAGCCGGACGTGGGCGCGACGATCGTGAGCATCGCGCCGGAGGACGTCGCCTTCACGATCTCCGAAGCGCCGCACCCCGCGCACGTCGCGCCGCCGCTCCCGCCGCCACGCACGGCAGCCGTTCCGGCGAGCCTCGATCTGATCGAAGCGGTCACGCTCGACTTCTCGGCCCCCTCGGCCGCGGAGGACGCCGACACGAACCTCGACACCGCCGATCTCGATCTCGAGGTCACGTACGCGAGCGAATCGAATTTCTACGCCGACCTCTCGGGCGACGATCTGGGTCTCTTCGTGGCGACGTTCGTGGTGAAGCCGCCGGGGACTCCGCTCGCTGTGCGGTTGACGGTGCCGCAGCTCGACGAGGCGATCCTGGTGAGCGGTACGGTGCGCTGGGTGCGCGAGTTCTCGCCGTCGATCGAAGCGCCGCCGGGCATGGGCGTCGCACTGCGCCCGGTCGATGCGCGATCGCGTGGCGCGATCGACGCCTTCATGAAGGTGCGCGCGCCGATTCTCCACGACGACTGAGCCGGCGCGGAGCGAAGACGATCATGCGAGCCGCGATCACGGGTGCGTCGGGTCTCCTGGGAGCGAACCTCGCCGTCGCTTTGATCGCGGCGGGGCACTCGGTGCGCGCGACGAAGCGCGCCAGCACGAAGACGGGGCACCTCGACAGCGTGGCCATCGAGTGGGTGCCCGGTGATCTCGACGACGCCGGCCCGCTCACCGAGGCGTTCCGCGGATGCGACATGGTCTTCCACTGCGCGGCGCAGGTCGGCGTGCGAAAGAGGCCGACGCCGATGCTGGTCAGCGCCAACATCGACGGCACCAGGCGTGTGATCGAAGCCGTTCGCGCCGCGCGCGTGCCGCGTCTGGTGCACTGCTCCACCGTCGCCGCCGTGGGGCTCAGCGAGAACGGCGAGCCGTGCGACGAGACCGCGCCGTGGAACTTCGACAAGTACGGCCTCGACGACGGCTACTGCACGACCAAGCACCTCGCCGAAGGGGTCGTACGCGAAGCGGTGCGCGCCGGACTCGACGCCGTTATCGCCAACCCGACGTTCATGTTCGGCCCGCTCGATTCGCGCCCCAGCTCGGGCAAGCTCATCGTCGACATCGTCCGCGGGAAGCTGCCGGGGCGAACGCCGGGGATGAATAACTTCGTGGACGTACGCGACGTCGCGCGCGGGATGATCCTCGTCGGCGAAAAAGGGAAGACCGGCGAGCGCTACATCCTCGGCGGCGAGAACATGACGTACGGCGACGTCGCCGAGCGCATCGCGCGCATCGCGGGCACGCGCCTCTCTACGTGGAACATCCCGTACGCGCTCTCGGCGCCCGTCGGATGGGTGGGCGACCTGAAGGAAATGTTCGGCGGCGAGCCGCTCCTCAACTCGGTGGCCATTCGTTACGGCTACTGCCGCACGTTCATCTTCAAGAGCGACAAGGCGAAGCGCGAGCTCGGGTACACGCAAGGCCCGCTCGACGACGCGATCCACGACGCGCTCGCCTGGTTCCGCGGCGCGGGCATGTTGCCGCCCGCGAGCTGACGCTCGAACGCGCGCGCGCTCACGCACGGTGAGTAGCGCGTGCACGCGGCGCGCTCGCGATGCGCGTGAGCGCAGTGCACGCGATTCACAATCTGGCTGAAAATACCGAGGATCGTGCGTTCTCGCACGTGGTGCGAGGTTTGCTTGGGAGCGGCTCGCGCTGCAACGACGCAGCGCTCTTCATCGAACCACTCACCGTTCATCGATCTGAAAGGTCACCCTCGTCATGCGCACGTCCATCTTTGCTCTCGCACCGCTCGCCGTCCTCGCCGTCGCGTGCTCCGCCTCCGTCGAGTCGGATCCCTCCGGTGCGACGTCGGAAGCGATCATTCCGATCAACTTGCCGTCGTGCGAGACCGAAGCTCTCTCCACGCCCAGCATCGGCAAGGCCATCAACGAGCAGATCGGCAACTGCGCCTGGAACGACGAGGCCTCCTCGCCGAGCGCGTCGTACGGCGGCCAGTACTGCTCGGACACGTACGTCATCGAGGTCGACAAGCTCCTGACGTCGAGGGCGTTCAACGTCTTCGGCGGTCCGACGAACACGCCCTCCACGAGCGCGACCTGTAGCGCTGCGCACGCCGGGCTCACGGTTTGGGCGCACTCGGCGTCGGGCTGGACGACGCTTGGCTCGAACCTGTCGCACGGGAAATGGGAGAGCGGCTCGCTCTTCAGCTTCTGCAGCTACGTGAACGACTGGCAGACCGGCACCTTCACCGTGAAGGGGACCGAGGGCTTCGACGAGATCCGCATCGGCGTGAGCGCGTGGGAGGCCGAGACCGTGAACGGGAAGGCCACGCGGGTCTACGTCCCGGTGACGGGCGGGATCATGGGCGGGGCGCCCTGCTGATTCGGGCCCTCGCTCGCTGAGCGACTTGCTCGCGCGTCGTCGCGCGTCGAAGTACCGTGACGGATCGTGACGACCTCCGATCCGTCCTCCGGCCGGAGCCTCCGACTGCTCATCGAGCTCGGTCGCGGAGGGATGGGCGTCGTGTACCTCGCGCTGGCCGAAGGGCCGGGCGGGTTCGCGAAGTTGAAGGTGGTGAAGCGGCTGCGCCCGGACCTCGCGGGCGAGCCGCAAGCCGTGCAGATGTTCCTCGAAGAGGGGCGGCTATCGGCGCGGCTTCACCACCCCAACGTCGTGCAGACCAACGAGGTCGGCTTCGACGGGAAGCACTACTTCCTCGAGATGGAGTACCTCGAAGGGCAATCGCTCGACGCGATCGGCAAGCGCGCGGCGCGCACCACCGCGGTCCCGCTCCCTGTCATGGTCTACGTCCTCGCGCAGACTCTCATCGGTCTCCACTACGCGCACGAGCTGGTCGATCACGACGGCAAGCCGCTCTCCGTCGTGCACCGCGACGTGTCGCCGCACAACGTGATGGTGACCTTCGACGGACAGGTGAAGGTCCTCGATTTCGGCATCGCCAAGGCGGCGGGGCAGCGGAACGAGACCAAGACCGGCTTCGTGAAGGGGAAGGTCACGTACATGGCGCCCGAGCAGGTGGCGCGCAAACCCCTCGATCGGCGCGTCGACGTGTTCGCCGTCGGCGTGATGCTGTGGGAGGCGCTCACCGGCACGCGGCTGTGGGGCGACCTCGACGACTTCGAGATCTTCCTGAAGCTGCGGAGCGAAGACATCGCGACGCCGCGCTCAGTGAAGCCCGACGCGCCCGAAGCGCTCGAAGCGATCTGCATGCGCGCTCTCGCGCGCGATCCCGAGGCGAGGTACGCGACCGCGGCCGACATGCAGCGTGACCTCGAAGGGTGGCTCGAGGCGACGGGCGCGCGCGTCGGGACCAAGGAGGTCGCGGCGCAGATGGACTTCCTGTTCGCGTTCGATCGCGCGTCGATCAAAGCGGAGATCGACGAACGCATTCGCGCGACCCCCGCGGCCGAGAGCGTCGTCGGCGTTCCGATGTTGCAAGCGCGCGTGACCGGAGCGGCGGTGACCGCGAGCGGCGTGGGAACGTCGAGCACCGTGGGCGGCGGAACGCGGGTCCGGCAGCAGCGGCAGATTATGGGACTGCGAAAGGTGGTGATGGCGTCGCTCGGAGTGGCTCTCGTCGCGAGCGCGGCTGCGGCGGGGGTGACGATCCGGAATCGTCGCGCTCGGAGCACGGCGACTGCCGTCGCAGCGTCGTCGAACGCGTCCATCGCGGGCGCCTCCGGCGGTTGCGTGAAGAATACCGAGTGCGGAAACGGGGAGCTCTGCAACGGAGAACGGCACCGGTGCGTCGCGCTGGCGACGGACAGGTGCATCGTGATGGCAGAGCCGGGGGACGTGGAGAACGAGCGGACAATCTGGATCGGGGCAATGTTTCCGACGACCGGACCCGAGGCGGAGCTCTACGGAGTGCCCTCCACCAATGCGGTGAATCTCGTTCGTCGCGACTTCATCGAGGCGACGCGCGGAATCCCGTCTCACACGGGCGACCGAGCGCCACGTCCTTTCGCCGTCGTGGCATGCAACGACGTCGCCGACGAAAAAGAGAGCGCGCGACACCTCGTCGAAGACGTGGGGATCACGGCTGTCATCGGATTCAAGTCGAGCTCCGAGGCGATTGAGCTATCGCGCGATTTCTTTCTGCCGCGGAAGGTGCTCGTGGCAACGGTGAGTTCGAGCGCGCAAGTGACGAAAGTACCGCAGCCATCCGACGGTCCTCGTCTGATCTGGCGGACGACCGCCGTCAGCACTCAGAACGCAGTCCCGGCGGCTCACCTGGTCTCCGATCTCCTCGAACCTCGACTTCGTGCCTCGGGGAACGTCTCGGCCCTCGAGCCCATACGCGTCGCCTTCGCGCGTCCGAGAAGTCAGTACGGTCTGTCGATGGCGGAAGCGATCGCCGACAGTCTCTCGTTCAATGGTCGCCCCGCGCGCTCGAACGGCGAGAACTTCGCTCAGCTCGTCTACGACGACGACCCCTATGCGCCGGGGGCCGCGCCGGACTACGACGCCATGGTCGCGCAGCTCATCAAGCTCACACCACAGGTGATCATCTACGCAGACCAGGAGCGACTGGTTGCCAACGTCATTGCGCCGGTCGAACGTGCGTGGCCCGCGAAAGCGCGTCGTCCTTACTGGGTCAGCGTCACTGACTTGGCCGGGAAAGAGCTATTTGCGTTCCTCGGCAAGGACGCCGAACGGCGGCGGCGGTTTCTTGGTGTCTCCACTCCCGAGACGAGTCCGGCAAACGCGCAGCTGGCCATGCACTACAGCTCGGAATTCACGAAGATGACCCCGAACGAGACCCCCGCTGCCGCATACGACGCCGCGTACCTCGTAGCCTACGCGGCCTATGCGGCCGGGGACGCACCTCCCACCGGGAGCGCGCTCGCCGGGGCGATCACGCACCTTGTTCCGCCTGGGAACGCGATCGACGTTGGACCGACGCATATCTTCGAAGTGATCGAAGCGCTGCGGGGAGGTGCCAACGTCGATCTCGGCGGCGCGAACACGCGACTCGATTTCGATCTCGCCTCAGGCGAAACCACGGTCGACTGGGTAATCCAGTGCGTGGGCGTCGATATGCGAGGGGTCGCGAACGACGCCGTCGAGTCCGGCGTCACCTATGACCCCACGAAAGGGACGCTTCGTGGAGAGCTTCGCTGCCCTTAGTGGAGCGGCGGATTGTGCGGATCGTGGACGTCTACGAAGATGTCCGATTCGACCGGCGTGAGAAACCCGCCGTACGCGCCGGTGCCATCGACGATCGTGACGCACTCGAAGATGTGGGATTGGACCGTCGACGCCGACGCGTACTGCGCGGCGTACGCCTGGGCGGACGTAAGGTCGGTCCACTGGGTGAACGGGACCGCGAACCACTCCTTGCCTCCGGGCATCCCGTTGTCGGAGTAGCCCTTGAGGCATTGGCCGGGTCCACCCGTGATCGGGTTCACGCAGCTGCTGGCGATGACGACCTTGACCAGGTACTCGTACCCGAGACTGCTGGGGAGACCCCACTGGTCGTGCTCGTAGGCGTAGACGTCAGGCTCGTAGTCGAGCCCCGCGAGCTTGTCGGCTTCCAGGTTGCTGTTGTTCGTGATCCACGGCGTCGGGAACGGAACGGTGTACCCGTCGGGGCTCGATGATTTGAACCACGGGTCCGGCCAGTACGGCGTGCCGTCGGCGTCCTTGATCCGGAGCATGTACGTCGGGGCCATCGTCTGGCACGGCGTGCGGAGCGTCGTCATCTCCGGCGTCGTCGTCGGCGACTTCGACGCGACATCCACCGCCCGCTGGGAGACCCCTTCGGAGATAGGAGCGGTACAGCCCGTGGCTGCCGCGACGCACACCGCACCAAGCCAGAACAACGACTTCATCGACCTCATGTCTTCGAATCCTCCCGAGCGTGAATCGCGCATCCTACGCGCTCCGCGTGCGCTGCCTATAGCAACGGCTGCGCCATGATGCAGCTCGTTCCGCGTGGGGTTGGTATCCGAGCAGTTACCGTAAGTTGGCTCGAACCACGGGGCCTCGGCGATCCACCCGGAGTGCAGGAGATGCACAAACAGGTTGTGCATCGGTTGCCTGAGTCGTGCATCGGTTTGCGCAAGCTACGAAGTACACGTCGCGAAGGCGACGGCGCCCACTGTGACGAGGGCCACGACGGCGAGCGCGATCAGGAGCGGCTTCAGCGGGTCGCGTGCCGCTGGCCTCGACGGCGCTTGCGGCGAGATCATCGTGGCGACGGCGCTCCCATGCGGCCGCAGCGACGCGGCTGGAGGATGAATCGAGGGGATCGCGAGCTCGGTGGGCGCGTGAGGGCTGATCGCGCCCCCGGGGTCCGTCGTCACGATGCGCGACGCCATCGCGCTCACTTGGTCGGACGAGACACCGGTCGCGTTGAGCGCGCGCTCGACCGCGTGGCGCATCTCCTCGGCGCTCGCGAAGCGGCGACTGCGATCGACCTGCAGCGCGCGCGCGACGATCGCGGCGACGTCGGCCGGCGTTCCGCTGCGGAGCACGGGAAGTGGCTTCGAGCCGTCCATGTAGTCGAGCAGCGCTTCGTGATCGCGAAACGGAGGGACGCCGTTGATCACGCGAAACATCACGGCACCGAGCGACCAGACGTCGGTACGCCTATCCAGCGGCTCGCGGCACGCGTGCTCGGGCGACATGTACTGTGGCGTCCCCTTCACGAACCCGCTCCGCGTCTCGCCATGAACGCGGTCGCGCGACTTCGCGATGCCGAAGTCGATCACCTTCGCGGATCCTTGATCGCTGACGAGCACGTTCCCCGGCGTCACGTCGCGATGCACGACGCCGAGCGGCGTGCCGGCTTCGTCGCGCAGCTCGTGCGCCGCGTGCAACCCGGCGCAGGCGTCCGCGATGGCTCGCAGGAGAAGCGGAATGGGCACCTCGGCGCCGGTGGCCTCGTGGGCTCGGCAGATCTGCTCGAGCGACTGGCCGTCGACCCACTCGAACACGATGTACACGCCGCCGCCGTGCTCGCCGACGTCGAGGACCTGCGCGATGTTCGCGTGCGCGAGCTTCGACGAGAGACGCGCCTCTTCCAGGAACATCGCGTGGAACTGCGGGTTCGACGCGAACTCGGGCGCGATCGTCTTGATCGCCACGGTCTTGGTGAATCCGTGCTTGCCCACCAGGCGCGCGAGCCACACCGAGCCCATTCCACCGCGCGCGACGGCGCGAACGATCTCGTAGCGATCGATGACCGACCCCTCGGCGAGCTCATTGCGCGAGTTCGCGCCCATGGCTTCAAGAAGAGCACCCGCTCGGGCCGCGCGCACAGCGAATCGTGTGCATCCGCGGCGCAACGCGATTGTGCAACCCGTGCTCGAATCGTGTAGCCGACGCACACGAATTCGCGGGTTTCCCATGTAGCGGGCCTATCCGGGGTCGTGGAACGATTCGCGCAATGGGTGCGCGTCAATGGGCGATGACGCACTCGAATGTTTGAACCGGGATACAGTGAATGACGCACCGCGAGCAGCTTTCCCAAGACCCATGAGCCCAACGAAGTCGCTACCCCCCACGCAACAGGAGACCCCCACGCTCGTGCGGCGGGGGCACTACCTGATCACGGTGCACAAAGACGGGATGCGCGCCGCGCTCCTGAAGCGCGACAAGCCGCTGACCGTGGGGCGCGCCGAGGAGTGCGACGTGCGCATCGACACACCGTTGCTCTCGCGCGTGCACTTCTCGATCACCGCGGGGTCGCTGAACGACGGCACGCCGATCTGCATTCGTGATCACAAGAGCTCCAATGGCACGCGCTTGAACGGGCAGCCCCTTCAGCCCGATGTGCCGACGCCACTCGAGGCAGGCAACCTGATCGAAGCGGGCGGCGTCTTCTTCGTCTTGAAGGATCGGGTGCCGGAAGAGGCCGACCCCGCGTCCGAAGCGGCGATCCGGATCTCGGGGACGTCGCGATCGTCGCCGCCGTTGACCGGCGTCGTGGTGGCCGACGCGGCGATGCAGCGACTGCACGACCTCGTCGAGCTGGTCGCGCGGTCGAGCATCGCGGTGCTCATCACGGGCGAGACCGGCGTAGGCAAGGAAGTGATCAGCGCGGCGGTGCACGCGCGCTCGGCGCGAGCGGCGCAGCCGTTCGTCAGCTTGAACTGCGCCGCCTTGCCGGAGACGCTGCTCGAGAGCGAGCTGTTCGGGTACGAGCGCGGTTCGTTCACCGGCGCGACGCAGACCAAGCTCGGGCTCATCGAGTCGGCGCACGAAGGGACTCTGTTCCTCGACGAGATCGGCGAGATGCCGATGGCCACGCAGGCGAAGCTGCTCCGCGTACTGGAGAACGGCGAGCTGATGCGAATCGGCGCGCTGAAGCCGCGCGTGGTCGACGTGCGCTTCATCGCCGCGACGAACCGAGACGTATCGACACTCGTGGCGCGCGGGCAATTCCGGCGTGATCTCTATTTCCGGTTGAACGGGATCACGATCCCCGTTCCGCCGCTTCGCGAGCGCCCGTCGGAGATCGCGCCGCTCGCCGCGCATTTCCTCGAGCTCGCGGCCAAGCGCGCGAACCGGATGCCGCCGCGCATGGCGCCCGAGGTCTTCCCGCTGCTCACGGCGCATTCGTGGCCCGGCAACATTCGCGAGCTCCGCAACGTGATGGATCGCGCCGTCGCGCTCTGCAGCGGCGACATGTTGAAGGCCCAACACGTGCTCCTCGATCCGCCGATGCCGGCGTCGACGCGCGACGTGCCGATGCATCATCAAGCTCACGCCGCGCACGCCTCGCATCCGATGAGCCCGATGTCGTCGACGCCGATCGGCGCGCAGGTGACCGGCTTTCCGCCGATGACGCCCGATCGGATGGGACGCCTGATGCGCCTCGACGCCGACACCGAACGAAAGCTGATCGAAGAAGCGCTCGAACGCGCCGCGGGGAACCAGGGCAAGGCCGCGGCGCTCCTCGGCATCTCGCGACGCACGTTCATCAATCGCCTCGACGAGTACGGAATCGCAAGGCCTCGGAAGCGCGTGTAGCGGCGTCACCCGAACGGGTGATCCAGTTGCGGGTACGCCCCTGGTTGCTAAGCCTTTCGAGTGAAGGTCAAAACCAAACTCACGGCCGGTCCGACTCGGCCGCCGTGGCTCACGGGCGGCACGTGAAGATCAGGACCAACGTGAAGGCGGGACCTACGAGTCCGCCGTGGAAGGTGAAACAACCATGAAGATCAAGACCAACGTCAAAGCAGGGCCGACGATCCCTCCGTGGCACCAATGAGGATCAAGACCAGCATCAAGGCAGGCCCGACGAATCCTCCGTGGCACCAATGAAGATCAAGACCAACCTCAAGGCTGGTCCGTCGCGCCCTCCGTGGCTCACGGCTCCCAACTGACGCATTGATCCAGACCGACGCCCCTCGCGGCCACGCGCCCCGAGGGGCGTTTTTCTTTTTGTCGGCGCGTGTAGCGTTGAAACATGGCGCGCGTTGGAGGGGACGGCGACTCGAAGCCGCGCGGGATCGGCGCGCGCATCGGGCCCGGTGGACGCTTCGAGCTGCTGGCGCCGCTCGGCGAAGGGGGGATGGGCGTCGTCCATGAAGCGCTCGATCACCAGCAAGACACGCTCGTCGCCATCAAGACGCTGCCGCGACTGACCGGCGAGGCGTTGCTGCGATTCAAGAACGAGTTTCGATCGCTGCAAGACATCCAGCACACGAACCTCGTCACGATGCGCGAGCTCTTCGAAGACGGTGGGCAGTGGTTCTTCACGATGGACCTCGTGCAGGGGTGCGACTTCTTGCGGTACGTGAGGGCCGATCGATCGGCGCGGCGGCCGGCGCCGGAGCACTCGTTCGACGAAGCGAAGCTCCGGAGCTCGATCGCGCAGCTGGCGCAAGGGCTCGCAGCGCTGCACGCCGCGAAGAAGGTGCATCGCGACATCAAGCCGTCGAACGTGCTGGTCACGACGTCGGGCGTGGTGAAGATCCTCGACTTCGGACTGGTGGCCGATCGCCCTCGGGGCTCTTCATGGGAGCCGTTCGTCATGGGGACGCCGTCGTACATGGCGCCGGAGCAAGCGAGCGGCGCGATCGTCGGGACGGAGGCCGATTGGTACAGCGTGGGCGTCGTGTTGTACGCGGCGCTCACGGGACAACCACCGTTCGTGGGGAGCACGGAGCTCGTGCTGAAGACGAAGCAAGAGATGGATCCGCCGGCGCCGTCGACGCGCGCGCGATCGACGCTCCCGCGCGATCTCGAAGAGCTGGCGATCGATCTGCTGGAGCGCGATCCCGCGCGAAGGCCGCGCGCGCGATCCGTGCTGGCGCGGCTCGGCGTGAGCGATGATGCCGGCGACTTCACGAACGACGCGCGGCGGAGCGATCCCGCGGTCGCGGCCGATCCGGTGTTCGTGGGGCGCGATGGCGAGATCGCGATGTGCGAGCGGGCGTGGGAGAGCGCGAAGAGCGCGCAGGTCACGATGCGCGTGCACGGCGAATCGGGCGTCGGCAAGTCGTCGATGGTGTCGCGATTCTGCGCGAAGATCGCCGCTAGGGAAGCGCGCGCCATCGTGCTCAGCGGGCGCTGCTACGAGCGCGAGTCGGTGCCGTTCAAGGCGCTCGACGGGGTCGTCGACGCGCTGAGCGATCACTTGCTCGGAATGTCCGATCAGGAGATCGCTTCGCTCCTCCCAGCCGACGCAGCGCTGCTCGCTCACGTCTTTCCGGTGCTTCGTCGCGTGCCGGGGATCGACGCCAGCCCGCCGCTCTCGCAAGCCGGGGTGAACCCCGAGGCCTTGCGTACGCGCCTCTTCGCCGCGATGCGCGAGATCTTCGCGCGGCTGTGCGCGGCGAAGCGCGTGGCGATCGTGATCGACGATTTGCAATGGAGCGACGCCGACAGCCTCGCGCTCCTTCGTCACCTCCTGCGACCTCCGGGCGCGCCGCCGTTCCTTCTCCTGGCGACGATGCGGAGCGGCGCGGAGATCCTCTCCACCGAAGGGCACGCGCTCGACGTGTCGCTGCCCGGAGACGTGCGAAGGCTCTCGCTCCAGGGGCTCCCGGCCGAAGACGCGCGCGCGCTGGCCGCGCAGCTCCTGGCGGCGGGGACGGTCGACGCCAACGCTGCGGCCATCGCCGATGAAGCGCGCGGGCATCCGATGTTCATCGACGAGCTCGTGAGGCACGCGCGCGCGTCCCGATCGAAGGGTGAGCTGCGGCTGGAAGAGGCGCTCACGGCGCGCGTGAAGGCGCTCGATCCGCGCGCGCTTCGGGTGCTCGAGCTGGTGTCGGTCGCAGGCGAGCCGCTGGCGCTCGAGCGCGTGGCGGACGCCGCGGGGATCGACCTCGGCGAGCTGTCGGAGCGGGCGACGATCCTGCGCGCCGCGCACATGGCGCGAACCACGGGCGCGCGCACGACCGATCGCATCGAGCCGTACCACGACCGCGTGAGGTCGGCGGTGATCGCATCCCTCACCGACGGGGCGAAGCGCGCGCTGCATCGGCGCCTGGCGGAGGCGATGGAACGCGCGGTGTCTCCCGAGCCCGAGGCGCTCGCTCTTCACTGGCGCGACGCGGGGCAGGCCGATCGCGCGGTCGTGTACACCGTGATCGCCGCCGAGCGCGCGACGACGGCGTTCGCGTTCAACCGCGCCGCGCAGCTCTATCGCGCCGCGATCGATCTGACGCCCACGAGTGACGCGAGCGCGATCGATCTCGCGACGAAGCTCGGCGACGCGCTCACGTGCGCCGGACGGAGCATCGAGGCGGCCGAGGCCTTCCTTTCGACGGCGCGCGCGATCGGTTCGTCGCCACGCGCGCTCGAGCTTCGACGACGCGCCGCTCAGCAGCTCCTCGTGGCCGGCAGCTTCGAGCGCGGCCTCGAAGAGATGCGCGACGTGCTGGCGGTCGTGGGGTTGGAGCCGCCGTCGAACACGGCCGGCGCGATCGCGTCGATGCTGATTCGCCGCGCGCACGTTCGCCTTCGCGGGCTCGGCTTTCGATCGCGACGCGAAGAAGAAGTGCCGGCGTCCGCGTTGCTTCGAATCGACACGTGCTGGGCTGCCGTCATCGGCCTCGGGCTGGTCGACGTGATCCGCGGCGCGGACTTTCAATCGCGTCACTTGCTCCTCGCGCTCCGCGCCGGCGAGCCCACGCGCATCTGTCGCGCGCTCTCGGCGGAGATCGCGTTCTCCGCCGCCGAAGGAACCCGCGCGCACGCCCGCACCTCGATGCTGCTCGGCGTGCTCGAGAAGCAGGTCGAAGCGCTCGGCAAGCCCACGGCGCTCCACGGAATGGCGCTCGGCGTACGCGGTATCGTCGCGCACCTGGAAGGGCGCTTCGACGAGGTCGCGCCGCTCTTCGCGAAGGCCGAGCCGCTCATGGCGTCCGAGTGGACGGAGTCGACGCGATGGGAGCTCGACAACACCCGAGTGCTTGCCTATGGCGCGCGCGCCTGGCTGGGCGAGATCCGCGACGTGCGCGCGTGCGTCCCCGCGTTTCTGGAGGAGGGGATCGCGCGGCAGAACCTCCACGTGATGACGCACATGCGGACGGGCGTGCACGCTGTCGCATGGATCGCCGACGGCGACGTCGATGGGGCGCTCGCGAGCCTCGACGCCGGGATCGCCCCGTGGTCGTCGGGACAAGTGAACGTGCCGCACGTGCTCGATGCGTTCGGGCGCGTGCAGATCCATCTGTACGCGGGCGACTTCGCTCACGCCTACGCCGTGGCCCACGATCGCTGGCGCCTGGCGTCGCGCGCGTTTCTGCTCAAGTGCCAGCTCCTCCGAGTGCACATGCTGAGCGCGCGATCGCGTGCGGCGCTGGCACTGGCGACGCGCGACGAACCGCATCGCGAGCGCCTTCTCCGCGAGGCCGAGCGCGACGCCGCCGATCTCGAGCGCGAACGGGCGCCGTGGGCCGAGGCGCTCGGCGCGCTGGTTCACGCCGGAGTCGCGCGCGTGCGCGGGGATCGCGAGCGGTCGCGCGCGAAGCTCGACGCGGCGATCGTCGGATTCGACTCCGTGGGCCTCGCTCTCCACGAGCACGCCGCGCGGCGTGTGCGCGGCGCGCTCGTCGGCGGCGACGAGGGGAGCGCGCAGATCACCGCGTCCGACGCTTGGATGGCGGAGCAGACAGTCCGAGATCCGTCGCGCATGACCGACGTGATCGCCCCCGGCTTCGCGCCGTGACTCAGCGCACGGTCGGCGGCCCAGGCGTTCCCGACACGGCCGGGGCGGCGAGATCCCCGGGCACCGCGGGCAGGTCGGCAATCTCCGGCGAGAGGACGATCTCGATCCGCCGATTCTCCTGCCGCCCCGAGTCGCTGCTGTTCTCGCGGACCGGCTCGTACTCCGCATAGCCTGCCGCCGAGAGGTGAGCCGGGTTCATCCCTGAGGCGATGAGCTGCTCGGTGACCGTCTCGGCGCGCGCGGTCGAGAGCTGCAGGTTGTTCTTGAACGGCGACGGAGGCGTCACAGGGACGTTGTCGGTGTGACCTGCGATCATGAAGCGACGCTCCGGCATCTGCTTCAAGATTGCGGCGACGTCGACCAGCGCCGCCTTCCCATCCTTCGAGACGTCGGCGCTCCCCGACGCGAAAAGAATCCCCGCCGGCAGCTTCACCACCATCCGGCCGTGGCGGAGGATCACCTGGAGCTTTCCGCTGTCGATCATCTTCCGGAACTTGTCGGTGAGCGCCTGAAACGCCGCCAGACGCTTGTCGGCTTCGGCCCGCTGCGCGCGGAGCTCGTCGAGCTCGGCTTGCGACGCCTTCAACGTCGTCGCGTGCTCCGCGGCGCGCTTGTCGCCTTCCGCCCGCATCGTGTCTTTCTCGTGCGCGCACGCGGCGAGCATCTCGGTGTGGTGATCGAGCGCGGCTTGCGTCGTCAGGTACTTTTCGTGCGCGAGATAGCCGTACGCGCCCGCACCGACCGCCGTGAGCAACGCCACCGTGAGGACGGAGTCGAGGACGCTCATTGGTTAAGGATACACTCCCGCCCCATGCACGGCGGTGACCTGCTCGCGGAAGTTCTTCGCCGACACGGCGTCCCATTCCTTTTCACGCTTTGCGGCGGCCACATCTCGCCCATCCTGGTCGGGGCGAAGGCGCGCGGCATTCGCGTCATCGACGTGCGCGACGAGGCCACGGCGGTGTTCGCGGCCGACGCCGTCTCACGAATGACGGGAATTCCGGGGGTCGCCGCGGTGACGGCGGGGCCCGGCGTGACCAACACGATCACCGCGATCAAGAACGCGCAGCTCGCGCAGTCGCCGTTGATCCTGCTCGGCGGAGCGACGGCCACGATCCTCCGCGGGCGCGGCGCACTACAAGACATCGATCAGCTGGCGCTCGTGAAGCCGCACGTGAAGCTCGCCATCCTGGTGAAGAAGGTGCGCGACCTCGCGCCGGCGCTCGAGCGCGCGTTCCGCGTCTCGCAGGAAGGGACGCCCGGCCCGGTGTTCGTCGAGTGCCCGGTCGACCTGCTCTACGACGAGAAGACCGTCCGCGAGATGTACGGCGCGAAGGCCGTCGGCGCGATGAAGGGGCCGCAAGACGTCGCCTTGCAGCTCGTGCTTCGCGCCCACCTCGCGCGCACGTTTCGCGGGAGCGGCCGCGTTGCCTCGCGGGTCGCGGTCCCCGTCTCGCCGCCGAAGCCGAGCGAGAGCGAGATCGCGCGCGCCATCACGCTCCTTCGCGCGGCGAAGAAGCCGGTGCTCCTCCTCGGAAGCCAGGCGACGCTCGGCGGTCCGGTGCGCGCGCAGCGTGTGGCCGACGCCGTCGCGCGCCTCGGGATCCCCGCGTATCTCTCCGGCATGTCGCGCGGCCTTCTCGGCGCGCGCCACCCGCTCTTCTTCCGACACCATCGCGCCAAGGCGTTGAAGGACGCCGACCTCGTCATCCTCGCGGGCGTCCCGTGCGACTTCCGTTTGAACTACGGGCTCTCGATCAGTCGCAAGGCGCGACTCGTGTCGGTGAACCGCGACGAGCACGACGCGAAGAGCAATCGCCGCCCGACGCTCGCGGTCATCGCCGATCCCGCCGAGCTGATCTTTGCTCTCGCTGAGAGCGCAGCCGACGACGGCTCGCGCGGCGCGTGGAGAGAGAGCCTTCGCGCGCGCGACGTCGATCGCGAGAAAGAGATCGCCGCCAAGGCGAACCCCAAGGAGTCACCGGTCGATCCAGTGCACTTCCTCCGCACGGTCGACGGCGTGCTCACCGACGGCTCGGTACTCGTCGGCGACGGCGGCGATTTCGTCGCCACCGCGTCGTACGTCGTCGCGCCGCGCGGCCCTCTGGGATGGCTCGATCCCGGGCCGTTCGGGACGCTCGGCGTCGGCGCGGGCTTCGCGCTGGCGGCGAAGCTCTGTCGCCCTCAGAGCGACGTCGTTCTTCTCTGGGGCGACGGCTCCGCGGGCTACGGGCTCTCGGAGCTCGATACGTTCGTGCGTCACGGCGTCGGCGTCGTGGCGCTCGTCGGCAACGATGCGTCGTGGGCGCAGATCGCGCGCGACCAGGTCACCATCCTGGGCGATGACGTCGGGACCGCGCTTCGCCGTACGGACTACCACGTGGTCGCAGACGGGCTCGGCGCGCGCGGCTTCGTGATTCGCACCAGCGAAGAGGCGCCGCGCGTTCTGGCCGAAGCGTTCGCGGCGGCGCGGGCAGGAACGCCGGTCCTGGTGAACGTGCATCTTGCACGCACCGAGTTCCGCAAGGGCTCGATCTCGATGTGAAGCGGCACAGCGCGCCGACGCGGCCGCGACTACTTCTGATCGCCGAACGGATCGATGCGCGACGACGGCGTCGGCTTCGGCGCGTTCGGCTCGCGTGGCCTGGGAGAGATCGGCGGCTTCATGACGGCGCCGGAAGAAGCGTCGGAGACCTTGGCGCTGCCCGCGTCGGCGAGAAGCGGCGCAAGCTCGCTTGCCGCGCTCGCGTCGACCGCCCGTGCGGACACGACGTTCGGCGCGCTCGGTTCGGTTGATGGGGTCGCCGTCACGGGCGGCGCGGCGCCTGCGGGGTCGACCTTCGCGCCACGCCGCGCGAACACCACGACGATGAGGAGAGCGGCGATCGCGAACGCCACGATCGCGAGGCCCGGCCCACGCGCACGCGGGGTCGCGTTCCCTGCGACGGCGGCCGACGCACCCGTCGACAAGCCGCTACGCGCTTCGATCGGCGCGCGTCGATCGAGCGCCTCGACCACCTCGTTCATCGACGCGAAGCGCGCGTTCGGATCCTTCGCCAGCGCGCGATCGATCACGTCGGCGACCCACGCCGGCACGTCGGGGTTCCGCGTCCGAACGTTCGGCGCCTTCGTCGAGAGGATGTGCGCGATGAGCTGCACCGCTTCGAGCCCGTCGCCCCACGGCGCCACGCCGGCCAGAAGTTGAAAAGCGACGATGCCCCACGAAAATTGATCCGACCGCGCGTCGATGCGCTCGCCGCGCATCTGCTCGGGCGACATGTAATAGGGCGTGCCGAGCACGACGCCGTCGCCGGTCAACGTCGCCAGCTGATCGCTCGGCGCATTCGACGAGGCCGACGCGCTCACGTGCGGAGCCGCGGTGCTCTTCGCGATCCCGAAATCCAGCACTTTGACCACACCGTCGGCGCGCACGAGGATGTTGTCCGGCTTCACGTCGCGGTGGATGACGCCGCACGAATGCGCCGCCGCCAGGCCGCGCGCCGCGTCGCAGAGCCAGCGCACGCGCGCGTCGAGCGAGACCGACGTGTCGGCGATCGCCGAGCGGAGCGTTCGCCCGCGAACGAGCTCCATCGTGAGGTACGCCGTGCCCGCGTGCTCGCCGTCGGCGACGACGCCCACGTCGTACACGGCGACGACGTTGGGATGCTCCAGCGCCGCGAGCGCCCTCGCCTCCCGCACGATCCGTTCGGAGCCGCCCGTCGACGGCGTCGAGAAGTCGTCGTCGCCCGGTTGATGGAGGATCTTCAGCGCGACGACGCGGTGGAGCGCCGAGTCGCGCGCCTCGTACACGCGCGCCATTCCGCCCGTGCCCAGCAGGCTCTCGATCGCATACCGGCCGAAGACCTCGCCGGGCACGAGCCCTTTCGGCGACTGCACGACGGGCGACATTCCGAGGGAGAAGGTAGCATGCCCCTCATGGTCCGCTTTCGACCCGCGACCGCCGCTTTTTTCGCGGGTTCGCTCCTCGCGGCGCTCGCTTCGCGCGAGGCTAGGGCCGACGACCCGCCTCCCGAGAACCGCGCGCTCGCCACCGCGCTCTTCCAGGAGGGGCGAAGGCTTTTGGAGGACAACCATGTCGCCGAGGCGTGCCGCAAGTTCGAAGAGAGCGAGCGGCTCGACTCGGGCGGAGGCACGCTGCTCAACCTCGCCGCGTGTCATGAGCGCGAGGGGCGGACGGCGAGCGCGTGGACGGAGTTCGAAGGGGCGCTGGCGCAGGCGCGACGGGACGGGCGCGAAGACCGCGCGCAGATCGCCACGCAGCGTATGGCCGTGCTCGAGCCGCGTCTGTCGCGCGTCACGATCGTCGTGGCTGCCGCGTCCGATCGAGCTGACCTCGAGGTCACGCTCGACGGCACCTCGGTCCGACGACCCGCGTGGGGAATGGGGATGCCCGTCGACCCGGGCGAGCACGTGATCGAAGCGCACGCGCCGAACGCGAAGGCGTGGCGCGCGACGATCACGATTCACGGCGACGGCGAGATGCCGAGCGTGCCCGTCCCAGCGCTCGAGGTCGTCGCGCCGTCGCTCGCGGAGCCCGGGCCGGCGGCGCCGTTGCCGAACGCGCCCCCGCTCGAGCCGACGCCGAGCGACGCCAGCGCCGGACCGCGCGTTCCTCTGTGGCGCGACGCAACGATGGTCTCGACGGGCATCGTCGGCGTGGCGGGCGTCGCGCTCGGGGCGTACTTCGGGCTGCACGCGGTGGCGTTGAATCACGACGCTGAAGATGGATGTCCGCGCGGACGATGCACGCCCACCGCGGCGACGACGAGTGAGCACGCGGTCGCCAGCGCAGACGCATCGACGGCGTCGTTCATCGTGGGGGCCGTCGGAGTCGGTGTCGCGACGGTGCTCCTGCTCACGCGACATGCGAGCGCGCCCGCCGTGACGGCGATGATCGATGGGCGCGGGGGATCGATGCAGTGGGTGGCACGGTTCTGATGAGCCGTCTCATCCGGCCATCGCGATCGTGACTCGCTCCCTTCGCTCATGGCGATCGTCTGGCCAAATGTTTGCAGCCTCGCCGGCCGGAGGTTCGTCATGCCCGAAAAAGAGACCATGCGACGAGCGCGTGAGGATCGGCGAAGGGGAAAGGCGCCGAGCACGCAAGCGGGTGAGTTCGTCCGCGAAGAGGTTCATCACATCCGTGAGGGGAAGCACGGCGCGAAGAACGCGAAGCAGGCGATCGCGATCGGGCTCTCGAAGGCGCGGCGCGCAGGCGTGAAGATCGGCGCGCAGAAAGGCGCGAGTGCAGGCGCGCGTCGAAAGGCTGCCGAGGAATCGGAGCGAAGTGAGTCGCCGCGGCCGCCGGATCCGAAGCGATCGCGCGCCACGTCGAAGGCGCTGAAGAAGGAGCCCCGCCGTGCGGCGACCAAGACGGCGCTCGCGGCCCAAGCGCGCCGCGCTGCCAAGGCGAGGGGACCTGAGAGTCGCCGTCGCGCCGCCAAGAAGGGCGCACGCACACGGCGGAAGGAAGCGACGACCTGAGCGTCGGCGAACGAGTGAGCCACGCCAGGATGGCCTGGTGTGGCAACCCGGTCTGAAGTGTGGCGAATGAGCCCTCGCTCGCGTCTGCGGCCCCACCCGCCCGTTCACCCCTTCGCGATCTGCCTCACCACCTGCAACGCCGGGATTCCCGTCACGCCGCCGCCGCCATGCGTCGCCGACGACGCCTGGTACAGACCGCGGATGGGCGTCCGAAAATCCGCGAAGCCCGGCGCGGGCCGCATGTGAAACAGCTGATTCGCGGACAGTTCGCCGTGGAAAATATTTCCGCCGAGCAGCCCGTACTTGTTCTCCATCTCGTACGGCCCGATCACCTGCTGATGCAGAATCGAGCTCGTGAATCCGGGCGCCACGTCTTCCACGCGCGCGATCACGCGATCGGCGTACGCCTCGAGCTCCGCGCGGTTCGGCTCGTTCGCGGACTCGTGCGGGACCCATTGCGTGAACATCGACATCACGTGCTTCCCCTCCGGCGCCAGCGTGCGATCGAAGACCGAGGGGATGCAGATGTCGGCGAAGGGCTTCTGCGCCGCGCGACCTGACACCGCGTCTTGAAAGGCACCTTCGAGGTCGTCGACCGATTGCGCGAGGATGATCGTCCCGCCGTGCACCTCGGCGTCGTATCCGGGCTTGCTCGTGAACTCGGGCAACCGATCGATGGCCACGTTGACCTTCACGGTCCCGCTGCGCGTCTTCCATCGCTCGATCGCGGTGACGAAGTCGTCGGGCAAGTGTTTGCGATCGATCTGGCGGAGGAACGCGATCTTCGGGTGCGTCGTGGTGACGACCGTGTCGGCGAAGATCTCTTCGCCCGATCCTTCGAGCGCCACGCCGGTCGCGCGACCGCCGTGCACCAGGATCTGCGCGACGGGCGCGTCGGTGCGGATGGTGGCGCCGAACGACTCGGCCGCGCGCTTCATCGCCTGGGTCACGCCGCCCATTCCCCCTTCGGGAAATCCCCACGAGCCCATGTCCCCTTCGCCGACGTTGCCGATCTTGTGGTGCGCCATCACGTACGCCGTCCCGGGCGAGCGCGGCCCGGCCCACGTGCCGATGATGCCGCTCACCGAGAGCGTGCCTTTGAGCGCGCGCGATTCGAAGTGGTCGTCGAGCAGATCGGCGACGCTCATCGTCATGAGGCGCGTCACGTCGGCCACGAGCTTCTCGTCGACCTCGCGCATCTTCCACGCGAGCCCCAGCTGCTTCCACAGGTCGCCCAGACTGTGAGAGCCGAGCAGCGGCGGGATGTGTCCGAGCAGCGGGCCGAGAAGCGCTCCCAACTTTCCGAGCCACGCCTCCCATGACTCGAACGCGCGCGCGTCCTTCGCCGAGAACTTCGCGATCTGCTCGCGCGTCTTCGCGGCGTCGGAGAACATCTGCAAGTAGCGGCCGTCGGACTGCGGCGCGAAGTAGCCGTGCTGCGGGTAGACCTTGTAGCCGTGCTTCTCGAGGTCGAGCTCGCGCAGCACCGTCGGCGGCATGAGGCTGACGACGTACGAGAGCGCCGTCATCTTGTAGTCGGGGCCCCACGGCTGCTCGGTGATCGCCGCGCCGCCGACCACGTCGCGCCGTTCGAGGACGACCACGCGGAGCCCACGTTTGGCGAGGAGGCCGGCGGTGACCAGCCCGTTGTGCCCCGCCCCGATGACGATGACGTCGTACCGATTGCTCATCGCGGCGGAGGGTGACACCGGGCGCGCGAGTGGTCCAGCGGGCGCGTTCGCGCGGCGTTGTGGTTCACCTCCGCGTCACCGGTGACGCGCCTCTTCGACGGCGAGACGCGCGTCACGAGTGACGCGGTGGATCACGCGATCGGCTTGATTTGCCGAAC
Source organism: Myxococcales bacterium (assembly GCA_003151595.1). The sequence goes on from PLXW01000100.1 coordinate 39,967, forward strand.
GAAACGCGATGGCCCACCGTGGCGCGCGGGTTGCTGAGAGCGGCGCGACGGAGGCGCCGATGAAGACCGAAGAGCCGTGGTGGAAAGAACCGACGCGAGCGCAATGGTGCAGCTTCGGAGCGGCGTGGGCGGGGTGGGTGCTCGATGCGTTCGACTTCACGATCTTCATGCTCGTGATGCCGATCATCGCCAAGGACTTCGGCGCGCCGCACCTCGCGACCGCAGGGTCGCTCACGCTGACCTTGCTCGCGCGACTCGTGGGCGGATTCATCGCGGGCGCGGCGGCGGATCGGTGGGGGCGAAAGCTTCCGTTGATGATCTCGATCGTCTGGTTCGCGGTGTGCGATGCGGCGGTCGCGTTCGCGCCGTCGTTCGGATGGATCCTCGTCTTGCGCACGCTCTTCGGTCTCGGCATGGGCGCCGAGTGGACGACCGGGACCACGCTGGCGATGGAGAACTGGCCGGCGCGCAGCAAAGGGATCGCGTCGGGCGTGCTCCAAGGGAGCTGGGCGATCGGATACCTGTTCGCCGCCGGAGTCTCGGCCGTGGTGCTCCCTCTCTGGGGATGGCGCGCGCTCTTCGTGTGCGCCGCGGCGCCGGCGCTCCTCGTCTTTCCGATTCGCTTCGGGGTCACCGAGAGCCGCGAGTGGAGAGACGCGAACGCGGCGAAGCTCGCGGCTCCCAAGCGCGCGACGAGCGGCTCGCTCTCGAAGCTCGTGTGGGCCTCGCTCTCGATGGGGCTCGGGTTGGGCGCGTACTACGGGCTCGTCGCGCTCTATCCGACGTTCCTCAGCACGGAGCTCGGCGCCGACACGCGCACGGTCGCGTGGCTCGTCGGACTCTTCAACGTGGGCATGCTCATCGGCTCCGTTGGATGCGGGATGCTCGCGGCGCGCCGGGGGGTCGCGATCGCGATCGTGCTCCCGGCGTTGGGATCGCTCCTCGCGTTGCCGCTCTACGTCGGCGCGGTACCCGGCATGCTCGGCGTGGGCGCCTTCTTGGGCGGGCTACTCGGCGTCGGGTTCTGCGGCGTCGTGCCGATGCTCCTCACGGGCATGTTCGACGCGGACGTGCGCGCTCGTTACGTGGGCATCGTCTATCACGTGGGCGCGGCGCTCGCGGCGATGGTCCCTCCCGCAACCGCGGCCTTCGCGACGTACGCGCACGTTCACCTGTCGCTGGCGATCGGCGTCATCGCCGGTGCGTGCGAGATCGGCCTCGCGCTCGTCGTCCTCACGGGTCGCAAATTCTCGGGCGCGCCCGCGCTCGATCCCGACGGCGTCGCGCTGGCCGAAGCGGCCTGACGCGCGCGCTCCTCACTCCGCACTTCACTCCCGGATCACGAACGGAGAAGCTCGATGAAACTCTCACTATCCATTCTCTCGCCTGTCGCTCTCGCCACACTCGCCGCGCTCGCGGCCACGACCAACGCCTGCGTCGTCTCCGCTTCCCCTTCGGAGTCCATCGCCGCCGTCGCCTCGGCCGACTCGGCGATCACCGCGGTCTCGAGCTTCGGATCGAACCCCGGCAACCTCCTCATGTACTCGTACGCGCCGCAGGGCATCGCTCCCAACGCGCCGCTCGTCCTCGCGCTCCACGGCTGCACGCAGACCGCGGCGAACTACGAGGACACGGGGTGGAACAAGATCGCCGACGTCTATCAGTTCTATCTCGTCTATCCGCAGCAGCAGTCGGCCAACAACACGGAGTCGTGCTTCAACTGGTTCGGCAACACGTCGGGGAGCACGGCCGACATCACGCGCGGGCAAGGTGAGGCGGCGTCGATCATCCAGATGGTCGACTACATGAAGACGACGTACTCGATCGACGCCTCGCGCATCTACGTGACCGGCTTCTCCGCCGGCGCGGCGTACGCCGTGGCGCTGCTCGCGATGTACCCCGACGTCTTCGCCGCGGGCGCTTCGTTCGCGGGGGTGCCGTACGGATGCGCGACGTCGCTGACCAGCGCGTACACGTGCATGGACGGCGCGTCGTCGAACACGGCGGCGCAATGGGGGACGCTCGCGAAGACCGGGTTCCCTGGGTACACCGGGAAGTATCCGCGCCTCTCGGTGTGGCAGGGCTCGTCGGACACGACGGTCAACACCGCGAACCTCGGCGAGATCGTCTCGCAGTGGACGAACGTGACCGGCGTGAGCGCGACGGCGACGAGCACGAGCACGGTCGCCGGTTATCCTCACTCCGAATACGCCGACTCGAACGGCGTCGTGCAGGTCGAGTCGTATTCGATCACGGGCATGGCCCACGGCGTGGCGATCGACGTGAGCAGCGGGTGTGGAACCGCCGATACGTACTCGGTGGACAAGCAGATCTGCGCGACCGCGCGCGTCGCCGAGTTCTTCGGACTGCAAGGGCAAGGCGACGGGGGACTCGCCCTCGGCGGTTCGTCGAGCGGCGGCGTCGGGAGTGGCAGCGGGAGCGGCGGCATCGTCGGCGGCAGCTCGAACGGCGGGCAAGGCGCGAGCTCCGGATCGGCGGCGGACGCGAGCTCGGGGTCGACGGGAACGGCGTCCACCGGAACGGGAAACGGCGCCGCCGCAGCTCCCGCGGATCTCCCCGGATGCAGCGCGGCACCGGGAAATCATGGCGGAACGAAGGGAGCCGTAGCGTTGCTCGTGCTCGGAGTCGCGCTCACGGTTCGTCGACGAGCGCGCGCGACGCGCCTTGTCGCCACCGCGTCGGCTGTGGCCGCGATGGTCCTTGCGTCGACGAACGCGCGCGCCGCCGAGACTCGCAACGACGACATCCAGCTCGATGACGAGCCTCCGCCGCCCGTGAACCGCGACGTCGTGAAGCGCCCCAAGCCGGCGATCCTCGGACCGCAAGGTACGTTCTTCACCGGCGCGGCCGTGAGCGCGACGCCGGCTGTGCTCTTCGGGTACTTCCCGGTCGATCACTTCGCGACGACGATCGGCGTCGGCTTCACCTACAACGGCAACGGCTCCCCTTCGTCGCCGCTCACGGAGGTCAAAGGCGCGCCGAACAATCACGTCGGCTCCGACCTGTTCCTCGACTTTCTCTACTTCGTCCACGACCGCGCGCCGTTCGCGATGGGGCCGGAGCTCAACTTCATCACATCGATGTCGCCGAACGTGCCGTTCACCGTGGTGGTCGTCACGCCGATGTGGGCGCTGCGCTACGCGCCGTGGAAGGCGCCGATCGCGATCGGTACCGGGCTCGGGATGTCGATCGCGTTCACCAAGGGGGCGCAGCCCGTGGCGAGCCTGGCGACGCAGGGGTTGGATATCGTCTACGCGTTCTGAGCGCCGTGACTCACTGGCAGGTCATCGTGACGGCGCCGTCGCCGATCGGCTTGTAGAGGCACTTCGTGGGCACCGGCGTTCCGCATGCTTCGCAGCCCAGGGTGCAACCAGCGTCCACGAGTGCAGCGACGGCGCTTGCGTAGTCGTGGGTGGCCACGTTCGCATCGTCGGCGACGGGCTTCGAGCACCCGCATTGATCCGACTCCGTCACGCATGCGGCGCCGATCGTCGCGCACGTGACAGCGCGCAGGTACGCCGAGTCCGCGGTCGCGAGGAGAGGAACACACGGATCGGCGTCGACGCCGGCGTCCGTCGGAGAGATGAGCCCCGCGTCGGAGGCATCGATGGCAGTCGGCGGTGCCGAATCGAGAGAGGCCGTCGCGTCGACGGAAACGCTCGCGTCCCCCGCGGACTCGGGAACGGACCAGTCGTACGAGCACCCGCATGCCGCGATCGCGATCGCGGCGCAAACACGCGGCGTCGGCGGGCCCATCGCCGGTGACGCTAGCAGCGCAGGTCCTCGGTGCAAACCGTGTGAGACACCGCGCGTGCTAGGTTTGCGATCGATGGGTGGCTCGCCGGATCGGGCGAAAGGACGCGGAGCGGCGCTCGCGCTGGCGGTGGCGTCGAGCCTTGCGTTCGCGATCTCTGCCCGCGCAGAGGCCCCGTCGCTCACCGATCAAGGGCGGGCGCGCGACGCGTTCGAGCGCGGCTCTGCGGCGTATCGGGTGGGGGACTTTGCGCGCGCGGCGTCGGAGTACGCGCGCGCCGACTCGCTGGACCCGAACGCGGCGGCGCTGCGCGCGGCGATCGACGCGGCGACGTTGGCCGACGATCCCGTCCTCGGCACGGAGCTGATCGAGCGCACGGCGCGGGCGCCCGTCGATGCCGAGTCGCGGAAGACGCTGGAGGCTGCGCGCGCGCGGTTCGAGCATCGGACGGGGCGCGTCGTGATTCGCTGCGCGCCGACGTTCCCGTGCCTGGCGACGATCGACGGGGCGGCGACCGACACGTCGCGACCGAAGATCGTGACCACGGGCGCGCACGCGATCGTGTTGCAGAGCGACGCGGGTCTGCAGCCGATGATCGTGAACGTCGCCGCCGATCAGACGATCGTCGTCTCCGGTGCTCGCCCCGCGCGGCCCGCGCCGATCGCAGAAGCTCCGACGCGATCGACCGCGCCTCCTTCGTCCCCCAGTGCGGGTCTGTCGCCGACGTACTTCTTCGCGGCTCTCGGCGTCACCGCGGTCGCGGGCGGCGTCAGCGTCTGGTCGGCGCTGGACACGAGTCATCGGCACACGCAGTTCGTCGACGCAGGGTGCGATCACGCGCCGTCGTCGAGCTGCGACTCGCTCGCGTCCGATGGACATGCTGCGCAGACGCGGACCAACGTGCTCTTCGCGGTGAGCGGCGCGTTCGCGGTGGCGACGGCGACGCTGGGCGTGCTCGTGCGATGGAAGGGGGCGCACGGCGAGTCGATCGCGATCGCACCGAGCGGCGCCGGGGCCTCGCTGCGCGTCGGCTTCTGACATGCGCGCGCCGTCGTCCACGTACGTCGCTCTCGTGAAGCTCGCGGCGGGTGGTACGGCGACGGTCTTCGTCGCGGCGCGCGCGAACGATCCGAACGGTGCGCTCGTCGCGCTCAAGCGGCCGCATCCGCACGTGCTCGACGATCCACGGCAGCGCGCCGCGCTCCTCCGCGAAGCGCGCATCGCCGCGACGATCCGTCACCCGAACGTCGTCCCCGTGCGCGAGGTGCAAGAGAGCGAGGGGGAGCTCGAGCTCGTCATGGACTACGTCGAAGGCGCGTCGCTCGCGTCGTTGATCGCGGGCGAAGCGAGTCGCGACGCGCGTGTGCCGACCGGGATCGCGGTGCGCATATTACTCGATGCGTGCGCGGGGTTGGCCGCGGTGCACGCGGAGAAGGACGCGAGCGGCGCGCCGTTGGGGCTCGTGCACCGCGACGTGTCGCCACAGAACATCCTCGTGGGGACCGACGGCGTAGCGCGACTGACGGACTTCGGGCTCGCGAAAGCGGTCTACGAAGGCGCGCCGTCGACGACGCAAGGCACGCTCAAAGGGAAGCTCGGCTACATGGCCCCCGAGTACGTGAGTCGCGGACGCATCGACGCCAGTGGCGACGTGTTCGCGCTCGGCGTCGTGGCCTGGGAAGCGCTCGCAGGGCGGCGGCTCTTTCGCGGAGACAACGAAGCGCAGACGCTCGACCACGTCCTTCGCGACGATGCGCCGCCGCTGGCGGGCCTCGTCGCGGAGCTCGCGCCGTTCGATGAGCCGATCGCACGATCGCTCGCCAAGGATCCGGCCACGCGCGCGGCGTCGGCGCTGGCGTTGAGAGAGGCGATCGAGCGAGCGGCGAGCGCGGTGGGGGCGATCGCGTCGCACGCGGAGGTCGGCGCGTACGTGACGCGGGTCACGCAGAAGGATCTCGAGGAGCGTGGCGCGCGCATCGCCGGGGAGAGACGCGCGATTCGCTCCCGTATTCGCGCGCGGCGTGCGCGGATCGCGGCGACGATCGTGATCCCGCTGACGGCAGCAGCGTCGATCGGGCTGTTCTTCGGCACGCACACGCGGGCGAGCGGGACGGAGGCGATCGCGCCGGTCATCGCGACGAACGCGACCCCGAACGTGACCCCGACCCCGTCCCCGAACGCGAGCGCGAACGCAGACGCAGACGCGAACCCAGACGCGAACCCGAGCCCGCCCCCACCCCGCCGCCGCCACCCTTCGCCCTCCCCCACCCGTGTCGCCCCACCAAATCCCTACGCCCGCCCCTCCCCGCGCTAGATTTCCAAGAACCCCGTGCCCCCCGACTTCCTCTCCGACGCGACCACCAAGGTCGCCGCCGATCGCCGCGGCGCCCGCGTCCCCGCCGTCGACCTCGTCGTCGTCGACGGCCCCTCGCGAGGAACACGCGTCACGCTCGACGGGGGCGCGGCGACCGTCGGCAGCGCGCCGGGCAATCGCTTGTGCATCGCCGACCCGCGCGTCTCGCGCCTGCACTGCGAGATCCGCGTGCGCCCCGAGGCAATCACGCTGCGCGATCGCGGCAGCACCAACGGCACGTTCATCGACGGCGTGCGCGTGCGCGACGTCGACCTCCCCGCGGGCACGCTCGTCGTCGTCGGCGGGAGTCGCTTTCGCGTCGAGGTGCAAGACGAGCCGGCGTTCGTGCCGCTCAGCGATCGCGCGTCGCTCGGGGAGCTCGTGGGGAGCAGCTTCGAGATGCGCCGCGTGTACGCCGTGCTCGAGCGAATCGCGCCGAGCGACGCGACGGTGCTGCTGCAAGGCGAGACGGGCACCGGCAAAGAGGTCGTCGCGCGAACGCTTCACGCGCTCTCGCGACGGAGCGAGAAGCCGTTCGTGCCGGTCGATTGCGGGTCGATCCCGGCGAACCTCTTCGAGAGCGAGCTGTTCGGGCACGTGCGCGGCGCGTTCAGCGACGCCGTGTCCGATCGGCGCGGCGTCTTCGAAGAGGCCGACGGCGGAACGCTGTTCCTCGACGAGATCGGCGAGATCCCGATCGAGCTTCAGCCGAAACTCCTGCGCGCGCTCGAGACGCGGAGCGTGCGGCGGGTCGGGACGAACACCGCGCGCCCGGTCGACGTGCGGATCGTCGCGGCCACGAACCGACCGCTGGCCAAGGCGGTGAACGAGGGGCTCTTTCGCGATGACCTCTACTACCGACTCGCGGTCGTCGATCTCCCGCTCCCTCCGCTGCGCGCGCGTCGCGAAGACATCGCGCCGCTCGCCGCGCACTTCCTCACGCGCCTGCGCGGCCAGGCCGCCGAGCTCCCGCCCGATCTCGCCGCGTCGCTCGCGCAACGCGATTGGCCCGGCAACGTGCGCGAGCTTCGGAACTTCGTCGAACGGAGCCTGGTGCTAGGGCTCCTCGACGAAGCCGCGCGCCGTCCGAGTCGCCCACCGCCGAGCGTCGAGACGTCGGGCGATCTCGCGGATCTCGTGCCGCTCGATCGCCCGCTGAAGGACGCGCGCCAGGCGTGGATGATGAGCTTCGAGAGCGTGTACGCGCGCCGCGTGCTGCGTCGCGCGCAAGGGAACGTGACGCGCGCCGCCGAGATGGCAGGCGTGAGCCGCAGGTTCTTGCAACGGCTGCTGGCGAGGCTCGGGATCGTCGCCAGCGCGGTCGGCGGGGACGACGCCGACGAGTAGGCCGTTGTGGGCACCGCGTGATCCCGTGCCCGCCCACGGGCGAGGGCCAGCGTGACGCACGCGATGCACGGGGTCGCCGCTGCTACGCTTTGCCGAGTTGAGGTTCGAGCTCCTCGCCCCATCGATCGTCGCGCTCCTGGCGGTGAGCGCGTGCGGGACGTCCGTCTCGTCGCAGAGCGCCGACGCGGGAAATCCGTTCGATGAAGACGGCTCTCTTCTCCAACACGCCCCGCTCGACGGAGCGGCGGGCGACGACGACGCAACGCTGAACAGCGGCGATGCTTCCACTGGCGATGACGGCGCGGTCGGCGACGACGACGCCGCATCGAGCGTCGACGCGAACGACGGCGCGTCCGTGATCCACTCCGGACCCGACGGCGGCGCCACCGTCATCGTCGGCGCGCCCGATCACATCTTGCTCCTCGGAACGATCGTCACGCCCGACGTCACGTTCGACGGCGAGATGCTCGTCGAAGGAGCCACGATCACGTGCGTGCAAGCCGGCACCGCCTGCGCGTCGCAAGCCGGCGCAGTCGGCGCGACGGTCATCGACACCAAAGGGGTGATCGCGCCGGGCCTCATTGACACTCACAACCACATCCTGTTCGACATCTTCGACGACGACGACTGGCTGCCGGCCAAGACGTACACCAACCACAATCAGTGGACGAACGAGGCGCGCTACGCCGACATGCTCGACACGAAGGAGTGCCTCGAGGACGCCTCGCAAGGAAAGCCCACGTGGTGCCCGGCCACGTACGACGGCGCGGGGAGCCTCAAGTGCGAGATGGACAAGTGGGGCGAGCTCAAAGGGCTGGTGGCGGGGACGACGTCGATCGTCGGGCTGCCGGGGACGTCGTCGGCGTGCTTCGGATCGCTCTCGCGATCGATCGACGTCGCGCAGAACGATCTCGGGACCGACACGGTCCAGACGAGCGCGCTCTTCCCGCCATCGAAGTCGTCGGGCGACGGCGTGTGCACGAACTTCACGTCGTTGAAGACGAGCGCGTACCTGATTCACTGCGGCGAAGGGACCGACGCGCCGTCGCTCGGAGAGTTCGCGAAGCTGGGATCGCTCACCACCGACGCCGGCTGCCTCTACGCGCCGGAGACGGTCATCACGCACGGCACTGCGTTCACGACGAGCGAGTTCGGGCAGATGGCGAGCGCGGGGATGAAGCTCACCTGGTCGCCGAAATCGAACGTCGCGCTCTACGCCGCGACGACCGACATTCCCGCCGCGCTCGACGCCGGAGTGCTGGTGACGCTGGCGCCGGACTGGTCGATGGGCGGCAGTCAGAACATGCTCGACGAGATGCGCTTCGCCGATGCGTGGGACGACGCGCACTTCGGCAATCGACTCGCGGCGAAGGATCTCGTGCTGATGTCGACGAAGAACGCGGCGGCGGCGCTGGCGCTCACGTCGAAGCTGGGGACGCTGCAGGTGGGGCTGATGGCGGACCTGATGGTCGTGCCGGCGACGAAGAGCGATCCGTATGCTTCGCTCGTGGCGGCGACGGCGGCGGACGTGACGCTCACCATGGTCGGTGGCGTCATCCTGTACGGCGACGCGCAGCTTCAACCGGCGGCGCCGCCAACGCCCGGGTGCGAGGCGATCTCGATCTGCGGTGCAGCGAAGTTCATCTGCGTCGCCGAGGGCAGCACGAGCGACAAGCTCAATGAGACGTACGCGCAGATCGCGACCGCGCTCGGGAATGCGCTGGTCGATCTCGATACGGTGCGCCCCGACGCCGGGTACGGGTTCGCGCCGATCTCGCCGATCGTGAAGTGTCCGTAGGCGCCGAGGAGATCCTTGTCCTACGACGTGCGTACTATCGGTGATCCATGGTTGGCTCACTCCGCTCGAGGTTCGTCCACGGACTCTTCCTTCTCGTCCTCGCGGTCGTGCTCTTCGCACGTGACGCGCGCGCGGCCGACCCGCCCGATCCGAAGACGCTCCCCGAGGTCCTGAAGCCGTGGACGGCGTGGGCGCTCGATGGGCACGACGACGCGCTGTGCCCGACGTTTCAAGACCACGCGGACCTCACGCGGTGCCTCTGGCCGGCGCGGCTCGATCTGGCGCTCGACGAGCACGGAGGCCGCTTCACGCAGGCGTGGCACGTCGATGCGCGCGGCCCGGCACCGCTCCCCGGAGACGCGAAGCGCTGGCCGAGCGACGTGAAGGTCGATGGCAAGGCTGCGGTGATCGTCACGGCGAACGACGGTCCGACCGTGCGCCTCGATCGCGGCGAGCACACGATCACCGGCACGTTCGCCTGGGACTCGCTGCCCGATTCGCTCCACGTGCCGCAAGAGACCGGGCTCCTCTCGCTCACGCTGCGCGGCGCGCCGATCGCGTCGCCGAATCGCGACGCGCAAGGGACCGTGTGGCTCCAGAAGGCGGCGACGAACGACGAGGGGAACGCGCTCGAGGTCGTCGTGCATCGCAAGATCACCGACGACATTCCGCTCCTCGTGACGACACGGATCGAGCTGCACGTCGCCGGCAAGAGTCGCGAAGAGCTCCTGGGCAAAGCGCTGCTCGCGGGGTTCGTCCCCACGTCACTTGGCGGCGGGCTCCCCGCACGTCTCGAGCCCGACGGGCGACTGCGCGTTCAGGTGCGCCCCGGCATCTTCGTGATCGAGCTGTGCGCGCGGAGCGAAGCGATCGTCCGTTCGCTCACACGCACCGCGCCCGAAGGTCCGTGGCGCGTGGGAGACGAAGTATGGGTCTTCGAAGCGCGGAACGATTACCGCGTCGTGACGATCGCGGGCGCGCAGTCGATCGATCCGCAACAGACGACGCTGCCGGACGCGTGGAAGCGCCTGCCGGCGTACGCGATGAAGGTGGGCGACACGCTGACCTTCGAAGAGAAGCGCCGCGGTGACGCCGATCCGCCGCCGAACCAGCTCACGCTCGCGCGCACGCTGTGGCTCGACTTCGACGGCACCGGCTACACCGCGAGCGATACGCTCACCGGCACGCTCACGCGCGACTCGCGTCTCTCGATGGCGCCTCCGACTGTGCTCGGGCGCGTCGCCATCGGCGGCAAAGATCAGTTCATCACGCACCTCGGAGACCCGACGCACACCGGCGTGGAGGTTCGACAGGGGACGCTGAGCGTGAGCGCCGACAGCCGTATTCCCGGCGATCCGAGCGACATCCCGGCGGTGAGCTGGGCGCACGACTTTCATCAAGTGAGCGGCACGCTCCATCTGCCGCCCGGGTGGCGGCTGCTTCACGCCTCGGGCGTCGACGAAGTTCCCGGCACGTGGGTGAGGCACTGGTCGCTGCTCGAGCTGTTCCTCGCACTCATCATCGCCATCGCGATCGGCAAGCTGTACGGCGTGCGCTGGGGGATCGTCGCGCTGGTGATGCTGGCGCTCACGTTCCCCGAAGACGGGGCGCCGAAGTGGTCGTGGATCGCGGTGCTCGTGGCCGAGGCGCTGTTTCGCGCGCTGCCGGTCGGGAGGGCGAAGTCGTTCTTCTCGGGCATGCGCGTAGCGGCGGTGGTGCTCGTCATGATCGTCGTCGTGCCGTTCCTGGTGAAGCACGTGCGCCAGGGGATCTACCCGACGCTCGCAAACCCGGACTCGATCGTGGGGACCAGCGAGATCGCGAACTACGAAGAAGACGGCGAAGGGCGAGGCGGCCTCCTCGACGAGACGAAGACGCCCGCGATGGCCAAGGACATGGGCGGCGCAGCGCCTCCCGCCGTGAACCTGCCGCAAGCGCCGAGCGTCGAGCCGGTGCCGAACGCCGCTCCGGCCGACAAGCCGAAGAGCGACGCTTTCACGCGCAAGGCGCCGCTGCCGCGCCAGGCACTCGGTGCGTTGAGCGGCGGATCGGGATCGGGCAACGAGTGGGACTACGACGCGCGCCAATCGAACGCTCAGGTCTACGACCCCGCATCGATCGTGCAGACGGGGCCTGGGCTTCCGCGGTGGAACTGGTCGACGCTCGATCTGCGGTGGAGCGGTCCGGTGACCGCAGCGCAGCGGCTCCATCTGTATCTGCTCTCGCCGATCGAGAACCTGCTCCTGGCGCTCGTGCGCGCGGCGCTGCTCGTGCTCTTGCTCGTACGCCTCCTTCCGTGGACGCAGCGGATCTTCCCGCGCGCGTGGGGACCTGCGGCGGCGGCCGCGGTGGCGATGCTCGTCGTGCTCGCGCCGCATGCTGCGCGCGCCGACGTGCCGAGCAAAGAGATGCTCGACGATCTCCAGGCGCGCCTGCTTCGCAAAGCGGAGTGCTTGCCGTCGTGCGCGTCGAGCGGACGGCTCGCGATCGACGCGCGTGGCGCGACGCTCCGCGCGCGCCTCGAAGTGTCGGCGGCGGCGGCGACGGCGATTCCGTTGCCGGGGCGAACGCCGCAATGGACGCCGGCGCACGTTCTGCTCGATGGCCAACCGGCCAAAGCGCTCGTGCGTCTCCCCGACGGAACGCTGTGGATCGAGATCGCGCCAGGCCCGCATCAGATCCTGCTCGATGGCCCGATGCCCGACGGCGCGTCGATGCAGCTCGCGCTCCCGCTGAAGCCGCATCGCGTGGAAGCGACGACCGACGGCTGGGCGCTCGCCGGCATCCACGAAGACGGGCTGGCCGACGACGATCTCCAGCTCACGCGAATCGAGACGAAGGAAGGAGACACGCACGGCGCGCTGCAACCGGGCGCGCTCCCGCCGTTCGTGCGCGTGGAGCGGACGCTGCAAGTGGGGCTCGATTGGCAAGTCGAGACGCACGTCGTCCGCATGACGCCGGTGGGGAGCGCCGTCGTGCTCGAAGTGCCGCTGCTCGCGGGCGAGAGCGTGACGACCGCGGACGTTCGCGTCGTCGGTGGCAAGGCGCAGGTGAACCTGGGGCCGAACGCGACCGAGCTCGTGTGGCGATCGGTGCTCGAGCAGAAGTCGCCGGTGAAGCTGGTCGCGCCGAAGTCGATCCCGTGGGTCGAGGTGTGGCGCGTCGACGTGGGGCCGATCTGGCACGCGGCGTACGCCGGGATTCCGTTCGTCCACACGCAGCCGGTCAACGGCCTCCAGGTTCCGGAGTGGCGTCCGTGGCCGGGCGAAGAGGCGAGCGTCGCGCTCACGCGACCCGACGGAGTACCCGGGCAGACGCTGACGATCGATCAGAGCACCACCGACGTCACGCCCGGCCTGCGCGCGACCGACGTGTCGCTCTCGCTCTCGATCCGATCGAGCCGCGGCGCCGAGCACACGATCACGCTTCCCGACGGCGCGCAGCTCGAGTCGCTCACGATCAACGGCGCCACGCAGCCGATTCGCCAGGACGGACGCAAGGTGACGATCCCCGTCGTGCCGGGCGCGCAGCAGCTCGTTCTCCTGTGGCGCGAGTCGCAGGCGATCGCGCCGTCGTTCACCGCGTCGTCGATCGATCTCGGCGCGCCGAGCGTGAACGCGACAATGGTGATTCACGTTCCTGGCGCGCGCTGGCTGCTGCTGACGGGAGGCCCGCGCGTCGGACCTGCAGTTCTCTTCTGGAGCCTTCTGCTCGTGCTGCTCGTCGTATCGATCGGCCTCGGGAAGAATCGCTGGACGCCGCTGCGCGCGCGGCACTGGTTGCTCTTCGCGATCGGCCTCTCGCAGGTCGACGTCGTCGCCGGCGCGATCGTCGTCGGCTGGTTGCTGGCGCTCGGTTGGCGCGGACGCAATCCGGGAGAGAAGCTCGGCGCCGCGGCGTTCGACCTTCGTCAGATCGTGCTCGGCCTCTGGACGTTCGTGGCTCTCATTCTTCTGTGCTCGGCGGTGTACCAGGGGCTGCTCGGTTCGCCTGCGATGCAGGTGCGTGGCAACGGCTCGTCGAGCGACACGCTGCGGTGGTTCGTCGATCGAAGCGGCAACGCGCTGCCGACGCCGTGGATCGTCTCCGTGCCGCTCTTCGTGTATCGCGCGGCGATGCTGGCGTGGGCGCTGTGGCTCGCGCTCTCGCTCCTCGGTTGGGTGCGCTGGGGTTGGGGCGCGATCACGACGGGCGGCGGTTGGCGAAAGAGCCCGCCACGTCCTTCGCCTCCGATGGCGCCGCCGGTGTACGGCTACGCCTATCCGCAACAGCAAGGCGCGCCGCCGCCGGGTTACGCACAAGCGCCGCAGGCGCCGGTCGCTCGAGCGACGGAACCTGCGGCACCTGCACCTACCGAGACGAGCGAGCCGAGCGAGACGAAACCCTCAGGCGGTCAGTGAAGGCCGGCCGTGAGGAATCGCTTCAAGTAACCGTGCGCGCCGGCGTATCCGTTGCCCATCGAGTTGCACGTCGCTGACGCGGAGCCGGCGGCGCAGTCGGTGTCGCGGTCGTACGACCAGTAGTGAATGCCAGCGAGCTTCTGCGCGATCGCGAACTGCGTGATCGCGTCGGCGTCGGCCAGCGTGAACTGCTCGCTGCTCACGTCGTTGCCGCCGAGCATCGGAGTGAGCTCGAGGTTCGCGTAGGGGACGCCCCACTTGTCGTGGATGTCGTACGCCGCCTGGATCGCCGACTGCCCCATCTCGCACGTGCCACCGGCGACGACGCAGTTGCCGGGGCCCGCGGAGCCGTAGTCCATCGTCATGAGGTTGACCGTGAGGTAGCTGGGCCAGCTCGACGCCGAGCCGTTGAACCCGAGCGTGCTCTTCACGGCGTTGAGGGCGTTGTCGCCGTACACGTTGAAGACGTCGACCGCGTTGGCGCCGAGCGACTGCGCGGTGGTCGATCCCGATTGGCTGGCCGCGAGCACGCCGAGCGTGAGGCTGAAGCGGAGCGTCGGGTACGTTCCGTGCGCGACCTGAATGCGCTGGATGAGCGCGTCGATGACGTCCTGCGACTGACCCGCTTCGATGTCGAAGTCGACGCCGATGAGTCCGGCCGAGCCCCAGCGACCGATGAACGTCGCCATCCCCGCGTCCGTTCCGCAGGTGAAGCTCCCCGCGGCGCCGCCGGTGGACAGGATGTAATTCACACCCGCTTGCGTGAAGAGCGACACGTTGGCCGTGGCCATCGCCGCGCCGGGGACGCCGCCCCAGTTTTCGCTGCCGCACTCGCCGGTCGCGAAGGCGAGCGAGATCGTCTTGCCGCCGTTCGACGCGAGGTCGCTGGCCAGCGCCGTCGCCGAGCCCGAGATGCTCGTGGAGATGACGTTGGTGTTCCAGTTCATGTTGATGCCGGTGTCTTTGTACGCGCTGAAGACCAGCGAAGCGCCCACGCTTCCGGTGCCACCCGAGCTGCTGCCGGACCCGCTGCTCGATCCGCTCGAAGAGCCGCTGCTCGATCCGCTGCCCGAGCCCGAGCCGCTGCTCGACCCGGGACCGCACGACGTGCCGCCGCTGCTACTCCCGCTGCCGCTCGACCCGCCGCTGCTACCGCCGCCGCCGGCGCACGTCACCGAGGCCCAGAGCGCGGGGACCGCATCGGGCGTCCAACCGGGCTCGCTCGTGTGCGCCTGGACGCAGGCGTAGACGCCGCCGTCGAACGTCACGAGCTCACCGGTGGCGTACGCGACGCCCGACGCCCACGTCGTCGCCGTCGAGCACTCCGCGGCGCTGAGCGCCTCGTGGCCCGACTGCGAGTCGCCGTTGACGTTCGAGCCGCAGCCCGTCGTCAGCGTTGCGAACGTTGCCAATGTTCCGAAGGACGCGACCAGGATCGGGAGGGCTGACTTGAGGTTCATGCCTCGTAGTCGCGAGCGATCACGCTGACGGCTCATGAAATCGTGTGGATCGCGATCGATCCGGCGAACGATCGTCGCGTGGCATGCAGCGTGCTGAGCTTTGTTGCATGAAGAATTCTCGTTTGCTTTTCCCCTGCGCGCTCAGCGCTTCCTGCCTTCTCTCCTCTCTTCTCGTCACCCAAACGGCGCACGCCCAGGTGCCCCAGGGGCCGTCGGTCAGCGGGATCGCCGATGTCGTGCAGCGCCTCGAGCCCGACAACTCGAGCGCGGATGCGACGGGTGCCCATCCGCACGCGAAGGGCATCCCGCAGAACGAGATCGACCTGGAAGATTGCAACGCGAACCTCGCCTACGAGTTCGAGCTCTCGATCTCGAACCTCAACTCCGGTTACAACCTCAACGCCTGGGCCGGGACCGCTGACTGCTCGCTTCTCGCGAATCGCGAAGCAGCGACCGCGGTGTGTTGGCCCGTCGCGCAGCCGGTCCAGGCGAACTCGAACCCGTTCTCAATGAAGATTCGAATGCAAGACGTCGTCTCGCAGGCGTTCAGCCAAGCGCACGACGTCGCCTACTCGCCCGGCGGCGCAGAGGCGTGCAAGCTCCAAGGGAGCGCCCCTGCGGCGAACCTCGCGCTCTACTTCTTCTTCGCCGACGCCGAAGGAAACCCGGTCGGCAACGTTCAGTCCTACCCGCTCGTCGTCGACGCGGTGGCCAATCCGATCGCCCTCGGCGATGGAGGCGGCGGCGGCGAAGGCGGCGTGGCGAGCAACTCGGGGAACTGTGCGATCGGTCCTCGTGGCACATCATCGACGGGCGCGTTCGCGTTCGGGCTCTTCGCCGCGGCGATCGCGCTCGTTCGTCGACGGAAGAGGGCGCGCGCCTAACGCGATCGCTCGGCGACTTCGAGCCACTTCTCGACCTCGCGCGCTTCGCGATCCATTCCGGCCGTCGCGCGGAGCTCCTTCTGCGCGTCCTTCGCGAGCTCGTGCGCGCGCGCCGAATCACGCTTCGCCGCCGTGAGCGCACGGGCCAGGGCGAAGCGCGCGATCGCGAGGTCGCTCTTCGGCGAGCGCTTCGTGATCGACACGCTTCGCTCGAGTGTGGCGACCCCCTCGTCGATCTGACCGAGCGCGATCTGCGCGTCGCCGAGGCAGGTGAGCGCGTCGTCCGTGTAGCTCTTGTCGGGGGCGATGCTCTCGCGCTCGTCTTGCAGGTGCAGCGCGCGCGCACACGCCGTTCGCGCTTCGGCAGCGTCGCCCTTCGCCAGGAGCGCCTGCCCGCGCGAGGCGAGGAGTGAGGGCAACCAGCGCACCGCCGTTTCTCCGCTCGCTGCGACGATCGCGATCCCGCGATCGGCCGCCGACTGCGAAGCGTCGTAGTCGGCGAGGCGCGCGTTCAGCGTGGCGAGCGACGTGAGCGGGAGCACGTTGTGCGGGCTCAACGCGCCGAGCGGCGCCACCAGCGCGAGCGCGCGCTCCATCGCCACCTTCGCCTCCGGGTAGCGTCCGAGTTCCATCAGCGTCCAGCCGACGTTGTTGTACTCGATGCTCAGAAACGGGACGTCCGCGCCGAAGAGGCGCTCTTGCATGGCGATCGCGCGCTGGTGCTCGGCGATGCCCAGATCGGGACGGCCGCTCGCGTCGAGATCGCCGGCGCGGTTGCTGATGGCCACGGCGATGCGCGGGTGATTGGCGCCGTAGATGCGCTCGAGCAGCGTGATGAGTCGATCGCGGAGCGGCAGCGTCCGATCGGGGTGACCCTCGGACGACAGGAGCGAGACCTCCGCTTCCAGGATGTCGGCGTCGGCGCGCTCGTCCGATCCTTCGCGCGCCCGCACGCCTCGCGCGATCGCCAACCATCGCTCGGCGGCGCGCATGTCGGCGAGGCTATCGCCCAGCTCGAGAGCCACCGTCGCTGCCGCGATCGACGCCAACGAGTCGTTCCCTGCCGCTTCGGCCGCAGCGAACGCCCACTCGAACGTCTCGCGCGCCACGGCGTCGCCTTCGCGCTCGCGCTTGCACGCGCCGACCAGCATCAAGAGCTCCGCCTCCGATTCGCGATGCGGGATGGCGCGCGCTTCGGCCAACGCCGGGGTCGCCACGCCGAGCGCTTCGTCGCACTTGTCGAGCAATCGGAGCGCGTCGGACTCGGCGACCGCACGCCGAAGCGCGCTCACACGCGCGCGCGGCCCGGGGGCATCGGGGAGCAAGGACGCCGCACGCGCCGCGCTCGGTTGAAGACACGTGGCGGGCGTGGGGAGCCCGTACGCGGCGCCGAGCGCGTGCATCGAGACCACCGAGTCGGCCCGCGACAAGACGTCGACCAGCGCGCCCATCTCTTCCCGCGCGGCGTCGAGGCACGCGAGTCGATCGTTCATCGTGGCCACGCTCTGCTCGGCGCGGAGCCGCGTCGCTTCGTTCGCCTCGCGGTGCACGCGTGCCCACTCCACGGCATACGCGTCGAGGATCCGCCCCGTCCTCTCCGCGAACTCACGCGCCAGCGGCGCGCCCGTCCCTTCGATTCGCGCGCCGACCTTTGCCCGCGCGTCCGCGCTCCACGTCGACGCGATGAGGCTCTCGCCCGCGCGACACTCCGCGCGCAGCGTCCGCTGATGCTGCGCCCAACCGAGCCCGGCGATCCCCACCGCTGCCACGGCGAACGCGCCCGTCGCCCACGCGCGACGCCGCCGCGTGGGATCGCGTTCGAGCGCGAGGAGCAGCTCGGTCATCGACGCGAAGCGGGCCGACGACTCGTACGAGAGCCCTCGTCGAACGACGGCGTGAACCCACGCCGGCACACCGCGGTTCGCCGGCGGAGGACGCGGCGGCTCGAGAAGCGACTTCAGGTACGACGGGAGGTCGAAGAACACGAACGGCGACTGCCCGTAGAGCGCGCGGTAGAGCGTGACGCAGAAGCTGAACTGATCGCTCCGCGCGTCGTCGCGATGCTCGAACGCGCGCTCGGGCGACATGTACCCGACGGTGCCGAGGAACATCTCCTTCTCGTCCACGAGCGACGACGCCGGCGATGACGGCGGGATCGATCCCAGCGACGCGAGAGACGGCGTGCTCGTATCGGCGTGCCCCTCGCTCGACCGCGCGATCCCGAAGTCGCCGACGACCACGCGCCCGTCGTTGCCGAGGAACACGTTCGCCGGCTTGAAATCGCGATGAACGATCCCCGCCGCGTGCGCCGCTTCGAGCCCGCGCCCCGCGGCCTTCAAGATGCCCAGCGCTTCACGCCACGTGTGCGGCTCCTTCAGCCACGACTTGAGCGTGCGCCCCTCGACGTACTCCATCGCGATGAACACGCCGTCGCCGAACGTCCCCACGTCGTGCACCGAGAGCACGTTGGGATGCGTGAGGCGCGCCATGGTTTGCGCTTCGAGGAGGAGTCGCGCTTGCGCGTCGTCGCCGCGCGCGTCGGGACGGAGCACCTTGATCGCAACGCGCCGCGCGAGCTGCGTGTCGTAGCCCACGTAGACGGTCCCCATCCCGCCGGCGCCGAGCTGATCGACGACGACGTACCGACCGAGCAACGCCCCCGTCGCCAGGCCGAAGGACGAAGGCCCCCTCTCGTCGCTGTCGGCGAGCGTCGTGGTCGGCGCTTGGGTCAGGTCTTCGGGCGAGTCGTCCATCCGGCGAGCGCGAGGCTCGCGGCGGATGCTACTGGCACTCGATTCGGATCGGCGTCGACATCGTCATCTCGTTCGGCGTGAGCACGTGGAACGTCTCGGCGCCGCGGAACGACTTTCCGGGTGCGCCGACGTTCCAGGCGTCGGGCGGCGTCACGTCGATGAGCGCGTCTTGCTTGGTCACGTCGAACGTCTGGGTCGGCAGCGTCTCGCCGTCGCTTCGTTCCCAGCGGTAGGTGATCTTGGTCGGCTTATCGGCGAGCACCTGCCCCTTGAACTGGATCTTGAACGGACACTTCGCAGCCGCCCAATGAAACTCGCGCCCGCCAGGCGACCAGACGTCTTTCCCGTTCACGCGGGCGTCGACCAGCATCGACACCTCGCTGACGCTGGCGGCGTCCTCGGCCGAGGCCGTGCTCGCCATCGGCAGCGTGGTGGTGACGGCGGCACCTGTGAGTACGAGTGCGAATGCGAGCGGTCGAAGCATGAGTTCCCTCCCCAAGGGGCAAAGGTTAGACGGAGCTGCGCGCGAATCGATGCACAAAACGCGAGCACCAATCGCCTTGGGCACGCTTGCTTTGCGCCCCCATGAGCCCTCTGATCGTCGCACATGACGATCGAGTCCATCCCCCCCCTCCCAGGTGCCAACACGCTCGGTCACGGCCACCTCTTTCGCCACGAGCGCCTGGCCTTTCTGCGCAAGGCCGCCGAGATCGGATCGGTCACGCGGATGCGCCTCATTCACCGGTGGGCGCTGGTCATCAGCTCGCCGGAGTCGGCGCACGAGATCCTGGTCGAGCAGGCGCGCAAGTTCGAGAAGTCGCCCGGACTGCGACTCGCGCTTCACGACCTCGCGGGGCAAGGGTTGTTCACGAGCGAAGGTGAGCTGTGGCAGCGACAGCGTCGCTTGATGTCGCCGCTCTTCCACGCCGGCGCGCTCGCCGGGTACGCGAAGACGATGAACGGGGTGACGCTCCGCGCGCTCGAGCGCTTGAAGAACGGCGACTCGATCGATCTCGCGCACGAGATGACCCGCATCACGATGGGCGTGGTGGGCGCGACGCTCTTCGGCGCCGACACCTTCGACAAGGCCGACGAGCTCGGCGAAGCGCTGACCGTCGCGCTGAAGTGGGTCGACGACGCGATGGGCACGCCGCAGCTCGCGCTTCAGATCTCGATCATCGAGGCGTTCGAGGCGGTGGAGCCGCACGTGCCGTCGGTGCTCGATCAGCTGCGCAGCAAGATCGACGAGGCGGTGCACACGCCGCATCTCATCCCCGGACGTACCGGCGATGAGTTCCAGCACGCGATCCGAACGCTCGACACCGTGATGAACGGGATGATCGCCGAGCGCCGCGCGCATCCGAAGGCGGGGGTCGATCTCCTCACGAAGCTGCTCATGCTGCGCGATACCGAAGGGGGGCGCAGCGAAGGGATGAGCGACGCGCAGGTGCGCGACGAAGCGAACACGCTCTTCGTCGCCGGCCACGAGACGACGGCGAACGCGCTGGCGTGGAGCTTCTATTTGCTGGCGCGCAATCCGGAAGCGCGGGCGCGCGTGCAAGCCGAGGCCGATGCCTTCGGACCGGAGGGGCCGACGACGTGGGCGCCCGAGAAGCTGGCGTACACGTCGCGCGTCTTCAAGGAGGCGCTCCGCTTGTATCCGCCGCTGGTCGTGCTCGTGCGGCGCAGCCTCGAAGAGTTCGAGATCTGCGGCGAGACGTATCCGCGCCACACGATCGTCGCGGTGAACCCGTACGGCATCCACATGAACCCGCGCGTTTGGGAAGACCCCGACCGCTTCGATCCCGATCGCTTCTTGCCCGAGCGCGAGGCCAAACGACACAAGTCGGCGTGGATTCCGTTCGGCGTGGGCCCCCGCGTGTGCATCGGGAATCACTTCGCGCTGATGGAGGGGCCGATCGTGCTCGCCACGTTGATGCGGAACGCGCGCTTCGAGATCGACGCTTCGCGGACGGTCGAGGCGGAGACGTTCGCGACCCTGCGGCCTCGCGGGGGGGTGCCCGCGGTCGTGCGCAGGAGCACGTGATCGCGCGGCGCGTCGGACACGCGGCCCGAAATGCAGCACAATGGGCTTCCGCGATTCCCCGCGTCGGAGAGCACGATGAGCGACGGACCCCGATCCCGGCGACCGGTCGAGATCAAAGAGGGCGATGACGGCGAGGCCGGCGGCGCGGAAGAGAGCTCGCGCCCGCTGCGGCCGACGCGCTCGTCGCGCCCTCCGAAGGTCCGCGAGTCGGCACCTCCGTCGCGTCGATCGAAGACGCCGAAGCCGCCGGGCGTGACCCCGAAGCCGCCGGGCGTGACCCCGAAGCCGCCGGGCGTGACGCCGAAGCCGCCGGGAGTCGCGGCCAAGCAGACGCCGAAGCCGCCCGGAGTCACGCCCAGGCCCCCGGCCGCGAAGGCGACCGCGAAGTCCAAGGCGAAGCCGTCGCGCTCGAGCAAGCGCCCCGAGGCGCGCAACCGTCTCGACTCGCACGCCGAGGGTTTCTTCGCCGAGGGCGAGGTCGCCTCCCAGGCGCCCGAGTACGACGACGCGCCCACCGGCCTCCCGACCGATTCGATCTTCTCGATCGCGCGACGTCAGACGTTGATGAGGTACGTCGGCATCGCGCTCGTCGTATCGACGGTGTTGTGCGTGGCGGCCATCGCGCGGTCGTTCCTGACTCCGGTCGCGCCGACGCACGAAGCGACCGTCGCCGCTCCCGCGAGCGCCGCGCCTGCCCCCTCTGCCTCGACGATGACCTTCCCGCTGCCGAGCGCGTCGGTCGTCGCCAGCGCCGCGCCTCCTTCCGCATCGGCCTCGGCGCCGATCGCCGCCGTCGCGTCCGCGCCCGAAGCGCCGACGAAGAGCGCAGCCGAAGAGAAGGCTGACGCGCAGCGCGCGCTCGAGCGAGGCAAGGCGAAAGACGCCGTCGAAGCCGCGACGCGCTCGACGACGATCGATCCCAGCGACGCCGACGCCTGGCTCATTCTCGGCGCGGCCAACATGGAGATCGGAAAGTCAGCCGACGCGCGCACCGCCTTCGCGACGTGCGCGAAGCAAGCCACGCGAGGCCCGGTCGGCGAGTGTCGATCGATGCTTCGCTGACGCCCGAAGTCAGCGAGCGCTAGTTCCAGCGCCCTTCGACGAACACGTGGGAGCGGCCGCGCCCTTCCCAATGCGCAGGCGCCCAATGTGCCGCCGGGTGCGGGCGGCGATCGTAGCGGCCATGAACCCAAACGTACGCGTGACCGTCCCAGCGGTGATATCCGCCGATCCAGACGTACTCGGGGCCCGGCGAGGCGGGCTGCGCTTCCACGACAGCGGAGGGGGGCGGAGGCGGCTCGTTCTCATAGACGGTCTCCTGCGGAGGCGGGCCGTAATAACCACCCCCCGTCTCCGCGTGACAGGAGCATCCGTTGAACGAAGCGGCCGCGCCGAGTGACATGACCGAAACCATGAGGACGTTGAGCTTCATCGCCATTCGCCGAGGCTAGAAGAGGCCCTTCGTATTGGGAAGCGCGTCCAACACAGGCTCACGCTCGAGTCGCTCTCTCACCCGTGCGTCGGGACACTATGGCTCGGCGTCACTCGGAGCTGTGAGTGTGAGCGCGCCACTTGGCCTCGCGGCGAGCGCCGTCATCGACTCAGCGGCGTCCCTTCCGCAGCGTCGCGAGAGCGCGGTTCGTGCCTTCGTCCGTCGGCTCGATCTCGAGCGCAGCTTCGAACTGCACGATCGCCTTCTCGCGCGAACCGGCGTCGGCGTAGATCAGCCCGAGCGTTCTCTTGTATCCGGCGCTCCGCGGCGTCCGCGCCACCGCGAGCTCCGCGAGTTGCGTCGCGCGCGCGAGATCCTGACCTTCTTGCCGCAGAGCGTTCGCGAGTCGCTCGCAGATCGCCGGATCGTCGGGGCGTCGATCGAGCGCCTTCTCGTACGACGCCACGGCATCGGACCAACGCGACTCCTTCTCTTCGTAGAGCGCTCGCTTCAAATGTGTGTCCGCGACCATCGAGCGCGCTTCCTTCAACCCCGACTCCGCGTACGCGCGCACGCTCGGATTTTCCGCGAACTGGAGCGCGAGTCGATACAGGTTCGCGGCCGACGCGACGTCGCCTTGAAGTAGCGCGCGCTGCGCCTCCTCGAGCAGCGAGGCCGACTTCGCTTCTCCGGCGAGCCGATGCCCGAACGATATGCGCTGCGTGGTCGGCGCCGGATTGCTCGCGGGGGGTGTCGACACGTTCGGCGTCGAGATCGGTGCGGCGACCTCGACGGCCGCAGGCGGAGCAGGCTTCGAGACGGGAGGTGCCGGAACGATCGAGATGGTCGGAGGAGCAGGAGCCACGGGAACGATCGGAGCGACCGGAGCCGGCGAAGCTCGCGGAGGAGCAACGGGCGGCACGGACGCTCGCGGCGCAGCGAGAGGCACCGAAGCTCGTGGAGCGCTCGGAGGGGGCGCCGGAACGGACGCGCGGGGTGGCGTGAGCGCCGCTTCCATCTCGACCGACTTTCGCGTCAACCGGAGGTAGCCGTCGTACTCGGCGCGCCGGGTCGAGCTCCGCAAGACGTCGTAGGAGTCGGTCGCCGTGCGAAAGGCTTGCTCGAGCTTCTTCTTGTACGGCCCGAGTCGTTTGCGGAAGTAGCGGTCGGGATGGAGTGTGGCCACCACCGCGAAGTACGCTCTCGAGATCTCTTTCGCAGAAGCGGTCGGCGGCACGTCGAGAATCACGTAGTGCGTGCGCTTCGCTTGCGCCGCGAGCGCCGCATCGATCCGCGCGCAGGTCTCGGCGTCGAGGTCGCAGGTCTGATCGACGACGCTCGCTGCAACCGCCGGCGCACGAAGCTTCGCTTGCGATGGCCGTCCCGGCTTCGCGACGGCCGCGAGAGTCGGGCTCGACATCTTTCGCGATGAGTTCGCGGCGTCGTGCGTCGCGCTCGAGGTCTTTCGCGACGACTTCGCGGCGTCGTGCGTCGCGCTCGAGATCTTTCGCGACGACCGCGCCG
>PLXW01000141.1 GCA_003151595.1 Myxococcales bacterium
TCACGCGGCGCGGCCATCGTCACCAGCTCGGCGCGCATGCGCTCGAACGCCGTGACCGAGGCGTCCTCTTCGAACGCCAGCGCCGCCAGGTACGCGCCGACGCGCGACGCGCCGCACGCCGCGCGACTCCGCAGGAGCCCCGCGGGTCTCCGCCCGCCGCCGGCGAAGCACGGGTTGCACATCAACGTGACCGCGCCGCCGTCGATCGGCCCGCTCGCCTCGTCGCATCCCCCCTCGTCGGCGATCCAGCATGACTCGCCGTAGAAGGGGGCGAGCCCTCCGTCGGCCTGCACCTCGTACGCGGTGCATCCGATGTTCGTGATCCCCTGCGGCAGCCCGCAGCCGAAGTAGTACGCGCAGGTGTCCTGCCCGTCGGGCGCGCCGTCGACGCCGGCGCTGGAGTCGAGATCTTGCGCGCCGATGTAGCAGCCGCCCTGCGCAAAGGCGTCGATCGTCCCGGCGTCGATGAACGGTCCGGGAGGCTTCGCGTCGTGCGCGGCATCGCTCGGCGGCGCGCCGGTGTCCTTGTTCGGGGCGGCGTCCACGAACGGGAACGTCGCGTCGACCGACGCGTCGTGAACGCCGGCATCGACCTCGTCGACGCCGAGGTTGGAGGCGTCGCACGCCATCATCGCCGCCGGCCCGATCGCGGCGACCATCGCCACCCGGAACACCCGCTCGAGACGGCGCCGCTCTCGTCCGATCACGCAGCGCAACGTACCAGCCCGTGCGCGCCGTTCAACCCGGGCCGACGACGACATCCGTGTCGCGCTGATTGGACCCTCAGGGTCACGTGCGAGATCCGGAGACGATGCATACATCGCGCGATCCGCCGTCAATTGCAGGGGATCATGCGCGCTACGCGAGCCGGCGATCGGGAGTGCACGGTTCCTGCAAACGGCGAGCTATCTTCGTCCTTTGATGCCCCCAGGAGAACCCATGCGCCGACTCGCCGCCCGCCTCGCGTCCCCGCTCGTCGCTCTCGCGATCCTCGCCTCGCCGCTCGCCGCGCGCGCGCAAGACGGCGCGTATCCGCCTCCGGGATCGGTCGCGCCGGTTCCCGACTCCGCGCGAGCGCCGAACGGCGAGTACGTGGCGCCGATGCAGCAGCAGACGCAGGTCGTCTACGTCCCGCAAAGCATCGCCATGTCGGGGCCGCGCATCATCACCGACTGGGAAGACGGCGAGCCGATCCCGCAGGGCTACCACCGCACGACCCGCGCGCGCACGGGGATGATCGTCGCCGGCGCGGTCACGTTCGGGACGCTGTACTTGATCTCGCTCCTCGTGGCGTCCGCGGGCTCCGACGTGGCGAACGCCGGCGGCACCACGAACCCGGTGGCCTCGCTCTACATCCCGGCCATCGGCCCGTTCATCCAGATGACCAACTCGAGCACCGCGACGGGGAACGTCTTCCTCGCCATCGACGGCATCGCGCAGAGCGCGGGCCTGGCGATGCTCATCTACGGAATCACCAGCCCGCGGACGGTCCTCGTTCGAAACGATCTGGCGACGCAGCTCGTCGTCACGCCGATGCACGTCGGCCAGAGCGGCTACGGCCTCGGCGTGTTCGCGCGCTTCTAGACACGGCGCTAGCAGCCGCCGTGGCCGCGCGTCGGGAAGATCTTCCCGGGGTTGAGCAGGTCCTTCGGATCGAAGACGCGCTTCACGTCGCGCTGCACTTCGATGAGCTCGGGGCTCTGCTCGATGGCGAGGTACTGCGCCTTCGCGACTCCGATGCCGTGCTCGCCGGAGAGCGTGCCTCCGAGCCCGATCGTCGCGTGCATGAGCGCGTCGATGGCGCGGTCGACCGCATCGCGTTCGCTGTCGTCGTTCCACAGGAAGTTCACGTGGAGGTTGCCGTCGCCGGCGTGGCCGTACGTCAGGTACTGCACGCCGGTGCGCTCGCCGATGCGATCGACCTCGACGAGGAGCTCCACGATCTTCGAGCGCGGCACGACGATGTCCTCGCTGAGCTTGTACTTCGCGAGCTTCCGCGTGGCGTGCGAGAGCGAGCGGCGCGCCTCCCAGAGTCGCGCGCGTTGCGAGGTATCCTGGGCCACGACGACGTCGACCACGCCGTCGCGACCGGTGAGCAGCTCGCCCAGTCTCTCGAGCGCCTCGTCGGTCACGCGCTCTTCGCCGTCGACCTCGATGAGGAGCATCGCGTTCGCGCGCGGATCGACCGCGACCTTGTTCGCGCGCACGGCGTTCAGCGTCGCCGCGTCCATCAGCTCGAGGCATCGCGGCACGAGCCCCGCGTCGACGATCGCGGCCACGGCGGCAGCGCACGCATGCACGTCGCGAAAAAGCGCCAGCACCGTGCGCACGTGCGGCGGCTTCGACACGAGTCGCACCGTCACCTCCGTGAAGACGGCGAGCGTCCCTTCGCTACCGACGAGGAGCGCGGTGACGTCGTACCCCGTGACGCCCTTAACGGTGCGACGCCCGGTGCGCACGACGCGGCCGCCGATGAGGCACGCTTCGAGCCCCAGGACGTAATCGCGCGTGACGCCGTACTTGAACGCGCGCGGCCCTCCGGCATTCTCGGCGACGTTGCCCCCCATCATGCACGAGGCGAGCGAGTTCGGATCGGGCGGGTAGAACAGCCCTTCCTTCTCGACCAGCGCGTGAAAGTCGCCGGTGATGACGCCGGGCTCGACGACGGCGAGACGATCGCGTCGATCGATCTCCTTCACCTGCGACAGCGCGTGCGTCGCCAGCACGATCCCGCCGGCCACGGGGACCGCACCGCCCGTGCGTCCGGTCCCACCTGCGCGCGGCGTGATCGGCACCTCGCATCGATCGGCCACCGCGAGCGCCTTGGCCACGTCGTCGGCACGCTCGGCGATCACGACCACGTCAGGCGCGCGCCCGATCGCTTCGCTCTCATCGCGCGCGAAGCGCTCGCACCCTGCGCGATCCTCGATCACCTTCGACGGACCGAGCGCCTGCGTCAGCTCTTTCTTCGCGCGCGCGATCGCCGCCTCGCTGGGCAGGCGCACTTCGGGAGGCGCGATGAGCACGCGCTCAGCTTACCATTGCACCGGCGGAAAACCCTTGCCCGGCCGCGCGAACAGGTACCCCTGCATCAGCTCGCACCCGAGCTCGGCGAGCACGTCGCGCTCTTCCTTCGTCTCGATCCCCTCGGCCACGACGACGCGCCCCATCTCGATGCACAGCTCGGTCATCGACTTGATGAGCCTTCGCTTCGTCGGCTGAAGGTGCACATCGCGCACGAGCGACATGTCGAGCTTCACCACCTCGGGCTCGAGCTGCGCGAACGCCGTGAGCCCCGCGTACCCCGCGCCGAGATCGTCGATCGCGATCCGGAACCCCATCTTGCGGAGCTCGGCGACGCGACCGATCGCGTCGCCCACGTCTTCGATCGCAGCGCGCTCGGTGATCTCGAGCACGACGCGCGAAGCGAGCTTCGTCAGCGGCGCGTTCGACTCGAGCAGCGCATCGTCGTTGAGATCGTGCGGGTGCAGGTTCACGAAGAGCACCGCGCCGTCCGGAGCGCCATCGAACGCGGCGCCCGCGGCGTCGCGAATCGCGCGTCCGAGCTCCCGCTGCTTCCCGAGGCGGGCCGCGGCGTCGAGGATCGCCCCGGGATGCGGGAGCGTCGCTTCGTTCGATCGCAAGAGCGCTTCGTAGCCGTACACGACGCGCGAATCGCTCCGCACGATCGGCTGAAACGCCATCCACATCCCGCTGTAGGCGCGCGCGTACGCGGCCTCGAGCCCCGCGCGATCGCCGACCTGCTTGTCGGGATCGCCGACCATCTCCAGCGCGCGCCTTCGCAGCTTCGCCATCCGTCCGACGAGCACCGCGCTCTCGACCACGGTCGTGAGCTGGTCGAGATCGAACGGCTTCGGCAGATAGCGGAACGCCCCGTACTCGAGCGCGCGCATGGCCGTCGCCAGCGCCGGGTCGCCCGTGACGAGGACCACAGGTACGTCGAGGTCGTGCTGACGAACGGCGCGCAGCAGCTCGAGGCCATCCATCTCGGGCATCGAGATGTCGCTCACGATCGCGTCGTACTCGCTCAGCCTGACGAGATCGATCGCCTGCGCCCCGTCGTTCGCCAGATCGACCGCGTACCCCGCTCCCACGAGCGCGCGCTTGTAGACGCGGAGGAGCGCGACCTCGTCGTCGGCGATCAGTACTCGCCCTTTCGGATTGGCAGGGGCACTGCTCCGGATCTGACCGCCTCGGGTAGAGGCTGGATGCGCGCCGCTGGGGCGCTCGCTTTTCGCCATTTCACCGTGCCCGCCAGCTCAACGAGGATACGCGATTGTGTAGCTTCACATAGTCCCTGTTCGCGATCGCGCGATCACGACGCCTTTGCCTCGATCGCGCGAGGGCACTAGGTTCGGGGAATGAGAATGCGAACTTCGCCTTTCGCTCGATTCACCGCGACGATCGCCGTCGGCGCCGCCGTTCTCGCGACCTCGTCGCTGGCCCGCGCCCAGGATCTTCGCACCCCCCTCGGAGCGAGAAGGACGTTCGTCATCGATGAGCTCTCGGGATTTCGCGCCAGCAGCGTGGGCGGCGTCAACTACGCGGGCCCCATCGGCATCAGCGTGCAGAGCCTGAGCGAGAACGTCCCGTCGGCGAACACCACGGCCAACGCCGGGAGCACGACCACGCATTTCACGAACATCTGGTTCGCGCCGTCGGCCGACTACTTCGTCATCGATCACCTCTCCATCGGCGGGCTCATCGAGGTCACGAGCACCAGCGCAAGTCAGACGACGACGCTGTTCGGCAACACGTCGACGACGCAATCGCTCCCGACCACGACGAGCGTCACCGTGATCCCGCGCGTCGGATGGATGTTCCCGATCAGCGATCGCTTCGGCATCTGGCCGCGCGCCGGGCTGGGCTACGCGGTGCACACCACGGGCGCGACCGACAATCAGGCGCAGACCAGCTCGTCGGACACGTTCTCCGGGTTCGTCGTCGATCTCGACGTGGGCTTTCTCTATCGCGTGAATCAGACGTTCTTCCTCAGCGGCCGCCCCGAGATCACGTTCGTCCCCGGCTCGCACTCGGAGACGACGGGGAACACGACTGTCTCGCTGGGCGCGACGTTCTTCCAGTTCGCGCTCACCGGCGGCGTCGGCATCATGTGGGACCTCTGATCGTGACCACCGAATTTCGTCGCTTCACCGGCACGCCGTCGTACCTCACGAACCAGGCGATCGAGCACGCCGTCGATTGCGCGCTGGCCCTCGAGCGCCCGCTGCTCGTCAAAGGCGAGCCCGGCACCGGCAAGACGCTCCTGGCGCAAGCGATCGCCGAGTCGCTGTCGCTCGAGATCATTCACTGGCCCGTGAAGTCGACCACACGCGCGCAGGACGGCCTCTACCTCTACGACACCGTGCAGCGCCTGTACGACGCGCGCTTCGGCGACGGCGACGTCAAAGACATCCGCCACTACATCAAGCTAGGCCCGCTCGGCCGCGCGTTCGCCTCCGAGAAGCGCGTCGTCCTCTTGATCGACGAGGTCGACAAGGCGGACCTCGAGTTCCCGAACGATCTCCTCCACGAGCTCGATCGCATGCGCTTCATCGTCGGCGAGACGGGCGACGAGGTCGTGGCCAAGCAGCGCCCCGTGGTCGTCATCACGTCGAACAACGAGAAGGAGCTCCCCGACGCCTTCCTTCGGCGCTGCGTCTTTCACTTCATCGACTTCCCCGATCAGGAGCTGATGAAGCGCATCGTGCGTGTGCACCATCCGAACATCGACGGCGAGCTGGTCGATCAGGCGGTGGTCGCGTTCTTCGAGCTGCGCGAGCTCCCGCGCTTGCGGAAGCGCCCCTCGACGAGCGAGCTGGTCGACTGGATCGCGGTCTTGAAGCGCGCCGGCATCGGCGAGAAGCGCTTCATTCGCGAGCTCCCATTCCTCGGCGTTCTGCTCAAGAAAGAGCAGGACATCGAGCTGTTGAAGGCCGGGAAAAAAGGCGGCTCCCGCAGCTGAGCGCCGGCAGGCGTTACTTGAACGTGCCGCTGCCGTCTTGGCCGCAGTTCGTCGCGCCGGGCGCGCAGTACTGGATGCGGTGGAAGACGAACGAGTTCCCCTTGCCGTCGTCGATGTGCTGGCAAAGGTTGCTCTCGCCGACGACGCTCATCTCCCCGTAGCCGCCTTTGGTGTGGAACGAGTTGGCGCAGTCGGTGTGCGTGCCGTCCTCGAACCACGACGGGAGCACGGGGAACTCCTGCGTCACGTCGGCGGTCGGGTAGTACGTCTTGGGGAGCGTCACCTTCGCCAAGGAACAGTCGGCCGGCAGCGGGTTGTTGAAGTCGCCCGCCTTCAGCTCGTACGAGAGCGTGAACGTGCCGGCGCAGTCGACCGCGAGATCGTCCTTCGACCACACCGGCGGCGGCGCCGGCGGAGGCTCGGGCTCGTTGGTCGTGGAGACCACGGGGAAGACCGTCGCGCCGCCGTCAGGGTCTTGCGAGGTCGACATCGAGAACGTCTTGCCGTCCGAGTACGTGATGAAGAACGGGATCAGGTTCTCGATGTGCCACTGCCCGGCCGAGAAGCAGCCGCACGCCGCCGGGCCGCTCGTCGCGTTCGGATCCGGAAGCACCGCGCCGACGCACGGGCCCCACGTGTTGCCGGCCTCGCCGGTCTGCGCGCAGGTCGCGACGCCGTCTTTGCACTGACCCACGTCGCGGTTCGATCGCAGCCCGGGCCAGCACGCCGCCGTCTCGCCGACGGTTCCGCACGGACATCCCTGGAGGTTCTTGTCCGTCGGGCAGTCGGGCGTTCCACCGAGCGGGATCGACGGAGGCGCGCCGCCATCGGGGCCGCACCACAGGTTCGGCGGATCCTCGGCGGCCAGCGCGTCGAGGCTGAAGCCCGAGTCGAAGAGGTTCCCCTTGAACGGGGGCTGGGCGATCCCGCCGTCGGTGCCGTTCGGGTTGAACAGGCTCTGGTCGCTCGAACCGCACGCGGCCGCGACGAGCGCGACGGCGACGGACGAGGCGATGATGACAGATGAAGTGCGTTGGCTTCGAAGTGCGCGCATCGGAGAGACCTCGGTCGCAGGCGGTTGGCCCGACGTAAAGCACGTCCTCTGCCACGTACGGAGCGGCCGGGGCGTCGCGCGAGCGTTCCGCATGATTCTCCGCGTGTCAGCGAGGTTCGTAAACTGCGACGTGCGTCGTCGCGGTTCGTTTCCAACGTGACTCGCACGCCAACGCGAGCCCGTGGATCACACGCGCACCACCGGAAAGCACGCGCGCACCGTCAGCCGACGGCGGAGACCATGGCCCGCATGCCCCCCTTGGGGCGAAGCGTAATCATCTGTTCGAGCTCCACGTCGCGCGCGAGCACTTCCACCCGGTAGCGCTGCGTGACGGTCGCCAGGATCGCCTGCGCCTCGGAGATCGCGAACCCGTTGCCGATGCACACGCGCGGCCCGCCGCCGAACGGAAGATACGAGTGCTTGTGCCGGTGCGCGCTCGCCTCGGGGGCAAAGCGCTCGGGATCGAACCCCTCGGGGTTGGACCAGAACTGCGGATGACGGTGCGTGAAGAACGGACTCATCATCACCATCGAGCCGGGCGGAATGCGGAAGCCGCGCACCGAGTCCTCGCCGATCGAGAGCCGACCGAAGAGCCACGCCGGCGGATAGAGGCGCATCGCTTCTTCGAGGACCATCCGCGTGTACTTCAGCTTCGGGAGATCCTCGGCGGTGAGCGTGCGTTGCCCGAGCACGCTCTCCACTTCCGCGCGGAGCTTGCGCCACACGACGGGCTCGCGCGAGAGGAGCATCCACGTGAACGAGAGGGCGTTGGCAGTGGTCTCATGGCCGGCGAGGATCAGCGTCATCACTTCGTCGCGGAGCTGCTGGTCGCTCATCGCCTCGCCGGTCTCTTCGTCGCGCGAGTCCATGAGCATGGAGAGGAGATCTCCGCCGGCGTCGCCGCCCGCCTTCCTTCGCGCGCCGATGATCGCGAAGACGAGATCATCGAGCGACTTCTTCGCCGCGAGGAAGCGGCGGTTGCTCGGGATCGGGAGCGATACGGGGATCGGGATCGGAAAGAGGAGGCGCTTGTTCACCGTGTCGAGCGAGACGGTGAGCGCGTCGTACACACGCGCCGCTTCGTTCTTGATGTCCGCGCCGAAGAGCGTGCGCGCGACGATGTCGAGCGTGAGGCGCATCATCTCGGCGGCGACGTCGAACGACTCATGACGCTCCGCGAGCGCCGACCACGCGCCGCACATCTCGCTCGTCGCCGCGACCATCTCGCCTACGAGCGCCGCGACTCGCTTCGGATGAAACGCCGGCTGCGCGAGCTTTCGCTGGCGACGCCACAGCTCCCCTTCGCTGGTGAGCAACCCATCGCCGAGCAGAAAGCGCAGGCGCTTTGTGCCGCGCCCCTTGGTGTAGTTGACCGCGTTCTCCTGGAGGACGTGCTTCACGTCGTCCGGATGGAGAACGAGGTGCGCGGTGAGCGGCCCGAATTTGTAGCGAACGACGTCGCCGTGATTGAGCGCGTCGCGCGTATGGATGCTGATGCGGTCGTCGACCCAGAACGTCGGCAGGTTGCCGAGTAGCGGGTAGCCGTTCGGGCCCGGCGCGACGTCGTGTCCGAGGTTCATCGCGCGTCCATCCTGAGCGCGAGGATACGCGCTCACGTCGAGATCCTACTTCGAGATCGGGAGTCGCTTCCGGCCGGCGCCGCCGCTCCGATCGATGATCGGTCCCGCCTCTTCCGCGCGCTTGGCGATCACGTCGACGAGCTTCTCGGCGATGGCGATGAACGTCTGCGACACCGCGCTGGTCGGCGCGGCCTGGACCACCGGGGTCCCCTTGTCGCCCCACTCGCGCACGGTCTGATCGATCGGCACTTGCCCGAGGAGCGGCGCCTGCGCGAAATCGGCGACGAGCTGACCGCCCCCGTTGCCGAACAGTTCGTGGCGCACGCCGGCCGTGTCGATGAAGTAGCTCATGTTCTCGACCACGCCGAGGATCGGGATGTTCACCTTCTGGCACATCGAGACGCTCTTGAAGACGTCGTCGGTGGCGACGGGCTGCGGCGTCGTGACGATGACCGCGCCGGTGACCTTCGCGCGCTGCGAGAGCGTGAGCGCGACGTCGCCGGTGCCGGGCGGGAGATCGAGCACGAGGAAGTCGAGGTCGCCCCAGTGCACGTCGTTCAAGAATTGCTGGAGCGCGCCGTGGAGCATCGGGCCGCGCCAGATGACCGCTTGCTTCGGGTCCTCGAGGAGGAAGCCGATCGACATGAGCTTCACGCCGAACCGCTCGAGCGGCTCGATCGTCTTGCCGTCGGAGCTCACCGGGCGACCCATCACGCCGAGCATCGTCGGGATCGACGGGCCGTAGATGTCGGCGTCGAGGAGGCCCACGCGAAGTCCCGCGCGCTTCAACGCGAGCGTGAGGTTCGTGGCGCACGTCGACTTGCCGACGCCCCCCTTGCCGCTCATCACGAGCACGATGTTCTTCACGCCCGGGACCGGGTCGTCCGCCGCCACGGGCCTGCCGCCGAGCTCGCCCGACCAGCGAATCTCGACGCTCTTCACCCCTTCGAGCGCGCCGATCGCTTTGCGAAACGCGGCGCCGAGCGGCTCGCGCTTGGCGTTTCCGCTCGAGCCGAGGTCGACCGCGAAGCCGACCTCGCTGTCAGTGACCGTTACCTCGGAGATCATTCCGAGCTCGGTGACCGGCTTGTTCAGCTCGGGATCGAGGACGTGCGAGAGCGCTTCGAGGACGGCTTCGGGCGTGACGGGCATGTTGCTAGTGCGGCTCGTAAGGCCGAGGGGCGGGTCTCGTCAACTCGGAGCGCGGAAGACCAGGAGCTTGCGCTCGGTCATGTCTTCCATCGCGAACCGGACCCCTTCGCGCCCGATCCCCGATTCGCGCATACCGCCGTAGGGCATCGAGTCGACGCGGAAGGTCGGCGTGTCGTTCACGATGAGCCCGCCGACGTGGAGTCGCGCGAAGGCCTCGCGGATGCGGGCGTGCGAGTCGGTGAAGATGCCGGCCTGGAGTCCGTACTTCGTGGCGTCGGCCATCGTGAGCGCTCGATCCCACGAGTCGTAGGCGTGCACGGTGACGACGGGGCCGAAGACTTCTTCGTCGACCACCTTCGTCCCGCGGCCGTCGCCCTCGCCGAACGCGATCACGGTCGGAAGGAGTCGCGCGCCGTCGCGCGTGCCGCCGCAGAGAACGCTCGCGCCGCTGGCGCGCGCTTCGTCGATCCACGACACGACCCGCTTGGCGTTCCCTTCGTCGATCATCGCGCCGAGCACGGCGCTCTCGTCGCGCGGATCCTTGGGGACGATCGCGCGCGCACGCTTCACGATCTCGGCGGTGAACGACTCGGCGATCGCGCGGTGCACGTACACGCGCTGCACCTTGATGCACACCTGTCCGGCGTACGCGAAGGCGCCGGCCACGATGCGATCGAGCGCCCAGGCGCGGTCGGCGTCCTCGTGCACGATCGCCGCGGCGTTCCCGCCGAGCTCCAGGACGACGCGCTTCTTCCCCGCGATCGCCTTCAACGCCCACCCCACCTTCGCGCTCCCGGTGAACGACAGCGTCGCGAAGCGATCGTCTCGCACGAACGATTCGGCGACGTCGTTCGCGCAGGGCACGACTTGAAGCGCGTCGGCAGGTGCGCCGCACGACCGCACGATGTCGGCGAGCGCCAGCGACGTGAGCGGCGCTTGCGGCGGCGGCTTCAGCAGGATGGAGCAACCGCTCGCCAGCGCCGGCGCGACCTTGTGCGCGACGAGGTTCAGCGGGAAGTTGAACGGCGCGATTCCGATGACGGGCCCCGACGGAACGCGGACCCACTCGCCGGAGTACGCCGCCGCGGCGGGCGTCACGTCGAGCGCCATCACCTCGCCCGTCATGCGCGTCGCTTCTTCGGACGCGATCTCGAACGTGCTCACAGCGCGCGTGACCTCGCCGCGCGACTGCGCGATGGGCTTGCCCGCCTCGGACGCGATCAGCTGCGCGAGCTCCTCGCCGCGATCGCGAATCGACGCCGCGACGCGCCGGAGCAAGTCGCGACGCTCGAACGACTTCATCGCGCGCGTCTTCTCGAACGCGCGCACGCACGCGGCGGTCGCCTCCTCGGCCCGCGCGGCATCGGCCATCACGACGCGCGCGACCAGTTCGCCGGTCCACCGGTCGTGAATGAGGAGACGTGCACCTTCGTCGTACCGCGTCGAAGCGACGGCGAGACTGACATCGAGCGGAGCGGCCATTCGGGGGAGCATACCCGCGTCACGGATCGCCGAAGATCCACGTGTGGATCAGGTGGCGATGATTCGGCGGCGCTCGATGTTTGCGATCCAGACGTTAGGTACGCTTCACCCGTTCGAGCGACTGGTCTGCGGCGTGCATTCGGGTTGTATGGATGGGGCCAGGTCGGCTGGGGACGGAGACGACATCGATGACGGCGCGCACCAAAACGCCTGCGACATCACCTGACGCGCTCCACGCGAGCGTGCGGCGGTTGCAGGCGCGCACCGAAGCGCTGGGCGCGAGGACGCGCGCGCTGGAGTCGAGCTCCGAGCGATTGCGTGTGGCGACGAAGCGGCTGCGCGAGAAGACGACGCGCCTCGAGCAAGAGGTCGAGCGAAAGAGCGACTTCCCTCCGCCCGATGTCGAAGAAGGAGAAGACGACGGCGAGCAGGGCGGGATCGTCTGAGCTTCGTCCCTCGTCGTTGGGTGAAGCGACAAAACGCAAACGGCGCGCTCAGTGAGGAACGCGCCGCTGCGAGGTTCGACTAGCGCCTGATCAGGAGCCCGAGCCGCCCGACGCCGAAGAACCGACGCTGGCGCTCGCGGACACGGAGACGTTGACGCTGACGGAGGCCTTCGCCGACGCCGAGACCGCCGCGCTCGCGCAGGCGAGCGCCTTGCCGCCGGTGCTCGTGATGTTCGCAACGACCGCCGCACCTGCCGTAGCGACGTGTCCCGCCGCCTTCACTGCGAGCGCCCCTTGCGTCTCCGCCGCCTGGAGGAGAATCGGGAGGTTCGTCTGGAGGGTCGCGATGAGCTTCGTGATGTCGCCGGTCGCAGTGCCCGTGCACGCGAGCGTCACGCTCGGGGGCGTGCACGAGGCCGTCGCTTCCGCGTGGCCCTGGCAGCTTCCTTCGCAGTTCGCGTTCGCGTTGCAGCTCGGCGGAAGCGCCGAGAGCTCGCCGGTGCAGGACGGCGCGGTCGCCGTTCCCGTGCATCCACCCTTGCAGCTGACGCTCGCGCCGCAGCTGATGCCCGCGCTACCCGGCGTCGCCGTGCAGCCGCCGGTGCAACCACCGGTGCACGTGCCCGTGCAGTGAGCGTTCACGGCGCCGGACTTGTACGTGCACTTCGCGTCGCACTTTCCTTCGCAATCGCCGGCGCACGTCGCCGAGGAACCCGCCGGCGTCGCCACGCCGTCGCAGGTGCCGGAGCACTTGCCGCCGCACGTGCCGCTGCAGTCGACCGACGGCGCACTCGCGCTGACGTCGCACGTGCCCGAGCACTGCGCCGAGCAAGTGCCCGTGCAGTTCACCACCGGAGCCGTGACCGTGCCTTCGCACGTTGCGCCCGCGTTGCAGGTGCCTGCGCACTGCACTTCGAGATCGCCGGGGCTACAGCGCGCCGTGACGCTGATGCTTCCGGGGCTGCAGCTCGCCGAGACGCTGCAGTTGGCCTCGCACTTCGCCTGCACGTCGGCGCTGACCTGACAGCCACCGCCCGTCACCGAGAGCCCGCACGTGATCTGCGCCGAAGCGCCGGCCGCGAGGATCGCGTTGATCTTGGTCGACGCCTGCGAGCACGCCTCCTTCATCTCGTTGTCGGGCGCGCTACCGTCCGTCGGGGCCATTGCCGTCCACGTGTCGGTCACGCCGAGGTCGGTGTCGATCGCGATGCACGACTTCATGACCGCAGCTTCCATCGAAGAAGCGATGAGGGTGAGGTCCGCACCCGATTGCACGAACGCCTGAGTCGTCCCGTCGAGCGAGAGGGTCGCTACCGATCCCGGAAACTCGTCGCAGCCTTGCGCCGCGCCGGCGACGGCGTTCGCCGCGCTACAGCCGTTCGACAGCGCGATCAATCCGACGCATCCGGCCAACGTGACGACCGGGACGTACTTGAAGCCTTTGAAACTAGCCATGAGAAGCTCCTTCACTTAGGG
Source organism: Myxococcales bacterium (assembly GCA_003151595.1). Next base: position 13,177 of record PLXW01000141.1, read on the forward strand.
GAGGCACACCGTGAAGGGCGCCCCGAACTACGGATGGACGGACGAAGCGGCTCGAGCTTCACGCTCTCGACGGATTCCCCCGAAACGCGCCGAGCGTACACGAAGTCGTCAGCGCGGGAAGCGTGGCTTTTTCCCGCTCGCAAGAGGTCGTTCTCGTGGGTCGGCGGGTCCCGACTCCGCCTCCGCCGGATGAGCCTTAGCGTGCCGCGGCGATGGCGGCTCGAATCGACTCGATCCCCTTCGTGATCCGCTCTTCGTTCGTCGCGTAGCTGAAGCGGACGTAACCCGGCGCCGCGAACGGGCCTCCGGGAACGGCGGCGACATGCGCGCGGTCGAGCAGCCAGAAGGCGACGTCTTCGTCGCTCGCGAGCTTCTTGTCGCCCCAGGTGAGGCCGTAGAGCGCGCGGCAATCGGCGAAGGCGTAGAAGGCCCCCTCGGGCATTCCGCACGTCACGCCGGGGAGCGAACGGAGCCCGTTCACCATCACGTCGCGGCGCTTCTCGAACTGGACGCGCATCGCCTCGACTTCGTCTTGCGGTCCGTTGATCGCCGCGAGCGCCGCGTACTGCGCGACCGCGCTGGGGTTCGTCGTGCTCTGGCCCTGCACGATGTCGAGCACCTTGGCGACCTCGCGCGGCGCGATCGACCAACCGATGCGCCACCCCGTCATCGCGTACGACTTCGACACGCCGTCGACGATGATGATGCGCGAGCGCAGGTCGGGCGCGAGCTTCGCCGCCGAGACGTGCTTGAAGCCGTCGTAAACGAGGTCCGCATAGATCTCGTCGACGATGAGCCACGAGTGGTTCGCCTGCGCGCGAATCACGTCGAGCAGCGCCGTCATCTGCGCCTGGTCGTAGCCGGCGCCCGTCGGGTTCGACGGTGAGCACAAGATGATGGCCTTGGTCCTGGGCGTGAGCGCGCGCGAGAGCGCCTCCGGCGACATGCGCCATCCGTCTTCGACACGCGTCTCCACGAGCACCGGCGTCGCGCCCACGATGCGCACTTGCTCGGGGTAACTGATCCACGCCGGCGCGGGGATGACGACCTCGTCGCCCGCTTGATAGAGCGCCAGCGCCAGGTTGAAGAGCGCGTGCTTCGCGCCGACGCTGACGGTCACCATGTCGGGCGTCGGCTCCCAGCCGCGCGCGCGCGCCGTCGCTTCGCAGATGGCCTTCTTCAACGGCGCGATGCCGCTGACCGCCGTGTACTTCGACGTCAGCCCCTCGTCGATCGCGCGCTTGGCGGCGTCACGGACGAAGCGCGGCGGCTCGAAGTCGGGCTCGCCAACTCCGAATGCAAACACGTCGACCCCTTTCGCTCGCAGGTCCGCCGCGCGCGCGTTCATCGCGAGCGTGACACTGGGAGCGACCGCGCTGAGTCGGTCGGCGAAGCTCGTCGGCACCGTTGGCCCCGCTCAGGCTTCTTTCTTCTCCGGCGGCTTCGCGCTCGCCTCGGCCTCGGGCTTCTTGGAGTCGTCGTCGCTGCTCTCCTTGAGCCCCTGCTTGAAGTTCTTGATCCCCTNNATGCGGCCGGCGCCGAAGAGGAGCAGCGCGATCAACGCGACGATGAGAAGCTCACCCGGTCCTATGCTGCCCATGTTCGTCGTCCTTTTTCAGCGCGGAGAATCACGGAGATTTCCCTTCATTTCGTAGCAGCCGCGCGCACCCTCGGCAAGCGCGCAAGCAGAGCAGAGGCGAGAGTCGCGGTGGTTCGCGAAAGGGCGATCGATACGAGCCACGTAGCGGCCACGGCCACGATCGGCAAGAGGGCATACAAGCGAAGCGGCATCGGAGCGGGCGCCACCTCGAGCACGTGAAGGAGCGCGAGCGCTGCGACGGGGCCTGCGGCGCCGATCGCGATGGCGTGAAGGCGCCACGAGGAGGCGCGCTCGTCGTCGCTCGCGGCGAGGAGGAGCCACGTGGCGAGCATCGCCGAGAGCGCGCCCGCGCTGGCGAGAAAGAGTGCGCGCCACGGCGCCGGCAATGACGACGCACGAACGAACGGCGGCAACCGGAAGACCGCGTGCTTGACGTGGAGGGAGCCGGAGGGGGACGCGATCCACGCGTCGTCGAGCTCGATGCGGCGCGCGTCCGGGGCGATGTCGATCGCGCGCGCGGTGTAGAGCGCGTTGCTCGCCGACGCTTCGATCGCGAACGGCGCGCGCCCCACGAGCCGCGCGTTCACGCCGTCCGCGTCACAGAGCCACGCGGCGCCGACGAGCGGCACGTCGAGCGCGCGCGCAGACGGCGTCGCGCCCGCCGCGCCGCACGAGACACGTCCGGCGCGA
>PLXW01000127.1 GCA_003151595.1 Myxococcales bacterium
GGTGACCGGGGCGCCTACTCGATAATCGCCCGAGCACGCGAGCAAGCTGGTCAGTCCAGAGAGAGAGCCCCTAGTGGTTCCCCCCGCGTTCGCGTTCGCGTTCGCGTTCGCGTTCGCGTTCGCGTCCGCGTTCGCGTTCGCGTCCGCGTTGGCGTCCCCGTCCGCGTCCGCGTCCGCGCCCGCGCCCGCCCTCACTCCCCCCACTCCAACTCGAACCGATCGATCACCTCCCACTCCGCCGCCCCCCGCGCGATCCCCCGCACCTCCGCGCTCACCCCGCGCTCCCCGATCGCATACGTCGCGAAGTTGAAATCCCGCAGCGCCGGCCCCGCATACAGATCGTCCGCGTGCCTCCGCGCGCTCCCCGTCTCCAGCGTCGCGCGCGGCCCTCCCCCTCCGCCGCTCACGACGTACGTCTTCCCATCGCGCGCGAAGCGCTCGTAGCTGTGCACGTGGCCGTTGAGCATCGCCAGCGTCTTCCTCGCGCGGGCGAACGGCGGCACGAGATCGCGCTGCACGCGCGCGTCGTCGCCGGTGATCGTGCTGTTGCTCTGCGGCGCGTGATGAAACGCCACCAGGACGCCGCGCACGCTCGTATCTGCGTCGAACGTGCGAAGCGTCTCGTCGTACCAGCGGAGCTCCTCCGCCCACGCCGCGTCGCCGAGATCGCCCGCGTTGCTGTCGAGCACCACCACGCGCAACGGCCCGAACGCGATCGCGAACCAGTGTCGCTGCTCGTCGAGCGGGAAGCGCGGGAACACGTGCGCCTCGGCCGCGGCCCGCCCGCCCCAGTACTCGTGGTTCCCGAACGCGCTCACCACCGGCACGCCCGCCGCGCGCCACGACGCCGTCAGTCGATCGAACGCCCCCCACTCCGCGCCCGACGCGCCGTCGAACACGCAGTCGCCCGTGATGAGGAGCAGCTCCGGCCGCGCCGCCGCGATCGCCGCGACGACCCGCGCGCGCTCGGCGTCGTTTTGCTCGCGCCAGAACTCGAGCAGCGGCGCCGTGCGTTGCAAATCCCCGACGACGACGAGCCGCGCACCATCACGAAATGCCGGAACCTTCGCGGAGAAGACCGCAGGCGGCGCTTCCGCTCCGGCGCAGCCCGTCATGAAGGCGACGATGCTCGACACGAAAAGCGCGCGAATCACGGGTACAACTTTAAACCCGGCGCTCATTCCGCTTCAACCGGTTGACCCGCTGCCTCTCCGTTCCTAGGAGCATCCGATGATTTCACTTCGCGGATGTCTGACGTCGTGCGCTCTCCTCGCCTGTGCGCTCCCGGGATGCGCATCGAGTTCTTCGAGCCCCACCAGCACGAACACCTCGGCCTCGACCTACACGATTCAAACCCCCACGCTCACCATCAAGGCGAGCTCCGAGAAGTACATCTGTTACGCGAAGACGCTCGAGGAAGATCTCGCGGTCGATCGCTTCGACTACGCGGTGAAGGACTACGTCCACCACGTCTTCTTCTCGCAGACCACCGCGCCCGAGCCCGACGGCGTGAGCGAGTGTGACGTCGCCTTCCGGCAGACGTGGCTCCCGCTCTTCGTCGCCGGCAAAGGCGGCTCGAGCCTCCAGTACCCGGCGGGCGACGCCAACGTGCTCCCCAAGGGAACGCAGGTCGTCCTCCAGCTTCACCTCCTCAATGCCACGGCGAACGACGAGACGTTCGACGTCGCGCTCGCGCTCCACAAGTCGACGGTGCCGAACCCGACGCCGGTCGGCATCTTCGTCTTCGGCACGCAGAACATCTCGCTCCCCCCGTCGGCGACGACGACGGTGACGTCCGAGTGCATCGTCGACCAGGACGTGAAGTCGTTCGCCATGTTCGCGCACGAGCATCAGCTCGGCACGAAGGTCACGCTCGAGACCGCGGACAGCACCGGCGCGTACGCGATGACCTACAAGCGCGATCCGTACAGCTTCAACAATCAGTTCATGGACCAGACGCCGCTCTCCATCCCCAAGGGGACCAAGACGCGCGTCACGTGCACGTACGACAACTCGACGACGTCGACCGTCGGCTACGGCGAGAGCTCGAACAACGAGATGTGTTACATCATCACGTTCGTCCCCGGGAAAGCGGGCGCCTTCGCGTGCGTGACCACCGCGCCGAGCGATGCGGGCGCGGGCGGCGGCGACGGCGGAACGTGCCACGCGACGGCGAACGCGATGGGCATCGGCGGCGCATGCACGGCCGGCGGCGGCGAGTGCGCGTCGGGCCTCTCGTGCTCGAGCGATCTGAACAACACGCCGGGCGCGGGCTTCTGCATGAAGGTCGGATGCACCGGGAGCGCCGACTGCGGAGGCGCCACCTGCTGCGCGCCGTCACAAGGCGGAGGCGCGGTGAACGTGTGCCTGCCGACGTCGTGCGTGCCGTCCGACTGCGCCGTAAAGTGAGCGCGCTTCTCTCTTAGAGCAGACGTCGATTCAATGGGTCCGTCGCACCGCGCGCCCTCACCCCCCAGCCCCCTCTCCCGTAAAGGGAGAGGGGGAGCCAAAGCGTGATCTCTCCTCCCCTCTCCCCTCGCGGGAGAGGGGCCGGGGGTGAGGGTTCGCGGCTCGCGCTCCGGTGAATGGACGTTTGCTCTATGCGCTCTCGATCACGCGGTTGCCGCCGTTCTTCTTCGCGCGGTACGCATTCTCGTCCGCGCGTCGAATGATCGACGCGAGCCCGTCGTCCGCGTGGGCGATGGCGACGCCGACGCTCGCCGTGACCGGGCGCTCGGCGTCGAACTTCATTCCCACCGCGTGGACGGCGCTCGTGATGCGATCGGCCACGACGTGCGCGCTCGACGGCTCGGTGTCGGGCAACACCACCATGAACTCGTCGCCGCCGTAGCGGGCGGCGACGTCGATGACGCGCGTGCTCGCGCCGAGCGCGCCGGCGATCTCCTTCAGCAGGAGATCGCCGCGCAGGTGCCCCTGGTCGTCGTTGATGTGCTTGAAGGCGTCGAGGTCGAGCATCACCACGGCCAGCGCGTGGCCGCGCTTCACCCGCTCCAGCTCGTGCTCGAGGCTCACGAAGAGGTGGCGGCGGTTGAAGAGGCCGGTGAGCGGATCGCGCTCGCTCAGGTCTCGAAGGCGCTTGTTCGCCCGCGTGAGCTCCGCTTCGTGCTTTCGCACCGAGTGCACCAGCATGCCGACCACCGTGGTCGATGCGATCAGGAGCACCGTGACCAGCGCCGTCGCCGCCAGCGCCGCTTGATACGTCGGCGGCACGCCGCGCGTCGCGTCGGGGCCGTCGGGCGCGAACGGAAGCTTGCCCGCCCACTCCGACCAGACCACGGCGTCGTACGCCAGCGCGTTCAACACGGCGAGCCCGACGCCGACGCGCAGCCCCACGACGAGCGCGTTCAGCGTGCCGACGAAGAAGTACATCGCCGCGTAGACCGACGACGTGCTCCCCAGCTGGTGAATGAGGAACGTGAGGACGACGAGATCGACGAGCCCGGCCACGAACGCGCGCGTCATCCCGCCGATGTCGCGCGCGATGAGCAGCTGCTCGACGCACGCCACGACGAGGTACACGGCGAGCACCCACACGTGCTCGCGCGTCCGCGGGAACAGCCACGGCAACACGACGATCGCCATCCCGCCGATGAAGAGGCGCGAGAGCGCCGCGCGAAACGTGAGCTGCGGATGCGTGATCCCCACGAGCCCTCTCTTCAGCTTCGCCGGTCGTGCCAGAGCGCGATGCCGCCGAGGAGGCCCGCTTCGTTCGACGTGATCTTCACGTTCGGCGGGAGCTCAATCTTCACGTGCTTGGCGTTGCCGCCGCCGAGGTAAACGCGACGCGGATTGAAGACCGGCTCGATCGTCGCCAGCACGCGCGCGACGTGCTTGTTCCACTTCTTCTTCCCGAGCTTCTCGAGCGCGCGCACGCCGATGTAGTCCTCGTACGTCTTGTCTTTGACGAACGGGTGATGCGCCAGCTCGAGGTTCGGCACGTAGTGGCCGTCGACGAAGAGCGCGCAGCCCATGCCCGTGCCGAGCGTGAGGAGCATCTCCACGCCGCGCCCCTCGACGACGCCGTAGCCTTGAACGCCGGCGTCGTTGAGCGCGCGCACGGGGCGCTTGGTCGCCTTCTCGAGCGACGCGGCGAGCGGGAAGCCTTGCCACGCGGGGCCGAGGTTCGGCGCGGTCTTGGTGACGCCGTCGATGACGACGCCGGGAAAGCCGACCGACACGCGATCGAACTTACCCAGCGGAACGATCAGCGCGAGCAGCGCGCGCATCACGGCGCGAGGCGTCGCGGGGTGAGGAGTCTCGACGCGGACCCTATCGGTCAGCGGCTTCCCCTTGGCGTCGACGACGAGCGCCTTCAGCCCCGTCCCACCGATGTCGATGCACAGCGTTCGCTTGCCGATCGAGCTGGCCATCGGCCGATGCTACGCCTGAGCGCGCTTGGGATCGCGCCACATCAGCCACACGGGCGGCGCGTCGGGAGCCATGATGATCTTCTCGAGCACACGAAACCCGTGACGCGCGTACAGGCGCGAGTTCGCCTCCGTCGAGGCCTCGAGGTACGCGGGCGAGTTCGAAGAATCGACGCGCGCCAGCGTGGCCGCGAGGAGCTGCGAGCCGATGCCGCGCCCCTGCTTCGATGGATCGACGGCGATCGCGAACAGGTAGTAGTGCGGCTCCGAGGGGTGCCCCTTCTGAACGCGATCGAGCACGCGGAGCACGTGAGGGATGCGCGTGACGCCGATGCAGCCGATCAGCCGATGGAGCTGCGTGAGCGCGGGGGCCATCTTCCACTTCGACGGCGGGGTCCAGAGCGCCGCGCCGTCGCCGTTTCCGGCGATCCACGTCTCGCCGTGCGGCTGCGTGAGCTTGCAGAACGCGATGTCGAAGATGTCGCTGTAGGCGCGGGTGCGGTGCCTGTCCTGGCGGAGCAGGTAGCGCGCGACCGGGTCGGCATCGAACCCGCGAACGAGCGCGCGGTTGATCGCCTGGCGATCGGCCATCGTCGCCGGGCGCACGTCGGCGCTCGGCTTCAGGTTCGTGCTCGCGCTCATGCCGCCTCGTAGGTCGGCGGTCGCATGCTCTGCCCGGGCGCGGTGTGGAGGACGCGCAAGCGCGCGAGCGCGCGCCGGACCACGTCGCGATCGGTGATCGGAATTCCGTGCGCGGCGTCGGCGATCATCTCCAGCTCGGCGTGCGGGATCAGCTTCGCGAGCCTGCGGCTGTTCGCGGCGGGGAGCAGAATGTCGTGCTCGGCGCCGATGACCACGACCGGCACCTGGAGCCGCTTCAAGCTGAATCCCGTGGAGTGAAGCGCGACGGCCGCGAGCTGCCCCAGGAACGCGAGCGGCGGCATCGGCTCTTCTTTGAGCGCCGCGGGCCACTCGCTCATCAAGGTGTGCGCGTGCGGCTGATGCGCCTTCGTGAGGAGGATCTTCGCCAGCAGCTTTCGCCCGCCGCGCGGCACGAGCAGCGGAAGCGAGATCAGCGTGGCCAGCGCGCGCAGCCCCGGGAGGCGCCCGTGCGGCAACCCCGGCGTCGTCGCCAGGAGCACGAGGCCGTCGACGCGGTTCGGATGCCGGAGCGCCACGTGCTGCGCGATCATTCCCCCCATCGAGATGCCGACGATCGTCGCGCGTCGCATGTTCGCGGCGTCCATGGCGGCGATCACGTCGTCGGCCATCTGCGACATGCGGTACGGCGGGCGCGGCTTGTCGCTCTTCCCGGCGCCGCGGTTGTCGATGACCAGCACGCGACACGGGCGCACCGGGTCTTCCGCCAGCAGCTCCGGTTGTTCGAACCAGAAGCGCGACGACAGCCCCAACCCCTGCACGAGCACCACGTTGTCCCCGCGGTCTCCGACGACCCGGTAGTGAACCCGCGCTCCACGCGCGCCGACGGCGAAAGGCATGAGGCCCGTTATGACCCGCTTCGTACCGTTCGCAAAGCCGGCACGGCGCGCGGGACAGGAGAAAGACGCAAATGGGATGGTAGGCTAGCCGCCATGACGACGACGACTCCTGCGCTCCACGTCGAGCGCGTGCTCCCGGCGCGCGCGGATCTCACGGTCGGCGAGGTCGATGCGATCCTCGAGGCCGCGTACCTGATGACGCTCGCCGACGGGCACCTCTCGGAGGACGAGTACGAGGCGTTCCGGACGCTGGTGTCGGCGATGCGAGGGCTCGCGGCGGGGGCGACGAAGCTGCTGAACGACGGCGAGCTCGCGAAGGTGATCGAGCGCTACACGATCCGGAGCGATCACGCCGCGCGCGACGAGCGGGTGACGGTGCTGCGCACGCAGCTCAATCGCCCGATGGCGCGCGAGCTGGCGTACAAGGTCGCGTTCGCGATGTCGCTGTGCGATCTCGACGCGAGCGACGACGAGCAAGACTACGACGACGAGCTTGTCGCCGCGTTCGGCATCGACGACGAACGGGCCGACGCGCTCGCCGCCGAGGTCTACGCGGCGCTCGATGCAGACCTCGATCGCGACTCGGAGCAACCATGATGAAGACCGTCTCTCGCCTCGGTGTTCTCTCCTTCGTCTTCGCGTCGTTCGCGCTTGCCGCGTGCGACGAAGACAAGAGCGACCTCGTCTCGAAGGTCCTCGGCGACGCCGGCGCGAAGCCGGTGGCGTCCGCCGTCCCCGCCGTCCCGTACGACTCCGGTCCCCCGGCGACGAAGGCGCCGATCGTCTGCGGCCCCGGCCCGGCGGTCGACTTCCACGGCAACGCGGCGCTCGAAGCCGAGGTCCGTCGCAAGCTGCAACGCGACGCGGGGACGCTCACGCAGGCCGACCTGAAGACGATCAAGTCGATCAACCTGTCGCAGGCGCAGACCGACTCGCTCGACCCGTGCGTCTTCCCGCTCTTCACCGGCGTGAAGGACATGTTCCTCGGCCGTGGCGAGCTCGACGACCTCGCGCCGCTGGCCCCGCTCTCGCAGCTGATCACGCTCCGCGCGTCGCTCAACAAGGTGAGCGACCTGAAGCCGCTGGAGACGATGACGAAGATGGATCGCCTCGATCTCTCGCACACGGCGATTCACGACATCTCGTCGCTCGCGAACATGCTCGCGCTCACCGAGCTTCAGCTCGACGGCACCGAGGTCGTCGACCTCACGCCGCTGGCGAACATCAAGACGCTCGAGCGCCTGAGCATCCGCAACACGCCTGTGGTCGACCTCTCGCCGCTGAAGAACGCGAAGAAGCTCCGCTACGTCTACATAGAGGGGTCGCCGATCGGGGACACCAACGTGCTGAACGCGATCAGCGGCCTCAAGATCGTGCGCAAAGGCCAGATGTGACGTGAAGAGGTGACGCGCGCGCGCCGGCTACGTCCGGTGCGCGTTCTTCCGGTCGGGTATCGTGTCCTCGAGGTTCGGATCGATGCCCGGGTCACCGCGGCGGCCGATCTCCTCGGCGCTACGCAGCGTGTCTCCTTCGTCGCTCTCGAGCGCCTGCTTCGCGGCCTGCGCGGCCGGCTCGACGTTGCCCGTGGCGATGTAGTCCTCCGTCCGCGCGTCGTAGTTGCGCGCGGCCGTCACGTTCCCTTCGCCTTCGTTCTCGAAGCCCGGCTTGGCGTTCTCCGGTTGAGCCTTCACCTGCGTTCCGGATTTGGTCTCCGCCTGGCGCCAGGGTTTGCGGCTCGGGTGGCTCAGCGAGTGAGCTTTGTGGTGCGGCATGGGTTCAATCCTCCGCGCCGTTACGGAGCAGACGCCGTGCCACCTGTCGTCGCGCGACTCAGCGGCGACGTTTCGGCTTCGAACACCTGCGCCGGCGCGTGACGAAGAGGAGGCCGAGCGCGAACGGCGCTCCGAGAGGCGCCACACCGGTCGCGCCGATCGTGGCGAGACTGCAGTCGCACGCGCCGCCTTCGAGCGAGCCTGTGTCGGGGCCGGCGTCGAAGGCGAGGGGAGGAGAGCTCGCTTCGTTCGCGTCGCCGGACGCGTCCGCCGGGAAGATCGGAACGGTCGCGTCGAGCTCGCCGCCGTCGACCGCCGCGTCCTCGCCCTCCGAAGCGTCGCTGCCGCCGTCGGCGCCGATCGGCGCCACGCACTCGTGCGTCGCCGTGTCGCAGAGGAGATCGCCCGAGCAGTTCGCGGTCGAGATGCACTGGACGCACCCGAACGGTTGCTCGTTGGTGTCGCAGAGATCGCCGTTTGTGCAGTCGGTGCTCACGATGCACGGCTCGGGGAGGCACACGCCCGCGCCGCCGTCGGTGACGACCACGCCGCCGTCTCCGGCGTGCGTCGCGCAGTACTCGGTGCTCGCGCACGCACCGGCGTCGGTGCACGCGGCCTCGGCGATCTCCGCGCGCGCGAAGAACGCGATCGCGATCGCGGCTGCGATGCCGAGCCTCACGGCTTCTTCTCCTTCGGCGTCTGCTCGGTCACGTGGAGCTCGACCCGCCGGTTCGCCTTGCGCCCGGCGTTGGTCACGTTCGTGTCGATCGGCCGATCGTCGCCGTAGCCCACCGCCGAGAAGCGCGACGCCTCGAGCCCTTGCGCCACGAGCCACTTCACCACGGCCTTCGCGCGCTCCTCGCTCAGCTTCTTGTTCGCCTTCGCGTCGCCGCGATTGTCGGTGTGCCCTTGCACCTCGAGCTTCGCGATCTCGCCGTGCTCGATGAGCACTTTGGCGATCGCGTTGAGCAGATCGGTCGACGCCTTCCCCTTCGTGATCCGCGCGCTCCCTTCGTCGAAGCGCACTTGATCGAGGATCCGGATCTCGGCCCCGCGCAAGATCGCCCGCGGGCAGCCGTTCTTCTTCGGATCGGGATCCTTCGCGCCCGCTTCGTTCGGGCAGGCGTCGAGCTCGTTCGGGATGCCGTCGTGATCGCGATCGGGATCGAGCGGGCAGCCGTTGTCTTGCGGGTTCTTGCTGACAGCTCCGGGGATGTCGGGGCAGGCGTCGTCTTCGTCGAGCACGCCGTCCTTGTCGCTGTCAGGCGGGCAGCCGTTCTGGCCGGTGCCGGTCTGCTCGGTGCCGGCGCGCAGCGGGCACTTGTCTTCCGCGTCGGGGATGCCGTCGTTGTCGGCGTCGGGCGGGCAGCCGTTCTGATCGGGGTCGGCGTTGCGCGAGCCGGGCTCGTCGACGCAGGCGTCTTCCGTGTCGGCGATGCCGTCGTGATCTTGATCGGGCGCGAGCGGGCAGCCGTTCGTCGCCGCGTCGTCGGTGGCGGGGCCGGCCATGTCGGGGCAGGCGTCGAGCACGTCGGGGATGCCGTCGTGATCCTTGTCGTGCGGGCCGCGGTAGCGCGGAACGATCCTCTTCGGCTCGGGGGCATGCGCCGCGGACGCGAACTCGATCGAGAACACCGTCCGCAAGAGCGGCACGCCGAGCCCCGAGCCGAACCCCGGCCCGATGCCGAAGCCGGCGCGCCACTCGGGGGCGAACAGGTAGTGAATCGACGCCAGCGCTTCGACCGGCGTGTTCGCCGCGCTGGCGAAGGTGAACGACGTCGAGCCGTAGATCTCCGGACCGACGACGAGCTTCCCGTCGAGGCCGCGGTAGCCGACCGATGCGCCGAAGACGACGGCGTCGCCGCGTTTGTGCCCCGCGATCGGATCGTCCTCCGTGCGAAACATCACGCCGCCGCGCGCCGCCCATTCGACGTACTTCGTGGCCCCCGCGAGCTCGATGCGCGGCACGAAGCGGGTCTTCCCGTCGCCGGTGTAGAGGTCGCGCGAGCCGGTCGGTGCGATCGCCTGAAGCCCCACCGCGCCCGTGGCGACCTCGCCGTAGCGCCCGAAGACGCGGAGGTCGGCGGTGAACGAGGCGTCGCCGACGGCGGGCTTGTTGGGCGCGAAGTACGCCGCGTTGCCGAGCGTGGTCGACGTGCCGCGCGCGTCGGTCACGATCGGCAAGTCGCCCGAGATGCGGAGGCGATCGAGGATGATGAGCGACGCGCCGGGGTGAACGACGAACTGGTGCGCGACGATCGACGCGCGATCCGAGCCGTCGCCGTTCTTCACGACGAGCGGCTTGTAGGCGTACTCACCGACGACTCCGAGCGCGCCCCGTCCGTCGTCGCGAAAGTCGAGCGAGTCGAGCACGAACCAATCGCCGCCGCGCGCCGCGGGGGAGAACGAGTCGACCGCGAAGCCGCGCTGCACGACCTGCGGTTGCGCGCGCGCAGGCGACGACGCGAGCACGAGCGCCGCGCACGCCATCCCGGCGCACCGCATCGCCACGGACACACGAGCTTCCACGGTGCAGAAACTAGCGCGATTTACCGGTGAAAGGCGAGGAACCGTAGCGTTCGGTCCACGTCTTCCGGTAGGCGGCCTCTTCGCGGGCCCACGTCGCGTCGTCCCACTTCAGCTCTGCCTGCGCGATCGATCGGATGCGCGCGACGTCATCCATCCCGCCGTTCTTCGCCAGGAGACCGATGCGCGCGCGCCGCAAGAGCAGGTCTTCCAGGTGCACGACCCCCTCGTCGCGCGCGGCGAAGCGAAGCTCGCTCCAGAGCGCGGAGGTGCCGGCGATCGCTTCGGTGGCCTCGGGGAGCGCGAGGATCGTCTTCGCGTCGACGCCGTGCCGGCCGAGGATTCGCTCGCGAAGCGCGGGGTCAATCGTCTCGGCGAACGCCTCGCCCGCCAGGTCGTCGAGGATGCGCGCGCGGCGCATCGTCTTCACCGCCGGGAGCTGCTTCTTCGCCGCGCGGAGCGTCTCCATGGCCATCAAGCGGAACGTCGTCAGCTTGCCGCCCGTGACCGTGATGAGCCCGTCTTCTTGCCAGAGCGCGTGCTCGCGCGACTCCTTCGACGGATCGCTGGCGCCGGTGTTGATGACGCCGCGCACGCCGGACCACGTGGCGCGAATGTCCTTCTCTTCCAGCGCGAGGCGCGGGAAAGCGTGGCGCAGCGACTCCATGATGTACTCGAGCTCGAGGCTCGAGATGTGCGGCTCGCTCCACATGTCGTCGTGGTGATCGACGTCCGTGGTGCCGACGATCGTGACCCCTTCCCACGGAATCGCGAACACGGCGCGCCCGTCGCGCGGGTGCAGCATGCTGATCGCTTGCTTCAGCGGGAGGCGATCGCCGGCGAGCACGAGGTGGCTTCCGCGAATCGGACGGAGGCGCTTCGTGGCGCCGAGCTTCACGCGCAGGTCGTCGGCCCACGCGCCGGTGGCGTTGATCACGACCGAGGCTTCGACCTCCTTCGTCCGTGATTTCCCGCCGCTCATGTCTTCCACGACGATCCCGCGAACCTTGCCGTCGCTCGTTCGCAAGACGTCGCGCGCACGCGCGTAGTTGATGGCGGTGCCGCCGCGCGTGACCGCTTCGCGCAAGACACGGATCGTGAGGCGCGCGTCGTCGGTCTGCGCGTCGAAGTAGTGATAGCCGCCGCGGACCTTCGCGCCGCCGAGCGACGGCACGCGATTCACCAGCTCACCCGCGTCGTGTTTCTCGTGCGCCCACTTGCCGGCGAGGGCGTCGTACATGGCGAGGCCGACGCCGAACATCCACCCCGGCATCTTGTCGCCTTCGAAGGTGGTCAACCAGAAGCCGAGCGGCTGAACGAGCCCACGCGCCTCTTTCATCAGGCGCTCGCGCTCGACGACGCTCTCGCGCGTCACGCGAATCTGCCCCTGCCGCAAATATCGGAGCCCGCCGTGCACGAGCTTCGTCGACCGGCTCGACGTGCCCGAGGCGAAGTCCTGCGCCTCGACGAGCAGCGTTTTCAGGCCGATTCGCGCAGCTTCCGCCAGGATCCCGGCGCCCGTGATCCCGCCGCCGACCACGATGAGGTCCCATTTCGAGTCGAGCCGACTCCAAACTTCGTCGCGCCAGCCTGCAGCCCACATCGACGCGGCACGTTAGGGGCAGTTCACGTGGAAAGCGAGGCCCCCCCCCGGATCGAGAGTGGCCATTGCACAGTCGGCACCCCAGGCCTTAGATGGGCTGCGTCAAAGCGAACCGAGGAGAGCTGGAATGAGGATCGCAGTGCCGCGCGAAGACGCGCCGGCGGAGAAGCGGGTGCCGATGGTGCCCGAGTCGGTCAAGCGCCTCGCGGCGAAACAGATCGCGGTGTGCATCGAAGCGGGCGCCGGGCTGCACGCGCGCGTGAGCGACGAGGAGTACCGCGCGGCGGGTGCGACGATCGAGGCTTCGCGAGAGGCATTGTTCGCCAGCGCCGACGCGATCCTCCGCGTGCGCGCGCCGAGCGTCGACGAGGTTTCGAAGATGAAAGAAGGGGCGACGCTGATCGCTCCGTTCTGGCCGCTCATCAACGCCGACCTCGTTCGCGCCATCGCCGCCAAGAAGATGACGTCGATCGCGCTCGACATGATCCCGCGAACGACCGTCGCGCAGATGATGGACGTCCTCTCGTCGCAAGCCACCGCCGCCGGCTACTGCGCAGTGCTCATCGCCGCGAACGAGCTCCCGCGCTTCTTCCCGATGCTCATGACCGCGGCCGGCACGATCGCTCCGGCGCGCGTGCTCATCCTCGGCGCAGGCGTCGCCGGCCTCACTGCCATCGGCACCGCGCGTCGTCTTGGCGCCGTCGTCGAAGCGTTCGACGTCCGCAAGGTGGTCAAAGAGCAGGTGATGAGCCTGGGCGCGAAGTTCGTCGAGGTCGAAGGGGGCGAAGACGCCCAGACCGCCGGCGGCTACGCGAAAGAGACGACCGACGAGTACAAGCAGAAGCAGGCCGCGCTCATCGCCAAGCACGTGAAGGCGGCCGACGTCGTCATCACCACGGCGTTGATCCCCGGCCAGCGCGCGCCGCTCCTCGTCACCGAGGAGATGGTCAAATCGATGAAGGCCGGCTCGGTCATCGTCGATCTCGCCGCCGAGCAGCAGGGGAACTGCGCGCTCACCGAGACCGGCAAGGTGGTCGAGAAGCACGGCGTGACGATCATGGGCGTGCTCGATCTGCCGAGCCGCCTCTCGTTCCACACCAGCCAGATGTTCTCGCGCAACGTGGAGAAGCTTCTCCTCTACGTGACGAAGGACGGCGCGTGGAAGCTCGACGCGAAAGACGAGATCGTCGCCGGCTCGGTCATCACGATGAGCGGCGACGTGGTGCACGCGAAGGTGAAGGAGCGCATGGGATGAGTGACGATCTCGTTTTCGGTCTCTACATTTTCGCCCTCGCCACGTTCGTCGGCTACCAGGTCATCTCGCGCGTGCCGCCTCTCCTGCACACGCCGCTGATGAGCGGAACGAACGCGATCAGCGGGATTTCCCTGGTCGGTTCGCTCGTCGCCGCCGGCTCCGATCACAACCAGGTCAGCACGATCCTCGGCTTCATCGCCGTGTGCGCGGCCACGGTGAACGTCGTCGGCGGCTTCATGATCACCGACCNNGCATGTTCAAGGCGAAGCGCGCGCCCGGCGCCGATGCCGTGAAGAAGGAGCAAGCGTGAGCCCCTTCATTTCTCTCGCGTACCTCGTCGCGTCGATCCTCTTCATCCTCTGCCTCCGCGGCCTCAGCTCGCCGGAGTCGGCGCGTCGCGGGATTCTCCTCGGCGAGATCGGGATGTTCGTCGCCGTCGTGGCGACGCTCGTCCACAAAGACGTCATCAGCTACCAATGGATCCTCGCCGGCATCATCATCGGCTCTGGCATCGGCACGGCGATCTCGCTGAAGATCCCGATGACCAAGATGCCGGAGCGGATCGCGCTCAGCCACGCCTTCGGAGGCCTGGCCACGGCGCTCGTCGGCGTGAGCGAGTTCGTGAAGGTGCAGAGCGCGGCCAACGGCGGGCAGATCAACCTGATGGCCTCGTTCCCGTCGGACCATCTCTCGCGGTTGGAGATGGGCGCGCTCGGGTTCGAGGTGTTCTTCGGCTTCCTGACGTTCACCGGAAGCATCATGGCGTTCGGGAAATTGCAGGGTTTCATCACCGGCGCGCCCATCACGTACAAGGGCCAGAAC
>PLXW01000091.1 GCA_003151595.1 Myxococcales bacterium
CTGCCCCTTCCCCGACCCCGACCCCGACTCCGATCGCGACCGCCTCCCCCACCCCGCCCTCCCATCACCGCCCCAAACCTTCGCCGAGCGCCCGCCCTCTCGATGTCGACCCGAACCCGCTCTAACCCCCGCCCCCTCGCGCTCGTCGCTCTCGCCGCGCTCCTCCTCGCGTTCACCGCGACCCCTCTCGCGCGCGCCGACGACGATCCGATGGCCCCTTACCGCGATCGCTTCCAGACCGGTATGGAGCGCTACAAGGCGGGCAACATCGCTTCCGCCGTCGACTGGTGGGAACCGATTTACGAAGAGGTCGGCCCCGACAAGGGTTACCGCGTCGCCTTCGATCTCGCGCGCGCCTACGACAAGCTCGGCAACACCACGCTCGCCGCCGCCCGCTACCGCGCGTTCATCCACGTCGTGGACACGCGTCGCGCCCGCGGCGACGCCATCGAGCCGGTCGTCGCCAAAGAAGAAACGGAAGCGCACGCGCGGCTCACCGAGCTCGGCGACGCGGTCGCGCCTACGCCGATCCCCCCGCCTCCCCCTCCGTCGACCGCCCCCGCTCCCCTCTCGCCTTCGCCTTCGCCTTCGCCTCCGCCTCCGCTTTCACCTCCACCTCCACCTCCGCCTTCACCCTCGCCTCCCCCTCCCTCCGCCGCGGCCCCCCCCTTCTCCCCCTGGCTCCTCGTCACCGGCGGCGCCCTCACCGCCGGCGCCGGCGTCCTCTGCGCCGTCGAATACGCACGCGCCGCCTCCGCCAAGAACGACTTCAACGCCGCCGCGAACCAGCCCGCTTCTACCCAATCCGCGCTCCGCGACACGTACGACGGCATTCGCCCGGTCGCCTACGGCGCGCTCGGCGCCACCGTCGGCTTCGCCGCGATCACCGGCGCGCTCTCTGCGTGGTACTTCGCTGGAGCCAAAGAAGGCGCGACGCCGATCGTCACCGCCGCGCCCACGCCGCACGGCGCGCAGCTCGGGATCGCCGCGCGCTTCTGATCGCTACTCCTTCTCTTTCGCGATCCCGTACTTCCGCAGATACGCGCGCACGTGATGGCGCTCCATCCCGCTCTGCCGCGCCATCTCGCTCACGTTCCCCTTCGACGTTCGCGCCAACGACGAGAAGTACTCGCGCTCGAACGACGCCACCGCGCCGCGCTTCGCTTCGCTGAACGCCGTGGCCGGCTGGCGCACGCTCGCCGAGTCGCCGTCGGCGCGCGCGAGCGTGAGCACGTCGTCGATCGCTTCGGGCGTATCGGCCAGCGTCGCCGCGACCGAGGCGACGTTCACCAGCTCGCGCACGTTCCCCGGCCAGTCGTGGCTCCCGAGCCGCTGCTCGATCCACGCGAGGACCGCCGGCGCGTGGCGCTCGTGTCCCCCCTTCTTGCAGATCTCTTCGACGAGCATCGGGATGTCGCCCGTTCGCTCGCGAAGCGCAGGGAGCTCCACGCGCACCTGCGCGATGCGGAAGAACAGATCGCTCCGGAAGCGTCCGGCGTTCATCTCCGCGCCGAGATCGCGCCGCGTCGCCGCCACGACACGCACGTCCATCGGCTCGAACTGCGAGCCGCCGACGCGCTTCACCTGCCGCTCCGCGAGCGCGCGCAGCAGCTTCGGTTGAAGCTCGATCGGCAGCTCGCCGAGCTCGTCGAAGAAGAGCGTCCCGCCGTCGGCCTCGGCGAGCGCGCCCTTTCGTCGCTGATCGGCGCCGGTGAACGAGCCTTTCTCGTGGCCGAACAGAATGCTCTCGGCGAGCGTCGGCGGGATCGATCCGCAATCGACGACGACGAACGGTTTGTCTTTGCGATCGCTCGCGTCGTGAATGGCCTTGGCCACGAGCTCTTTGCCCGTGCCGGTCTCGCCGAGGATCAACACCGATAGCGGCGTGTTCGACACGCGCTCGAGCACGCTGAACACGCGCCGCATCTTGGGCGACGTCCCCACGAGCGGCCCGAAGCGATCGGCGAAGCCGACATCGACGCGATGCTTCGCCGCCGGGACGACGTGAATCTTCGTCTGCCCGAGCACGAGCTCCACGGGCGACGTGACGACGACCTCGAGCACGCGGAGCGCGCCGATGAACGTGCCGTTGGTGCTCCCGAGATCCTTCACCAGGACCCCTTCGTTCATCGCGCGCAGCTCGCAGTGGAACGCGCTCACCTCGGGATCGGCGACGACGATCCCCGCCCCTTCGTCGCGCCCGACGACGATGGGATCGACGTCGATGGCGATCGTCTTGCCGTCCGGCGTCTTGGCCTCGCCGCCGCGGACGAACCAGTGAAGAACGCGGGTGCGGGTCGGATCGTGCGTCGTCATGCGCGATCGAAAGTATCACGGCCCCCGCGAGAACCCTGAGGCCGGCGACGCGGCGGCGATCGGCTATGGTTCACGCCGATCATGCCGAGCCGCAGCGTCGTCCAGGCCGAAGCCCTCGCCTGGCTCGAGGCCAACCCCGCCGCGCCGGGGAGCAGCGTCGTCACGTCGCTCCCGGATCTGTCGGAGGTCCCGGCGCTCGATCTCGACGGGTGGCGCGCGTGGTTCGTGGGCGCGGTTCGTCGCGTCGTGCGCTGGGTGCCCGACGACGGGATCGCCATCTTCTACCAGAGCGACATCCGTCACGAGGGCGCGCTGATCGACAAGGGGTACCTCGTCATGCGCGGCGCGGAAGAGGAGCGCGCGTCGGTCCTCTGGCACAAGATCGTCTGCCGAAAACCGCCGGGGACGATCGCGATGGGGCGCCCGACCTACTCGCACATGATCGCCGTGAGCCACGCGCCGCGCGAGGTGATGCTGCACCCGGGCCCCGACGTTCTTCCGGACGCGGGGTTCATGCCGTGGACCCGCGCGATGGGGGTCGCCGCATGTCGCGTGGCGTGTCGTTTCTTGCGCGAAGAGACCGCGACGCAGCTCGTGGTCGATCCGTTCTGCGGTCGCGGCACCGCGCTCGCCGTCGCGAACGCGATGGGCTTCGACGCGCTCGGCATCGACCTCGGCGCCAAGCGATGCCGCGCCGCGCGCGCGCTGATCCTCTCCGACGAACCGCGATCGCATCAAGGTCAGGCTTCGGCGCGCGAAGCCTTCGCCACCGGCGCGCGCCTCTTCGACGCCGGCGCGTTCTGGGAAGCGCACGAAGCGTGGGAGGAGCGGTGGCGCGTGGAGTCCGACGCCGCAGAGCGACGCTTTCTCCAGGGGCTCATCCAGGTCGCGGCCGCCATGCACAAGCTCCACGTGATGCAGTCGCCGGAGCCCGCGCTCCGCCTCTTCGTCAAAGCGCTCTCGAAGCTCGACGTCTGGCCGGCGGAGATCGATCTCGCGATCTTTCGCGATCGAATCGACGCTTACCGTCGCGCGCTCGAAGCGGGGCGCATCGACGGCGTGGAAATCCCGCAGCTCGGGGCCCGGTGAACGAGCCCCTCTCGAACGCGCGAGCCGTCCCGCTCCTCTCGGTCGAGATCCGCGCGCTGGCGCGGCTGTCGTGGCCCATCGCTCTCTCCGAGCTCGCCTTCATGTTGATGGGGCTGGTCGACACCGCGGTGCTCGGGCGCGTCTCGGCCACCGAGCTCGCAGCGTCGGCGCTCGGCCGCTCGGTCGCGTTCACGGCGATGATGCCGGCCTTCGGCCTCACGATGGGACTCGAGCCGCTGGCTTCGCAGGCCGTAGGCGCGGGCCAGACCGATCGCGCGTGGGCGGCGTTCATGGCGGCGCTGAAGGCGACGGCCGTCGCGTGGGTGCCGCTGATGCTCGCGTGCCTCGGCGCGCTTCTCTTCCTCGAGCGCATCGGGATCGCCCACGACGTCGCCGTTCGCGCGCGCCTCTTCGCGCTGGCGCAAGCGCCCGGGTTTCTCTTCGCGCTCGTCTTCCTCGCGGCCAAGACGTTCCTGCAATCGCACAGCACGACGCGGCCGATGCTCATCGCCGCGGCGGTGGCGAACGCGCTCAACTTCGTTCTGTGCAACGTCCTGGCGCGTGGCGACGCCGCGCTCGTCGCCGTCGGCTTGCCTCCCCTCGGGCTCCCCGCGACCGGCGTGCTCGGCGCAGGGATCGCGTTCTCCGTCTCGCAGCTCGTCATGGCCGCGCTCGTGCTGAAAGCCGCGTGGGCGTATCGCCCTGTCCTGCGCGCTGCGAGCGTGCGCGCGGCGAGCGTGCCCGCGGCGACGATCGTCCGCCTGGGGAGACCGGTGGGACTTCAGATGCTCGCCGAGGCCGGAGTCTTCTGCGTCGCCACCGTGCTCGTCGGGCGCTTCGGCGCCGACCCCGAGTCCGCGCATCAAGTGGCGCTCGGCCTCGCCAGCTTCACGTTCATGGGTGCCCTCGGCGTGAGCGGAGCCACCGCCGTGCGCGTCGGCTACGCCGTCGGCCAAGAGCGCTCGCCGCGACGCGCGGGGCTCGTCGGCATCGTGGTGGGCGGGAGCTACATGCTCCTCTGCGGGATCGTCTTCGCCGTCGGAAGGCACACGCTCGCCGGTTTCTTCACCGCCGATCCGCTCGTGCGCGACGCGGCCGCGACGCTCCTCGTGATCGCCGCCGTCTTCCAGCTCTTCGACGGCGTGCAAGCCGTCGCCGCCGGCGCTCTCCGTGGCGCCGGCGACGTGCGCTTCCCGTTCTTCGCGAGCGTGACCGCGTACTGGCTGGTCGGCCTCCCTCTCGCGCTCCTCTTCGGCTTCGTCCTCCACGGCGGCGTCCGCGGAATCTGGTGGGGGCTCGCCGCGGGGCTCATCTGCTCCGCCACGTTCCTCGTGGCGAGGTTCATTCGAATCACGCGCGGCGTAATCGCGCGTGTCTGAGCGCGCGTTCCCTCACCCCCCAACCCCCTCTCCCGCAAGGGGAGAGGGGGAGCACACGCGTGATCTCTCCTCCCCTCTCCCCNNCTCTCCCCTTGCGGGAGAGGGGCCGGGGGTGAGGGTTCGCGAGAGATCGCTGAAGAATACCTTCTCAGTACCCCGGCGGCAGCGTCACGTCCTCGAACGGGATCCCCTTGCTGCACTTGGCGAGGTCGACGCCGCCGTCGGCCAGCGTCGGCGTGTCTTCGCTGCACTGGGTGATCGAGGTCTCCAGGTAGTTCGTATAGAGGTCGAAGTAGCCCGGCATCGACGTGAGATCCGGCGGCGTCGTCCCCCACGAGTTCTTGATGCGCACGAACGCGATCGTGGCCGCGGGATCGAGCGCGGCGGCGAGCGCATGCGGGTCGGTGACCAGCGTGCCCGCGGCGAGCGTGCCGAAGCCGGGCACGCCGTCGATCTGGTAGTCCTCCATCACGACCATGTGCCCGCCGCCCGAGCCGGGGGCCTTGGGGTGCTGCGGGTCGAGGAAGAACCGTCCGTCGCCGTCGAGGTAGTTGAAGTCGACGAACCACGACATGACGACCGGCTGCTCGTCGGCCAGCGCGCGCTGGAACCGCGCCTCGAACGCGCGATGGTTGCGCGCGTCGTAGCTCACCGTCTGCCACTCGTTGGTGGCGTCGACCAGCGTCTTGGTCGCGGCCACAGTGCCCGGTCCCGACGTGTACGCGACGGCGAACGTCGCCGGATCGATGACCTTCGAGCCGCTCGCGTTGGCCGTGCCGTCGGCGAACGACTGCGAGAGGTCCGCGCCGAACGCCGTCGTGAGCATCGCCGACACCGCGGGGCTCACCCCGAACGCCTTGTCGAGCTCCGCGCGCACCGTCGCCGCGTTCGACTGCGCGGCGCTCGTCGAGAGCGCGCCGCTCTTCAAGGACGCGTTGATCGCCGTCTCCGCGTTCCCTTGCGCCATCGAGGTCTCGTCGCCGCCGACGTCGCCGGGGATGAAGTCCGCCTCGGCCATCAGCCCGTAGCTCTGGATGATCTGCGAGGAGTCGCTGAAGCTTCCGCCTTCGGAGATCGAGGCGCCTGTGCTGCCGCTGGTGATCTTCTGGAACCAGTCGAGGTACGTCCAGTACGACTCGGACGTGTTGAAGTCGCCGCTCCCGGCGATCTTGTGCATCGACTCGGCCCACGTGCCGGTCGCGTAGATCCAGCAGTTGCCGATCGCCTGGTTCTTGATGATCGGCGTCTGCGGAACGTTGGTGATCTCCTGGCCCGTCGAGACGCTCGACGAAGAGGTGGGCGCTCCGCACGCGACGGCGAACGATGCGCCGGTGGCGAGGAGCGTAGTGAAGAGGAGCGAGGTCTGACGCGCGCGGGGTGATCTCATGGCGGCGCCCCTGAGCACGTTCAGGGCCATCCCGCGTCGCGCGAATCCCCCGCCGCGCGCGGAATCGCAGCGGCGATCTTCTCGACGATTCGTGGGCAATTTGGGCAACCCACGTTGAGTGTGGAGGTGCGAGGATGCCTCACCCGGATCGCGCGCGACTCGGCAGGCCGGCTACGTCGTCGGATCGTTCGGCGGCGGCGGCGCCGTCGACTCGAACGACTCGGTGGCCCACCCGAGCTTCGGATCGGAGGCGCGAGCGAGCAGATCGCGGAGCGCTTCGTAGCTGGAGGACGTTCCTGGCGCGAGCTTCTGGCAGCCGAAGACCGCTTCGACCGTCGCGCCAAGCTCGGGATGGGACGACATCTCGACCAGCGCGAGCCCGACCGCGTGGCGGATCTCTTCCGGGACGTTCGCGCGCGCGGCGATCAGATCTAGCGGGATCTCGCCGAGCACGGCGCGCAATGCTTCGGCGTGCGAGCCGGCGAAGAACTCGTGGGCGAACGTCGTGCTGGGATCGATCCTGCGACTGATGAGCCCGAGCCTCGGTACGACGTAGCCCGAGGCGCTCAGCGGATCGACCCAGGCGATGACGCACCCTCGCAGATCCGGGAGGTCCGCCACGCGCGAAGCGGCCCTGGTGACGAGGATGGACGCGTACGTATCGCGCTCCTCGACGCGCGTCGCCAGCGCGACGGCGACCGCGTCGCGCTCGAGGCGCGCGAAGAGGAGCGGCGGAAGCCACGCGATGTCGATGCGACCGAGCGTGATCTCCTGCTCGAGCTCCTCGTACGACGAGACGACCCGCTCGACGACGTAGAACCCCGTCCGCTCCGCGAGGGCGTGCGCGAAGGCGCGCGTCCGCGGATCGCGCTCGCGCAAACGAGCGGACGGGACGAGACCGAGAACGAGCCGTTCGCTTGGGTCCACCGAGCCCGACTCTATCCGGAGGCCGCGAGCGGCGCGATACGCGCGGGTTGCGCGCTCAGAGCGTGTTCCGCAGATCTTCTCCTCGTCCCTCGCGCACCCTCACCCCCCCAACCCCCTCTCCCGCAAGGGGAGAGGGGGAGGAGCCAACGCGTGATCTCTCCTCCCCTCTCCCCTTGCGGGAGAGGGGCCGGGGGTGAGGGTGCGCGGGAGATCGCTGAGGAACCCCTTCTCAGAGCGTGCAGTACGACGGAAAGCTCGCCGGCAATCCGCTCGCGTACGGCGAGGGCGACACGCCGAACCCGTTGGCCTGGAAGAAGAGCCACACGCTCGGCGCGGCGGCCGTGGGGATCGCGTGGCCCATGCCGTGATCGCAGATCGCCGTGAAGTGACCCGACCCTGAGAGGTCGGCTTTGTACGCGAGGCTCCCGGCCTGGAAGTCGGCGCCGAAGGCCATGTCGTTGGGACCGCCGTCGAAGATCAGCGCAGCGAACTTGTTCGCCGGGTTCTGACTCGGCGGCGCCGGCGCACCGCCCACGAGCCCGCCCGAGTACGTCGTCACGCTCGCGACATACGACGATCGCAGGTAGCTCATCGCCGTGGTCTGGATGCCGCCGGCGCTCATGCCCATCGTGTGGATGTGCGTCGTGTCGATGCCGACCGACTTCGTGATGCACGCGACCACTTCGTCGGCGACGAGGAAGTCATCCATCTTGGTGCTGCCGTTCACGACGAACCACTCGAACTGCCCCGCGCTCGGATCGGCGTGCGGCGCGACGACGATGCCTCCGGCCGCTTCGATGTCGGTGAGCGTCGTGCCGAGCGCGTAGGGGATCTCGGCGACGGAGCTGCCCGTGGCGTACCAGTAGAAGACGAGCGGGCCGTGCTTGGTCTTCGCGGCGTCGCTCATCGAGATCGTGACCGTGCGCGCGGGGATCCCGGCGGGGGCGAAGGTGACGTCGCCGTTGGCGATCGTGGGGCACGTGCCCGTGGCGACCGGGATCGTCGGCGTCGCGCCGCTCGCTCCGTCGGTCGGTGCGCCGGCTTCGTTGGGAGCGCCGGGCGTGACCGGAGCTCCCGCTTCGGGCGACGGACTTCCCGGGTTGCCGGGGTTCGGCGGTGAAGAGCCGGGTGCGCCCGTGCCGGGCGCGTTGCTCGCGCCGCCGTCGTTGCCCGCGGGGAAGAGCGGAGACCCGTCGCCGGAAGAGCCGGCGCCACCGCAGGCCGCGACGATGGCGAGAACGAAGGGGGTGGCGAGTGTGGAGCGACGCATGCGGTGATCAAGCGCCCGCGCGCCTCTTCGCGCCATGACCTTCGTGACCAAAGAGCTGACCGCATCGCCCGCGTCGCCGCGGTCGTCTCATTTTTTCAACGAGCACGGACGTCACTGCCTCGCGTCGTCATCGGAGTTAAGCTGCGCGAGGTCGATGACGGAGCACCACGATCGACACCCGATGCGCCACGGGTACTCGGCGCTCCTCTTGCGGCCGCTCGCGCAGGTGCTGGCGCGGCTCGACGTCGACTCGGAACGATTTCTGCGCGACGTCGGAGTCACCGACGCCACGCGCGAAGACGAGTACGTGCCCGTGGCGAACGTCGACGACGCGCTCGAAGCGATCGCCGTGCGGCGCGCCGACGCGAGCTTCGGCCTCACGCTGGCGCGCGCGATCGTGCGGCCGCTCGGTCTCTTCGGTCACCTCGTGTGGCTGAGCGGAACGCTGCGCGACGCGCTCCTTCGTGCGGCGCGCTTCTATTCGCTCGTCACAGGTCGCGCGACGCTCACGCTCGACGAGCCGGAGGGCTCGGCGCTGGCGACGCTCACGCGGCGCGAGCTCGATGGTGGTCGCGGCGGACGGATCCTCACCGAGTTCTCGTTCGCGTCGTCGGTGCTCCGCGCGCGTTCGTCGACCGACGGACGGTTCCGCGTCCGCGAGATGCGCTTCACGCACGAGGCCTCCGATCCGCGCCCGTACGTGGCGCTCTTCGAAGCGCCGATCGCGTTCGGCGCCGACGAGGACCAGCTCGTCCTCGACGCCGCGCAGCTCGATCTCCCGCTCGTCAGCTCCGATCCGATCACGGCCGCCGCCATCGAAGCGCAGGCCAGTCAGATGATCCCGCGCGCCGGCCACAGCGCGTTCGTCGACGAAGTTCGCCGCGCCGCGGCCGAAGAGGTCCTCACGAGCCACCCGTCGCTCGGCGCGATCGCGCGACGAGTCGGTCTCGGTGAGCGATCCCTTCGCCGCCGCCTCGCCGAGGAAGAGACGATCACGCTGCGCGCGATCGTCGAGTCGGCGCGCCGCGAACGCGCGAGCGCGCTCCTCGCCTCCGGTCACCCGGTGAAGGAGGTCGCGTTCCTTCTCGGCTTCTCGGAGCCGAGCGCCTTCAGCCGCGCGTACAAACGCTGGACCGGCGAGGTTCCTTCAGGGCGCAGGTCGTAACGCTTCGAATGAACACAGGAACGTGGGGGTCAGAAGGACCCTCGATTTCATCTTCGGAAGATGAAATTCCATCTTCCGAAGCAGGACGTTCCGCTTCCGAAGAGGAAATTCCATGCGC
>PLXW01000090.1 GCA_003151595.1 Myxococcales bacterium
CCGTGGAAGACGACGGACCGGGCGTGCCGCCCGAGTCGCGCGAGCGAGTGTTCGATCCGTACTTCACGACGAAGAAGGACGGCACCGGCCTCGGCCTCGCCATCGTGAAGAAGATCGTCGTCGAGCACGGTGGGCGGATCGACGTCACCAAGAGCGAGACGCTCGGCGGGGCGAGCTTTCGCGTCCATTTGCCCGGTCCCCGATCGGTCGCGATCGCTGCCGCGCGGGAAGCACGCGACCGCGCGATCGAGAGCGGCGTGAAGCTCGACGGCGCGCCTCCGGGCTGAACGCGTGCTATCGAATCATTCGATGGCTTCACCGGCGGCGAACGACGACAAGACGGGCCTGACGACCGGCCTGATCATCTTCGCGGCCATCCTCGGGTTCGCATACCTGCCGAAGCTGTTCGGGCACTCGTCCGAGAGCGTGCTCAACGGCAAGGATGCGCCTGACCTCGCGCTCCGGATCGTGGCCAATCCGACGACCGACTCGAACGACGTCTCGCTCAGCGCGCTGCGCGGTCACGCCGTGCTGCTCGACTTCTGGGCGACGTGGTGCGGGCCGTGCCGCGCCGAAGCGCCGGTGGTCGATCGCATCTCGCGGAAGTACCGCGATCAGGGGCTCGCGGTGATCGGCGTGAACACCAGCGATCAGTCGGGCACGGCGGCGCAGTACGCCAAGGGGCACGGCCTCTCGTACCCGATCGCGCTCGACACGGGCGACACGGCGGCCAGTGCGTACGGCGTCGAGAGCCTGCCCACGCTCGTCGTGATCTCGAAGACCGGAAAGGTCGTCGCGTTTCGCTCCGGCACCACGAGCGAATCGGAGCTCGACGAGCTCGTGAAGCGCGAGCTCTAGTCGCGCGCTTCTACTTGCCGAGCGCGATCTCCCGCTCGATGAGCACGTCCGCTTCCTGCGTGAACTTCTGGAACTTGGCGTACTCGCCCGGCTGAACGCGCCCCGCGGGGATGTCGACCACGCGCGCCAGCTGGATGGCGTGGCCATTCACCTCGTCGTTCACGGTCACGATCCGCTCGCCGTCGCGCACTTCGCCCTTCGGAAGCGACGCCGGCATCCGCGTTCCGTTCGGGGTCACGATCTCGAGCTTCACTTCGACGTGCGCCCACGTCGGCAACAGCAGCGGCGTCTGGCGCTGCGGCAAGGTCGCGAGGCGCGCGAGGTGCATCGGGAAGAGCGAGCTCACCACGAGCTCCGCCCCCTGCGCGCGCGCCAGGCGCGGCACTTCGAGGTGCGATCGCACGACGAGCGGCGCGGCGAGGTTCTTCGTGTTCTCGATCTTCAGGTCGCGCAGGCGCGCGCCCGGCAGGTTGTGGCCGATGAGGCGCGTCTCGACGAAGTCGTGGAGCTGACCGTCCGGGATCTTGTCGAGGACGTTGCGCATCTGGATGCCGAGCTTGCCGTCGAAGCTCTCGGCGAGGTCGACGGTCGCCGAACCGTCGTCATGAAGATCCGCGCGCCCCTCGTACTTGATCCCGTCGATGGCGCCGGTGCTCGTCACCGTGTCGCGCGGCGTCCCCGGACTCAGCATCACGCACGTCTGCCCGCGCTGCTCGGCGGGGACGTAGCCGTACGGCGCGAACTTGTCGTGCACCGTCAGCCACCGGTGTTGCCCGTTTCCGAGGTCGAGGCGCAGGGCGAGCGAGTCGTAGTCGTCGACGTCGCTCATCGGCCCGATCGGCGAGAGCGCGAGTCGATCCTTCACCAGGCCGAGCTCGATCGGCACGCCGAGCTCGCGCATCAAATGGAGGAACGCGCTCTGCCTCGACCCGCTCCGGCCGATGACGACCTTGCGTCCGTCTTTCTCTTGTCCGTCTTCGACGTGCTCGAGCACCCAGTCGTAGACGGCGCGTGCGCGCTCGTCGCGCTTCGCTTCCGGAATCCCCTTCACGATCTCCTGCGCCCGCGCCCGCACGCGCGGATCGAGCGGCGTCGTGTCTTGCCCGAGATCGACGTAGCGCGCGACCGTGTCTTCGAGCGTCACGCCCCAGCCGAGTCTCACGCTCGGCAGGTACTCCTGCGGCGGCGCGGCCTCGGGCTCCTCGGGCGCCGGCGGTGAGTCCTCGACCAGCCATCGTCGCTCGCGGAACGTCGGCCCCACGTCGCGCTGCTGCGGCGCGGGAACGTTGCCGCGCGTCTCCATGTCGAGCTTCTTGTCCTTCGGCGTGATGACGACGAACTCGCTCCGCCAGTACCCCTTGTCGGCCTCGCGGAAGAACCACGTCGGCCCGTGGTAGCGCTTCCCTTTGCTCCCATCGCCGGCCTCGGGCGAGATGTGCTCGATCTCGACGTAGTCGCCGACCTCGAGGTTCGGCATGGTGAGCGTCGGCTTCCCTTCGACCGGCTCGGGCTCGAGCTGCGTGCCGTCGGGCTTGATCACGCGGATGCGAAGGACCAGCCCCGCGGGCTGCTGCTGCTCGCTCTCACGGCCGATCTCTTCTTGCGACTGGATGCGCAGGATCTCGTGCTCGAGCATGTCGCTCGAACCGTCCGGATGAACCCACAGCGCGGAGTAGTCGAGCACGCGCGCCGCGGTGCCATCCATGTGATGGCCCTTCTTCTCCCACGCCTCGAAGTCGCGGATCTGCTTCTTGCCGTCGAGTCGCCACGGCTCGAGGTAGGTCGCCCCTTCGAGCAGATCGATCGCATCGCGCAGCTCGCTCGCCTTCGCGCCGACCGCCAGCGCGTCGGCCAGCGCCTTTCGCAGCGCGCGCAGATCTCCCTTCGCGAACTTCGCGTCCGCGAGATCGAACCGCGCCGACGAGTCGAGCGGGTTCTTCGCCAGCGCCTTCTCCAGCTGCGCCGCCGCCGCGCTCGGATCGCCCGCGCGCGCCAGCACGTCGCCGATGCGCGCCGCGATCTCTTTCCGATCGGGCCGTCGCTTCTGCAAGCGATCGAGCTCGGCGATGGCCCCCTTCCAGTCATGCCGCGCGATCGCGCGATCGAGATCGACCTCCGAGTCGGGATCGAGCTTCTTGATCCGCGCGGCGATGGCGTCGGCCTCCGAGACCGGCCCCTGCTGATCGAGCGCTTCGAGATCGAGCCGCAGCGCGCTCACGTCGTCCGGGAACCGCGCCGCGAGATCGTTGAGCGCGCGGAGCCGCTCGCCCTGCCACCCGAGCCGCGCGTACGTGGTCGCCAGCTGCTCGTGCACTTCGGGCTGATTGGTGAACTTGGCGGCGAGCAGTCGCAAAGGCTCGACGGTCTCGACGAGCCCCTTCTGCTCTCCCTCGTCGAGAATGAGCCACGCCTGCGGGTACCAGAGCCCCGGGTCGGCCTTGAGCGCGCGCGTCTCCAGCTCTTTCTCGGCCCGCGCGCGGATCTCGTTCGGCGACGCCGAGTCGCGCTGCGCGTACAGCGCGGCCTCTTGCAGCGCGGCCCCCGCGGCGTTCGAAGGCGCCACGAGCGGATCGACCAGCACCGTCGCCACGTCGTCCATTCCATCGATGTGCGCGGCGTACGACGCCAGCCACGTCTCGAGCGGCGACGACGCGTGCTCGGCCTTCACGATGGCGTCGATCGGGTTCGGATCGTGGAGGACCGTCGGCGGCAAGATGGCGTACGGCGCGCGCGTGTCCGGGTCGGTGGCCACGTCGGCCGGCGCGCCGTCGAGCTGGAGCAAGCGCACCGTCGCCGACTCGCCGAGCAAGCGCGCGACGACGCGATGACGCCCCGGTCCGACGTGCACCGCGACGCCGAAGCGCTGCCACGTCCCCCAGTCGTCGAGCGAGCGCTCGAGCACCCTCGTGTCGTCGACCCACACGGCGAGCGCGCCCGAGACGGCGATGAGCAGGTCGCGATCGCTCTTCGTCGTGAAGAACGACTGCGCGTAGAAGACGCCGTCTTCCATGTGCTCGGCGGTCGTCACCAGGCACCGCGCCTGCTCCGTGCGCAGCACGTGCGGCACCGACCCGCGCAACGGATCGGGCTTCCACGACGGCGGCCACGGCCCCGGCTTCTCCGCGTCGAACGAGCGACGTCGATCGAGCTCCGACCCGTGACCGAACGGCCCCGCGAGCTGCACGCCCGACGCGCACCCCGATCGCTTCTTCACGAGCGCGTCGTAGGCGTCGCCCGTCGCGCGCGCCTTGTCGAACGCCTCGGCGATCGACCACTCCGCGAGCTCCGCCGCCGCGCGCCAGCCGATGCGCCCGGGATCGCCCACGAGCGGACCGAGCTTCGCTTCATGGTGCGCGTACAGCTCGCTGACTGCGCCACGCAGCCCGAGCAGGTGGTGCATCGCGTACCAGGAGGCGAGCTCGGTCAATGGATCGTCGCTCGTGCGGGCGGCGACGATCGCATCGACGTACGCCTCGGCCGCCGACTGCGGCGCGCCGTGCGCTTCGTCATCGACGGCGCGCGCGAGGTTCGCCCACATGCCGGCGTGCTTCACCCCTTCGAGCTTCTTTCGCGCCCGCTGCGCCTCGCTCACCGTGCCGCCCGGCGCGAAGGTCTCGGCCAGCAACCACTGGCCGATCACTTCGCCGTCGCTCGATCCCTCGCCCGCGTTGCGCAGCGACGTCGCGCTCGCCGGCGCGGTCGCCTCGTGCGCGTGCATCGCGCTGCCGCAGGCGCTCGTCGCGATCGCCGCCGCCAGGATCCAGATCGATCGCGCGCGCATCCGCATCATTCTTTCTTCGCGGACGTCGCGACGATGAGTCGCTGCGAGAGCGCGCGATCGACCTGCTCGCACCACGCGCGCAACGCGGGGTAATCCGCGACCGGCACGCGCAGCTTGGTCATGGCCAGCGACGACTTCACGTGCACCGCGTTCGCCGTCGTCTCCACCGTCAGCGAGAACCTCCCGAACGGGCTCGGCAGATCGATCGCCTTGGGCGCGCTGGCCACGCGCGCCCCCGGCGCGAGCTTCACCGTCCAGTCGTTCTCGGTGGTGCTCTGCGCGTAGAGCCGCACGTCGAGCTTCCGCGACGACAGCGCCGCGAACTCCCGCACCATGTGCTCGCTCGGCCCCACCGGCACGCTCAGCGTCTCGCCTTCCTTGCGCGCGAACTGCGCCGACTTGCCGTGCGCGTGCAACGTCACGCTCTTCTCGAGGTCCTCGAGATCGCCCGCGTCGATCTTGTCGAGCGCCAGCCCGGCGAACTCCGCCCCCAGGTCCTCCTGCACGCGCTGCTTCCGCGTCGACTCCGCGTGGTACCGCGCGCGCCACGATCCCGCCGACACGCCCGACACGTCCGTGCGCCAGTCGATCGTCGCCGTCCCGTCGCCGCCGATCGTCGCTTCCACTTTCTTCGTGGTCACGCTCTCGCTCGCCGGCGGATCCGGCAGGTGCACGAGCTTCGGGTGCCCTTCGTTCACTTGCAGCGCCAGCGCGTTCCGATCCATCGCCGGCAGCTCACGCGAGCCGGTGAACTCCGCCGTTCCATCGAGGTACAGATCGAGCGACGGCACGTACGCGATGGCGTGATCGAACGGCGCGAGGCTCGCCGGATCCGTATCGAAGTCGCCGCGGTTCTGCGTCCGCACGATCACGATCGTGGCCTTGATGCCTGCCTCCTTCAGCATCGTGACGATGAGCGTCGCCTTGTCTTTGCAGTCGCCGAACCCGCGCGCGAAGATCTGCGCGCATCGGTACGGCTTGAACCCGTGGATCCCGAACTCGAGCGCCACGTAGCGCGTCTTCGTG
Source organism: Myxococcales bacterium (assembly GCA_003151595.1). The sequence continues at coordinate 5,666 of PLXW01000090.1, forward strand.
ACCACGTAGTCGTAGACCGCGCGCACCTTCTCGTCGTCGGTCTTCAGCCCCTTGGTCACGTCGGCGACGCGCCTTCGCACCTCGTCGTCGGCCACGAACTGGTCCTTCACGAGGCCCCAGTACCAGCGCCCCATGTCGTCCCACGACTTGTAGGTCGACACGTGCACGTGCCCGAGGATCTCGCTGTACGGCGGCTGCAACGCCTCGGGCGTGATCGGCGGGACGTTCTGCGCGACGAAGTGGAACACCTGGGTATCGCCGGCGTCCTCGCGCGTCTCGGTCATCCCGGGCACGTTCGGCTTGTTGAAATAGAACGTGCGGCTCTTCGGCGTGATGAGCACGTACTCGGCGCGCGCGATCGGCTCGCTCGATTGCATCGTCGACACTTCGCCGAAGTAATCCGCGAATGCGTTCCGCGGCGCGACGTCCTCCACGCGGTACTGGAGCTCGACGACGTCGCCGGCGTGCAACCGCGGGAAGCGCACGTAGTACGCGCGCGCGCTGGTGTACGTCGCGATCTCCGGATCGTTGGCTGCCCCTTCGCCGCTCTCGACCGCTTCGTCGATCTTCCCGTCGGCGCGGTACACGTGCGCCCCGCGCAGCTGCACGGCCTCGCTGTCCGCTTCGAACCCGAACCCGTAGTCGCGCGCCTCGGTCGCGGCCGAGTCGGTCAGCGGTTGAAACACGATCTGCCGGAAGCGACTCGCCAGCCCGTTCGGGAACACGGTGCTCACGGTGAGATCGACGAGCGTGCGGCGATTCTGTCCGCTGGCCGGCGCGCTCCGCTGCGCGAGGAACTCGGACGACGGACGCGCGTACTTCTCGTCGGGCCGCGGTTTGCTCGGCTCGGTGTGCGCGACATACTCGCGGACGTCCTTCTCTTGCGGCTTCAGCTCGAGCACGCGACGGAGCAAACGGATCTGCTCGTCAGCGCGCCCCATCACGCCGTAGGCGTCGGCCAGCTCCTTCATCGTGTCGGTGTCTTCGGGCGCGAGATCGAGCGCGCGCTTGTACATCGCCACCGCGTGCGGCCGGTCACCCAGCTCCAGGTACTCGCGCGCCGCGTACCGGAGGACGGCCGACTCGTCGGGGTTCATCGCCAGCAGCCGATCGATCCATCGCGCCGCCGTCGCCGGGTCTCTCCGCGCGATCGCCAAGTCGATCCGCCGCGTCACTCCGGGGTCGTCGAAGCGAAGCGCCGAGTAGCGCTCCTCCATCTCGTCGGCTTCCGTCGAGCGGTTTTCGGCGCGCAGCGCGTCGACCATGGCGCGCACGAAGCCCACGCTGCGCGGTCGACGATCGAGCGCGCGTCGCAAGAAGACGAGCGCCGTCTCGTGAAGCCCCGCCTCCGAATACAGATCGTGACGCACCAGCGTCGCCGCCACGTTGTCCGGATCGAGCGCCAGCACGCGATCGTAGAACGGGATCGCATCGCGCCAGTTCGCGCCGCCGCGCGCATGCGCCGCGCGGGCGAGGAGCACGTCGATTCGCTCGTCGACCGGCGTCTGCGCGTTCACCCGCGACTCCGCTTTGTCGATCCACGACGCGCGCTGGTTGCGCCCTTCGGCCAGCTCGCTCGCCAGGAGCAAGCGCTCCACGGTCGGCGCCTTCTCGGCCGCCTTCGTCGCCAGCTGCCGCGCGATGTGCTCGCTCGGATCGTCCCCCTGCGTGAACATCAGGTACCGCGCGTACGACTCCAGCGTCGCCGGATCACCCGACTTCGACGCCCGCTCGAACGCCTGCAGTGGCCCTTCCACGTGCCCTGCCGGCGCGGCGACCTTCGCCGGAAGCGTCTTCGCCGCGGCCGCCGCGCGGAACGCGGGATCCATGCTCCGGATCGGATCATCGTCCGTCTCGATGTTCGCGTCGGGCGCACCGTCGGGCCCCGCGAGTCGGAGCGAGAGCATCGGCGAGTCGTCGTCGCCGCACACTTTGACGAGCATGCGGTTCCAGCCGCTGTTCATCGTCACCGTGGTCGCGAGCCGATCGGAGTCGAGCGAGCGGTACTTGTCGTCGCTCATCACCTCGGCGCCGTTCCACCACACGCGCGTGGCCCCGGCGGTCCCGGCCCAGATCGAGATGGGTCGCGCCGGCACGGCGTGCTTCTGCGAGCGGGCGTCGCGCACGAACGTCTCGGCGTACGCGCACACCTTCTCGCTCGGGCGAACGAGCGCGCCCATGTCGAGCCACCCGAAGCTGGCGACGTTCGGCGCCACGCGCCAGTGCACCGTCCGCTCTTTTCCTTCGTACGCGTGCGCCACGAGGATCGGCTGCGCGCGCTCTGCTTCCGGCGCGAACGCCCGCTCGAAGCCGCTCTTCCCTTCGTTGTCGAAGGGCCCCACGACGAGCCACCTCCGCACGTACCCCAGCGCCGCCACGCGCGAGCGCGCGCCGTCGAGATCCCCGCGCCGCCGCCGCGCGTACGCCTCGAGCAGCCCCGCGTACGACCGCACCGGCGCCGCCACGTGCGCGTCGCTCGCCACTTCGCGGATCGCTTCTTCGACGCGCGCCGGGTCCCCTTGATCCCACTCGCGCCACAGGCGACGAAGCGCGACGTACGCCGCAGGCCCGGTCGCTCTCTGCGCGTCCGCGCGAAGCTGATCGACCTTCGTGAGCGCCGTCCCCGCGTCCGCGCGCGCCTCGGGCACGAGCGGGGCGATCGAGGCGGTCACGGCGAGCGCGCCGGTCAGGGCGATCGCGATTTTCGGGCGTGGTCGTTGACTCACGAGACCCTCGTTGTCGTGGCTCTGCGAGGCTCCGTCAAGGAATTGCCTGCTGCGGTCGCGCGTTCCTCCTCCCGAAACGTGGCGACGCGCACCCGAACAGGCTAATGGTCCGGCCAAGTGCTCCGCGGCCTCATCAAGACGATTCGCCCGCATCAATGGGTGAAAAACCTGTTCGTGCTGGCGCCGATGTTCTTTCACAAGGACGTCTTCGTCACCGGTCCGAACGGCATTCCGGCGCTCAACCTGATCGTCACCGGTCGGGCGTTCTTCGCCACGGTCGTCTTTTGCCTGCTCGCCGGCGCGGTCTACACGATCAACGACCTGGCCGACGTCGAAGCCGACCGCGTCCATCCGGTGAAGCGCTCGCGTCCGATCGCCAGCGGCGACGTGCCGGTCGGCGTCGCCAAGATGATGGCCGCCGGGCTCGTCGTCTTCTCGCTGGCCACGGCGTACCTGCTGGCGCCGATGTTCGCCGTGGTGGCGCTCGTCTACTTCGCCGAGAACCTCGCCTACACGTTCAAGCTGAAGCAGGTCGCGTTCCTCGACGTCGGCCTGATCGCGTTCGGCTTCGTGCTCCGCGTCGTCGCCGGCGGCATCGCCACGAACATCCACGTGAGCGCGTACATGCTCGCGTGCACGGCGCTCCTCGCGCTCTTCCTCGGCTTCGGCAAGCGCCGCCACGAGCTCGCCGGCGAGAACGCGGGGAAGCAGCGGCAAGCGCTCCGCGCGTACACGCCGAGGTCGCTGAGCATCGCGCTCGCGGTCACCGGCCTCGCCACGGCCGTCACGTGGGTCGCGTACACGCTCGATCCGACGACGCGCGAGTTCTTCCACTCGGACTACTTGTGGCTCACCGCGCCGTGCGTCGTGTTCGGCATCGTGCGCTTCCTGTTCCTCGTGTCGGGGCGCGCGGGGCGCGGCTTGAAGGCGGAGTCGCCGACGCAGGAGATGCTCAGCGACGTACCGTTCGTCCTCAACTTGATCCTCTGGGTGACCGTGGTGGTCGCGATCGTGTACCGCCTCCGCCCGAGCGCGTGAGCGTCACGTGAGCGCGGCGCCGGCGAGCCCTGACGGAACCCTCCGCGCGAAGCCGGGCGCCTGGGTCGACCTGGGGCTCACGCTCCCGATCTTCATCGCCTACCACGCCGGGGTCATCTTCCTTCGCGTGCAGAATGCAACCGATGTGATCACCGGCCCGATGCTCCGCGCCGCCGAGGGGAACCGCGCCATCTATCTCCTCATCACGGCGTCGATCGGCGTCGTGTTCACGCTGGTGTTCGGCATCATCGGCCGCGGGCAGGCGTTCCGGCCGGCGAAGTTCGTGCAAATCGCGCTCGAAGGGATGCTGTACGCGTTCCTCATGCGCCTCGGCGCGTCGTACGTGGTCGGTCGACTGTTCGCCGCGATCGGCTCGACGCCCGCCGCGCAGGAGGCCACCCGAGGTCCGTTCGTCGGCCTCGTGATGTCGCTCGGCGCCGGCTTCTACGAGGAGCTGGCGTTCCGCGTGCTGCTCTTCGGCCTGGGCGCGAAGGTGCTGGTGCGTCTCTTCGCGCACCAGCCGTACGCCGTCGAAGCGAACGCTCCGCGGCACCTGACGATGCGTGCCTTCGTCGTGGCGACCGTGTGGGCACTGGTCTCAGCGGTGCTCTTCAGCGGCGTGCACTACGTGGGGACGTTCGGCGATCCGTTCGCGCTCCCGTCCTTCGTTTTCCGGCTCACGCTGGGCCTCGTGCTCACCCTCATCTTCGTGACCCGCGGCTTCGCGGCGGCGGTGTGGGCACATGCCTTCTATGACATCTGGGTGCTGGTGTTGCCCTCCTAGTTTGCCCATGGCGTCATGTCCGTCCAAAGTATGGGCGTGCGCTTCATTAAACTGATTGGGGCTACGGCCGCCCTGGCGTCGTGCGCGGCGCTCGTCACGACGGGATGCGGCCTGGACAGCGGTGGTCTCGGCGATCTCTTCGTGAGCGCCGGCGACGACGGCGGCACGAGCCTCGATGCGACCTTCGTGCAGACGGGCGACGGCTCGGTGAACGGCGGCGGCGACACCGGCGACGGGAACGGGAGCGGCGACGACGCGACCACCGGCGCGGGCGACTCGTCCAGCGGCAGCGACGACGGCGGCGGCGCGGACACGAGCCCGCCGGTCGACACCGGCACCGACACGTGCGCGAGCAACCTCGAGATCTGCAACAACGGCATCGACGACAACTGCAACGGCAAGGTCGACTGCGCCGACACGGCGTGCGGCCCCGCGGCGTGGCAGTGCACGCACCAGACGGTGCCCGCGGGTTGGACGGTCGTCGAGTACGCCTCGAGCCCGACGGCCGCGGCGTGCGGCACCGGGTATGCGACCGCGTCGAGCGTGTACGAGCAGCCGTTCGGCAACGCGACGTGCTCGTGCACGTGCAGCGTCGCGGAGCCGGGCTCCTGCGAGATCGGGAGCTTCACGTACGTCATCGACAACAACAACAACTGCGGCGGGCTTTCAGGCCTGGACCCCGCGGGCGGCGGCACGTGTCAGTCGATTCCGATCCCGGGCTACACGCCCGGCGGCGGCGCCAAACAGAAGGTCACGCCGCTCGGGTACACGGCCGCGGGGCCGGCAGCGAGTGCGTGCACGTCGACAGCGAGCACGACCAAGCCGACGATCCCCGAGAACGGTCACGTGTGCGCCGAGAGCACCGCGGCCGGCGCCGGGTGCGCGAACAACGGCGCGTGCGTCCCCGCCGTGCAAGCGGGCTACGCGCTCTGCATCCAGCAGGAGTCGGCCGACGGCGGACAGATCCCGTGCCCGAACGGGTTCAGCAACGTGCACAACGTCGGGAGCGGCGTCACCGACAACCGCAGCTGCACGGCCTGCAACTGCACGGGCCCGACCGCGACGTGCGGCAACGAGCAGGTCACGCTCTTCACCGATCCGCAGTGCGGCGACGGCGGCACGGGCTCTGTGAAGGTCGACGGCAACTGCGACAACGTGGACACCTTCGGCGGCGGAGCCAACCCCACCTTCCACGCCTACGAGTACTCGGCCAAGGTCGTCGGCGAAGCGTGCGGAGGCTCGGGGTCGAGCACACCGACCGGCGGCGTCGCGCTCACGGGACTGGCGACGATCTGCTGCCAGTAGCGAGCTCGACGGACATGCCGCGAAATTGCCTCGGCGCGCGCGATCGCACACGATGCGCACAATGGGAATGATGGGACCACGTGCTCCAAGTAGCGCGCGCGCGATCGTCGCGGTCGTCTCGATCGCTGGCGTAGCGCTGGCCGCCGTTGGCGCGTGCACGCTCTACTCGACCGGGCTCGGTGACGTCGGAAGCGACGCGAGCATGCCCGTCCCCGTCCTCGACGGTTCACCGGCCGACGTGCCGGTCACGATCGTCGACGCGCACGAAGCCGCGGCCGACGTGTCCGCTCCGCCCGACGGTCCCGACGCCTGCGCGCCGCTCGAAACGGACTGCCTCGACGGCGTCGACAACGACTGCAACGGCCAGACCGACTGCGCCGATCCGGCGTGCGGCGCCGGGTACACGTGCGTGCCGGCGGCGGCGACGGGATGGGACGGCTACGCGCTATACGACGACGGTCGCCTCACGGCGTGCCCCGACACGTACCCCACGCAGCTCGACACGTACGAAGGGATCATCTCGTTCCCGGCGACGTGCACCGCGTGCTCGTGCGCCGCGTCGGGCGCGACGTGCGGCACGTCGTCGGTCGCGTGCGGCGCGACGTGCGCGGTCGCACAGGACGCGGTCGGCACGGCGTGCAGCAATTTCGGCGACGCGATCTCGATCGACGGCACGAGCTCGTGCTCCGCCAGCGCGCCTCCCCTCGTCCCGGGCACGTGCGCGAGCAGCGGCGGCGTGGCGACGATCATCCCCGCGGCCTTCAGCAAGCTGTCGCGCACGTGTGGCGCCACGCGCGGTCCGGGCGGCGGCTGCGTAGCGGGGAATTCGTGCGTGGCGAAAGCACCGGCGGGAACGCACGGCATGTGCGTGTCGCAAGCGGTCGCCGGATCGGTCGTGTGCCCGTCGGCCTACCCGCACGCGAACATCGTGATGCCGACCGCGACGAGCTTCGACGACACGCGCGGCTGCACGAGCTGCTCGTGCGCCGGACCGAACGGCGCGTCGTGCTCCGCCAGCGTGACCCTGTTCACGGGATCTGCATGCACGGGCTCGTTCGGAGGTGACGGCGGCAGCCAGATTTCGCTCGTCGCGAACGGCACGTGCAACGCGAACGTCGTCAGCGCGCCGACGTCGTTCCTCTCCGGCGAGCTTCAGTCGACCGTGACGCAAGGCTCGTGCAGCGCCGGCGGGGGCGCGCCGACCGGGAGCGTCACTCCACTGAACCAGACGGCGTACTGCTGCCAGAACTGACGCGCCTTCGCGCGTGCACGAACGCCTCGCGATTCCCCTTCGGCCCGGTGATCACGCAGTCGGCCTCGGCCACGACCTCGAATCCCACGGCTTCGAGCGCGGCCCGCGCGTCGGCGATCGCCCCCGCGCGAACGGTCTCGTCGCGCACCACCCCTTTTCCGCGCGACGCTTCCTTGCGCCCCACTTCGAACTGCGGCTTCACCAGCGCGACCAGGGTTCCGCCGTCGCGCGTGCATCGCGCCAGCCCCTCGGCGAGCTTGCCGAGGCCGATGAACGACGCGTCGACCACGGAGAGGTCCACCGCGCCGCCGATCTCGCCGGCCGTGAGCGTGCGCGCGTTCGTTCGCTCGAGGTTCGTCACGCGCGGGTCGTCGCGGAGCTTCTGCGCGAGCTGACCGTAGCCGACGTCGACGGCCACGACGTGCACGGCGCCGCGTTGAAGCAGGCAATCGGTGAAGCCCCCGGTCGACGCGCCGACGTCGAGGCAGCGCAGGCCGCGCGGATCGACCGCGAACCCGTCGAGCGCGCCCGCGAGCTTCACGCCGCCGCGCGAGACGAACGGGATCTTCTCGCCGCGCACGTCGATCTCGGCGTCGTCGGGGACGGTGGTGCCGGGTTTGTCGATGCGCTGCTCGCCGATGTACACGCTCCCGGCGATGACGAGCGCTTGCGCCTTCGCGCGCGTGTCGGCGAGACCGCGATCGACGAGGAGCTGATCGATGCGCGCCTTGGCCACGTATTCTAGTGTAGACCGAGCCGTCTCACGGTAGCGCGGCGTCGGGGTGGAGGGCGCGCGCGATCGCGAGGAGCCCCAGGTCGATCCGCGGCCCCGGCCGGAGCACGGCTTCGTCCGTCAGCGGCACCACGCGCCCGCGCTTCACGGCGCCGACCTCGCGCCACCCCGGCACGTCGAGCGCGATCTTCGCCCCCGCTCCATGCGACGCGGCCGCCGAGGTATCGAGGATCACGTCGGGGTCGAGCGCCATGATCCGCTCCACGCCCAGCGTCGGGTACGCGCTCCCTTCGGCGACGACGTTCACTCCGCCGGCGCGCGCGATCATTTCGTCGGGGAAGCCGTGCGGTCCGGCGACGACGATCGGATCGGCGTCGAAGACGAGCAGCACGCGCACCCTGGGGAGCGAGGCCACCGCGGCGGCGATCGCCGCTTCACGCGCGTCGATTCGCGCCACTTCGTGATCGGCGTCGACGTCGTGCCCGGTCTTGCTCCCCAGCGCCTTCAGCATCGCGTCGACCTGCGCGAGCGACTCGGTCTCGGGGAAGAACGTCGCCACGCCGTGCGACGCGAGCGTCTCGGCGAGCTTGGGCCCCGCCGGTCCTCGCGCGCCCACGACGAGGTCGGGGCGCAGGGCGAGGATCGCTTCCAGGTTCGGATCGACGTACCCGCCGACCTGCGGCAACGCCAGCGCCTGCGGCGGATAATCGCAGTACCGCGATCTCCCGACGAGCTCGGCGCCCGCGCCGATCGCGAACATGGCCTCGGTCGTCGACGGCGAGAGCGACACGACGCGCGTGGCTCCGGCCGGCGGCGTCGCGTCGTTCGTCTTCGCGCGCGCGCACGCGATGTTCGTGAGCGTCGCAGGAGCGACGACGAGCGCGACCAGCGCCGCGATCGCGATCGCGCGGGTCATCGCTCGATGAGAGCGTACTTGTGCAGCTTCTCGATCAACGCCGGCCGCGACACGCCGAGCCGCCGCGCGGTCTCGCTCTGGTTGCGCCCCGACGTCTCGAACTGCTCGGCGATGATCGCCCGCTCGAACGCCTCGACGCGCGCGCGCAGCGGATGACTCGGACCCGGATCTCCCGCCGCCGCGCCGCCGCCGCTCGGGCGCTCCGCCGAACGCGGCTCGGCGAGCGATCGCCACAGCGCGAGCGTCAGGCGATCGTCCGGCGCGAGCGCCAGCAACCGCGCCACCGTGTTCTCGAGCTCGCGCACGTTCCCCGGCCACGGGTGCGCCTTCATCGTCTCGACGAGCGCCGGCTCCACGTCGACCTGACCCATGCCGTAGCGATCGGCGTACTGCCGGACGAACGTCCGCACGAACGGCTCGATGTCCTCCAGCCGCTCGCGGAGCGGCGGGATCCGGATCGGCACCACGTTCAGTCGGTAGAAGAGGTCTTCGCGGAACTTCCCGCTCTTCACGTCGGCCGCGAGATCGCGGTTCGTCGCCGCGACGAGACGCACGTCGACGATCTCGGCGCGCCCGCCCACCTGCTGCACCTCGCCCGATTGAAGCGCGCGGAGGATCTTCGCCTGGATGGCCTGCGGGAGCTCGCCGATCTCGTCGATGAAGAGCGTCCCCTTGTCGGCCTGCTGGAAGTACCCGGCCCTCGCCTGCTGCGCGCCGGTGAACGCCCCCTTCGTGTGTCCGAAGAGCTCCGCTTCGGCGAGCTCGCTCGGGATCGCCGCGGCGTTGAAGCGGATGAACGCTTTGTCGGCGCGGCGCGAGTGCGCGTGAAGGGCCGTGGCCATCACGTCCTTGCCCGCGCCGCTCTCGCCCGTGAAGAGCACCGTCACGTCCTTGGGCGCCACGCGCGCGACGACGTCGAGGACGCGCCGCATGGCCGGGCTCTCGGCCACGATCGTTCGACCGAGCTGCGCTTCCGTGCGCAGCCGCGCGTTCTGCAAGCGGAGCTCGCGCGTCTCGATCCCGCGCTTCACCGCGAGCACCAGCTCGTCGGGGTCGAACGGCTTCGGCAGGTAGTCGTACGCGCCGGCCTTCATGGCCGACACCGCGACTCGCTCCGACCCATGCGCCGTCAGCATGAGCACCGGCACGCTCGGGTCCTGCGCGCGGATGCGCGTGAGCACCTGCATCCCGTCGACGACCGGCATCGCCAGATCGGTGAGCACCACGTCGGCGCCGTGCGATTCGAACGCCGCGATTCCCGCCGCGCCCCCTTCGGCCAGCTCGACGGTGAGCCCCGCGTCGCTCAGCACCGCTTCGAGCGTGAAGCGCAGCGACGGGTCGTCATCGATCACGAGCACACGGTGCGGCATCGGAGAGGACTCTAATCCGGTTTGCCCCGCGGGCGTTACGCCGTCGCCTCGCGCGCCGGGTTCGGCAGCTTGCGCTCGGCCGCGGCCATCTTCGCGCAGGCCGGGAGATCGATCGTCACCGTGGTCCCCTTCCCCGGTCGACTCTCGAAGTGAAGCTGCCCGCCGTGCTGATCGATGAGGCCGCGCGCGATGGCGACGCCGAGCCCCGTGCCCCCTTCGCGCGTCGTGTAGTACGGGCGCCGGATGCGCTCGAGCACCTCGGGCGTCATCCCCTGCCCCCGGTCGATGACCTTCACGCACGCCGCGCCGCCGCAGCACTTGGCGATCTCGATCGTCACCGTCTCGCCCGAGGGGGACGCCTGCATCGCGTTCAGCACGAGGTTCAACATCGCCTGGCGCAACTTGCGGCCGTCGGCGTTGAGGACGAGCTCTTCGCTCCCTTTGACCTCGAGGTTCACGCCGACGTCGGCCGCGCGCGTCTCGAGCAGGAGGACGAGCTCACGCCCCAGCGCATGCGGCACCACCGGCCCGAGCTGCAGGTCGTCGAGGCCGCGCGAGAACGAGAGGAAGCCATCGACGATCCCTTGCAGCCGATCGGCCTCGGCCGCGACGATCGCAAGGCGCTCGGCGGTCTTCGGGTCTTCGGCGTTGCGAGACATGTGCGTCGAGAGCCCTTTGATGGCGGCCAGCGGGTTCTTCACCTCGTGCGCCAGGCGCGCCGCGATCCCTTCGAGCGCGCGGGTTCGGTCTTCGCTCTCGGTGCAGATCTCTTCGCGGCGCTCCGCCAGCTCGAGCGCCACGCGCTCGTAGACGTGCGTGATGCCGGGCCCCATGAAGTAGAGCGACGAGATCGTGAGCAGGAAGCTCGCCGTCGCGATCACGATGTACTCCTTCGACGAGTACCCGAGCGCCCCCACGAGCGGCGCCGGAATGCCGCCGAGGCTGGTGTACGAGGCCGCGGCGATGACGACGAACCCCGCGGCGAACACCGTGAAGAAGGCCAGGCGCACGCGCGGGTGGATCGGCTGCAGCGAGGCGGAGACGAGGAGCGGCACGCCCGTGATCGCGAGCGGGCTCTGGATGCCCCCCGTCACGGCGAGGCCGACGAAGAAGAAGCACGCCGAGATGACCAGGTGATGCGACGTGTGGACCTCGCGCGCCTTCATCATGTGACGCAGGCGGAGCTTGAGCATCACGGTCGACCCGAAGAGCGCGATCGTGAGCAGCGCGACGCGCAACGGCGACATGCCGCGCGAGGCGACGACCCCGAGCACGAGCAGGTTGAACGGAAGGACCCACGCGAGCTTCGACTTGGCCGCGGCGCAGCCCATCTCGGCGAACATCTGGCGACGTAGCGCGTCGAACCGGGCGCGGTTGCGCGGGGCGAAATTCGTGGGGGCTGCGGACATCTTCTCTGTTGATGATGCAGCAACGTCCATGCGCAAGCACAGATGAGTGCGAACAGGCGTTTTTCTGCGGGTTTGTGCCCCATCGGCGGGCCGCCGGCCTGTCGGGATCACGACAATTGGCGGGCGATGCGACGGCAACAGCGGAGCTGCCCGGGGGCGCTCGCGCTGGGAAATAGCCGCCCCGATGCGCGCAGCTGCGGCGTTCGGAACGATTGCAACCGCTCGCCAGATCCGATAGCGCTCGCCCGCGGAGGCACCGGAAATGAACGCGAAGATCCTGGCAGCTAGCGCAATCATCGTGGGGGCGACGTTCGCGACTTCAGCTCGAGCACAGGAGCCGGCAGCGCCCGCGCCTGGCCCCGCGGCTTCACCGGTCCCGTCCACGGCGAACACGCCGATCGCGGCGAAGGTCGAGGACGACTCGCCCGACCACGAGCGGTTCATCGGTCACTTCGCCGTCGGCTACTTCGGGATCTCGCAGATCCCGATCGCGACCCCCACCGCGAACGGCGGCGGCCTCGGCGCGACGCAGGGGAACGTGACCGCGCCCATCATCGGCGCGCGCTACTGGTTCCAGCGGAACCTCGGCATCGATGCCGGCATCGGCTTCGGCTACACGACCGGATCGACCACGATCGTTCAGGGGAACACGACCACGTCGGTCGACGCCCCCAGCATGCTCGGCTTCGCGCTTCACGGCGGCGTGCCGATCGCGTTCGCCGAAGGGCACCACTACACGTTCGAGCTCGTCCCCGAAGCGACGCTCGGCTTCGCCAGCGGCACCATCAAGGGGACGCCCCTCGGCAACGGCACGACCAGCCCGGACACGAGCCTCAGTGGCCTCCGCCTCGACGTCGGCGCCCGCGTCGGCGCCGAGATCCACTTCGGCTTCATCGGCGTGCCCGAGCTCGCGCTCGAGGCATCGGTCGGCCTCTACATCCGCCACACGTCGTACAAGGCGAGCCAGGACAACAACTCGGCTTCGGGGTCCAACACGTCGTTCGCGACGAGCGTCGGCAGCGACCCGTGGGCGCTGTTCGTCAACAACATCTCCGCGTTGTATTATTTCTGAGCCATGAGCTCCGCCCGTCTTCTCTCGGCCCTCGCGATCGTCTCCACGATCGTCGCATGCTCCGGCGGCCCCGGTGTGCCTGCGCCGATCCCAGGGAGCACGCGCGAGTCGCCGGGCACGAGCGGTACGCCGGAGTCGCCGGGTAAAGGGAGCGGGCAAGAGCCCGCGCCCGGCGGCACCGAGTCACCCGGGCCGAACGGGCCCAACGGCGGGAGCAGCAGCGGCGGCTCGAGCAGCGGCAGCTCCTCGAGCGGCTCGTCGAGCGGCAGCTCCTCGAGCGGCGGCAGCGGCGGCGGCAACTGTCCGAAGTGCGATCAGAGCTACACCTGCACCTCCGCCCCCGTCGCCGGCATCGCGGGCGCCAGCACGACGGAGACACTCGCCACGCAGAACGGCGCTTGCGTCGTGACCACCGCCGGCAACGCGGTGTTCTCGTGCGCCGGCACCATCACCTCCGGCACGACGACGCTCACCTGGACGGCGACGACCGGCGGCGGCTTCTCGTTCGTCGAGAACGGCGTCACGGTTCAGTGCACGCCGGTCGCGGAGTCCACGCCGGTCTCGGCCGGCAGCGGCACCCCCAGCGGTTCCTGAGAGCGTCCTAAGACGCCGGCGCGCGGTCCTTGCGGATCGCGCCCGGCGACTCAGGGCGCGAAGTCGGCGTCGAGCGCGCCATCCACGATTCCCGCGTCGCGCCCGCGGCGAAACAGCTCGCCCACGGCGCGGCGCGCGTCGTCGGTCATGCGGCGCGTGTCTTCGTTGGCGTACATCGTGAGGTAGCGATCGAGCATCGCGCGATCGAGCTGCACGTCGGCGCGCGTCTCCTCCGCGAGGAGCGCGGTCATGACTTCGTCGCGGTGATCGAGCGACCAGGCGATCGACTCGGCGCAGGCGCGTGACACCTGCGCGATCGTCGCTTCGCCGAGCCCGCGACGGATCGCGTTTCCGCCCAGCGGCAGCGGCAACCCCGTGAGCGTCAGCCACGCCTCACCCACGTCGCACACCTTCGCGAACCCTTCGCGCTCGAACGTGAGCCGCCCCTCGTGAATGAGCAGCGCGGCGTCGACCTCGTGCGCGCGCAGCGCTTCGAACACGCGCGCGTACGGTTGAATCGGGATCACGACCGCCTCGAACTCTGCGAGGAGAAGCCGCAGCGTGAGGTACGCCGTCGTGCGGAGCCCCGGCACGCCGATGCGCTTGCCGCGAAGCGCCGACAGCGGCTGCTCGCGATCCGCCACGACGACCGGTCCGTACCCGCGACCGACCGACATGCCGTGCGGCAAGAGCAACCAGTCGCGCGCGATCGTCGCGTAGCGCGCGATCGAGACCGCGATCACATCTACGTCGCCCCGCTCCGCGCGCGCGTTCAGCGTCTCGGTGTCTTCGCGCTCGTGCGTGAACGTGAGCCCGGGCGACGTGACCTTCCCGTGAAGGAGCGGCCAGAACATGAAGAGGTCGTCGCTGTCGGGGGAGAACGCGAGGCGAATGTTGGTAAGGCGAGTGTTGGTCGTCACGCGCGGGAACGTAAGGGCAACGCGCGCCGGCGTCCACGCTCGATGCGGCCGATTTACGCCGCGATCTTTTTGAAGTTCCGCACGCTGAGCGCGACCATGACCACGCTGATCGCCACCAGCGCCGCCACGTTCGGCCACAGCTCCATCGGCCCCGCTTCGCGCAGGACCACGCCGCGCAGGATCTCGATCATGTGCGTCGCCGGCAGGACGCGCCCGATCCATCGCAGGACGAACGGCAAGCCGGGCTGCGGGAAGATGTAGCCGCTGAGGAAGATCGACGGCAGGAGGAACATCTGCGCCATCTGCTGCGCCTGCGACTGCGTCTGCGCGCGCGTGCTGATGGCGAGGCCGATCGACAGGAGCGAGAACAGGTACACGAGCGCCATCGCGAAGAGGAACACGAGGCTCCCGCGGATCGGCACGTCGAAGCCGAAGCGCATGGCGAACAGGATCATCGCCATCTCGGCCAGCCCCACCAGCAGGTACGGCGCGAGTTTGCCGAGCATCAGGCCGAGCGGGTTGATGGGCGTGACGAGGAGTTGCTCGAGCGTGCCTTTCTCGCGCTCGCGCACGATCGAGATCGCCGTGAGGACGATGGCCACGATCTGAAGCAGGATCGCGATGAGGCCGGGGATGATGAAGTTCGCCGTGCGCCCGTCGGGGTTGAAGAGGACGATCGGCTGAACGCCGAGCGCGGACTGGGGTGCGCTGGCGCCGACCTGCAGACGCTCGGTGGTCGCCTGGAGGTTCTCGTCGGCGGCGATACCGTTGACGCTGGCGAGGGCCTGCGCGCTGACGTTCGAGTCGCTGCCGTCGATGAGGACGAGGATCTTCGCCCCTTCGCCGCGCGCGCGTTTGTCGTGGTAGTCGGGCGGGATCACGACCCCCACGCGCGCGCGACCGGCGGTGATGTCGTCACGCGCGGCGCGAGGGTCGGGGGTGACGTGCGTGATCTTGAACGTGTGCGTCGCGCGAAGCTTGTCCATGAGCTCGCGCCCATAGCGGGTCCCGTCTTGATCGACGACGACGGTGGGGAGATTCGAGACCGTCTGATCGATGAACCCGAACAGCACGAGCTGGAAGATCGGGATGGCCAGCGCGATGACGAGCGTCGCCCGGTCGCGCGCGATGTGGACGAACTCCTTGCGCACGATCGCCACGAACGAATCCCAGAACCCGCCGCCGTTCACGTGGCCACTCCCGCGCCCACGGGCACGGCCAGGTTCGACGACGACACCGGCTCCCCGCGCGCGGCCGCGGCCTGCTCGGTGAGGGCGACGAACACGTCTTCCAGCGACGGCTCGATCTCGCGCAGGGCCACGTTCGGAAAGCCTGCATGATGCAATCTGTCCGCGAGCTCGTCGTTCGTGACGCCCGTGCTCACGAGCGCGTGGATCGCCTGGCCGAAGATCGTCGCCCCCTCGGTGAACTCTTGCTTGCGGAGCCACTGGAGCGCGCGCGCGGGCTCGACGTGCGTCTCCACTTCGAGGCGCCGCGCGCCCGGGCGGTTCACGGCGGGGAGCGCCTTCAACGCCGCCGGCGTGCCGCTCACCATCATCTTCGACATGTACAGATAGCCGACCTCGCCGCAGCGCTCGGCCTCGTCCATGTAGTGCGTGGTGACCANNTCGGCTTCGTCCATGTAGTGCGTCGTCACCAGCAGCGTGATCCCCTCGGCCGCCAGCGCGAACAGGAGATCCCACAGCTCGCGACGCGCGACCGGATCGATCCCCGCGGTCGGCTCGTCGAGGAACACCACGCGCGGCTCGTGCATGAGCGCCGTGCCGAGCGCGAGGCGCTGCTTCCATCCGCCCGAGAGGAGCCCCGCGCGCCGGTCGACGTACGGACCGATGTGCGTGAGCTCGATGGCCGCGTCGCGCCGCGCCTTCAGGCGATCGCCCTTGAGGCCGTAGACGCGCGCGTAGAACTCGAGGTTCTCGCGGACGGTGAGGTCGTCGTACAGCGCGAACTTCTGGCTCATGTACCCGATGCGGCGGCGGATGGCGTCGCCCTCGGTGGCCACATTGAGCCCCAGCACGGTGGCCGATCCCGACGTCGGCGCCAGCAGCCCGCACAGGATGCGAATGAGCGTCGACTTGCCGGAGCCGTTCGGACCGAGCAGGCCGTAGATGGTCCCCGTGCGCACGGCGAGCTCGACCGCGTCGAGCGCCTTGAAGTCTCCGAAGTTGCGCGTCACGCCGTTGACGCGAATCGCGAGATCCGCGCCGGTGGTCATTTCGGCACGTGAATGAACGCGGCCATCCCCGCGCGGAGGTCGTCGCGCCCTTCGCGGAGGCCGATGCGCGTGGCGAACACCTGGTTCGCGCGCTCGTCGGCCGTCTGCAGGTTGCGCGGCGAGTACTCGCCCACCTGGTTGATGTGCTCGACGATCCCCTTGAACGAGCGATCGGGGAACGAGTCGACCGACACGGGGACTTCCTGGTTCGGATGGAGATGACCGAGCTGCGTCTCGGGGACGTAGATGCGCACGTAGAGCTGGTCGTCCTCGATGAGCGTCGCCGCGGTGCCGTTCGGCGCGAGGATGTCGCCGGGGCGAAGGTCGAGCGACTCGACGCGCGAAGCGCGGGGCGCGCGGATGGCGAGCTCGTCGAGCATCGTCTTCACTTGATCGAGCCGCCCTTGCGCCGCCGACACCTGCCCTTGCGCAGCCTTGATGTCCTCGACGCGCGACCCGGCGAACACCAGCTTCGCGCTGGCCCGCGCTTCGGCCGCGCGCGCCTGCGCCTGCGCGATGTCTTCGCGGCGCGAGCCGTTCTTCAGCTGATCGAGCGCCTGCGACGCCGCGTCACGCTGGGCGACCGCGCCGTGGAGCGCGGTGTCGGCGTCGTCCACTTGCGCCTGCGCGATCGACTGCGTGTCGAACAGCTTGTGCGCGCGATCCGCGTCGAGCTTCGCCTTGTCGACCGCCACCTGCGTCGCCACCAAGCGCGCGTTCGCCCCCGCGATCTCTTCCACGCGCGCGCCGGTCTTCGTCTCTTCGAGCGCGGCCATCGCCGTCTGCGTTCGGGCCCTCGCCTCGTCGAGCTCCTCGGGGCGCGCGCCTTTCTCCAGCTTCTCGAGATTCGCCTGCGCGACCTCGAGCTCCCCCTGCGTGATCAACCGCTGCGCCTCGAGGTCTCCCGGCTCCAGCGTCACCAGCACCGCGCCTTGCGCCGCGCGATCGCCTTCGCGCGCGAGCACCTCTTTCACGCGCCCGCCGACGCGCGATCCGACGGCGATCGTCCGCGCCTCGACCGTCCCACTCCATTCGTACGGCCGCGCGCGATCCCACACGCGATACCCGCCGTACCCCACGGCGATCGCCGCAAGGACGGCGAGCGGCAGGAATCGGCGCGCGGACTTCTTCGCGACCGGAGGGTCGCCGACGGCGGCGGCGGTGCTGGAGATGGATGCTTGCGTCGCCACTGGGCCGCAGAATAGATGAACCGAGAGCCCTCCCCGTTTCGTAAGATTGGTTTTCCACCATGCGGATTGCCCGGCTAGCCGTTCCTGACGGCGAAATCTCCTACGCCCGCCTCGACGAAGGCATCGCGGAAATCCTCAGCGCGGCGCCGTGGAGCGACCACGGTCCGACGTCGGGCGAGCGCGCGCACCTCGCCTGGGAAGAGCGCGATCTCCGCTGCCCTGTGCAGCCGTCGAAGATCCTGTGCATCGGCCGCAACTACGCCGCGCACGCCAAGGAGCTGGGGAACGAGCCGCCGAGCGAGCCGCTCCTCTTCCTGAAGCCGCCGAGCGCCCTGCTCGATCCCGGAGGCACGATCCGACTGCCGCCGGAGAGCACGCGCGTGGAGCACGAAGCGGAGCTGGGGGTCGTCATCGGCCGGCGCGCGCGGAACGTCCGGAAGGAAGACGCGCTGGCGTACGTGTTCGGCTACACCTGCGTCGGCGACATCACCGCGCGCGACCTCCAGAAGAAGGACGGGCAGTGGGCCCGCGCGAAGGGCTTCGACACGTTCTGCCCGGTGGGGCCGTGGATCGAGACCGAGCTCGATCCGTCGCGCCTCTCCATTCGCTGCCGGGTGAACGAGGACGTTCGGCAAGACGGCGTGACGTCGAGCATGATCTTCGACGTGCCGACGCTCATCGCCTACGCCAGCCGCATGATGACGCTCGAGCCGGGCGATCTGCTGGTGACCGGGACGCCGGAGGGGGTCGGGCCGCTGGTCGAAGGCGACACGCTCGAGATCGAAGTGAGCGGCATCGGAGTGCTTCGGACGAGCGTCGCGAGGTGAATCGCGCCGCGTGGGTCGCGATCGCGGGCGCTGCGATCGCGGGGGTGGTCGCGGTGATCGCGGCGACCCGGGCCACGGGCGGTGACGAGGTCGCGTGCGGCGCGCCGTTCGTGGTGGCCGACTGGCGCTGTTGCGACACGCGCGAAGTGAACGGCGGAGCGTGCGCGCGCTCGACGGCGCCCGCGGCGCGCATGGTCCACGTCCCCGCCACGCGCTTGCTCCTCGGCCCGTCCGATTGGGAAGCCGAAGGGCGCGTGGCGCCGCGCGTGCTCGAAGTGCGGGCGTTCGACCTCGACGCCTTCGAAGCGCACGCGACAGACGGCGCCGATCAGGCACGCGCGCTCTCCGGTCTCTCCTTCGCCGACGCGGACGCCTACTGCCGCGCGCACGGCGGGCGCGTGCCCACCGAAGACGAATGGATCGCCGCCGCCGCCGGCCCCGACGCGCATCGCTACCCCTGGGGCGACACCGGCGCGGTGTGTCGGCGCGGCGCGTGGGGCCTCTCCACCGGGCCGTGCGCACGAGCCGCCGCCGGCCCCGACAGCGTCGGCGCGCACCCTGACGGCGCGACGGCGCTGGGCCTCCAGGACATGGCCGGCAACGTCGCCGAGTGGACCACGCGCGATCACGCGAGCCCCGTGGCGCACGGCGGATCGTGGGCCAGCGCGCTCGCGACCGAGCTTCGCACCTGGTCGCGCCTCGAGATCGATCCCGCGTCGCACGACCCTCGCGTCGGCGTTCGGTGCGCGAAGGACCCCCAAGCGGCGCGCTAGGCGACCAGGCGTCCGCAACATGACCGGTGCTAGATTCATCGACCCCATGACGTGCGCCGTCTTCTGCATCGGCACGGAGCTCACTCGCGGAGAGCTCGTGGACACCAACGGTCCGTGGCTCGCCGCCGCGCTCACGGATCTCGGCTTCGAGGTCGCCGAGAAGGCCACGGTCGACGACGACCCCGCGCGCATCATCGCCACGCTGAAGCGCCTCGCAGGCTGGGCGAAGGTCATCGTGTGCACCGGCGGCCTCGGCCCCACGACCGACGACATGACGAGCGAAGCCGTGGCCGAAGCGCTCGGTGTCCCGGTCGAACGCGACGAAGGATCGCTCGACGCCATCCGCCGCCGCTTCGAAAAGATCGGCCGCACGATGAGCGAGTCGAACGCCAAGCAGGCCGACTTCCCGCGCGGCGCCGACGTGCTGGCGAACCCCATCGGCACCGCGCCCGGCTTCTGCGTCACAATCGGCGAGGCGACCGCGTTCTTCATGCCCGGCGTGCCGCGCGAGATGAAGCGCATGTTCGACGAGCAGGTCGTCCCGCGCATCCGCCCGCTCGCGCCGAACGACAGCCATCAGGTGCGCCTCCGCACGTTCGGCTTGCCCGAGAGCATCGTCGGCGAGCGGCTCGCCGGCATCGAAGAGACCTTCACCGGCGTGACAATCGGCTACCGCGCGCACTTCCCCGAGATCGAAGTGAAGGTCCTCGCCCGCGCGCGCGACGAAGCCTCCGCCCACGCCCTGTGCGACGCGGCCGCGGCCGAAGTGAAGAAGCGTCTGGCCGACGTGGTCTATGGCGACGGCGACGACACGTTCGCCGGCGTCGTCGGTCGCGCGCTGCGATCGCGCGGGTACACGCTGGCGATCGCCGAGTCGTGCACCGGCGGCCTCGTGGGTCACATGCTCACGCGCGAGCCGGGCGCGAGCGACTTCCTCCTGGTCGACGCCGTGACGTACGCGAACAGCGCGAAGACGCAGCTCCTCGGCGTCGGCGAAGACGTGCTGCGCGGTCACGGCGCGGTGAGCGCGGAGGTGGCCGCGGCGATGGCCGAGGGGGTTCGTCGCGTGTCGGGCGCGGACGTGGCCCTCTCGCTCACCGGCGTCGCCGGACCGACCGGCGGCACCGACGAGAAGCCGGTCGGCACCGTGTACATCGCGCTCGCTTCACCGAAGGGGACGATCGTGAAGCATCGCTCGCTCGGGAGCTTCGGCGATCGCGTGATGATCCAGACGCTGGCGTCGTACGTCGGGCTTCAGCTCGTGCGCGAAGCGTGCGCCGTCTGATCGATCACTCCCCCGCGATCTCGTCCGCCCACTTCTTCACCACGGCGCACGTCGCCGCCGATGCCCACTTCGCCCCCGTCGTCGCCGGCCCCGCCAGGATCACCAGATCGCGCCCGCGCTTCATCACGGCTAGCGGCCCGAGCGTCGGGCGCTCCACGCACACCCACGAACCATCGCGCGCCGCGGGCTTCCCCACCGTCGCCGCGATCCCGTCGGCCACCGCCGGAAACGGATCGCCCCCCGCGCGTTGCGCGTCGTACCGCAGGTGAATCGCCATCGCCGCACGATCCCCGTTCATCGCCAGCACCGCGCGATCCCCGCCCCACCCCGCCGCCGCCTTCTTCGACGCCTCGTCCCCCATCCACTCCTCGAACGAGAGCTGAATCCCCAGCTCACCGTTCGTGTCTTCGTCCACCGCCGACCAACCCGCCCCGAGCGCCGCCATCGTCGGCGCCTTCACGGCGATCGCCCCTTCGCGCGCGCGCCATTTGTCGACGTGAAGGATCTGCTCCGTCGTCTTCGGCATCGCCGCCCACGTCGCATCGACCGACTTCCACCCGCCGCTCCGGCGGATCGCGTTCACGAACACGGTCCCGTGAGTGTACGGCGCGACGAGCGACGTCCGCATGATGTGCGGCGCGCTCGCCGCCGGCCCCGAGCTCACGCTCTCGTTCACCTGCTCGATGAACAGCTCGTCGGGGAGATCGAGCGCGGTCGCTCCGGGCTGCGCGCCGGCGATCATCACGTCGGCCATGGCGCTCGTCGCGTCCCCCTCCGCGAGCGCGGAGAACGCGGCCTGCTCGTCGCTCTTGCCGGCCTGGTACTTCGAGTGTGGCTTCAGATCGAAGTGCTGGTCCTGGAGCGAGTGCACCAGCTCGTGGGAGAGCGTCGCGTCGGCGTTCTCGGCGGTGAGATCGGCGGCCATGTACATCGTGCCGTCGCTCTCTTCGTAGAACCCGGCGAGCTGCGCCTCGAGCAGCTTGAACGTCTCGGCCTCGTAGTCCATCTGCGGCGAGATGAACCCGAACAGCTGGAGCTCCATCCCTTCGTGACGGATGACGGCCGACGGCACTTCGCGATCGACGTGCGCCTTCACCTTGGCGATGAGCGCGTCGCGCGCCAGCACCACGCCCGGCACCGAGCGCAGCGCCGCGAGGCCACGCGCGTGCGTCACCTTCGCCATCGCCGCCGCCACGCGGTCGTCGTCACGTCCCGCCGCGACCTGCCCGCTCGGCGCTAGCGCGTTCGCGACGCTCGCCGCAGCGCTCGACGCATCGAGCCCGTCGGTCGGATCGGCCACGTGCGGCACCACCGCGAGGTTCGTCGCCGCGTCGGCCGAGTCGAGATCGAACGCGCCCGTCGCCCGCCCGAGCCCGTTGCCGCACGCCACCACGAGCGACGCGATCGGCACCGCGATCGCGATCGCCCCGCAAACTGCGCGCGCCCTCACTTCGCGGCCCCCGCATCCCCTTCGCGTCGAATGGCAAGGATGGCCTGCGCGTAGTCGGCGTGCGTGAACACGGCGTTCCCCGCCACCATCACGCGCGCCCCCGCCTCCGCTGCCGCGCGCACGGTCTTCTCCGAAATCCCGCCGTCGATCTGCAGCGCCACGTCGCGGCCCGTGGCGTCGATCATCTTCCGGATCGCGCGCACCTTCGGCAGCACCTCGGGGATGAACGACTGCCCGCCGAACCCCGGGTTCACGCTCATCACCAGCACCAGGTCCGCGACTTCGATCACGTAACGAAGCGTGTCTTCGTTCGTCGACGGATTGAGCACCACGCCGGCGCGCATCCCCAGCGACTTGATGTGCTGCAGCGTGCGGTGCAAGTGCACGCACGTCTCGACGTGCACCGTGAGCCCGTCGGCGCCGGCCTCCTTGAAGGCCTCGATGTACTTCTCCGGCTCCACGATCATCAGGTGGCAATCGACCGGCTTCTTCGTCGCCGCGCGCACCGCTTTGACGACCACGGGACCGATCGTGATGTTCGGCACGAAGCGCCCGTCCATCACGTCGACGTGAATCCAATCGGCGCCGGACCGATCGACGCGACCGACCTCATCGGCCAACCGTCCGAAGTCGGCGGAGAGGATCGACGGAGCAATCAGGACGCGGCGCGAATCCATGGCTGGCAGTATCAACATGCGCGTTGCGCGCGCCAGAGAAAGCGTGAAACTCTCAGCCGCGATGCAGCCGCGCCGGATCACCAAGGGTGACTTCGATCAGATCGTCGAGGTCATCGACCGCTGGTGGGGCGGTCCCATCGGCACGTTCGCGCACCCCATTTTCTTCTACGAGCTGGGGGACAAGGCGCTCATCGTCGAGGACGCCGGTAGGCTGGTCGGCTTCCTCCTCGGGTTCATCGCGCAGGATCCGGTGAAGACCGGCTACGTGCACCTCGTCGGCATCCACCCCGAGTACCGTCGCCGCGGCGTGGGGCGCATGCTGTACGAGTCGTTCACCGACACGTGCTCCGCGGCCGGCTGCGTGCGCATGAAAGCGATCACGACGCTGGGGAACGAAGGCTCGCAGCGCTTCCACCTCGCGCTCGGCTGGGAGGCGTCCGAGATCGACGACTACGCCGGCCCCTCCCGGAAGCGCATCGTCTTCACGAAAGACCTGGGCGTCACGGTCCCCACGCGGGCGAGCTGAGGCGGGGCGTGGTAGGAACTCGCGAGGCCGGCGCGCGGAGCGAGAGATGAGTCGAGCGAGCAAACGCGGGTGGTTCGTCGCGAGCGCTGGCGTCCTCGCGCTCGTCGTCGCGGGCGCCGCGTGCTCGAAAGTCGCTCCGAACGAGACGACCACCGACGCCGGCGGCACGCCTCCGACCGAAGGGGACTCGTCCTTCGCCGACTCGGGCCCCGGCTTCACGCTCGACGCTCTCCCCACGACGTTCGACGACGCGACCCTCCCCGACGACGCGAGCGACGACGCGCCGGTCACGCCACCGGCCGACAGCGGCCTCGTCTCGTGCCACAAGCCCTCGCCCGGCGACCCGTGCGGGCTCGATCCGCAGTGCGACTGCCCCTCGCAGGAGACCTGCGACCTCGATGGCGGCGAAGGGACCGTCTGCGTCGTCGCCGGCAACGCGCTCGTCGGTCACGGCTGCACCGCGAGCGCGAGCTGCGCCCCTGGGCTCACGTGCTCGGACGGCGTCTGTCGCCCGTACTGCACGCTCACCAGCGACGCCGGCTGCAACGCGAAGCTCGCCGAGGGGGGCACGTGCGTCTCGCTCACCGGCAGCGACGCCGGCCCGCTCGCGCATTACGGCACCTGCTCCATCAACTGCCAGCTCCAGGATCCGAACGGATGTGGCGCGACCGGCGATCTGAACGGTGGCTGCATCTCCGACAACGCCGGCGGCACGGATTGCATCGGCATGGGTCTCACGACCATCGGCGGCGCCTGCACCTACATCAACGATTGCAAGCCGGGCCTGGTCTGCGCCGGCCAGTGTCTCCAGTGGTGCCGCATCGGCCACTCCCCTTCTGATTGCGGCGACGGCGAAGCGTGCCAGACCTTCGGCGGCGGACCTGTCGCCGCGAACGGCGTCGATTACGGCTATTGTCCTTAGAGAGAATCCCCATGACGAACGCACGCCAGACTCCCCTGCATCCGGTCGCCGGCCATCGCTCCGAGGCTCCCGCGCTCACGGTCGACAAGCTGCGCGAGATCGGTCTGTTCGGCGCGCTCTCGGACGACGTGCTCGTGCACCTCACCTCGACGCTGAAGCAGCACACGGCGCTCCCTGGCGAGATGCTCTTTCGCGAAGGAGACCTCGCGCACGAGATGTTCGTGCTGCTCGACGGCGAAGTGGAGGTCGTGAAGAAGAGCCGCGCCGGTCGCGAGCATCGCATCGCGCTCCTCGGTCCGGCCGACTGCTTCGGTGAGATGTCGCTCATCGACATGCAGGCCCGCTCGGCGACCGTGCGCTCGGTCGCGCCATCGCGCCTCCTCCGCATCTCGTCGGAGGACATGGACGCGCTCTACCGCCACGACCTGAAGTCGTACGCGCTCATCACGCTGAACATCGCGCGCGATCTCTCGCGCCGCCTGCGCGTGACCGACGGCATCCTCGCCGAGTTCACGGCGAACGTGCTCGAAGACTACGTCCGCGCGCGCCGCACGAAGTAGCTCAGTCCGAGGCGTCGCCCGCGTCGAGCGATCCGTCGCTCTCGCCGTCGGTCGATCCGTCGAGCGCGCCGTCCGATGCGCCGTCGAGACCCGCGTCGGTGCTCGCGTCGACGGACGCCAAGGGCGGGGCTGCCGCGCCGCCGTCGCCGACCCCCGCGGTGGTGCCGCCGCTGCCGCCGTTGTCGCCGTTGCCGGGCGGTTGTTCGTTGGCCGAGCCGTCGGGTTGCTCGCCCGGCGGGAGCGGCTGCGGATTGAGATCGCACGCCGTCGCCAGCGAGGCGATCGCGATCGCCGCGAGGAGATGGCGCGTGGAGATCATTCCGCGTCCTCGTTCGCGTCGATCGATCCATCCATCGCGCCCGCGTCGCTCGCATCGCCCGCGTCACCCGCATCCCCACCGTCGCCCGCCTCCGGCGCGCTCCCGTCGACGACGCCGCCGGCGTCGCCCCCAGGTGCCCCCACATCGCCGCCGTCGGCCCCGTTGAAGCCCGACGGACCGGAGTCGCTCGAGAGGGTCGTGCTCGCGTCGCCATTGCCACCCAGGATGGGCGCGGGGGTGTTGGCGCCGCCGTCACCGGTGGCGGACCCGGTGAAGCCGGGAGGGAGCGGCTGGGGATTGAGGTCGCAGGCCGTCGCCGCCCCCACGACCGCCGCGAAAGCGACGACGGCGAGGCCCGTCCAGGTGCGGTAGCGACGAGTCAGCATGATTCCCCACTCTTGCTAAAGCACTGCCAGTGCCATGACGAAACGGCGGCATTTCTCGTCGATCCGGCCGCGGTCGAGCCACCGGACCACGACAGCTCGACGCCCGAGGGCACATGATGGCACATCCTCGGTCGCGCGAGCGAATCGGCCACGGTGGTAGCGTGGGCCTCGATGGTCTCGCCTCGGATCCCACCGCTCGACCCGCCCGCGGCGAGCGTTCGCGACGTCACCAAGCGCATCCGTGACGGCCAGGCGCGCCGGACGATCCTCGAGGGGATCTCGTTCGAGCTCGCGCGCGGTGAGCTCGTCGTCCTTCGCGGACCGAGCGGCAGCGGGAAGACGACGCTGCTCGCGATCGTCGGCGCGATGCTCTCGCCGACCAGCGGCGAGGTGTTGCTCGACGGCGAGCCGACGTCACGCATGCGCGACGCGCATCGCGCGGAAGCGCGCCGCGCGAAGGTCGGGTTCGTGTTTCAAGATCTGCAGCTCGTCGACGCGATGACGGCGCGCGAGAACGTGCTCCTCCCGAAGATCCCCGAGGGGGTCACGGCGAAGGACGAAGCGCGCGCCGACGCGCTGCTCGAGCGGTTCGGTGTCGCGAGTCTGGGGGGCGCGATCGCGCGAACGCTCTCGGGCGGCGAACGCCAGCGCGTGGCGCTCGCGCGCGCGCTCCTCCTCGACCCGCGGCTGCTTCTGCTCGACGAGCCCACCGCGCACCTCGACGACGCCAACGCCCGCGCGATCGCCACCGAGCTCGCCGCGCTCGCGTCCGATCCGAAGATGCCGCGCGCGGTCCTGGTGGCCACGCACGACGCGCGGGTCGCGGCGAACGCGAACGTGGCGCGGGTCCTCGATCTTGCCGAGGGGCGCCTGGTCGCGCAGGCTGACTAGCGCGTGCATTTCGCGAACCTGCTCCAACCGTGGATCCTCCTGCGACTCGTCGCCGGCCTGGTCGCGGTGGTCTTGTTCACCCGCGCGGCGCAGACGTCGTGGCGCGTGCTCCGCGCGTTCAACGTGTCGCGCGCCACCGAGGGTCAGCTCGCGCTCGAGCGCCGCGCCGAGCTGGCATCGACGTTCGTGCGCGTGGCGACTGTGGTGCAGGTGGCGATCCTGGCGCTGTCGATGCTGGCCGGCGATCGCCTGAGCGGATCGATCCGCGGCGCGATGTGCGGCTACGGCGTCTTCCGCGCGACGCCGTGGGGCTTCCGTTCGCTCGCGGCCACGACGCTGACGGCGCTCGCCGCCGGCGTGGTCGCGCAGCTCTACGTGCTCGACGCGCGCGTTCGCGGGCTCGATCTCGTGCGCTCGCTGGCGAAGGCCACGCTGATCCTCGCGCCGCTCGCGGTCGTCGACTTCGGTCTCGCGCTCGCGTTCGCGCTCGATCTCGATCTCACCGTCGTCGCCTCGTGTTGCTCGGTGCAGCTCGACTCGGTCGCGTCGGGCGCCGCGGGTCCGACGGGCCTGGGCGCGGCGACGCGCATCTTCGCGACGACGGGCGCGGCGATCGCGATCGCGCTCAGCATCGCGCTGGCGTGGATCGCCGCGCGCCGTCCGCGCGTTCCCATCGTGCTCGCGGCAGCGGCGGCGTCGCTCGTCGCCCTCCCCTTCGCGCTGGCCGCATCGGTCCTCGAGGTCGCGCCGCACGCCTTCGAAGTCCCGCAGCACGTGTGCCCGTTCTGTCTCCTCCGACCGAGCGTGTTCGCCATCGGCTACCCGCTCTTCGGCGCGATCCTCCTCGCCGCCACGTGGGCGCTCGGCGCGGGCATCGGCGCTCTGCTCGCGCGCACCGACGCTTCGCGTTCGGCGCTCACCAGCTTCGCGCGCGATCGCCTTCGTCGCGAGGCGTTCGCGTGGGGCGCGGTCCTCGTCATCGGCGCGATCCCGATCGCGCGCTACGCCATCGTCAGCGGCGGAGCCTCGCTCTTTCCGTGATCGCACCGTCTGGGGCTCCCCTCGCGCGCCGCGCGTTCCTCGCGCTCGCGTGCGCGTCGCTCGTCACCGCATGCACGCGCGTCGAGCGCTGCGCCACGTGCGGCATGCGCATCGATCCGAAGAGCACCTGGCGCGCCGACCTCGTCACCGCGGGCGGCGCCGTCCACTTCGACACGCCGCGCTGCGCGCTCCTCGCCTGGCGCGGCGGGAAGACCGCGGCCACGTCGCTCCTCGTCGCCGACTTCTACGACCAGCGCTGGCAATCGGCCGACGCTCTCCGCTTCGTCATCGGCAGCGACGTCGTCGGCCCCATGGGCGCCGATCTCGTCCCGGTCGATCCGGCGCGCCTCGCGAAATTCATGTCCGATCACCACGGCGCCCGTGCGCTCGCGCTCGCTGAAGTCACACCCGAGGTTCTCTCTTCACTCTGACCTGCGCTGACATGCGCTTCGCCGGCTCGCCTTGACCCCCGACCGCCGCGTGTTAGTCGAAAGCACCCGAATGTCCGAAGCCCCCGCCACGAAGACTCCGCCGCGCCTTCGTCGCACGCTGGAGCTCGTCTACGGAGTCGACGGCGTCGTGGCCGCCCGCGTCTGGCAGTGGACCGAGAACCTCGGTCGCGACGAGAAGGTCGCCGTCGCCGTCCGCGCCAACGCATCGACGTCCCACGTAGACATCCTTCGCCGCGTGGAGGCCGCCGTCAGCGCCATCCGCGAGCCGGGCGAAGCCTGGGAGTTCGGGCTTCTCGACCACGCCTGAGCGGGCGCGCGCGCGTCGCCCGTAGCGCGCGAATGCTCGCGAGCATTCCGCGACTCTTGCAGACATTGAATGCTCGCGAGGGTTCGCCGAATGCTCGCGAGCATTCCCGCCAATGCTCGCGAGGGTTCCGCGAATGCTCGCGAGGGTTCGCCGAATGCTCGCGAGCATTCAAAGTCTGCAAGCTTGTGGACCGATCAATGCTCGCGAGGGTTCGCCGAATGCTCGCGAGCATTCAAAGTCTGCAAGCTCGTATTCAGGGAACCCTCGCGAGCATTGGCGGGCCAAGAGCTCGCTGCGAACAAAAGCAAAACGCGCGCTCATCCTCTCGGATGGCGCGCGTCTCACGTCGCGGGGCGAGCCCCGCGTCGATCAGTTGGCGACGAAGATCGCTTCGATCTCGGTCTTCACTTGCTCTTCGGTCTGCTTCCGCGCGATCGCGATTTCTTTCACGATGAGCGTGCGCGCCGTGTCGAGCATGCGGCGCTCGCCGAACGAGAGCTGCTTGTCCGTCTTGAGGCGGTACAGATCGCGGAGCACTTCCGCGACGTCGTAGATCGATCCCGTCTTGATCTTGTCCATGAACCCGCGGTAACGGCGGTTCCAGGTCTGGTTGTCGAACGCGAGCGTGCGCTCCTTCAGGATGTCGAAGATCTCGCGGATCTCCTGCTCGCTGATCACTTGCCGGAGACCGACGGCGCTGGCGTTCGAAACGGGGACCAGAATCTTGCGATCCGTGTCGAGGATGCGAAGGACGTAGAAGCGCTGGCGCGTGCCGGCGATGTCCTTCTCCTCGATGCGGATGACTTCGGCCACGCCCTGAGCGGGATAAACGGCCTTGTCCCCAACCTTGAACTTGACCTCGGTACCAGCTTGCATAGCGTCTCCTTGGCGAACGGTTTCCCCGCCCCGACGAATTCATCTGAACGAAGGCAAGACGTCTCGCTTCGCTTTGGCGGTAAAAAATACCGCCGCAGGCCTAACGGACGTATAAGAACGGAATCGGTGCGGGATCTATTCCCTCTGACCCGCCAAATCGCCGCCTCGGAAAAAACCAGGCTGGATGGGCGCCGCCAGAAAGAAGTCAGGAAATCAGGCAGGCGCACTCTAGTGGCTAGAGTGGCCTTCTGTCAAACGGTTTTCGCGGTCGCGCCACCTGTGCGTCATACGGGCTCAGCGCGTTTCGCAGCCAAATTCCAGGGCGATCTCATCATGAGCGGATGAGATCTCGCATGTGACGCACTGCGCTCAAGATTCGCGCGCGAGCTGCTCGGCGAGGCCCCAACGGACACCGCGGTCGGAGATACGGACACGATTCACGTTGAGTCGCTCGAGGAGCGCGAGCGCGATCGTTCCCCCGGCCACGATGACGTCGGCGCGCTTGGGTTCGAGCCCTGCGACCTGGCGGCGCTCCTCGAGCGGCACGGCGGCGAGGTCGCGAACGCACTGATCGACCTCGCGCCTCAGCATCATGTGACCGTGCACGCGCGCGCCGTCGTACGGCACCATCTTCAGTGACACGGCGGCGAGCGTCGTCATCGTCCCCGCGATGCCCACGACCTCACGCACCTCGCGCGTGTCGTCCGACAGCGCGGGCACGGCGACGAACGCCGCGTCGGCCGACGCACGCAGCGCGCGCATCTCGTCGTTCGTCGGCGGATCGCTCTTCACGAGGCGCTCGGTGAGACGCACGCTCCCGACGTCGAAGCTCTGGGCAAACGCGATCGACTCCGCTGCGCCTTGCGCGTCGAGCGTCCCGTGCACGACCTCGGTGCTCCCGCCGCCGATGTCGAACACCGTGACGTTGCGCGTCCCATCGAGCGAGAGCCCGCTCACCGCTCCGGCGAACGTGAGCCGCGCTTCTTCGTCGCCCGAGATCACGCGCGCCTCGACGCCCATCGCACGCGACACGTGCTCACGCACTTCCTCGCCGCCGCGCGCGTCGCGCATCGCGCTCGTCCCCACCACGGCGATGCGCTCCACGCCGTGCGCGCGGATCGCTTCGGCGTAGCGCGACAAGCACTCGTTCGTTCGCGCGATCGCCGCCGGTGAGAGCGCGCGCGTCTTGTCGACGCCCTCACCGAGCCTCGTGATCGTCGCGCGCTCTTCGATCGCCGCGAGCGATCCATCCCCGCGCTTTTCAGCGACGAGGAGCAGCACGGTGTTCGTGCCGATGTCGATCGCGGCGACGCGAGTCACTTCGTCGGAGCGCCGCCACCCGTGGTCGTCGTGGTGGGCGCGCCGTTGGTGCTGGGAGGCGCGTTGATCTGATCGAGGTTCAACATCTCGGCGACGTTCGGCTCGATCACGATCTCGACGCGACGGTTCTTTCCGCGCTCGTCATTGGACTGCGTGTCCGCCGTCCCCGCCATCGGATCGGTCGACCCGAATCCGGCCGCCGACCAGTGCGTCTGATCGAGCCCGCCGCCCTTCGGCCCCGGAGCGACGAGGTACAAGAGAACCTGGCGCGCGCGCGCGAGCGAGAGGCCCCAGTTGTCGTGAAACGGACCGCCCGCGGGATAGCCCTGATTGTCAGTGTGACCCGCGACCTGGAAGTGACGCGCAGAGAGATCTTTGTCGGCGCGAACCACGTCGGCCACCTGACGAAGCGCGTCTTTGCCGCCCGGCTTCAGCTCGTCTTTGCCCGAGTCGAAGAGCACGTCGCCCGGAAGCTGAATGACCATCAGGTTGTTGCGAACGACGACCTTGAACGCGGTGCTGTTGAGCGCCTGAAGCTTCTCTTTCAAGGCTTGAAAGCGCTTCTCGGTCGCGGCGAGCTGGTTCAGACGATCTTGGTATTCCTTCACCGCCTGCTGAAGCTGCTCTGCGGTCTCGCGTGACTTGGCTTCGCTCACGCCCAGCGTCTTCAGCTGGTCTTGCATCTTGGCGATCTCGTCCTGCGCGTCGTGCGCGGCCGCTTCGTCCTGCGTGATCTGCGTCTTGGCGGTCTTCAGATCGGCATTGAGCTTGTCGATCTCGCGCTGCTTTGCGGCCATCTCTTCGTCGGTGTGTCCACAACCGGCGAGCAGGCACGCCACGAGAATTCCCAAACCGGTTTTACGCAAAGCTTTCATCGCCACGACACACCTCCATCGGCCAATCGAGCCGGCGCGGACGGTATGGGCGCCAAAGGACGTCGTCAAGGTGGCCAAAGTACCCTTAACCCGGGCCAACTTTTTGTGTTGACCACGAACGTAGGTGACCATATACGTGATGTAGTTCACCTCTAAAGGAGGATACTCATATGGTTGCGAAGAAGACTGCAAAAAAGGGCGCCAAGAAGACCAAGACCACCAAGAAGACGGCCGGTAAGACCGCCGCCAAGAAGCCGGCGAAGAAGGCCGCCCGCAAGGCTGCCAAGAAGCCTGCAAAGAAGGCCGCAAAGGCTGCCAAGACCGGTCCTGGGAGAGCGGCTGCCAAGCGCCCCGCCGCATCGAGCGGCAAGGCGAAGCAAGCCGCCTCTCCGAAGGCGCCGAAAGCGGCTCCGCCCGCGGGCGTCCCCTCGATGCTTGGTGGCGCTCCCACGTCGAGCCACGGGCTCGACGATGGCGAGGAATAGCCAAGAAGCACCGATTCCTTACTTGAACGATCTTGGCCTAGCGCAACTGGCGCAGGCACCGAGCTGAAGGGCGCGACCCAGGAGGTCTGCGCCCTTCTCTCGTTTTGTCTCGTTTTGTAATCTGTCTCAATCTCCCAGATAGAGCTTGAGCGACGAAGCGGCCGCGCGACGGTCGAACGGCATCGAGGCGAGCTCGACCCGTTTACCGATCTGATCGAAGAGCGCGGTCAGGAACTCGTAGAACTGCTCGCTCTCGGCGGTCGCCTGTTGAAGACGGGCGGGCTCGAGGAGAT
Source organism: Myxococcales bacterium (assembly GCA_003151595.1). The sequence continues at coordinate 37,476 of PLXW01000090.1, forward strand.
CACTCTCGCCGAGCGCGGCCATCGCCGACAGGTAAGCGTCGAAGCGCGGGTAGTCGGCGGCGCGAAGCAGCGGGTAACCCATCGCCCGGAAGTACGCGAGGAACTCGCGAATGAACTGGAGCGACGACACGCCGGTCCACCGCTCTTCACCGCTGGATGGAACCGCACGCGCCTTCTGCGCGAACGCGCGGACGATCTGCGCGAACATCCACACGTCGCGTCGCAAGCGCTCGCTCAACATGCGGCGCGCGGAGACGTCGTCGAACACGCCGTGCTCGTCGAGGCGTGTGCCGAGGGACTTGCCGAGGACGAGCACCGCGTTCTGAAGCGCGGGGCGCAGCGTGGTGGTCAGGTGCTTCACCGCGGCGCGGAGCTGATCGAGCGTCGGCGCGAGCTCCGGGGCAGGGAAGTCGTGCTCGAACGCGCGACGAAGCTCGAGGCGCAGGTTGGCGCTCACCCCTTCGAGCGTCGATTTGATCTCGAGGAGACGGTGCCCTTCTTCGAGGAGCTGGTCGTACCGATGCGCGAGATCGCGCGCGGGGACCTTGAACAGCTCGCGCTCGAAGCCTTCGCCCAGCAGCGTGCCCGCGCGCTGCCGCAAGTACCCCGTGAGCGCGCGCGCGTCGGAGCGGAGAACGCTGAGCACCAGGTACACGACGCCGGTGACCTTGCGAGGCGCGTCTTCCGTGTCGCGCACGCGATCTTCGACCAGCGCCAGGTAGCGCAGCATGCGGAAGAGCGAGAGGAACGTGAGCGCCACGATCCGACGCCCTTGCTCGCCCGGGACCGCACGCATCAAGTCGAGGACGTGCGCGTTCGTGATGCGATCGAACTCGGGGCGGAACTCGAGTGCGGTGAGCGGATTGAAGTGCGTCGAGGCCAGGATCTCGCGCTGCACCGATCCGAGCAGCGCATAGAAGAGGCGGAAGGGGACGCGCGGAAGTCGCGCGCAGCCGTTCGCCAGCTCGACGTAGTTCGTCATGCCCTGGCGAATGACGGTCATCGACTCTTCGGGCGTCTGCTGCGAGAGCGACTCGCGCGCCAGGCGAGTGCGGGCCCCTTCGTCGGGGAGCACCGTGTCGAGGTAGCGCTGGAAGACCAGCGCGCGATCGCGTTCGAGGAGGAGCGATCGCGAGAGAGCCACGATGCGCGCCATCCCCTCGCGCGCGCGCCCCATCGGCTCGCGGAAATCCTGGGCGACGACCGCCGTGCGCTTCGGAGGGCCGGGGTGGTTCCGCGGGTTGGCGAAGCAGGCGAGCCCCTTCAGCAGGATCTCGAGCTCGAAGAGGACGTCCTCTTTCTTGTCGAGCGGAAGGCGCGAGAGCCACTGCTCGCGCGCCTGCGCGTGCTCGCGACGGAGGCCGCGCGTGTCGCGGAGGAGATCCGAGTAAGCGTCGTGCTCGAGCGGGAGCGTGGCGTTCGTCGGGCGATGCGGGTCTTGCTCGATCGCGGGCACGATCGAGGAATATCAGAGGCGCGCGCGCTGGGCCGAATCCAGCGCCGAATCGGCGCCGAACGGAGAAGTCAGTTCTTCGGTCGAGGCGCGACGCCGGCGCTCTTCTTCGTGAGGAGCGTGTCCAAACGGCCGACGCGATGGCCCAGCATCTTGGCCATGACCCCCTGAACGTCACGCTTCTGGCGCTGCGAGAGGAGCGTGATGTCGAGGGCCACCTGACTCGTCGCGACCTCGGCGATGGCGGCGGTCTCGCTGATGACGCCGTTGTCCGTCGGCTGCATCTCGGTGGCGGCGATGAGCGTGCGCTGATCGTCGGCCACGACCATGAGGCGATGCTTCCAGAAGTCTTCGAGCGCGTTCTCGTCGAGGCCGTACGAGAAGATCTCGCCCGGAATCTGCGCCAGCGAGGCGTGGGAGAAGACGACCAGGTAGACCTTCCGCTTCACGGCGCGGCGCAGCTCCGGCGCGAGGTGGCCGATCTCCCGCGGCCAACCGCTGACGACCAAGCGATTCTGCGCGCCGCGGATCAGGCGCTCCGCTTCTTCGAGGACGCGCGGGTAGCCCTTCACGCTGAAGGCGTCGGGCGTCTGCGGCGTCGTGTCGATCTGACGGACCGCTTCTTCGAGCGAGCTCGCCGAAGCGTCGAAGCGCTTTCGAAGGAGCGTGAGCACCTCCTCCGACGGCGCGGGGGCGAAGCGCTCGGGCGTGCCGGCGATCGATCGCGCGGCGCCGGCAGTGACGAGGCGACGGAGGACGCCGTACACCGCGGAGCGCGGGATCGACGCGCGAACGCCGACCTCGTAGCCCGTCGCCGGGCTCTCCTGAAGGAGCGCGTGGTAGGCGCGCGACTCGTTCAAACTGAAACCGAGCGCCACGAGCGCGGCGACGACGCCTGTCGAATCCGCATCCGCCATGCGGCGTTTCTCCCACGAATCGCGCGCCGGCGGGGCGAGAAAAAGCGGGCGACGCGGTTGCGCGCGATCACGTATGCCCAACGGACCGCTCGTGAGTACGAAGGCCAACGCGCTCATCATCGCCGCCTCGACCGGGATCCTCCTCGGCGCGGGAGGGTGCGCCCCCCGCGCGAACGGCGCGAAGAGCCCGGACGCGCGCGGCGCATCGGTGGTCGTCCCGTCGTTCGCCCCCGCCTCGAGCGACGCGCCGATGCCCGGCGCGAAGGACTGCTGCCGCGCGAAGAACGCCTGCAAAGGTCAGAGCGGCTGCTTGACCGAGACCAACCCGCGCGGCGCGGGGAAGAACGAGTGCCGCACCAAGGGCACGTCATGCCCCAAGCCGGCGTGAGCGATCACGGCGTGGGCGGAGGCGGGGCCGGCTTCACGTACTTCGGGTTGAAGTTGAACGGGTAGTGCGCGTACGTCTCGAAGCCCTTCGCGCTGACCGCGAACGTGATCCCCTTGATGACGTTCATCACGCACTTGGCGATGCCGGGGTCGTGGATGTCGCTCTTCCCGTCGTCGACCGAGATCGCGGTGACCTTCCCGGTGGGATCGATCGTCCACTTCAGGTCGAGGTTCCCTTTGAGGCTCGGGTCGGCGTGCGCGGCCTGCGCGTTGTCGTAACAAGCGCGCGCCTCGTCGCGGTGCGACTGCACGATCACCTGGATGTCCTTCACCGATCGCCCCGGCTCCGATTGATGCTGCCCGCGCGCCGGTCCGGCGTTCGCGGCGGTGGCTGACGCGGCGCTCGTCTCCATGCTCTGAAGCTTCGTCCCCTGGACGTCGCCGCCGTCGGCGAGCGTGAGCGTCGTCGTCGTGGGGGCGTTCGACGGGGTCGGGCCGGTGGCGTTCGGACCGATGGGGGTCGAGGCCGGGGCTCCTCCATCCTGTGAGGCGGAGGCCACGTCCGCAGCCGACGCCGCACCGGGCGCGGCCGCATGGGATCCGCCGCACGCGACGAGCGCGAGCGCGGCGCAGGAACCGAAGGCGATCGAGAAGGCGAAGGGGAGTCTCGCGGAGCGCATCGGCCGAACGTACCTCAAAAGAGGGGTGGGCTCGACGGAGTGCCTTCGAAGTGCTTGGATCGAAGGGATCCATCGTGCCCAGCTCGTCTGAAATCCTCGACGCGCCGGCGCCGCTGTCTACGCCGGAGACTGCGCCCGAAGAGGCTCCGCCGGGCGGGACTGCGCCGGAGGTGGCAGCGCCCAGGCCGGCGCCGAGCCACGAAGGACCGGCACCGAGCCAGGAAGAACCGGTGTCGCTCGGAAGGGCCGGCGCCTTCGAGCTTCTGCTCGAGATCGCGGCGGGCGGAATGGCCACCGTGTTCCTCGGGCGCGCCACCGACGGGCGATCGGGCGCGCCGCTGGTCGCCATCAAGCGGCCGCACAAGCACCTGGCGAGCGACAAGATCTACATCTCGATGCTCCTCGACGAGGCGCGCCTCGCCTCGGCCATCGCGCACGAGAACGTCGTGCGCGTGCGCGAGCTGGGGTTCGATCGCGGCGAGCCGTTCATCGTCATGGACTACGTCGAAGGGGCCTCGCTCTCCGAGTTGCGGAAGGAGCTCGCGGCGGCGGGGCGCGCGGTCGACTGCAAGGTCGCCGTGCGCATCGTGCTCGACGCGCTCGTCGGCCTCCACGCGGCGCACGAGCTCCGCGACGACACCGGGCGGCACCTCGGAATCATCCATCGCGACGTGAGCCCTCACAACGTGCTCGTCGGATGCGACGGGCGGGGGCGCATCACCGACTTCGGGATCGCGAAGGCCGAGGACCGCGTGCAGGTCACGCGCACGCACGAGGTGAAAGGGAAGCTCGCGTACCTGGCGCCCGAGCGGATCGACAAGCGTCGCATCTGCACGGTGCAGAGCGACGTGTTCTCGATGGCGGTCGTGCTCTGGGAGTGCATCGCCGGGCGGCGGTTGTTCCGCGGCGACGAGGCGATCGACACGCTGCAAGAGGTGATGAACGCGCCCATCCCGCGTTTGCGAAAGCTCGGCGCGAATCTCTCCTCGGCGCTCGACGACGTGATCATGCGCGGCCTCTCGCGCGATCTCGATACGCGCTACCTGAACGCGAAAGACTTCGCCGACGCCATCGAGCGCGCCGCGACCCCGGCGAACGTGGGGTCGCGCGAAGACGTGGCGCGCGTGATCGACACGGTTTTCGGCGCGCGCATGCGCAATCGGCACGCGCAGATTCGCTCGGCGATGCAGGGACGGCACGACGTCGAGCAGATCCTTTCGCTGTCGGGATTGCCCGTACGCGAAGAGGACGAGTCGGCGGCGATCCCGGTGAATGCGGCGATGTTCGCGGCCATCGCGCCCCCAGCACCGAGCGGGCGCTATTCGTTCGCGCCGAACGAGAGCCCGATCCTCATGCTCCGGCGGAAGCCCCCGTGGGCGATGATCGCCAGCGTCGGGGTGGGGCTCGTCATCGGGGCGATCGCAGTCTTCGCGTTGCTCTGGCGAAGGCCGCCGCGAACGGTGGTGGTGACGAACACGGGGGCCACTCCGTCGGCGATCGCCGCGCCCGATCCGACGGTGCGCAAGGTCGTCGTGCCGCTGCCGTTCCTGGCGACGCACGTGACGTTCGACGACGAGTCGCGCGATCTCGACCCCGCGGGCGACGTGACTGCGTTCGAGCTCCCGCGCGAGAGCGGACTCCGCCATCGCGTGACGGCGACGGCTATCGACGGCTCGCGCGCTTCGGGCTTCGTGCGCGAACAGGACGGCGTGGCGAAGGTGGAGACCGAAGGCTTCGCGTTCGAGCTGCCGACGACCGCCCCATCGTCGTCCGCGCCACGCGGAGCGGCGCGACCGGCTTCGCCCGGCACGGTGAAGAACGGGTTCACGAAGCTGCGATGATCCGCCTGCGCGTCTGCTTGGTTCTCGCCGCCTCGTTCACGCTCTTCGGCGCGTGCACGACGACCGATCAACAGGCCGTGCGCTGCGCGAACATCCCCACCAACGGTTGCCCTGAGGGCGACGTCGACGTGTGCGCCGATCCGACGTGCGCCGCCGCGTACGCCTGCAACCCCGACGGCTCGTGGACGCTCGACCGCACGTGCCCCGGCTTCGTCGCCGACGCCGGCCCGCACGACGCTTCACCGATCGCCGACGCGCTCCCTCCCAGCGACGCGCCCCCCTTCGACGCTCCGGCCGGCGCCAACGGCGGCAGCTGCACTCCCCCTCTTCAAGACACCGACTGCACGCTCGGCGAGGGGCTCGCCTGCGCCTCGACCCTCGGTTGCTGCGGGTGCCAGACGCTCTTCGTCTGCCAGAACGACACGTGGGTCGTGTGGGGTGAGTGCGAAGCCGACGGCGGGATCGTCGCCAGCGGCAACTGATCGTGGATCAGCCCTGTTCAGGAACGCGGCGCGTGCGTACCCTTGGGAGTCCATGGGCACCGCGCCGCCGATGTCCCGAGGCTCCGTCCGCCAAGGCGGAAAGGAAGAGCTTCGGGCGTCGATCCTCAAGACGTATCTCCTTCGCATTCGAAGCGAGAAGGGCGAGCGCGCCGCGCGGCAGCTCCTCACGAACGCGGGGATCGACCCGGCGCTGGTCGACAACGAGACCGGCTGGCTGAGCGCGCAGGCGACCAAGCGCGCGCTCAAAGGGATCTCCGAGCTGCTGGGGCCCGAGTCGCTGAAGAAGCGCGGCGAGTGGACCACGCACGCCGAGGCGCTGGGGACGCAGGTTCGGATGCTGCGCGTGGCGGAGCGGCCGATCGATGCGTACCGCTACCTCGCGTCGAACGCGCGCGAGCAGACGCGAATCGGCACGTGGGAGATCGAGGAGCTCGACAAGAAAGAGGGCGGGACCGATCCGGCCGCGAAGAAGGTCGAGGCGCTCGCCGTCAAGATGACCTACCGGCTGCGTGAAGACGCGGACGAAGGGGTCGATCGCAACGACAACGAAGGCGAAGAGGTCCTGTGCGCCGCGCGCGAAGGAGAGCTCGCGAGCGTGCCGACGATCTGGGGGCTGCCCGACGCGACGGTCACGCACGAGCAGTGCATCGCCAAGGGGGGCGAGGCGTGCGTGTACGGCGTGGCGTGGGAGGGGACCAAGCTCCGAACCGGTCCGTACGCCGGCGCGGCGGCGGCGGCGGTGGCGCTGGGCGGCATGGTCGCGGGTTCCGGTGGATGGCTCGCGGGGGGCATCGCGGCGGTGCTCGCCGGGGCGCTCGGCGGCGGCGCGGGGTTCCTGTGGGATCGCGCGCGCGACGACAAGGCGATGCGCTCGTTCGAACGCAACCGGATCGCGGCGCTCGAGCGCGGGCTCGAGCTGCGCGGCGATCTCGGATCGACGCCGGGCGATCTCACCGGCACCGTCCTCGGCGGCAAGTACCGCATCGGGCGCAAGATCGGATCGGGCGGCATCGGCGTCGTGTACGCGGCGGAGCACACCACACTCGGCCACGAGGTCGCGGTCAAAGTGTTGCGCGGCGCCGCGGCGAAGGACGGCGGCGAGATCGCGCGGCTCCGTCGCGAGGCGTACATCCAGGTGCACATCGAGCACCCGAACGTGGTGCGCGTGTTCGATCTCGATCAGATGCCCGACGGCTCGATCTACGTCGTGATGGAGCGCCTCATCGGCCGCGCGCTGGCCGACAAGCTGGCGCGCGATGGTCTGCTCGCGCCGGGCTTCGCGATTCCCGTGTTCATCGGAGTGTGTCGCGCGCTCGCGGCGGCGCACAAGAAGGGGGTCGTGCATCGCGACCTCAAGCCGGGAAATATTTTCCTGTGCGAAGACGGCATGTCGAAGGTGCTCGACTTCGGCATGAGCAAGCTGTCGTCAGCCGAGTCGCTGACGCAGACGGGGTACACGCTGGGCACGCCCGAATACATGGCCCCCGAGCAGTGCATCGGCGCGAACGTGGAGCCGCGCACCGACGTCTATGCGCTGGGCGTGCTCATGTACGAAGCGCTCACCGGCGAGCTCCCGATCAGCGCGCAGTCGCGCCGCGAGCTGCTCGACCTTCACCAGCGTCAGGTGCCGACGCCGATGCGCACGCGACGCCCCGATCTCCCTATCCCCGAGGAGCTCGACGCTGCCGTGATGCGCTGCCTGAAGAAGCGCATGCCCGAGCGGCCGAAGAGCGCGACGGAGCTCGAGATGATGCTCGCCGCGATCCCGCTCGAGGGGTTGCCCACGGCCTATCCGCCGGGGACGAGTCGACGCGCGCCTCCGCCGGCTGCCGCGAAGGCGCCGGGCCCGAACGCCGACGCGCACACGCTGCCGGCGCTGACGAGCGCGAACGCTTCGAGCCCGAAGCGCGACGCCTGATCGCGATCGCTCGCTGACTATCGCGCCGGAGGGAGCGCCGCATGCGCCGAGGGGCGCATCAGCCGCGCGCCGACGGCCATGACGATCCACTGCGGCATCACGCGCCCCATCCACGCGCCGAGCGCGTTCAGCCAGCCCGTGACGACGACGCGCTTGCCGCGATCGAGTGCGCGCAGCGCGATGGCGACGCACTTCTCGCTCGTCATGAAGAGCGCCTCGCCCACGTCGATGTGCACCGCGCCGACGTCGAAGAACTCGGTCTTCGTGGGGCCCGGGCAGTGCGCCATGACGCGAACGCCGCGCGGCTCGAGCTCCCACGCCAGCGCCTGCGAGAACGAGAGCACGTACGCCTTCGTCGCCGCGTAGGCCGCGAAGTACGGCGCGGGCTGGAACGATCCGGTCGATCCCACGTTGATGATCGCGCCCGAGCCGCGCGCCGCCATCTTCGCGCCGAGCGCGAGCGCGAGCTCGGTGAGGGCGCGCACGTTGAGATCGATCATCTCCAGCTGGCGCCCGAGCGGCTGATCGATCGCGAAGCCGTGCACGCCGAAGCCGGCGTTGTTCACGAGGAGCGCGGGGACGATCGCCTTCTCGTCGAGCGCGGCGAGCAGGCGCGCAGGTCCGTCGTTCGCGCCGAGGTCGCACTCCACGACCTGCGTCTCGATGCCGTGCTTCGCGCGCAGGTCCGTGGCCAGCGCCTCCATGCGATCGCGCCGCCGCGCCGTAAGCACCACGTCGTACCCGCGCGCCGCGAGCTGCCGCGCGAAGTCCGCGCCGAGTCCCGCCGACGCGCCCGTGACGACCGCCCAACCGCGCGACGACGCTCTCGTCCCGGTCTTCGTTACGCTCGTCGTTTCGGTCTTCGCTTCCATGATCGTCTCCGTTGCGAAAGCTCGCTCGCGCGCGTCAGGTGCGCAAGAGCCACACGAGCCCAGCGATGCTGAGCCCGAGAACCGCGAGCGCAGCGAGGACCACCGCGAAGTCCGTGGCGCTGAACGCGGAAGGGCGCGCGCGCTTCGGCGGGTTCGTGCTCGGAAGCCGCGCGATCGGCGCTGCGGCGGCTTGCGACGAGGTGGTGGCGCTCGCGGGGTTCGCAGCGTCGTCGAGCGGCGCGGGCGCAGGGGGAACGTCGGCCGGCTCGAGCGGCTCGTCTTCGGCGGCTTCGAGCTCGGCGAGCGCGATCGCGGCGGGCTCCTCGAGCTCCATCGCAGTGTTCCCGATGCGCAAGATCGCCCCCGACTTCCACTGCATGTCGCGCTCGACCGGGATCATCGCGTCGCCGAGGCGCGCGCCGTTCTTCGATCCCAGATCGCGCACGAGCACCGTCCCGCCGCGACGCACGACCTGCACGTGCGTGCGCGAGACATCGACGTCGGCCAGCGGGAGATCGCTCGGCCCGTCGCGCCCGATGATGTACGCGCGCGCTTCGTCGGCCAGCGCGAGCTCGGCGCCAACGTCGCGCCCTTCGATGACGCGCACCTTCGTCGCCGCCTCTTCGCCCAGGCCGCGCATCGCTTGCGACACGAGCGCCAGCGCCAGATCGCGCGTCGCGAACGCGAGGTCGCGCGTGGCCGGCGTCTGATCGATCCGCGCCTCGAGCCACACGCGCCCCACGCGAAGCAGCTCGCCGTGCTTCAACGTGCGCGGCGTGTTCGGCGCGAGCCTCACGCCGCCGACGAACGTGCCGTTGGTGCTCTTCTCGTCGACCAGCGTGTACTCGCTGCCGCTGGCGCGAACCGACGCATGGCGATGGCTCACGCTGGGGTCGGGCAAACGCACGTCGCAGTTGGGACCGCGGCCGATGACGACGCGCCCGCCGTCGAACGTGAGCGCAGGCGAGACGCCGCCGGTAGACGCTTCGGACGAACGAAGAACGAGCGTCAGTGGCATGGGGTGAAGCGTTCTTTCAAGGCGACGGGATGCTCCCCAGCGTCGGCCGGAGATCGTGCGCGCGCGACTCCACCCATCGAATCACGTGCGCCGAGACCTCGACGCCGGTGTGCCGACTCAGCTCTTGAATCCCGGTGGGCGAGGTCACGTTCACCTCGGTGATCTTCTCGCCGATGAAGTCGAGCCCCACGAAGACGAGCCCGTCGGCGTGTAGCCGCGGCGAGATGTCGGCGATGATCGCCTTCTCTTTCGGCGTGACCTCGCACGGCTCGACGCGACCGCCGACGTGGATGTTCGAGCGGAAGTCTTCCTTCGGGGCGATGCGGTTGATCGCGCCCAGCACCTGCCCGTCGAGCAGGAGCACGCGCTTGTCGCCCTCGGTCACGGCGGGGAGATACTCCTGCACCATCGCCATGGTCGAGCCGTCGCGCGTGATCGTCTCGATGATGCCCGGCGCGTTCTTGTCGTTCGTTCGCAGGAGAAGAACGCCCGAACCGCCGGCGCCGTCGAGCGGCTTGATGACCGCCGCGCCGCCGACGTCGCTGGTGAACTGGAGGATCTTCGCGCGGTGCGACGAGACGAGCGTCTTCGGCATGTGCCGCGCGAAGTGCTGGCCATAGAGCTTCTCGTTGGCGTCGCGGAGGCCGCGCGGATCGTTGATGAGCACCGTGCGATCGCGCGCTCGCTCGAGCATGAGCGTCATGTAGAGGTAGGCCGCGTCGAACGGCGGGTCCTTGCGAATGAACACCGCCTCGACGTCGGGGAGGCGCACCTCGAACGGCTCGCCGTACGCGAAGTGCGGCGCGTCTTCGCTGACGGCCACGGACCGGACGCGCGCGTGGACGTCGCCCCCGTCGAGGAACAGATCGCGCGGCAAACAGTGAAGAGCGACGTGGCCACGCGCTTGGGCCGCACGTTGGAACGCGAAGGTCGTATCCTTGTCGGCAAGGATACGTTCCATCGGGTCCATCACGTACACGAACCGCATGCGCACTCCTTCTCTCGCTCGGGCTGGGTCGCCTCGCAGGCTACTCGAATTTCCGTCGGCTTCGCGCGTCTCGCAAGCGCTGGCGCTGGTGGCGGCCGTGGGCCTCGCGTCTGCGCTCCCTGCGCGCGCGGCCTACGCGCCGAGCGCCGAGGGGAACGGCGTCGCGGTCGTCACCGACCACGCCGAGGCCACGCACGCCGCGCTCGACGCGATTCACGCAGGCGGAAACGCGATCGACGGGGCCATCGCCGCGACGTTGGCGCTCGGTGTCGTGGGGCCCAACGCCAGCGGCCTGGGTGGCGGCGGCTTCGCGCTCGTCTACATCGGCAAGGAGAAGCGCGCCTATGCGCTCGACTTCCGGGAGACCGCGCCGGCCGAAGTCAGCACCGAAGGGATCATCTCGCGCGCCTCGCACTCCGATCCCGCGCGTCGTGGCGTCGCCGTCGGCGTGCCGGGCGAACCGGCGGGGCTCGATTGGCTGTCGCACAAGTTCGCGCGACGCTCGCTCGCCGAAGACGCGGCCGGCGCGGTTCGTCTCGCGAGCGAGGGGTTCGCCGTCTCGCGCACGGTCACACGCTCCGTCGACTGGTCGCACCAGGAGCTGGCGACGGTCCCCGAGCTCTCGAGCGCGTTTCTTCTCCCCGGCGGCGCGACCATCCCGTTCGCGCACGGCGTGAAACGCCCGGACCTGGCGGCGACGATCACGCGCTTCGGCGCCGAAGGGGCGCGGCCGTTCTACCAGGGGGACATCGCCGCCAAGATCGTGAAGGCGGCGGGCGCGTTCGGCGGGACGATCACCGCAGCCGACCTCGCGTCGTACGAGCCGAAGGTTAGAGAGCCGCTCGCGCGGACGATCGACAGCCGCACGGTGATGACGTTCCCGGCGCCGTCCGCGGGCGGGCTCATGTTGCTCGAGATGCTCACGATGTACGGCGCGTCGCGCACGTCGTCCCTCGCGGCGATGGGCTTCGAGTCGAGCGCGTACCTCCACACGGTCGCCGAAGGGATCCGCGGCGCGATGGCGGATCGCGCACGAATCGCCGGCGATCCCGACGCCTCGCCCGACATCGCCGCGGCCTACGATCGCGCGCTCGAGCCCGCGCAGCTCGGCGCACGCCGCGCGCGGATCGATCCGAACCACACGCTCACCGCGCCCGAGTTCCGGATCCGCGAGCAGGGGACGAGCCACGTCGTGGTCGCCGATCGCGAAGGGAACGTCGTCTCGCTCACGACGACGGTGAACGAAGCCTTCGGCTCGCGCATCGTCGCCGGCGACACGGGCATCCTCCTCAACGACGAGCTCGACGACTTCTCCGCGCCGGCCGACGTGAAGGCCTTCGGCGTCATCGGTCTCGGCCCGAATCGCCCGCGGGCGCACGCGCGTCCGGTGTCGAGCATGGCGCCGACGATCGTGACGCAGAACGGCGTCCCCATCCTGGCCATCGGCGGATCGGGCGGCTCGCGCATCGCGACCGGCGTGACACAAGCCGCGCTCGCGCGCCTGGTCTTTGGGCTCGATCCCGGCGCGTGCGTCGCTGCTCCGCGCGTTCACATCGACGGGCCGACGCCCGAGATCATCGTGGCCAGCGACATCCCCGAAGACGTTCGCCAGGGTCTACGCGCGCGCGGGGAGCTCGTGCGCGACGACACGTACCCGTTCTCCGCGGTTCAGATGATCGCCTGGGAGCGCGGCCCGCTCGGCATGGCGCGCATCCTCGCGGCGGCCGACCCGCGCAAGGACGGCTTCGCGATCGCCGAGTGAGAGGGCGCCGAGTCGTCGCTCAGTAGTCTTCGTTCGCCAGCGCCGCGAGCTGCGCGCTGTGCTCGGCGTCGAGATCGCTCGCCACCGCGTACCCCACGCCGCCGTTCTGCGTGACCGCAACGGAGTACCCGCTCGACCGCCCGACGCTGACCTCGGCCGTCCCGATCGATCGCGGAGCCAGGTCGTTCGAGTGAATCTGAATCTTGCTCGGGTCGTAGATGAAGACGCTCACGCGCTGCGCGTGGTCGCCCGTGCCGATCACGTACTGGAGCATCGCCGCGCGCTGCGCGCCGTGCACCGGCATCACGCGCCCGCCCACCAGCCGCGCGCCCGCGCGCTCGAACGTGGAGGTGTGCACCGGCACGCCGACGTACTGCTCCATCGCCCGAACGTCTTGAGGGTCCGTGCGCTCCGGAGGCAACGGGCGCGAGTGCTCCGCGATCAGCTCCTGAAGGAGCTCGTCGCCCATTCCGGCGTGAACCGCGTCGCTGTTTCCGCCGACCGTCGTGCCCTTGCCGAGCGCCCCGAAGGCCAGCGCCAGCGCCGCCGCGCTCGCGAGCGGAACGAACGTCTTCCACGCCGGCGCCGCTTCGGTCGACCGCGCCGCACCGCGCGCCTTCTCCGCCTGCATCGCCGCCAGCGCACGCGCGCGGAGGCCGCTCGGCGCGCCCGTCTTCACCGCGCGCTTCAGCGAAGCCCGCACGGCGCGATCGAGCTCCACGCGCTCGCGACACGAATCGCACTCGGCGACGTGCTTCTCCACTTCGAGGAGCGAGCTCGGCTCGAGCACGCCGTCGAGGTACGCATCGAGCGCGCGCACGTGATCACGACAGCCGCGGCGTTCCACCGGCACGAAGTGAGAGCCGTTCATGCCGCACCTCGCTTCTTCGCGCGGAAGGAGGCGATATCGGTCGGCTCAGCGCGCTTCGCTTCGAAAATTTCGTCCTCGCCTTTCACGATGCCCATGGCCAGCGCCTGACTATACAGCGACTTCTGCAGGAGCTTCCGTCCGCGATGCAGGCGGCTCATCACGGTGCCGATCGGGCACTGCATGATGTCGGCGATCTCCTCGTACGAGAACTCCTCGACGTCGCAGAGCACGACGGCGAGCTTGAACTCCGCCGGCAGCGCGTCGAGCGCCTTGCCGACTTCGCCGGCGACGATCGGCCGGAGCGCGATCTGCTCCGGATCGCGGAGCTGGCGCATCGTCGAGGCGCTCACCCAGCCGTCGGCCAGCGGGTCGGCGTCCGGCCCCTCGAGCACGGACTTCTCGAGCCCGCCGCGGCGGTACTTGTTGATGAACGTGTTCGTCAGGATGCGAAACATCCACGCTTTGAGGTTCGTCCCGGCGTTGAACTGGTCCCGGGCGCGGATGGCCTTCACCAGGGCGTCCTGGACCAGATCTTCGGCCTCGGTGGGATTTCGCGTCAGGCGGCAGGCGACGCCGTACATCGCATCCATGTGCGACAACGCTTCCTCGGTGAAGCTGTCCACCTGTACGGAATTAGCCGGTTTTTCCGGTTTTGGACGAAAGCTCAACATCGGGAAAAGAGCCGCCTTTCATATGCAGCAACCCAAGAGGGGGCTCTCTTATTCCTGAGCATCCCAGGGCCGGAACGCAAGCGCCGGCCCTGTCACCCGTTCTTGTGCCGTCAGCCGTCCTTGCGACCGCCGTGCCCGCCGCTCGAGTTGGTGGCGTTCTTCAGCTTGGTCTCGAGCTCCTCGATGCGCTGCGACAGGCGCTTCACCTCGTGCTGGAGCTGCTGCCACGGCATGAACGACGGGAGTACCGCCTTCACCCGCTCGTCGATCTGGTGCTGCCAGTCTTCCAGCGTGTGCTTGGCCTGCTCGACGAGGCTCGGCCCCTTCTCGCTGGCGACGGCGCCCTCGCCTTCGGCCTTCGGCGGCTCGCTCCCGGTCTTGCCGGGGATCAATCGACCGAGGGGCCCCTCGCGCAGATCGCCGAGGACCTTCTCCGTGCGCTGATGGATCAGGTCCTTCAGCGTCTGCAGCGGCACGTTGCGCGAGTGCGCCTTCTGCTCTTCGTAGATGATCTGCGCGAGCGTGATCTCGGTCAGATCGTCCTTCGTGTTGTTGTCGATGATCTGCACCTCTTCGCCGGCGCGGACCATCTCGGCGATCTGGAGCAGCGTGACGTAACGGCTGTCTTTCGTGTCGTACAGCTTTCGATTCGAGTAGCGCTTGATCACGCGACGCGGGCGCTCGCCCGGCGGCGGCGAAGCAGCGGAACCCTCGGGCTTCGTTTCCAAGATCGTCTTCCTTTCGGGGACACGTCACGGGCTGCGCGTGCGCGGGAGGCGCTGGCACGCGCGAGTAGGATCCCTCTAAGAGAAGGCTACAGTAACGCGGGGAGTCAAGGGCGAAGGCGACGAAGACGACGAGAGGTTGCGGCGAACCGACCACGATGACTGAACAAATGCGAGAGATTGCGCCTGTGGTGGCGATCGAAGCGCGCGACGTTCATGCGCGGTACGCGTCCACCCGTGGCACGGCCGACCCCCTCGCCGGCGTGAGCCTGGCGCTCGAGGCGGGCGAGCTGGTCTGCATCCTGGGGCCGAACGGGGCGGGGAAGTCGACGCTGATGCGCGTTCTCGCGGGGACGCTGGCGCCGGCGCGAGGCGAGGTGACGCTGTTCGGCAAGGCGATGGCGGCGAGCGATCGACGCGACGTGGCGCGCGTCCTCGCGGTGGTGCCGCAGCAGAGCGAGGTGGCGTGGGGGTTCGCGGTGCGCGACGTGGTGACGATGGGGCGCGCGCCGCATCAAGACGGATGGATGCGCGCGGGCGAGGAAGACAGGCGCGTCGTCAGCGAAGTGCTGGAGCTCTGCGATCTGACGCAGCTCGCGTCGCGGCCTGTCGACGAGCTGTCCGGAGGCGAGCAGAAACGAGTCGCGATCGCGCGGGCGCTGGCGCAGAAGCCGCGCGTGCTCTTGCTCGACGAGCCGGCCGCGTTCCTCGACGTGCGTCACCAGATCGCGCTGTACGACCTGCTCGCGCAGAGCGTCGCGCGCGAGAAGCTCGCGTGCCTGGTGGTGATGCACGATCTCAACGTGGCCGCGCAGTACGCGACGCGCGTGGTGCTCGCGAAGGAGGGGCGCTTCGTGGCCGTGGGCGCGGTCGACGAAGTGATGACGTACGCGAGGCTGCGCGAGACGTTCGACGCGGACCTCTACGTCGGCGTGAACGAGCTACGCGGGACGCGCTTCTTCGTGCCGATGCGAGGAGAGGGGCGCGGCGACGATCAGAAGCGACCGATGACGCCCACGCCCGCATAACCGGGCGCGACCTGCGGCACGACGATCGGCTTCCCCGTCTGCTGCGGTGACGACGACGTCGGTTCCATGAAGTGCCAGATCAACC
This sequence comes from Myxococcales bacterium, assembly GCA_003151595.1. The sequence continues at coordinate 53,195 of PLXW01000090.1, forward strand.
CGCCCGCGACGGCCGCGATCCCCACGCTCCCCGCGACCACGCCCACGGTCTCGAGCGATCGACCGCTGTTGCCGCTCGAGGCATCGCTCGTCGTGCAGTTCGGCCCCGTGTGGTTCGGCGGCGGGCAGTTGCTCTCCGACGTCGAGACCTGGCCGCTCCCCACCGCGTAGAGCACCGCGCCTGTGATCAACGCCGCGCCGCCGATGCCGACGACGATCCACGGCGCCACCGAGTGCGACGACGGCTGCGCGGGCGGAGGCTCGCTCGTCGGAGCGGCGCTCGCGGTCGGAACGGGCGCTGCGTTCGCCGACGGGATCGCGCTCGCCGTCGGAGCAGCGCTGGCTGACGGAGTCGCGCTCGGTTGATCGGTGAGCTCGCGCTTCAAGTTCGCGATGTGCCGCTTCTGCGCTTCGGCGTCGCCGGCGTTCGGCGCGCGCTCGAGATACGTCTCCAGAGCGTGCACCGCTTCGCGACGATTCCCCTGCAGCTCGTACGCGCGCGCGATGATCACGAGCAGCTCGTGCTTGGTGCAATCGCGGCGGTAGGCGTCCTTGAAATACATGATCGCCGTCGTGTAGTCGGACTCGTCGTACGACGCCTTGCCCGCCATGTACGCGCCGTGCGCCGCGTCGGTGTCCGCCTGCGACGGCTTCCCCCCGCACGTCCCGTAGGTGCTCATCGCCGCCGCGTCGCCCCCGCTCGATTGCGCGTACGCCGGGACCGCGGCCGCGGTGCCGATCAACGCGACGATCATCAGCGAACGAAACGAAGCACGCATGGGGAGAACCCTCCAAAGGAGCCGAGGCGCTCTACCTTACTTCACCCGCTTCGCGGCCTTCTCGCCAAAAAACTGCACGGCGCCCAGCAGCCACGCCAGCGACGACGGATCGGCGGGAAGCGTGAAGGGGGCGAGGATGAACGCGCCCGGACGAATCTCGAAGTGGAGCGGGATTCGCCAGGAGAGGGCCAGCTTGCGGACGCTCGGGGTGAGGGCGCGCGGGATGTCGGCGTCGAGGGCGGCAAACGTGGCGAAGGTGCGATCGAAGGCCGCGTCGCGCGTGGACTTGCGGGGGACCGAGAGGAGATCGGCGGCTTCCGCGAACGGGCTGGGCGGACGCGCTTCACAGACGGCGGCGACGCGCGCGCCCACCAGCCGCACGTCCTGCGCGACCGCGATCCAGCAGCTGTCCTCGCGGTTGCTGGTCTCGTCGCTCACGAAGAGCCGCGCGATCGACACCGACCCCGACCCGCCTGTCGCGTGAAGCGCGTGCGCGTACCGGATCGGCGTGCGGAGCGTGGTGAACGGCTCGAACGCACGCATCCAACGCTCGTCGGCGTCAGGCTCGTACGAGAGTCCGTGCTTCTCGGCGTAGGCCGCGAGCCATCCCCACACTTCGCTCACGCGTCGGAGACTACTCCAACGCGGCGTGCGGCATCTGCTCGCCCTTGCTGGCGCGATCTTTCATCTCGTACTTGCTCGGGCACTTCGCGAGCACGGTCGTGGCTTCGAACGAGTTGTCCTGCAGGAGCGACCCTTCGACCGTCACCCCGACATCCATGCCGGGCACGTCGCGGAACGTATCGGGCACCACGCACTGCGCGAAGCGCACGGGGACCTCGGTGCCGTTCTTCGCGATCGTGAAGCGGTACTCGCACGGCGAGTCGCGTCGCTCGAGCGTGCCATGGACGAGGTTCCCCTCGGCGCGAACGGCGCGCCCCAGGAACCGCGCCTTCTGCGCGACGAGCTGGTCCACCGGCTTCGAGTAGATGGCGTTGTCCTTCATCCCCGTCATCACGAAGGCCACGATGGCCGCGCCCACTGCGACGAGCGGGATCACGATCATCAATCCACGACGCGACTGCTGCGGATCCGCCTCGGCTTCGCCGCCTCGGCGACGTCGCGGGACGGTCACGCCGTCGTCTTCTCCGGCCACGGGATCGGGGCCGGCGTCGTGTCTGGGGACGAGAATGGGCTCAGTCATCGTGGCTGAAATCTAGCCCCCGGCGGCGCGAGGTCAACCTCGGTGAGGTCGCGGCCAAGTCGCGAAGGTTCCCTGTGAGATCGCGCGTGCTACACTTTTGTCCGAGGTGCTAGTCCCAACTCGAAGTTCTCGCTCGACCAGCTCGACTTCCTCGACTTGCACGATGGAGGGCGGATGACCGACGTGCTCGGCCTGCCGGTGCTCGTACTGAACCGGTACTTCTCACCCATTCAAGTCACGACGGTGAAGCGCGCGTTCGTCTTGCTTTACGGTGGCGCCGCGCAGGCGGTCGATGAAGGCGGCGAAGAATACGACTTCGACCTGTGGCGCACGCTTCCGGTGCGCGACGGCGACGACATCGTTCCCATCGTCGGCGGAGACCTTCGCGTCCCGCGCATCGTCCACCTCCACAACTACGATCGCACGCCGCGCGTGACGGTGCGTCTCACGCGACGCAACCTGATGTTCCGCGACGCGCACACGTGCCAGTACTGCGGCAAGCACCCGCCGCTCCGCGAGCTCAACATCGACCACGTGCTCCCGCGTTCGCGCGGCGGCGAAGACTCGTGGGAGAACCTCGTGACCGCGTGCCGCGTGTGCAACCTGCGCAAGGGGTGGAAGACGCCCGACGAAGCGAACATGCGCCTCGCGCGGAAGCCGTTCCGTCCGAAGTGGTCGACGAGCGCGCAGATCCTGCTCGGGAGCGCGTGGCGCTTCAAAGAGTGGGAGCCGTTCTTGAAAGCCGCGTCGTAGAGACCGCGGGACCGCGGGGGTCCTTCGCTGCGCTCAGGATGACGAGGGGGAGCGAAGTTACTTCTTCTTGCCCGCGTCCGGCGGACCCGCGTCGCGCAGCGACTCGACGATGCGCTGGCGGACGATCTCGTACGCCTTGTCCTGCTTGATCATGTCGTCGATGGCCTGAACGCGCGCGGGCGGAGTCGTCGGCGTCATCCCGGCGTCGGCGTGCTTCGACGAGTACTCGCCGTACGCCTGCCACGCGGTCTTCGCCTCGTCCCACTTCCGCTCGCGCTCTTTCATGTCGGCGGTGAGAAAGAGGATCTTGCCGCGCACGTTCGCGTCGCGATCGTCGCTGTAGTCGAGCGCCTCTTTCAGCGCGGGCTCGGCGTTCGGGAAATCCGATCCGGCGAGGTACGCCTCGGCCAGCAGGTAGTGAGACAGCGGGCGCTTGGGCGCGAGCTGGATCGCCTGCTTGTAGAGGTCGATCGCCGCCGGGACGTCCTTCGCCAGGAACTTCGCGTTCCCTTGAACGCATCGCTCCATCCACTCGGCGAGGCCGGTGCGGTTGTCGGGATCGCGCTTCACGCCGGCGTCGGCGGCTGCGGGGACGACCGAGGCGCCGTCTCCCCACGCCGCAGCGACGGGGAGGAGGACGATCGCGGGCGCGACGAAAAGAGCGAGGGTGAAGAGCGTTCCTCGAAGGCGCATCGAGCGCGAGCCTAACAGACGCGCTTGCGAGGGAGAATCGCACGCGCAAAGCTGCCTCCCATGCTGGACCGAACCCTCGAGCCCGAAGTCATGGATACCGCCGACGAGGCCCGCGACTACGACGCGATGGATCACGCCGAGGTGAACGGCCGCTTCGTGGACGACCTGCTCGCGTTTCGTCCGGAGCTCACCGAAGTGCTCGACGTGGGGACGGGCACGGCGCGGATCCCGATCGAGCTGTGCAATCGAGCGCCGAAGGTGCACGTCGTGGCGATCGACCTCGCGGAGCACATGCTGACCGTGGCGCGCGAGAACATCGCGGAGGCGAAGCTGGGTGACCGTATCGTGCTCGAGAAGCGCGACGCGAAGAGCGCTGGGTGGCCCGACGGGAAGTTCGACGTGACGATGTCGAACACCATCCTCCACCACATCCCCGATCCGTCGGACCTGCTGCGCGAGATGTGGCGGCTGACGGCGAAGGGGGGCGCGATGTTCGTGCGCGATCTGGCGCGGCCGCGATCGAACACCGAGATCAGCGCGCTCGTCGGCAAGTACGGAGGCGAGCCGGCGAGCGGTGACCCGAACATGGTCGCGTCGCACGAGCGGCAGAAGGCGCTGTTCGCGGCGTCGCTGCATGCCGGGCTCACGCTGGAAGAGATCCGCGAGCGCGTGAACGCGCTGGGGATCCCGGCGAGCGCGGTCACGATGACGAGCGACAGGCACTGGACGCTGGCGCACGTGAAGCCGTGACCGCACGCCCATCGGCGTTTCCGTGGGCCTCGCTGGAGCACGTGGCGCGCGAGGACGCTACGGCGGCGCGCGCGATGCGTGCGCTCGGCGCGCGGTTCGTTCGCGAGGGGGAGATCGCGCGGGCGGCCGGTGAGCTCGTGGGAGCGCGCGTCGAAGTCATCGTGAAGAGCGTGCGTGGCGGATCGCGGCGCGCGGCGCGCGGCGACGCCGACGTCGCCGTGATCCTGGCGAACGACGCGGGCGACCTCTCGCGCGCCGTGATCGTCGAGGCCGAAGCGGCGCTCGCCGCGGCGCTCATCGGTCGCGCGGTCCGTCGTCCGGTGCCGCGCGTCGTCGCTCCCGGGGTCGAAGCGTCGGGAGCGATCGCCGGCGCGTTCGGCGCGATCGTCCTCGCCGCCGCGAGGCGCGCGCACGGATCGTTCGCGCCGCGCATCCTCGCCGCCGGCCCCGCGGGGGCGATGGCGAAAGATCTCGCCGCGACCGCGGGCGACCTGCTCGAAGCCACGCTGACGGTCCTCGTCGACGACGACGCTTACGTCGCGCGGGTCCTCGTCCCGCGCGCCGCCGCGATGTCCGCGCGAACCGCGCCGTGGACAGCCGCAAGCTTGGCCGCGCTCGGCGACACGAAGCTGGCGATGACGATCGTCGCCTCGGCGACCCTCTCCAACGCCACCGACGTCGGCACCCTCCGCCGCGGCGACGCCTGGCTCCCGTCCGCGTGGCGCCTCACGCGCACGTCCTCCGGATCGCTGGTCGGTCCCGTCTTCCTCGCGGCGCCGTCACACGACGCCGGCTTCCACGCGGACCTCGGCGACGACGGGCGCCTCGTGCTACGGGGCGGCGTAGAGAACCTCGCGTGGGCCGCGGGCCCGGAGAGCGGTACGGCGATGACCGATGGCGTGACCGAAGCGGAGAAGGATGCGCTCGTCGATGCGGTGGGCGAGGTCCCCGTCGTCGTTCGCGTCGAGATCGGCACAGCCGAGATGCGCGCGAAGGAGTGGGCGTCGCTCGGTCGCGGCGACGTGATCGCGCTCGGCCGGAAGATCGGCGAAGGGGTGACGTTGCGCGTGGGCGGAGTGGCCGTGGCGCGCGGGGAGCTCGTCGATCTCGACGGAGAGATCGGCGTGCGGATCTTGGGACGCACGGAGGACCGGTGAACCGCGCAGGCATCGTGATCGTTCTGGCTGCGCTGGCGGCGTGCTCGCGCAGTGAGTCCCCGAACGCGAACGCGACCCCGACCCCGACCCCGAACGCGACCCCGACGCCGAGCGCGAACGCGAACGCGAACACGAAACCGCTCGCCTCCGCGCCCACGATCCCCCCCTCCACCTGGTCCGGCCACTACACCGCGACCCCCGGCACCCTCTCTTCCCCCGACCGCTTCCACGGCGACGACGCCAGCGTCGGCCTCGGCGACGGCGCGATCACCCTCGCCCTCGACGACCATGGTCGCGCGACCGGCACGCTCGACGGCGCGCTCGGCGCGACGAAGCTCGACGGCGCTCTCCTCTCCAGCGACTTCAGCGCCGCGCTCGTCCCCGACGATCTCGCCAGCGGCTTCACGGGCACCGCGGTCGGAACGCGCGACGGCGATCGCATCGCGGGGACGATGCACCTCTCGCTCCCGATGGGGAACGTGCTTCGCGAAGCGAGCTTCACGCTCGATCGCAAGCGCTAGTCTCGTCCCATGTTCGCACCCACCGAGTACCTGCGCTGGGCGGGCACGCACTACGGCAACGTCTCGTTCGATCTCGGGCGCAGCGGGATGTTCGGCGCCGACAGGCCCGCCCTGGATCTCCCCGCGGAGCTCGAGAGCTTCGCCGCCTGGAACGAGCTGCGCGCGCGCATCGCGTCGTACAACGGCGTGCCGATCGACGAGGCGCTCCCCGCGTTCGGCACGTCGCACGCGCTGTGGGTCGCGTACTCGTCGCTCGTCTCGCCGGGCGACGAGGTGCTGATCGAGCGCATCACGTACGAACCGATCCATCGCATCGCCGAGGGGATCGGCGCGCGCGTGACCTGGTTCGAGCGCTCCGCCGAGAGCCGCTTCGCGCTCGACCCCGAGGTCATCGCGCGCGCGCTCACGCCGCGCACGCGCGTCATCGCCCTCTCCAACGTGCACAACCCGAGCGGAGTCCGCGCCGACGACCACGCCCTTCGCGAGATCGCGCGCATCGCCGCCAAGCAGGGAGCGCACGTCCTCGTCGACGAGGTGTACGCGCCGTTCGATTCGCTGTGCGACGCGCGCGGGCTCTGGAGCGGAAGCGCGCGCCTCCTCGCGCCGAACGTCGTCGCCGTCGGCAGCCTCACCAAGTGCTACGGGCTCGGCGCGCATCGCGTCGGCTGGGTCGTAGGGCCTCGCGAGGTCATCGCCCGCGGCGACGACGCGCTCGTCGCCAGCCTCGGCCACGCGCCGCTCCCGTGGATGGCGATCGCCGTGCGCGCGTTCGATCGCTTGCCCGCGTTCGCCGAATGGTCACGACGAACGTTCGCCGGCAAGCGCGCACGCGTCGATGCGTGGATCGCCGCCCGCCCGCACCTCGCGTGGAGCGCGCCGCGCGAAGGACTCTTCGGTTTCGCGATCGACACGCGCACCAGCGACGACCTCACCTCGCGCATCGAGCAAGGCATCCGCGATCACGGCGTCATCGTCGCCCCCGGCGCGTTCTTCGGTGTGCCCAACGGCTTCCGACTCGCGTGGTCGCTCGACGCCTCGCAGCTCGACGAAGCCCTCGCGCGACTGGCGCGGGTCAGTGACTGACGCTTCGAATTTCACGGCAAACTGGTCTCTTTTGGACCTCGCAGGTCAATCCCGCGACCTCGCAGGTCGATCGGGTGACCACGTTGGTCGCGCGAGATCCCTCGCGCCTCGACGAACGGACCACGCTGCGCGACGCGCGGACCTCACTCCTCCACCGGCGCCGGTATCGCATCCTTCCGCGTCGCCACGATCGACACCCCCAGCGCGATCAACGCCGCCGCCCCGATCAACCGCGCGCTCAGCGACTGCCCCAGCTGCACCCACGCCAGCACGCCCGCGATCACCGGCTGCACGTAGATGTAGATCGACACGAGCGTCGCGTTCGATCGCCCCAGCGCCCAAGCGTTGCACAGGTACGCCACGATCGTCGGCATCGCGAGGATGTACGCCAGGAACCAGATCCCTCGCGGCGTCCACGTCGGCGCCCCCGCGATCAAGCGCGACATCCCGATCGGCGCGAACAGGATCGCGCCCCAGGTGAAGATCCACGTCACGACCGTCAGCGTCCCCAGTCGCCGGATCGTGCTTCGCGAGAACACGATGTACGCCGAGTAACAGAGACTGTTCACCAGCACGACCACCGCCCCGAGATCGACGTGCCCCACGCCGGTGAGCCAAACGGCCCCCGCGATGGATGACGCGAGCCCCACCGCCAGCCTCACGCTCGCGCGCTCCTGCCGGACCGCGACGGCCATCACCGCCGTGAAGACCGGGATGGTGACGCTAAGGAGCGCGGCGGTCATCGGCGTCGTGAGTCGCAAGCCGATCAGGAACAGCGTCTGGTTGAGAGCGATCCCGATGACCGAGAGCCCCGCGAGGATGACGTGATCGTGAAGCGTCGTGGTTCGTAGCTGTTTCGTGGCGCGCGTGAACAGCTGGAAGAACAGCGCGGCGCCGAGCATCCGCACCATGGCCACGGCGAAGGGCGAGATCTCCTCGCCTCCGGCAACACGCGGCCCCATCGCAATCTTCCCCTCGACGGTCTGCGATGCGAACGCGACCTGCACGATCAGCAGAGCCGCATGCACCCGCCAATCACGCGAGGGGGCGCGCGATGGGGCCCCCGAAGGCGCGCTCGGAGGTTCCGGCGTACTGTCGGCGGCGGGCGTCGTCATCCTCGGGTAAGCTTCGCACGTCGCTTGCTGACAACGGCATGCAGCGACACTCCCCATGGCATCCACGTTCCCTCTTTTCTGTACGGCCATCCTCCTCGGGGTGATGGTCGTCGCGAGCTACACGTTCGCGATCGCGCTGGCCGCCGGCTCGTCGGGGCGGCTCCGCACGCTGCAAGCCGCTCGCTTCGGCGCGTACGGCACGGTGGCCCTCATCGCCACCGCCGTCCTCTGCCTGGCGTACGCCTTCGTGAGCCACGACTTCCGACTGCGCTACGTCGCGCACTACTCGGATCGCTCGATGCCGCTCGCGTACTTGCTCACCGCGCTGTGGGGCGGGCAAGACGGCTCGCTCCTGTGGTGGCTATTCCTCTTGAGCCTCTACATCGGCGCGTGCGTGAAGTGGCTCGGCAAGAAGTACCTGGAGCTGCAGCCGTACATCATCGCCACGCTCATGGCGGTGGTCCTCTTCTTCTGCGTGCTGATGGCCTTCGCCGCGAACCCGTTCTCCACCAGCGTGGCCGGCGCGCGCATCGACGGCGAGGGATTGAACCCGCTCCTCCAGAACTACTGGATGGTGATTCACCCGCCGTCGCTCTACACGGGCTTCGTCGGCTGCACGGTCCCGTTCGCGTTCGCCGTCGCCGCGCTCGTCACCGGGCGGCTCGACTCGGAGTGGATCGTCGCCAGTCGCCGCTGGATGCTCTTCGCGTGGATGTTCCTCGGCATCGGCAACACGCTCGGAATGATCTGGGCGTACGAAGAGCTCGGCTGGGGCGGCTACTGGGCGTGGGACCCGGTGGAGAACGCGGCGTTCATGCCGTTCCTCATCGCCAGCGCGTTCATCCACTCGGTGATGATCCAGGAGCGACGCGGCCTCCTCAAGGTGTGGAACGTCTTCCTCGTCTCGCTCATGTTCCTCATGACGATCTTCGGAACGTTCCTCACGCGCTCGGGCGCCATCGCCAGCGTTCACTCGTTCGCGCAGTCGTCGATCGGGACGTACTTCGTCTACTTCATCTTCCTCACCGCCGCGGTCGCCGCGACGCTGATGTTCTACCGCTGGCCCGAGCTGCGTGACCTCCCGCCGTCGCGGCAGCTCCGCAAGGCATCGGTCATCGCCGGCTGGGTCGGCCTCATCGGAGGAGGCCCGGCCGCCGCGTTCATCTCGAACCACACCCCGATGCCGATCGTCGCCTTCGCGCTGATCGAAGGCGCGGTGGCGTGGGTCGCGATCGAGCTCGTCTACCGCCGCATGACGGCGAAACTGAAGCTCACCTCTTCGGCGCCGCAGATCGAATCGATCTGGTCGCGCGAGTTCACGTTCCTCCTGAACAACTACGCGCTGCTCGGCTTCATGCTCTTCGTGTGCGTCGCCACGACGTTCCCGATGATCAGCGAAGCGTTCTGGAACGAGAAGGTCACCGTCGGCCCTCCTTATTACAACGCCTGGGTCCAGCCGATCGGCCTCACCATCTTCACGCTCATGGGCGTCGGCACGCTCTTCGGTTGGAAGAAGACGAGCCCGCACCTGCTGCGTCGCGCGTTCATGGCGCCGCTGGGGATGACCGCGCTGGCGATCGTCCTCCACTTCCTCCTCGGTCCGATGATCGGCTTCCCGCCGATCGTGTGGGGCGACGCGATCTACGCCGGCTGGCTCGGGCAAGGGCTCCGCGCGTTCAACGCCATCACGCCGATGCTCGGCTTCGCGCTCTTCGTGTTCAACGTGACCGTCGTGGTGCAGGAGTTCGTGATGCTCTTCCGCTCGCGCGCGAAGAGCGGGGCCGACAAGTCCGTGCCGAGCCTCCTCTGGTACGCGGGTCTGCTGCCGGGCTTCGTCTACACGATGATCACGCTGCCGCCCCCCTCACGCCGGCGCTACGGCGGGTACATCGTTCACCTCGGCATCCTGCTCATGTTCCTCGGCTTCACCGGGAAGTCGTGGACGGTCGATCGCGAAGCGTCGCTCGCGCCGCACGCCACGATGCAGGCCGATCACTACAAGCTCGAGTACCTCGGCTCGCGCATGGAGGTCGACCTCACGAAGCGAATGGTCTTCGCCGATCTCGCGGTGACCGATCTCCGCACCGGCAAGTCGCTGGGCACGGTGTCGCCCGCGAAGTTCATCTACAAGAAGCAGCCCGACAGCGCGACGACCGAAGTGGCGCAGCTCCACTCGATCCGCGACGACCTCTACGTCGTCGTCGGCACGGTGAATCCGCAGACGAAGATGGCGAGCTTCCAGGTTCACGTGAACCCGCTCGTCGGATGGATCTGGTTCGGGTGCCTCGTCCTGATCTCGGGGAGCATCCTCTGCATGTGGCCGCAGTTCGAGCACGAGGAGTCGCGCGCCTGGGCGTACGCGCGATCCGGCGCGGCGATCGCGGCGAGCGTGACGATGGGGATCGTGCTGGCCATCATGCCGGCGCCGGCGTTCGCGCAAGGGACGTCGACCTTGAATCACCAGGGGACGGTGCACATCGAGAACGCGAAGGAGCGCGACGTCTTCTCCTCGATGCGCTGCATGTGCGGCGGCTGCCAGCGTCTCCCGCTCTCCGATTGCCCGTGCGCCGATGCCGACACGGCGCGCGACGAGATCCGCAAGCAGCTCGAAGCCGGGATCGAGAAGCAGGCCATCCTGATCTCGTACGTGCAGAAGTGGGGCACCGACGGGCTCACCGTTCCGCCGAATACGGGGGCGCTCCGCGCGATCTACCTGTTCCCGCTCACCGCGATCCTCGCGGGGGGCATCGGGCTCGCGTTCATGTTGCGACGATGGCGTCGGCCGAGCGCCACGAGCGATGCGACGAAGGCGCCGGGCGCGCGCGACGAGTACGATGCGCGCCTCGACGAAGAGCTGAAGGACCTCGATGACTGAGAAGGACGACGAACGCGCGCGCGCCGACGAGATGGAGCGCGCGCTGGCGCGCACGACGGCGTGGGCGATTCCAGGGACGGCCGTGATCGCGGCGATCGGCGTGGGTGCGCTGTTCGGCATCGGGCCGGCGTTCCTCGTGCTCGCCTCGGGCGCGCTCGTCAGCGTGATCGCCTTCTTGTGGGCGAGCCTGCGAACGCTCGGCGGCGACGCGCCGCTCCCCGAAGGTCTCGCGGCTGCCGGCGCCGAACGCCACGACGTGAGCAACGCCGAGGAGCGAAAGCTCCGGACGCTCCGCGCGCTGAAGGACCTCGAGCACGAGCACGCCATCGGCAAGATCGACGACGCGGACTACCAGCTGATCAGCATGCGCTACCGCGATCAGGCCAAGGCGATCTTGCGCGAGCTCGACTTCCAGATCGAGCCGATGCGCGCGAAGGCCGAGGAGATCGCGCAGAAGCACCTCGCGAAGAAGGGGATCGTCGACGGACCCGCCGCGGCGAGCGCGAAAGAAGTCGACGACGCCGAGCCCGCGGCGGCGCCCAAGAGCAAAGCCGCGCCGCGACTCGCCTGCCCCAGATGCGAGACCTCGAACGAGCCCGACGCCGCCTTCTGCAAGAAGTGCGGGACCCGGCTAGGCACGGAGGCGACCGATGCGAACGCTTAGTCGCGGGCTCGTCTTCGCGTGTCTGCTCACGTCGTCGCTGACGGCGTCGGCCCTCCGCGCGCAAGAAGCGGTCGACGAGAACGCGCCGCTCCCCCCGGACCACCCCAGCATCAACGGGCACGAAGATTCGCGCGGCACGCAGCCAGCGAACCCCCACGGCGGGAGCGGGAACAACGGCGCGCCGCAGACGTTCCAGCCGCCGGCCGACACGACGGACGAAGACCCGCGCATCCCGGCCGGAACGATCTCCATCGCGATCCTCGATCCCGACAACGTCCCGCTCCCCAACACGTCGGTCACGCTCGGCATCCTCCACAACTCCGTCGCCAAAGGGGAGAGCCGCGAGCACAAGCTCGCCATGACCGACCCGAGCGGCACGGTCACGTTCCCGAACCTCGATCGCGCGAGCGGAATCGCGTACCGCGTCTCGGTCGCCAAGGACGGCGGCACGTTCTGGGCGTCGCCGTTCGCGCTCCCGGTCGACAAGGGGATGCGCGTCGCGCTGCACGTGTACCCGGTCACGCACGAGATCGAGAAGGCGCTCATCGTCGCGCAGGTCGTCGTCTACGCCGAGATGAAGGACGACCGCGTCCAGCTCGAGCAATCGGTGACGATCTACAACCTCGGTCGCGTGGCGTGGATCCCGGACAACGTGATGCTCGGCTTGCCCGCCGAGTACACCGCGCTCACCAGCCAGGAGACGATGACCGGCGAAGGGGTCACCGCCATCGACAAGAAGGGGGCGCAGCTTCACGGCACGTTCGGCCCCGGGCAGCACGCGCTCGATTTCCGCTGGCAGCTCCCGTACGCGGGCGAGAAGGACGTCTCCTTCGACGAGACGCTCATCCCGCACGTCGCCGTCATGCGCGTGATGGCCGCCGCCTCGCAGGAGATGAAGCTCGTCGCCACCGGCTTCCCCGAGGCCGAGCCGCGCACCGACGCGCAAGGCGAGCGCATCCTCGTCACCGAGAAGCAGATGCGCCGCAACGATCCGCCGCTGGCCCACGTCCACGTCGAGCTGCGCGATCTTCCCGCGCCGGGGCCGGGTCGCATCATCGCCACGCTGCTGGCGGGGCTCGGCGTGCTCGCGGGCATCGGCTACGCCTTCTCCTCGAAGAAGGTGGCGGTCCCCGCGGAGGCGACGAAAGACGAGCGCGCCCGCCTGCTCCTCGACCTCGAAGAGCTCGAACGGGCGCATCGCACGGGCGACATCGGCCCCAAGACGTACGAACGGGCACGCCGCGAATTGATCGACGCCATCGCCCGCACCCTGGTCATCCGGGCGTCCGAGTCGTGATGGCCGAATCGTGACGCCGGAATCGTGAGGCGCGCGGCGTCGTCGCGGTTGCGAAGTACCCTCGTCAAGAGACGGAGTACGCGCGAGAGACGGTTTCGCGCTCTTTCGCCCTGTGAATTACGTGCGCTCAACTCGTGGGGCACCCGCCCTTCGCACGGGACAGCTCCCTCTGGAGAACTCGTGGACGCGAACTCTCCCCGCCGCCCCCCACGCCCGCCCGTCCATTCGCCCACACCCCCGACGCGCATTCCGCTGCACGATTTACGGGCTCCGGTGCGATCTCCCCAGTTCCCACAGGCCCTATCACCATGACTAAGGATCTTAATTTGATCTGATCCTGATCCAGAGAAGAGCGCGGACCGGGGACGATGCGCGGTACCGAGCGCGAGAGCCCCAGGCGCGAGAGGCGGGGGGCGATACCGTGCAGCGCCCCGCTCGCTGCGTCTAGCGGTCACGAACGCTTCGTCGTATGCACGGAACCCAAGCGAGCGAACGAAATGGAAATCACGGTAGCCAAGAAAGACCTCCTGAAGCTCGTCACGCGCATGCAGGGCGTGGCCGAGCGCAAGAGCACGATGCCCGTGCTGTCGAACGTGCTCCTCGCCGTCGACGGCCCCAGCGCGCTCCGCCTCGCGGCGACTGACCTGTACCTCGCCATCGCGGGGAAGATCAGCGCCGAGGTGAACAAGGGGGGCTCGATCGCCGTCCCGGCGAAGGACCTGTTCGAGCGCGTGAAGATGATGCCCGACGGGCCGATTCATCTCGCGACGCACGACAACGCCACGACCACGATCAAGGCCGCCGGCACCGCGCGTCGCTACACGCTTCGCGGCATGCCGGGCGACGACTTCCCGCCGCTCCCCGCGCCGGCCGAGGGTGCGCCGACGTTGGCGCTCGACGTCGAAGTCCTGCAGCAGTTGATCGCCAAGACGCACTTCTCGATCTCGACCGACGAGACACGCGCGCACTTGAACAGCGCGCTCTTCGAGTGGGACGGCGACGTGGTTCGCATGGTGACGACCGACGGCCATCGTCTGTCGAAGATGGAAGTGAAAGTGACGGGGCGACAGGCGTCGGCGACGATGCTGATCCCGTTGAAAGCGATCCAGGAGCTCCGTCGCATCTGCGACGAGGCGCTGGCCGAGACGCCGTCGAAGGACGCCTCGAAAGACGTCGTGCGGCCGCAGCTCCAGATTACCCAGAGCGGCTCGTCAGCGTTCTTCCAGGGCGCGGGGATGACGTTCAGCGTGAAGCTGGTCGACGCGCAGTTCCCTCCGTACGCGCAGGTAATTCCTCAGAGCAGCGCGCACAAGATCCACGTGCCGCGCGCAGCCTTCGCCGACGCCCTTCGCGCCGTGTCCATCGCCGCGAGCGAGCGCACCGGTGGCGTGAAGGTCACGCTCGCCAAGGGAACGATGCGCATCAGCAGCGAGTCGCCCGAGAGCGGCGACGGCTTCGACGAAGTGCCGATCGACTACGCGGGCCCCGAGCTCACGATCGGCTTCAACGCGAAGTACTTCCTCGACGTCCTCGGCTCGCTCGAAGAAGAAGAGGTCATCCTGGGCCTCAGCGGCGAGCTCGATCCCGCGGTGCTCCGGCCTGCGAGCGATCGTCAGTTCCTCGCGGTCGTGATGCCGATGCGCATCTGACGGCGGCTGCGCGGTCGGCTTCGCGGACGCCATGCATTCGCTGACGATCGAAGCGCTGTGGCTTCGTACGTTTCGGAATATCGACGCCGTCGATCTCACGCCGGGCGCGAGGTTCAACGTCATCAGCGGCGACAACGGGCAGGGGAAGACGAACCTGCTCGAGGCGATCTACGTCGTGTCGACGTCGCGCAGCTTTCGCGCGAGCAAGCCGGGCGACGTGGTCCGTCACGGGCACGACGTGGCGAGCGTACGCGCGCGCGTGCGCGAAGACGGCGAGGTGCGTGAGCAGAGCATGGGGCTGAATGTCGGCGCACGCGCGGCGCGGATCGACGGCAAGCGCCCGGCGTCGCTCGCGGCGTACGCCGTGCGAACGCCGGTCGTCGTGTTTCACCCGGGCGAGGTCGCGCTCTCGATGGGGAGCGGAGGCGAGCGCCGACGCTTGCTCGATCGCATCGCACTGTTCGTACGCGCGAGCTCGATGGACGATCTCGATCGCTATGCGCGCGCGATGCGCGAACGCCAGCGCGCCCTGGAGACGCGCGGAGTCGCAGCGGTCGACGTCGTCCACTGGGAGGAGCTCATGGTTCGCCATGGCGTCGCCGTGATGGACGTCCGGGCCGAGGCCGCGTCGCACCTCGCCGCCGCCGCGGTGCCGGCGTTCGAGCGGATCGCTGCGCCCGGGTTGGACTTCGCCGCCGACTACGCGCCGGGTGCGCCGCGCGACGCCGTCGAGTTTCGCGCATCGCTCGTGTCCTCGCGCGTGGTCGACCTTCGCCGTGGCGGCGCGCGCGTAGGGCCTCACCGCGACGACCTCGCGCTCTCGATCGGCGGTCGCCCCGTTCGCGGGGTCGCCTCTCAGGGCCAGCACCGCGCAACGGTCCTCGCGCTGAAGTCCGCCGAGCTCCAGGTCGTCGGCGTCGCCCGCGGCGCGCGGCCGATCCTGCTCCTCGACGACGTCTCCAGCGAGCTCGATCGAGCGCGCACCGCGGCCCTGTTCGTCTTCCTTCGCGAGCAGCGCGGCCAGGTCTTCCTCACGACCACGCGTCCCGAGCTGATCGAGATCGAAGGGGCGGAGCGGACCGACTTTCGCGTCGAGAGCGGGCGCATCTCTAGCGTGTGAAGCTCGGTCGTTCGGGCGTCGTTTCTCGGCGCGCTGGAGCCCCCAAAACGAGTCCGAAAAACGCGCCGCGGAAACGCCCGCAAATACGCGCGGTTCGCTGCACCCAAATTGGCGGAATCACGCCGCAAAAGGCGCGACTGGACCTTGCGCGGGGGGGGCCCAACGACCTATACTTTCCGGACCTCTCCAAGCGCTCCATCGGACCCGCTTCCGCAGCGCAAACTCAATCGTTCAATCCCTCGCCGAATCAATCGCGCGTGTTTGCCCGTTCTACGCCTCGCGAGACTCCCCAATGACCAACGCCACCACGACTCCGAGCGTCCCTCCCCCGTCGAACTACGGCAGCGAGAACATCACCGTCCTCGAGGGGCTCGAGGCCGTCCGCAAGCGCCCGGGCATGTACATCGGCGACGTGCACGACGGCTCGGGTCTTCACCACCTCGTGTGGGAAGCGGTCGACAACTCGGTCGACGAGCATCTGGGCGGCTACTGCTCCCGCATGGACGTGACGATTCACTTCGACGGCTCGGTCACGGTCGAAGACAACGGGCGCGGCATTCCGACGGGCCACCACGTCGACATGTCGAAGAAGCTCGGGCGCGACGTGAGCGCGGCCGAGGTCGTCATGACCGTGCTGCACGCTGGCGGGAAGTTCGACCACTCGAGCTACAAGGTCTCGGCGGGTCTCCACGGCGTCGGCGTGAGCGCGGTGAACGCGGTCTCCGAGTGGTTCAAGCTGGAGATCAAGCGCGAGGGGCACGTGTACTTCCAGGAGTACCGGCGCGGCATTCCGGTCGCCCCGCTCGCGGTCATCGGCGACTCGGACAAGACCGGGACGAAGCAGACGTTCAAGCCCGACCACGAGATTTTCTCGGTCGTCACCGAGTTCGGTTACGACATCCTCGCCAGCCGCCTGCGCGAGCTCTCCTTCCTCAACGCCGGCTTCGTCATCTCGCTGACCGACGAGCGCGATCAGGATCAGCGCGGTCAGCCGCGTCACGAGCTCTTCGAATACAAAGGCGGCGTCCGCGAGTTCATCGAGCACCTGAACAAGGCGAAGGAGCCGATCCACGAGAAGGTCGTTCACATCCTCGCCGAGCAGGCGAGCGAAGCGGGCGCGCCGGTCGTCGTCGAGGTCGCGCTCCAGTGGAACGGCAGCTACGCCGAAAATATTTTTTGCTACACGAACAACGTCTTCAATCGCGACGGCGGCACGCACCTCACCGGCTTCCGCGCGGCGCTCACGCGCGTGTTCAACAGCTACGGCAACTCGCAGAACCTCTTCAAAGAGGTCAAATCCGGCCTCACCGGTGAAGACATCCGCGAAGGGCTCACCGCCGTCGTCAGCGTGAAGATGGGCGATCCGTCGTTCGACTCGCAGACGAAGTCGAAGCTTGTGTCGAGCGAAGTGAAAGGGATCGTCGAGACGGTCATCGGCGAGAAGCTCGGCGCGTTCTTCGAAGAGAACCCCAGCACCGCGCGCAAGATCTTCGAGAAGGCGATCATGGCCGCCAAGGCGCGCGAGGCGGCGCGTAAGGCGCGCGAGGTCGTCCGCAAAGGTGCGCTCGATTACACGAGCCTGTCCGGCAAGCTCGCCGACTGTCAGTCGCGCGATCCGCAGCAGACCGAGATCTACATCGTAGAGGGGGAGAGCGCCGGCGGCACCGCGAAGCAGGGGCGCGACCGGAAGTTCCAGGCGATCCTCCCGCTCAAGGGGAAGATCCTCAACGTCGCGCGCGCGCGCCTCGACAAGATGCTCTCGTCCGCCGAGATCGGGACGCTCATCGCTGCGCTCGGTTGC
>PLXW01000142.1 GCA_003151595.1 Myxococcales bacterium
CTCCGCCTTCGGCGCCCCGCGTTTGACGCTCTGGGAGCGGGTCGTTATCTTTCTCGCTCACGCGAGGTGCGCATTGGTTCTCGTCGAGAACGTCGATCATGTCTGACAAAATGAACGAGTCCGACATCATCTTCGACTGGAACGAGCTCGACCGACCCGGGCCGCTCTTCCGTCACAAGTTCACCTTCCTCGACGAGACGCTGCGCGACGGCATCCAGTCGCCGTCGGTCACCGATCCTTCGACCAAGGACAAGGCGGAGCTCATCCGCATCCTCGACGCGATGGGCATCCAGCACGTGAACGTCGGGCTACCGGGCGCCGGGCCGCGCGCGGTCGAGGACGTGCTGACGCTCGCGGGCATGATCCGCGACGAGAAGCTCGCCATCAAGCCGGCCGCCGCCGCGCGCACCCACCCGAACGACATCCGCCCGATCATCGACGCCGTCCAGAAGCTGGGCGCGCCGATCGAGGTGATGGCCTTCATCGGCAGCTCGCCGATCCGCGCGTACGCCGAGGAGTGGGACCTCGATCGGATACTGCGGCTCTCGGCGGACGCGATCGATCTCGCGACCAGGGAGGGGCTCGCCGTCACCTACGTCACCGAGGACACGACGCGCTCGCGCCCCGAGACGCTCACGCGGCTCTTTCGCAACGCCATCGAGCACGGCGCGCGCCGCCTGTGCCTGTGCGACACGGTCGGCCACGCGACGCCCGACGGCATCCGCAAGCTCATCCACTTCACGCGCGACTTCATCCTCGGCACCGGCGAGAGCATCGGCGTCGACTGGCACGGCCACAACGACCGCGGCCTCGGCGTGACCAACGCCATCTACGCGCTCGAGTTCGGCGCCGACCGCTGTCACGGCACCGTCCTCGGCGTCGGCGAGCGCGTCGGCAACGCGGCGCTCGATCAGATCCTGGTCAACCTCAAGCTCCTGGGTCACCTGCCCTCGCACGATCTGTCGCGGCTCATCGAGTGCTGCCAGCTGGTGTCGCGCGCGTGCGACGTGCCCATTCCCTACAACTACCCGGTCGCCGGCTCGGACGCGTTCCGCACGGCGACGGGCGTGCACGCCGCGGCGATCATCAAGGCCGAGAAGAAGGGCCACGGGTACCTCGCCGACCGCATCTACTCGGGCGTGCCCGCCGGCATGTTCGGCCGCGAGCAGGAGATCGAGATCGGCCACATGTCGGGCGAATCGAACGTCGTGTACTGGCTCAAGAAGCGCGGCATCACGCCCGACGCCGATCTGGTCAAGAAGATTTACATGCGCGCCAAGGCCGGCAACCGCCTCCTCACCGAGGGCGAGCTGCGCGCGATCGTCGAGGAGCATCGCCAGGCGACCGAAGCCGCGCCCGCGCACGTGACACTCACCAGCATGCCTACGACAGGGAGCACATGACCGAGCCCAGCGCGCCGCCGACCATCCTCGAGAAGAACCGCTTCAACCACGTCAAGGTGTTCTCCGCGACGATGGCGCAGGATCGCGACCAGCTCGGCGAGAAGATCACGGCGTGGCTCGCGCAGCACCGTGGCGTCAAGATCGTTGACAAGATCGTCACCCAGTCGAGCGACGAGGCCTTCCACTGCCTCGCCATCACGCTCTTCTACTGGGAGGAGTAGACAATACCCATACCGGGTATGGGTATATACCGTACCCCGGTATAGCTGCTCAGGGCTTGTCGGGATCGGCGATCGCCATGCCGCGCGCGACCAGGTCCTCGCAGAAACGGCGGGCGTCGTCGAGGGCGCGGGGCTCGTCGACCTCGAACTCGGCGGCGATCCGGCGCGCCAGCTCCGCGACGGTGGCGCCGCGCTCGATGAGCTCCCAGATGCGCGTCGCCACCAGGCTCAAGCGGTGCTGACGGATGGGATCGTCGAGCGTGATCACCTCGGCCATCCCGTCGTAGATGCGGCACGCGGTGCGCGGATTCTGGCGGACGCTCGTCGACTCGGAGACACCGGGCATGCGGGTTAGTTACACGTTCGTCCCACGCTATTCAATCGAGCCAGCGGGCGACGCCGGCGTCGCGTAAGAAGCGCACGCGCGCGCACGGCACACGGCGCGCGAGGCGATCGGCGACGTCCTGCAGGTGGCCGATGGTGTCGACGTCGCGCGCGTAGGAGAGCGTGTTGCGGAGGATGCGCGCGCGGGCGGAGGCGGCGTCGAGCGGAATGCGGGCGTGCTCGTCGGCCTGCTCGATGAAGTACAGGCGCGCGAGCGGCGCGCTCACTGGCGCCACCACGCCGTACTCGCCGGCGAAGGGCGTGGCGAGCGCGCGGAAGCCTTCGCCATCGGGGACGAGCGCCACGAGGTCATCGCCGAGCGGCGTGCGCGGCTCGAGGAGGCGCACCGTGGTGGTCTTGCCTGCGCCCGACGCCCCCGAGAACACATAGCCGCGCCCGCCCTCGATGACGCCCGAGCTGTGCAGGAGCAGGCCACCCCGCCGCGGCAGGAGGAGCGACACGGCGATGCGCAGCGCGGACTCGACCGCGAGCCCCGGCGCCGCGTCGACCTCGAGCGTGCCGGCGTCGAGATCGATGCGCGCGTCGAGATCACGGCGAAAAAACCGGTAGCGCGCGCCGGCTGCCTCGACGAGCGCGCCCGGGTAGATGCCCTCGTCAGCGACGTCCGTCTGCAGCGCGGCGTCGCAGCGAACACGGCACGCGAGCGTCGCCGGCGCGTCGGTGAGGTACGCCCGGTAGCGCGCCGCGACGGCCTCGGGCAGCTCGCCCTCGATCGCGAAGACGATCCCCGCGAGCTCGACCCTCACGCGACCTCGCGCAGGAAGTTGTCAAGCAGGTTGTTAAATTCGTCGGGGCGCTCGAGGAAGCACATGTGCCCCGTGTGTTGCTGGATCACCACCCGCGCATTCGCGAGCCGCGCCGCCAGCTCGTGCGCGCGACGTGGCGGCGTGAGGAGGTCATCGGAGCCGGTCACCAGCAGCACCGGCATCCCGAGCTTCGCCAGCGCGGGCGGCGCCTGCCACGCGTCGAGCGCGCGGTAGTCGGCGAGCGTCGTCTGCTGCGATGCAGCAATCGTCACCGCCGTCCAGCGCGCGATCAGATCGCCGTCGGTGGCGGGCGAGAACTGGAGCGGCGCGAGGCGCTGCGCGGCGTGCTCGAAGTCATTATCAAGCACATTGACAATCGCCGGATCGGTCGGGAAACGCTCGCTGGCGCCGACGAGGCAGAGGCCCGTGACGCGCTCGGGCCAGGCCGCCGCGCACGCGAGCGCCACCGCCGCGCCCATGCTGTGACCGACCAGCACGACCTTCGTCACGCCCAGCTTCGCGCACATCGTCCCGACGGCGTCGCGGTAGAGGTCGATCGAGGTCTCGTGCCACGCGTCGCTCTGGCCGTGGCCGGGCAGGTCGGGCGCGATCACGCGGCGCGCCGGCGCAAGCCGCTTGACAAGATCCATCCACACCACCGACGACGCGCCCGCGCCATGCACCATCACCACCGGAGCGCGCGCGCCGCTGTCGCCCTCATCGCGCACGCGCATCCGCAGATCGCCGATCAGCAGCCGTCGCACGCGCGGACTCTAGTCGCGACGCGCGCCGGCGTCGATCGGCGAGGCGTGGCTGTCGGGCGGGGACGTGCCCGCGTCGAGGAGGACGGGCGGCGCGGGCGGCGGCATCAGCGCCTGCACCCAGCTGAGCGCGATGCGCATCTGCGACGCAGCGACCCGCCCCTCGATCTCGACGGTGCTCGCGGCGGCGGGATCGGCGAGCATCGCGGGCGCGGAATGAACGTTCATTCCGTCGAGCATCGGCCCGAGGCCGAGGATCCCCATCGAGCGCTTCCACCGCGCGATCACCTGGGGCCACGCCGCCACGAAGCGCGCCGCCTCGACGGGCGTGACGAAGCCCAGCACCAGCCGCAGCGCGGGCGTGGCCTCGGAGGTCGCCGCGAGCGCGACGGTGCGCGGCGTCGGCAGCCCGTCCGAGAGCCGCGCCACCGACGACAGATCGGCGATCGTCACGAGCACCGTCGGCGCGCCCGGCTCCTCGCTGAAGTGCTCGAAGCGCCGCAGCTCGTCGAACCAGCGGGCGGACTCCTCGTCGATCGTGCCGCCATCGGGCCCGTCGGCCGCCAACGCGCGATCGATGCGCGCCGCTCCGTCGGGCCGCGCCAGCACCGACAGCCCCGGCGCGACGAAGCGCAGCACGCGCGGATCCCAGGCCGGCCAGGGCGTGCTGCGATGCAGCAAAGCCTCGCGGATGTGCGGGTCATCGGCGTGGCGCGCAGCGAGGAAGGTCGCCGTGACGTCGTAGGGATCGGCGGTCGCGATGAGCAGCGCGTCGAGGCTGTCGACCGGCGTCAGCCCCGTGCCGGCGAAGAGCGTGCGGTAGTCGGGCAGCGACTCGAGCAGCGTCTCGATCGACGCGCGGTAGGGCGACTCGCGCAGGCGATCGGTCCGCAACAGCACCACGATGCGCGCGTCCCCCGGCCCGACGGCGCGCAGGTCGGCCGTGGCG
>PLXW01000156.1 GCA_003151595.1 Myxococcales bacterium
AAGTTCGAGCTCGTCCCCATGAGCAGGTACTTCGTCACGTTGCCGAACGCCCTGCGCCCTTCGAGGATCCCGCGGTGAAGGACCGCGAGGCCCTCCTCGAGGAGGATGATGTCCGCCGCCTCGCGGGCCACGTCGACCGCAGAAGCGACCGAGATGCCGACGTCGGCGGCGTGGAGCGAGGGGGCATCGTTGATCCCGTCGCCGAGGTAGCCGACCACGTGGCTGCGCAGCTTGAGCGCGAGGATGACCCTGTTCTTCTGCGCCGGCGACATGCGCGCGAACACGGTCGTCCGCTCGGCCACTTGCGCGAGCGCCCAGTCGTTCATCGCCTCGAGGTCGCTGCCGAGCACCATCGTCTTGGCGTCGAGCCCCACCTCCGTGCATACGTGGCTCGTCACGAGCTCGTTGTCCCCCGTGAGAATGACGACGCGGACGCCGTCGCGCGCGAGCGACGCCAGCGCGTGCTTTGCCCCCTCGAGCGGCGGATCGGCGAACGCCAGGAAGCCGAGGAGGACGAGGTCGTGCTCGTCGGCCATGGTGTACGCGGGTTGCGTCGGTACCTCGCGCGTCGCCACGGCGAGCACGCGAAAGCCGCGCGCGCTCAGCGACTCGTAGGCCGCGCAACACTTCGCGTGGACCTCCGGGGTGAGCGGCGATGCCTCCCCTTCGCCCGACGCGTACGCCGTCGCGCAGGAGAGGACCCCTTCAGGGGAGCCCTTGGCGATGAGCGTTCGCCGACCGGCTGACATCTCGACGACGATCGACAGACGGCGCCGCTCGAAGTCGAACGGGATCTCGTCGACCTTGGCGTACGCCGCGGATCCGTCCATCTCCGGTCGCTCGAGGATCGCCGTGTCGAGCGGGCTTCGAATCCCCGTCTCGAATTTGCTGTTGAGTCGCGCGAAGAAGAGCGGCGCCTCCGAGGCGCGCCCGATCGCGTCGCACGACGACTCGAAAGCCATGACCCCTCGGGTGAGCGTCCCCGTCTTGTCGCTGCACAGGACGTCGATGCTGCCGAGGTTCTGAATGGCCGACAGGTGCTTGACGATCACCTTCCGCTTGGCCATGGCCACCGCTCCGCGCGCGAGCGTCACCGACGTGATCATCGGCAAGAACTCCGGCGTGAGACCGACAGCCAGCGCGACGGCGAAGAGCAGCGACTCGAACGCGCTTCGATGCGTGCCGATGCGCACGACGAGAATGAACATCACGAGGCCGAAGACGACCTTCATGATGAGGGAGCCGAACTGCTTTATCCCGTGATCGAACTCGGTCTCGGGCGGGCGCGCGCGCAGGCGCGTGGCGATGTCGCCGAACTGCGTCTTCGGCCCAGTCGCCAGGACCAAAGCGGTCGCGGTTCCGCTCACGACCGAGGTCCCCAAGAGCACCATCGTCGCCTCGGATTCGTCGCCCGCCTTCCACTCCTTCTCGGCCGGCATCGACTCGCCGGTGAGCGCCGATTGCTGGACGTGGAGGTCCTTCGCCTCCAGCAGCCGTGCGTCGGCCGGAACGAGGTCGCCGGCCTGGAGTCGGATGACGTCACCGCGCACGATCGCTGCGCGAGGGATCTCGGCGAAGACGCCGTCGCGCGAGACCGTGGCCGTCGGCGCCACCGTCGCGCGGAGGTGCTCGGCGGCCCTCTGGGAGCGAAACGTCTGGACGAAATTGATCGTCACGCTCAGCGAGACGATCACGATGATGATCGCCGCGTTGACCAGCTCGCCGACGAAAGCCGACACGACGCTCGCGAGCATCAGGATCGCGACGAGCGGATTCGCGAACTGCAATAGCAGCTCGACGACGTGCGAGCGCTGCTTCTTCGGCGCGGGATCGTTGGGCCCGTCATGCGCGAGCCGACGCGCCGCTTCCTCGGAGGTGAGGCCCGCTTGGAGTGACGGAGGCGCTGACACGTCGTTCTCGTTCGAGGCCGGAGCTCGACCGCTCACCGCATGCGGTCGGCGTGCTTGAAATACTGCCGGGCGTAGGCGACGAGCTGTCCGTCGGTGGGATGATCGACCGTCTCGATCCCGACGATCCGCGGCTCGAGCGTGTGCTCGTGCTTGTGGATGTAGCGGAGGAACTCGAGCTTCGCGGTCGACGGGCCCACGACGAGAACCTCTTCGGCCCCTTCGAGCGCATGCGCCGCCTCGTGGAAGAATCGCTTCGCGTCGTCGGGGTGGTTCTTGTCCCCCTCCGGCCCTCGCGGGTGCTTGTTGTGGAGGTGATGCGTGGCCTCGACGCTCACTTCGTCGATCTCGGCTGAGTCGACGCGCAAGAGGCGTGCTTCCTTGTGGTCGATCCAGATCGCGATGTGCTTCGGCATGGGATGGTTCTCCGCTGTGTTCCGTGGTCTCAAGGTCGAATGGCTACTTTCATCACGCCGTCGCGCTGGTGCGCGAAGAGGTCGTACGCCTCCTCGATCTTCGCGAGCTCGAACGAGTGCGTGACGATCTCGTGGAACGGCAGGCGCTTCGCCGCCACGATGCTCATGAGGCGCCGCATCCGCTCCTTGCCGCCGGGGCAGAGCGTGGTGACGATCTTGTGATCGCCCAGGCCTGCGGCGAAGGCGTCGAGGGGCACCGTCAAGTGGCCGGAGTACACGCCGAGGCTGGAGACGGTTCCGCCGGGACGAACGCTCCGAAGGCAGCTCTCGAAGCTCGCTTGCTCGCCCAGCGCTTCGATCGCCACGTCGACTCCGCCGCCCGTGAGCCTCTTGATCTCGGCGACGACGTCCTGCTCCTTGAAGTTGAGGACCATGTCCGCGCCCATGCGCTTCGCCTGCTCGAGCCGCCTCGGCACGCTGTCGACGCCGATGATGAGCGACGCGCCTGCGAGTCGCGCGCCGGCCGTGGCGCAGAGGCCGATGGGCCCCTGGGCGAAGATCGCGACGGCGTCTCCGATGCGAACGTGCCCGCTCTCGACGGCCGAGAAGCCCGTCGACAGGATGTCTGGGCACAGAAGCACGTCCTGGTCGGTGAGCCCTGCCGGGATCTTGGCGAGGTTCGCCTGCGCGTCCGGCACGATGACGTAGTCGGCCTGGCAGCCGTTGATCGTGTTGCCGAACCGCCAGCCACCGATGGCCTCGAACGAGTCGCCGCCGTGGCTGCACTGCGCGCCGTCGCCCGAGAGGCAGGCGCGGCACTGGCCGCACGGCGTGATCGCGCCGGCGATCACGCGGTCGCCCGGAGCGAAGCCGGTCACTCCCGCGCCGATCGCTTCGACGCGCCCCACGGGCTCGTGACCAACGATGAGCCCGGGCTTCACCGGATACTCGCCCTTCAGAATGTGCACGTCCGTGCCGCAGATCGTCGTGAGAGACACCTTCATCAAGACCTGCCCGGGGCCGGGCTCCGGTCGCGTCACCTCACGCAGCTCAATCTTCCCGCGGTCCACGAACACGGCTGCGCGCATCGTCGTCATGCCGTCACCTCACCCTTCGCTTCGCCGCTAACGCATCACTCGTGCCGACGGCTCTTGCGCGTCTTGCGAACCTCGACGGTGCTCCCCTCGCGCACGCCTTGCAGGGCTGCGCGACGAATGCGCGTGCGTCGCGCTCAGACCGTGAGGCTCTCGCCCAGGCCCGGGACGTGAACCGTGGGGAACGCGCGGGCATCGAGCTCCGCTTTCAACGCGCGCTGAGCCGTGAGCTCGCCGTGCACGAGGATGACCGTGCGGAGCGTCCCACGGCGCCTGATCTCCTCGGCGTACGCGATCAGCTCTCCCCGATCGGCGTGCGCGCTGAACCCTTCGAGCACCTGCACCTCTGCCCGCAAGTCGCGCTCGACGCCGAAGATGCGGACGCGCTGGTGGTGCTCCGCGATCCGCCGGCCGAGCGTCCCGTCGGCCTGGAAACCGACGATGAGCACGCAGTTGCGCTCGTCCTCGATCGTCCGGCGCAGGTGGTGAAGCACGCGCCCCCCTTCGCACATGCCGCTCGCCGAGATGATGATCGCGGGGCCCGGGGACTTGTCGATCTCCATCGAGTCTTCGGCCAGCGACACATACCGCAGGCCTTCGAACTCGAACGGCGAGTCACGCCCGTGCAGCAGCGCGCGGGTCTCCGGATCGAAGCACTCGGGGTGCAGCTTGAATACGTCGGTGATCCGCACGGTGAGCGGCGAGTCGACGTACACGGGGATCCCGGGGAGCTTGCCGCGGTCACGAAGTCGCTTCAGCGCGAACACGATCTCCTGCGCCCGCTCGAGCGCGAACGACGGGATCACGATCTTGCCGCCCCGCGCGTGGACGCGCGCGACGACGCCCGCCAGCGACGCCTCCATGTCCTCGTAGGCCGGGTGGTCGCGATCTCCGTACGTGCTCTCGCTGAGAAGCACGTGAGCGCCCGGTGCGATCTCCGGGTCACGCAGGATCGGGATCCGCTTTCGACCGAGGTCGCCGGTGTAGACGAGCCGCGACGACTCACCGGCCTCCTCGACGTCGAGCATCGTGATTGCGCTCCCGAGGACGTGCCCCGCGTCGAGGAAGGTGAACGACACGTCGCGCGCGATCCGATGCCGGTGGTGATACGGAATCGACGTGATCTGCTCGAGCGTCCTGAGCACGTCGTTGTCGTCGAAGAGCGGCTCCACGCGCTCCATCGCCACGCCGTCGCGCTCGATGCGATGGTTGACGTAGCGCGCGTCCGCGGCCTGCAGGAAGGCCGCGTCCATGAGCATCGCGGCGCATAGATCACGGGTCGCGGGTGTCGCGTAGATCGATCCGCGGTAGCCGTGCTTGACGAGGATCGGGAGGGCGCCGCTGTGATCGAGGTGAGCGTGCGAGAGCACGACGGCGTCGAGCGCGCTCGGGTCGAATCCCAGCGATTGGTTGCGCGCGATCGACTCGCGCCGATGCCCCTGGAAGAGCCCGCAATCGAGGAGCACGCGCGATCCCTCGCCCGTCGAGACGAGGTGCTTCGAGCCGGTCACGGTCTGCGCGGCGCCGAGGAAGTGCAGGTCCATGCTGGCTGTTCCGTTGCGAGCGACGTGCCGCGCGCGCGCCCTGCGCGCGGGCGCAATCGGTGCGCGCGAAAGGGGCGTGAACACGCGAGCGGCGCCGAGACTCCACGGCACGGTCGCTGCACACACCCCCGCCGTGATCGGAATCCTTCGCATCGCCTACAAGCTCCTCGTCAACGACAAGGGGAAGTTCATCGCGCTGCTCATGGGACTGACGTTCTCCGTCTTCCTCATGATCCAGATGACGTCGATGTTCGCCGGGATGATGAAGAAGGCCTCGGCGTCCGTCACCAACACCGGCGCCAAGGTGTGGGTCATGGACCGCTCGGTGACGAGCGTGAGCAACGCCATCCCGATGCCGGACTACGTTCTCGACGCCGTTCGCAGCATCGGCGGGGTCAAGTACGCCGTCCCGCTCTACTCGGGCGGCGCTCTCGTGCGCCTCAAGGACGGCACCTATCAACCTGTCACCGTCCTCGGCCTCGACGACACGAGTCTCTATGGACGCCCGCAGCTGTTGGAAGGAAACATCGCCGACATCTACGCCGAGAACGGCTTCGTCGTGGTCAAGGACGAGGAGTTCACGAAGCTCCAGAACCCGAAGATGGGGACCGAGTTCGAGCTCAATGACCACCGCGGCGTCATCGTCGGCGTGGCCAAGGTGCCGGCGAGCGGCCTCTTCGGAATCCCCACGCTGTACACGACCTTCAGCCGCGCGATTCAGTACATCCCGTCGATGCGCTACACGATCTCGTTCATCCTGGTCGAGCCGCAGAGCGCCGCGGAGGTCCCGCGCATTCAGCAGGAGATCGAGCGCCTCGGGTATCAGACTGTGACCGAGCAGGCCTTCATCGACAAGATCACCCACTGGTACATCTTCCGCACCGGCATGGGGATGAACCTCCTCCTCATGACGGCCATCAGCTTCATCGTCGGGCTCTCGATCTCGGGGCAGACCTTCTACACGTTCGTCCTCGAGAACAAGGAGAAGTTCGGCGCGCTCAAGGCCATCGGCGCCAAGGGGCGCGAGCTCGTGGCGATGATCTTCTTCCAGGCCATCATCACAGGCCTGGCCGGCTATGGCCTCGGCATCGGGTTGTGCGCGGGGCTCATCGCGCTCGCGAAGCTGCGGATGCCCGACTACGCGTCGATCGTGACGTACGGCAACCTGGCCTTGGCGCTGGGCATGGTCCTCGTCATCTCGGTCTTCTCTGGATACATCGCGGTCCGGAAGGTCCTGCGAATCGATCCCTACGACATCTTCCGAGGTTGATGTGGACGCCGTCGCCATACGAGCCGAGGGGCTCACGAAGTGGTTCGGCCAGGGTGAGGCGAAGATGTGCGCCGTTCGCGACGTGAGCTTCGAGGCGCGCTTCCGCGAGATGCTCTACATCGTCGGCCCGTCGGGGAGCGGCAAGACCACGCTGCTCAGCATCATCTCCGGGATCCTGCGCCCCGACACCGGCAAGGTGAGCGTCGAGGACACGGACGTCTGGGCCCTGAAGGAGAACGCGCGCGCCGACTTCCGTCTCCGCAAGGTCGGCTTCGTGTTCCAGGACTTTCATCTCTTCCCCAATTTGACGACGGTCGAGAACGTCGCCATCCCGCTGCTCCTGGAGAGACGGGACTGGAATGAGTCGATGCGTGCGGCCGCCAAGTTCCTCGACGTCGTCGGGCTCTCGGCCCGCGCGCAGCTCAGCCCCTCGCGTCTCAGCGGCGGCGAACAGCAGCGCGTCGCGATCGCCCGCGCGCTGGCGAGCGGGCCGGACCTGATGATCTTCGACGAGCCGACCGCCTCGCTCGACGGCGACACGGGAAAGAAGATCGTCGAGTTCGTGAAGCGCGAGGTGCTCAACGAGCATCGCTGCATCGTCGTCGTGACGCACGACGACCGCATCTACGAGTACGCGGATCGGATTCTGCACATGGAGGACGGCCGGCTGCTCGACGGCAAAGGAGGCGCCGATGCGTAACAAGATCATCTTCTCGCTCGTCGTCGTCGGCGCGCTCGGCGCGCTCTTCAGCGCCTACGTCTACGCCGTGCCGAGCAAGCCGCTCCCGCCGGTCTTCAACCCGGCGCCGAACCCGTACGCGCAAGGCATCTATGCCAACGGGATCGTCGAGAGCAATCAGTCGAACGGCGAGAACATCAACATCTACCCGGAGGTGGCCGGGTCGATCGTGCGCATCTTCGTCACCGAGGGGCAGTCGGTCACGCAAGGCGCGCCGCTCGCGCAGATCGACGACTCGATTCAGAGGGCGACCGCCGAGCAGCAGAAGTCGCAGGCGGAGGCGGCGCAGGCGCTGCTGAGCGAGCTGCGTGCGCAGCCGCGCAAAGAGAACCTCGACGTCGCTCGCGCTCAGGTGGAGCTGGCCGAGGCGAGCTTGAAGACCGCCGACGACGCGCTGGCCAAGCAGCGGAAGTCGTACGAGCTCGCGCCGGAGTCGGTGAGCAAGGACGTGCTCGACAACGCGGTGAACGCGCAGAAGGTCGCGAAGGCGAACCTGGAGATGGTGACGCGGCAGTACGACCTCACCAAGGCCGGAGCGTGGGTGTTCGACATCCGCACCCAGGAGAAGCAGGCGGAGGCGCTGGCGAAGGCCTCCACGGCGTCGAACGCGCTCCTGGCGAAGTACATGATCAAGGCGCCGGCCGACGGCGTCGTGATGGCCATCGACGCGACGGTCGGGAGCTACGCCTCGCCCCAGGGCGCGTACGACACGTACACGCAGGGGACCGATCCGCTCGTCGTCATGAGCTCGGCGAAGGGGACGCTCGACGTGCGCTGCTACATCGACGAGATCCTCATTCCGCGCCTCCCGCCGGCCGACAAGCTGCAGGCGCAGATGTTCATTCGCGGCACGAGCACCAAGATCCCGCTCGAGTTCGTGCGGGTGCAGCCGTACGTGTCGCCCAAGATCCAGCTCTCGAACCAGCGGCAAGAGAAGGTCGACCTGCGCGTCCTCCCGGTCATCTTCCGCTTTCAGCCCCCGCCCGGCATACAGGTGTTTCCAGGCGAGCTCGTCGACGTCTACGTCGGAGAGAAATGACATGCGGCGCCGACTGCTCGCGCTCCTCGCTCCGTGTCTCGTCAGCATGAGCTGCGCGGTCGGCCCCAACTTCCATCGCCCCGCGGCGCCGAGCGATCGCACGTACGCGCCCGACCCCAAGGCCGAGACGGCGATCGCCGACGGGAAGGCGCAGCGCTTCGTCGAGGGGGCGCCCGTCGCCGCGAACTGGTGGAGGATGCTGCGCTGCCCGGCGCTCGACGCGCTCGTCGACCGCGCGCTCGCCGGCAACCCCGGGCTTGAGAGCGCGCGCGCGACGTTGCGAAGGAATCAGGACAGCCTTCGCGCGGGCTATGGCGTCTTCTTCCCGCAGCTCGACGCGCGAGCGGGCGCGAGCCGCCAGCTGTACGACCCCGCGCCCGGCGCGCTCCCGAGCAACACCTTCAACCTCTTCACGGCCTCGGGCTCGGTCAGCTACACGATCGACCTCTGGGGCGGTGAGCGGCGTCAGGTCGAGGTGCTTGGAGCCGCGGTCGACGCGCAGCGGTACGCGCTGGCGGGCGCGTACGTCATGCTGACGAGCAACGTCGTCGATGCCGCCATCGCGCAGGCGGCGTATCAAGCGCAGATCGACGCGACGAAGGCGACGCTCGAGGTCCTTCGCGAGCAGGTGCGGATCGCGAACGCGCAGGCGACCGGAGGAACCGTTCCGTACGCCAACGTCCTCAGCCTTCGGAGTCAGGTGGCGAGCGTCGAAGCGACGTTGCCTCCGCTGGAACAGAAGGTCGACCAGGCAGCTGATCTTCTGGCGGCCTTGTCGGGAGCGACGCCGGCGAGCTGGCGACTGCCGCCGCTCGCGCTCACCGACTTCCAGCTGCCAAC
Source organism: Myxococcales bacterium (assembly GCA_003151595.1). The sequence goes on from PLXW01000156.1 coordinate 8,850, forward strand.
GGATCTCCCTCTCAGCGTCCCCTCGCAGCTCGTGCGGCAGCGCGCCGACGTCCTCATCGCAGAGGCCGAGCTGCACGCCGCCAACGCGAACATCGGCGTCGCGACGGCCGCGATGCTCCCGAACCTCACGTTGAGCGCGGGGTACGGCGTGAACGGCACGACGAACGGCTCGGGGCCTCTCTGGAACCTCGGCGCGGGAGTGGCTCAACCCATTTTTCACGGAGGCGCGCTCTACTATCAGCGCAAGGCGGCCGTCGATGCCCGTGACGCCGCGGCCGCCGAGTACAAGCAGACGGTGCTCACCGCCTTCGAGCAGGTGGCCGACACGCTGCGCGGTCTGGGCCACGACGCCGACACGCTGGCGGCGCAGAGCGAAGCCGTCGAGACGGCCGAGGAGGCACTGCATCTGATCCAGGCCAACTATGCGGCGGGGATCGCGACGTACCTCCAAGTGCTCATCTCCGACATTCAGTTCCTGCAAGCCAAGATCGGCTACCTGCAGGCCGTCGGCGAGCGACTGCAAGACACCGTGGCGCTCTACGTCGTGCTCGGCGGCGGATGGTGGAACACGCCCGCGGCGACGCACGGGTAGGCCATGACGCCCGAGAGCAGGAACGCCATGCTCGCCTTCGACCCGGCCCGCCATCACGCGCGTACCGATCCGCATCGACGCGGCTCGCGGCTGGCGGACGTGATCCTCGGCGGGCAAGACGGCCTCGTGAACGTGCTCGGCGTGATCCTGGGCGTCGCCGCGGCGAGCCACAGCGCCCGCCTCGTTCTCGCCGCAGGGCTTGCGGCGACGTTCGCCGAGTCGGTCTCCATGGCCGCGGTGGCGTACACGTCGAGCGTCGCCGAGGGCGATCGCTACGAGAGCGAGCGCGCGCGCGAGTATCGCCACGTACGCAACGTGCCGTCGCTCGAGCGCGACGAGATCCGTGCGCTCTACGCGCGCAAAGGATTCGACGGCGAGCTCCTCGAGCGAATCGTCGAGACCATCACCGCGAATGAAGACGTCTGGGTGGCCGTCATGATGTCGGAGGAGCATCAGCTCGCGCCGATCGAGCGCTCCGCCAGCGTGCGATCTGCGCTCGTCGTGGGGGGCGCTGCGCTCGTCGGCTCGTTCGTGCCGTTGCTCCCCTTCGTGTGGCTCCCCGTCGGCGTCGCGAGCGGAGTCGCCATCGCGCTCGCGGCCGGCGTGCTCTTCGCGCTCGGCGCCTACAAGGCGCGCGTCACCATCGGACGCCCGTGGCGGGCCGGGATCGAGCTGGCGATCATCGGGATCCTGAGCGCGCTCGTGGGCTACCTCGTGGGCGTCGCGTTTCAAGTGACGTCCTGACGCGCAGGCCCGTCGAACCGACGGAGTTCACGGCAGTGCCGTCACCCGCGCATGGACCGTCCGCCGCAGCGACTCCAGGCCGTCGTGCGAGCGCGGGCGGAGGGTGATCTCCGAGCCGTTCAGGATGTCGACCGCGTCGACCGACGTCCCGTCGATCACGATCGGACACTGCGGGCCGCTCGCGAGCCGTTCGTCGCGTGGGCCGACGCCTCGAGCGTCGGCGGAGAGATGCCACGCACGCGCCTGAATGGCGGCGGAGACATCCGGATCGCGCGACGTGATGGTGACCACCACTCCGTCGTCCGTATCGCGCGCGATTGTCACGGCCGAAGGGAGCGCGCTCGGGCAGCGCGCCAGCCCCGACGGCGAGGCCGACGTCGGCACCCGCAGCTCGGCGAAGCGCGCGCGTGCTTCGTGGCGAAGCCAATCGACCTCTTCGGGGCTCGTCAGGACCATGAACCGGACGCCGCGATCGATCGGGGCGGTCGTGACCCGCGTGTCCTCGACCACCACGGGGCAATGCGCGAGACCGCCTCGATTCGCCGCGTCGAGGTCGGAGTGCTCCGCGTCTCGCACGGCGGCGAGGAGCCCCGCCGCGCGCGCGCGAATCGTCTCGGCGGCAGCGTCGTCGTTCGCCGTCACGTCGAGGACGACTCCCCCTTCGACGTCCTGCACGTCGGTTCGTGCGTCGGTCGCGGCCGGCGGGCAGAGCGGGTACAGATCGGCCGCGCGCGGCAACGGGCCGAGGGCGACGGGCGCGTGAAGGAGGACGGCGTTCTGCGCCACGAACGGCGTCGAGGCACACCCCCCGCTCGCGACCAGCGCGAGCACCGCTCCCATGCGTCGCGCGAGCGTCACCATCGATCGCTCACGATCGAATGAGGCCCGAGCCGGCGCCGAAACCCTGCGGGTTCTCGTAGTGAAGGTGCGCGACTGGGTGGTGCTCGGAGTGGCGCGCGCACCAGAGCTTCGCGCTCTTCGATTCGCGCTGCGCGCGCAAGCAGTCCTGGCACTGCGGTTCGATCTCGGGCGCGTGAAACGTCACGTGGTGCTTCGGTCGCACGACCAGCACCGGGCACGCGGCATCGCGCATCACACGCTCGGCGACGGACCCCAGCGCCCAGCGCGAGATCCCCTTTCGATCGTGCGTGCCCACGATGACCATGTCCGCGTCCGTGCTCGCGGCGGTCTGGAGGATCGCCGTGACCGCCGGAGACTCGCGCAAGTGGCCGACGACGGTGACTCCGCTCTGCGCGAGCGCTCCCCTCGCCTTCTCGTCGAGGAAGCTGCGTCCGCGAGTGACGGCGCGGTCGTGCGCCTCGCCCACCGGAAAGCCGTCGGTCTCGTATGGCTCGACGGCATGCACGAGGTGCAGCTCGGCGCCCGCGATCGTGCGCGCGTACGTGCAGGCGGCATCGAGGACGCGGTCGGCGTCGGCGGACGCCTCCATGGCGACGACGAGGACGAAGCGCGGCGTGGAGCCCTTGGTGTCGTTGTTCATGCCTCACCTCGACTGCATCGCGCGGGCCAATGGCGCACCGGCGGGCGCGTGGCGATCACGCCGCCCATCCCTGCATGCCGTGCGCGGCGACGCAGGAATTGCAGCCCACCCTCAGGCCCAGAGCCGCTCGCGTGCGCCGGCGAAGAGCGCGTCGCGGAAACGCGGATGCGCGATGCCCACCAGCGCGCGAACGCGCTGGCGAACGGTGAGGCCGTGGAGTGACGCGTAGCCGTGCTCCGTAACCACGTACTGAACGTCGTTGCGCGTCGTCGTGACGCCCGAGCCCGCCGCGAGCTCGACCGTGATGCGCGAGATCGTCCCGTTCTTCGCGGTCGACGGGAGCGCGAGGATCGCCCGCCCCTCCGGCGCGCGCGAGGCGCCTCGAATGAAGTCCACCTGGCCGCCGACGCCCGAATAGAACTTCGAGCCGATCGAGTCGGCGCACACCTGGCCCGTCAGATCGACCGACAGCGCCGAGTTGATCGCGACCATCCCGCGGTGCCTGGCGATCACGAACGGATCGTTCACGTAGTCCGACGGGTGCATCTCGATCATCGCGTTGTCGTCGACGAAGTCGTAGAGCCGCTTGGTCCCCATGACGAAGCTCGTCACGAGCTTGCCGCGATGGATCGACTTGCGCGCGTTGGTGATGACGCCGCGCTCGACCAGATCGACGACGCCGTCGGAGAACATCTCGGTGTGCACGCCGAGGTCGCGATGATCGGAGAGCGCCGCGAGCACCGCGTTCGGGATGGCGCCGATCCCCGTCTGGAGCGTGTCGCCGTCGCGCACGAGCGACGCGACGTTGCGGCCGATCGCGCGCTCGACGTCGCCCATGGGCTCCGGCGCCAGCTCCGGGATCGGGTGATCGACCTCGACCAGCTCGGCGAGGCGGCTCACGTTGACGAAGGCGTCGCCGTGCGTGCGCGGCATGCGCGGGTTCACTTCGGCGATGACGACCCGCGCGGTATCCACCGCCGCGCGCACGACGTCGACCGATACACCGAGCGAACAGTCGCCGTGGCGATCGGGGGGCGAGACCTGGACGAGCGCGACGTCGACGTGCAGCGGGCCGCGGAGGAGCGCGGGGATCTCGCTGAGGAACACCGGCGTGAAGTCGGCGCGCCCGGCCTGGACCGCCGCGCGCGCGTTGGCGCCGATGAAGAAGGCGTTGTGGCGCACGTGCCCCTCGAGCGAAGGATCGAGGTACGGCGAGTCGCCGAGCGTGAGGATCTGGCAGACCTCGACGTCGCGCAGCCGCCGCGCGCGTTCGCAGAAGGCGCGGAGGAGTCCGACCGGCACCGCCGCCCCCGATCCGACGAGGACCCGCGAGCTGCTCCCGACCTGCGACACCGCTTCTTCCGCCGTGACGAATGGCCTCATGACTTGCCCGGCATCGCAGCTTCCGTGCCTCGACGAAACGACGGTTGCCCCGTCGCTTCGACCACCGACAACCAGTACTCCCCCTCCGGATCGATCCGCTTGGCCGATCGGGTCGCGACGGCGAGCGGCACGTGCGTGAAGACGCCGTGGACGCGCCCGATCACGACGCTGGTCTTCCCCGCCACGGCCGCGTGCACCGCGTGACGCCCGAGCGCGTCGCACAGAAGACTGTCGCTCGCGTTCGCCGCGACGGCGCGGACCATGTAGCTCGGGTCGATGTACTTGAGCGTGATCGGCATCGCGCGCGCGCGGAAGTGATCGCCGATCGTGTCGCGCAGGTGCATGCCGATGTCCGCGGCGACGCTGGCGTAGCGAACGTTCCCCGAAGCGTCGCGCTCGGTCGTTCGCGCGACGAGCGACGCGCCACACCCTTCGGCGACCACGATGACGGCGTGCGACCGCGCGCGCAGTCGGCGCTCGAGGGACGCGAAGAGCCCCGTCTCGCCGTCGACTTCGAACGAGACCTCGGGCACGAGGCACACGTTCACGTCGACGCTGGCGAGCGTCGCGGCCGCCGCGATGAAGCCGGAGTCGCGCCCCATCAGCTTCACGAGGCCCACGCCGTTGCGCGCCCCCGTCGCCTCGACGTGCGCCGCGTCGATCGCCGTTCGCGCGAGCTCGACGGCGGTGTCGAAGCCGAACGTCTTGTCGACGAACGGGATGTCGTTGTCGATCGTCTTGGGGACGGCGACGACCCCGATGAGGAGCCCGCGCCGCGCGATCTCTTGCTGAATCGCCATCGCGCCGCGGAGCGTCCCGTCGCCACCGATGGTGAAGACCACGTCGACCTCGCGCGCCACGAGCGTGTCGACGATCGCGCCGACGTCGTGCCTCCCGCGCGAGAGCCCGAGCACGCTTCCGCCTTGCTTGTGAATGGCGCGCACCTCGTCCGGCCCGAGCGTCACGGGCTCCAGCCCCGACGCAGGATCCAGTCCTTCGAAGCCGTAGCGAAAGCCGAGGATCGATCGAACGCCGTAACGATGGTGGAGCTCGAGCACGAGCGCGCGAACCACGTTGTTGATGCCCGGGCACAGACCGCCACACGTAACGACGCCGACGCGCATCCGCGCAGGGTCGAAGAAGAGCCCGGACCGCGGCCCGGCCTTCTCGAGGAGCAGGCTCGGTCCCGCGCCGGCCTCGTGCTCGACGTCGAGCGCAACCCGTGCGCCGTCGTGCACGAAGTGCGCGCGTCCGTCACCCGCCCGGGAAGTGAGTGGCAACGGCGACGGATACGCCAAAGGCCCAAGCGCAGGCACTTCGAGATCGCGCGCGACGAGCGGAATGGAATCCATACGCCGCAAGCGGAGCAAGCAACGAACCACCGCGTTTGGATCCTCTCTTGCTTTGGAGATGGGACATGAAACGCACCGTCGCCGACATCATGAATCGAGACCTCCTCTATCTCGCCGAAGGTACGCGCGCCGAGCTGGCGAGGGAGCCGATCCTCGCCTTCGGCGTCACGGCCGTTCCGGTCCTCGATGAGGAAGGGCGCCCGGTGGGCATCGTCTCACTGCGCGATCTCCTCACCGGCGACGCTCCACGCAAGGCCACCTCGCCCGCGTTCTCGCTCGTCAGCACGACGACCGTCGAGTCCGCGGCGCGCGCGCTGGTCGAGACCGACTACCACCACCTCGTCGTCATCGACGAAGAGAGCGGCCGCGCGGTGGGAATGGTCTCGTCCGTCGATCTCCTTCGCGCAATGCTCGATATGCCGGCGCGTCACCCCAAAGCGTTCCCAGCGTTCGGAACCGCGACCTGAGCGGCACGAGGCATCACGAGACACGAGGCATCACGAGACTGGTGTGCTCCATGCAGACGATTCAGTAGAGGATCCATCCCCATGACGACCATGAACGACGACATTCGCAAAGAGATCACCAAGACGATGGACCAGCTTCGCCAGCTGCGTGACGAAGCGAAGGTGAAGATTCACCTCGCGAGCATGGACGCAAAGCAGGCCTGGGATCAGCTCGAGCCGAAGATCGACGAAGCAGAGCACGCGGCCGGGCAGGCCACCGCGAAGGCGCTCGAGGCGGTGCAACACACGACGAAGAAGCTTCGCGAGCTCGTCGCGTCGCTCTGATGCCTACGGTGACGAAGCGAGCAGCGCTTCGAACGCCGAGAGGAACTCGTCCACCTTCACCGGCTTCGTGAGGTAGCGGTAGAAGCCGGCCTGCATCCCCCGCTCGACATCGCGCGGGGATGCGGCGGCCGTCAGCGCGATCACCGGGATGTCTTTCGTCTCGGTCGCAGCGCGCAGCGCGCGAAGCGCGTCGAGCCCGCTCATTCCGGGGAGGTTGATGTCCATGATGATCACCTCGGGCTTGCGTGCGTGCGCGAGCTCGACGCCCTTCTCGGCCGTGGGCGCCGTCAGCAGATCGATCCCGTCGAGCGTGCTGATGAGGTCCGCCATGAACAAGACGTTGGCGGGGTTGTCTTCGACGTAGAGGACGAGTCTTCGTCTCTCGCCCGACACCCGCGCTGGTGCGGACGCGCGCGGACCCTTGAGCGGGCTCGGCCGCAACCCCGACTCGTGCACCGGCATGTCGACCCAGAACTCGGAGCCCGCTCCTGGCGTGCTTCGAAACCCGACGTCACCGTGCATCAGCTCGGCGAGTCGCTTCGAGACGACGAGCCCGATGCCGGTCCCTTCGATGGGTCCGGTCTCTTGCCCTGCTCTCTGAAACGGCTGAAAGAGCTTGTCCTGCTTCTCGACCGGAATGCCCATGCCGGTATCCTGCACCGTGAGCCGCACCACTTCGGGCCTCGGCGCCGAGACGACGAACGTCACCGTCCCCGACGGCCGGTTGTACTTGATGGCGTTCGATCCGAAGTTCATCAGGATCTGAGCGAGCCGCGTGCGATCGGCCGACACCGTTGGACGCTCGGCGGAGAGCGCATCGACCTCGACGCGAATCCCTTGCGCGGCGGCGATGGGATCGAGGGTCGCCTTCACCTCCGCAAGCACCTCCACGACTCCGACCGGCTCGGTCGAGATCGACACGCCTCCGGCTTCGATGCGCGACAGATCCAGGATGTCGTCGATGAGGCGCAGGAGATGCTCGCCCCCCTTCAGGATCTGCCCGACGCGCTCCCGGTGACGCTCCGACAGCGACTCCTTCTTGTCGCGTTGCAGGAGCTGCGCGAACCCGAGGATCGCGTTCATCGGCGTGCGGAGCTCGTGGCTCATCGACGAGAGGAACTCGCTCTTGGCCTTGCTCGCCGCCTCCGCGGCTTCACGCGCGATCCGTAGCTCCTCGGCGAGACGCATGTCCTCGGTCAGATCCCAGATCGTCTTGACCGTTCCCCCTTCGGCGGTGCGCCGATCGATCACGCGCAGACTGCGCCCGTCGCGCATTCGCAGGTCGAACGTCGCCGTCTGATCGTGGGCACGCCGCGACAGGCGCTCCGCGCGGAAGTGCGCCCGATCCTCGTCGCTCCGAAAGGCGATGTCGCCGATCCAGGCGTCCAGGAGGCGCTCGTACGAGCGTCCGACGATCGGCCCGGGGAGCGATTCTCCGATGAGTCGCCGGTAGACGCTGTTGCAGAGGACCAGCTGATCGTCGTGGTCGAAGAGCGCGAACGCGTCCTGGATGCTCTCGACCGCGCTCGCCAGCCGCTCGCTCGCGATCCTGGACGCGGCCTCCATCTTCTTCCGCTCGCTGATGTCGCGAATCGCCGCCGACACCGTCGTCCCCTGCTCGGTGCGGAGCGGGCTGAGGCTCACTTCGATCGGGAGCTCGGTGCCGTCTTTTCGGCGGCCGAACAGCTCGAGCCCCGTCCCCATCGGGCGGGCATCCGGCGTCGCGAAGAAGCGCGCCATGTGCGCGCCGTGTCCCGATCGGAAGCGCTCGGGGATCAAGACCTCGAGGCGCTGGCCGATCAGCTCCGCGCGCGTGTAGCCGAAGAGCCGCTCGGTCTGGACGTTGACGAGATCGATCGTACCGTCGGCGCCGACGACGACGATCGCGTCGGGCGCCGCGTCGAGCAGCTGGCTGTAGTACCCCTCCGACCGCGTCGAGACTCGCTCCGGCATTTCTTCATTCGCCATGCGGGAGCCTCACGCAGAAGACAGCGCCGGGCGCCGCGTCTTCGATCCAGATTCGTCCACCATGCGCCTCGACGGCCACCTTGCAGAAGGTGAGGCCGAGCCCTCGATTGCCGCGTTCGACGACGCGCTCGCCCGACTCCACCTGGACGAACGGGTTGAACACGCTCTCGCGCATCTCGGCGGGGACCCCCTTCCCTTCGTCCGACACGCGAACCTCCGTCCCTTCCGCGACCCGCGTCGCGGTGACGGTGACGGACGTGCCGGGCGGCGCGTACCGAATCGCGTTCTCCACGAGGTTGGCCAGCAGCCGCCGGAAGAGATCGGCGTCGGCGTGAATCCGCTCGGTCGCGATGGATGTCTGGAGGGTCACGTTCCGACCACGCGCGTTGACGTCGAGATCCGCCTTCACCTGGTCGACGAGCCCGCGCAGATCGACGTCGGCGCGCTTGGGGGTCAACTGCCCGGCGTCGGATTTGCTGACGTCGAGGAGGTTGAGAATCATGTGATTGAGCTGCCGCGCGGCGCTCAGGATATGCACCGCGGAGTCGCGCGCGCTCGGCGGAAGCCCGTTGTCGCGAAGGAGGACCTGCGCGTGAAGGTCCATGGCGTTCACCGGGTTCTTGAGATCGTGAACGACGAACGCCGTGAGCCGCTCCTTCTGGAGCTGAAGGCGGAAGAGCGCGTCGCGCTGCTGCTTCAAGAGCTCCAGGTGCTCGCGTAGCGCGGCGTTCACGCGCTGCAGCTTGAGCGCGCTCTGCACGCGAACGATCAGCTCGGTGGGGCGGACGGGCTTGGTGAGGAAGTCGTCTCCTCCCGCGCGGAGGGCCCGGTCGAAGGTGTCGACGTCGCGCTGCGCGGTGAGAAAGAGGATCGACGTCTCCGCCCCGCCGGGGAGCGCGCGGATCCGCTCGCACGCCGTGAAGCCGTCCACGCCCGGCATTCGCACGTCGAGGAGGACGCAGTCGGGGTGCTCTCGCTCGAACGCCGCGACCCCCTCTTCGCCGCCGCTCGCGACGACGACGCGGTACCCCTCGTCTTCCAACGCGCTCCGCGCGAGATCGCGGTTGGCCTCGTTGTCGTCCACGACGAGGATCGTGGCGGTCGTCGTGCTCGGGGTGTTCGAGATCATGATCGTATCGGCGCGGAGTCTAGCGCGGCGGCCGCTCGAGCGTGCCTCGATTGCGCCGTCGCGCACGCCTTGCGCTGCGTGGCGCGCCGGGCGCCGACGCGCGCGCGAATTGCCGCGGCACGCGATGTGCGAAGGGACTGCATCATGTTCCAAGTGCGCTTCCATGGGCGCGGCGGCCAAGGGGCCGTCACCGCCGCGGAGCTGTTGAGCGTCGCCGCGTTCCTCGAAGGGAAGCACGCGCAAGCGTTCCCGAGCTTCGGACCGGAGCGGAGCGGAGCGCCGGTGATGGCGTTCTGCCGCATCGACGACCGGCCGATACGCCTGCACGAGCCGATCGTCGAGCCCGATGCCGTCGTCGTGCAGGACGCGACCCTCCTCCACGTCGTCGAAGTATTCCAGGGGCTGGAGCCGGGCGGGTTCGCCCTCCTCAACACGAACAAGTCGCTCGATGCGCTGGGCCTCGCCGATCTCGTGAGTCGCTTGCCGCCCGATCACGCGCGCGCGGTCGCGGCCAGCGAGCTGGCGCGCACGTACCTCGGCCGACCGCTGGCGAACGCCGCGCTCCTCGGCGCGCTGTCGGCGCTCACGGGCGTCGTCGGGATCGAGGCCATCGTCGCCGCAGTGGCCGCGCGCTTCGAAGGAGGCGCGCGTGAAGGAAACACGAGAGCCGCACGAGCGGCCTTCGGAGCGATCGCGGGAGGAACCCCATGCTGAAACAGATCGAAGGCTCGCGTGCGATCGCCGAGACCGTGGCTCTCTGTCGACCCGAGGTGATCTGCGCCTACCCGATCACGCCGCAGACCCACATCGTCGAAGGCCTCGGCGAATTGGTGAAGGAAGGCGCGCTGGTCGACTGCGAATATATCAATGTCGAAAGTGAGTTCGCCGCCTTGTCGGTCGCGATCGGCGCTTCCGCAGCCGGCGCCCGCGCTTATACCGCGACCGCCTCGCAAGGCCTGCTGTTCATGGCGGAGGCGGTCTACAACGCCTCGGGCCTCGGCCTGCCCATCGTGATGACGCTGGGCAATCGCGCGATCGGTGCACCCATCAATATCTGGAACGATCATT
>PLXW01000189.1 GCA_003151595.1 Myxococcales bacterium
GGTCGGGGTCGGGGTCGGGGTCGCGCTCGGGGTCGGGGTCGCGTTCGCGCTCGGTGTGGGGGCCGAAGGGATCACGCTCGCCGCGATCGTGGGGAGATCCCTCGTCACGACTGTCCTCGCGCGGGTCGACCACCAGGCGAGCCAGGCGATGCCGCCCACGGCGACGACGGCACACGTCACGATTGCCGCGCGGCCTCGACGCGCTTGGCGCGGCGCCGTGTGCGCCGGATGGGACGACGCCGTCACGATCGCGCGCTGTGTCGGCGCTTCCCCGTGCGCGGGCGCATCGCTCTTCCCGTGCGCCACGCTGATCACTTTCGCGCCCAGGTCCGCGCCCACGAAAGGCGCCAGCGCTTGCGCCAGCTCGCGCGCCGAGGGGAACCGCGCGTCGCGATCGCGCTCGAGCGTACGCGCGACCACCGCGGCGAGGCCGCGTGGAACGTCGGGCCGCAGCGTCTCGATCGCGGGCGGCGGCTCGCTNNCCCAGCGACCAGATGTCCGCGCGCGCGTCGACCTCGCGCGCCGACGCGAACTGCTCCGGCGCCATGTAGAGCGGCGTCCCGATCAAGTGCTCGGTGGTGGTGAGCTTCGCGTCTTCGGCTTGCGGCGCCTTCGAGATTCCGAAATCGATCACCTTCGCGATCCGCTCCGCACCTTCACGCGCGAGAAAAATGTTCGACGGCTTCAGATCGCGATGCACCACGCCGAGCGCGTGCGCCTCCGCCAGCCCTTCGCATGCTTGCGCGATGAAGCGCGTCGCTTCCCCGATCGACAGCGGCCCGCGACGATGCAGCTCTTCGTCGAGCGCGTGCCCTTCGAGCAGCTCCATCACGAGGAACATCGTCCCCTCCGGCGTCGCATCGACGTCGAACACCTGCGAGACGTGCCGCGATCGCACCTTGGCGATCGCGCGCCCTTCGCGCTCGAAACGCGCGAGGTCGCCCGGCGTCCACAGCGCCCGGCGCAGCACCTTGATCGCCACGGGCCGTCGCAGGCGGAGATGCTCGCCCTCGTAGACGTACGCCATCCCCCCCTGGCCGAGCAGTCGCACGATGCGATACCGGCCGACGAGCACCTCGCCGGGCGGAAAAAGCTCGCTCTGTGACGTGAGCCCGACCATCGATCGAAGGCTACCGAAGGTTGCGCCGTCCAGCGCATCCAACGCACAATGCCAAAGAGGCACCATGCGCGCGTTCGTCGCCACCGGTTTGGCCATCGGCACGCTGATCATCGCGTGCGGGAGCAGCAACAGCGGTCCATCGCCCGGCTCGCCAGGCGGATCGTCGAGCGGCTCCGGCTCGTCGAGCGGCTCCGGCTCTTCGAGCGGGAACCCCGGCGTCACCAACGGCACGTCACCCACGATCGGCGGCTGCGCCATCTTCCCCGCCGACAACCCCTGGAACACGCGCATCGACGACACCGGCAAGTTCGCCGTCCACGCGATGTCGGCCACCTACCTCGCGAACATGAGCACGTCGTCGCATCTCCATCCCGACTGGGGCGATTGGTCGACCGACCACTACGGCATCCCCTGGCAGACGGTCCCCGCGACGGAAGCCACCGTGCCCATGAGCTTTCTCTACGCCGATGAGAGCGATCCCGGCCCGTACCCATTCCCTCCCGACGCGAAGGTCGAAGGGGGATCGAACTCGGGCGGCGACCAGCACGTGCTCGTCCTCGAGACGGGCAAGTGCATCCTCTATGAGACCGACAACAGCAACTATGCGAGCTCCGGCTGGACCTGCGATTCGGGCGCCAAGTTCGACCTGAGCTCCAACGCGCTCCGTACCGACGGCTTCACGTCGGCCGACGCCGCGGGGCTCCCGATCTTTCCCGGGCTCGTGAAGCTGAGCGAGGTGCAGGCCGGCAAGATCGAGCACGCGATTCGCGTCACCGTCAGCAAGACGCAGCAGGCGTACATCCACCCGGCGGTGCACGCCGCGGGGAGCAAGGACGCTTCGCTCCCGCCGATGGGTCTGCGTCTTCGAATGAAGGCGAGCACCGATACGTCGAAGTTCACGGGCCCCGCGCTCGTCATCGTCACCGCGCTCAAAGCGTACGGCGTGATCGTCGCGGACAACGGATCGAGCTGGTACATCAGCGGCGACAGCGACGACGGTTGGACTCCGTTGATGGACGACCTGCTCACGCAGCTCGACAACGTCCATGGCAGCGACTTCGAAGCCGTCGAGACGGGGCCGCTCTCGACCGCCGGGCTGTGAAATCCGAGCCGTGAAATGCGAGCGCGCGCGCTGGATCGCGTTCGCGCAGCGCGAGCGTGCTCTTTCCCTGCGCTTCCTTTCGCGGCGTGTGTGGGGAAAATAGGGCATTACCGCCAATGCGAGTTGAGAACGCGAGCGCTCACTCACATTATCGAACGATGAGTAACGCGGTCGCCGTGCCGGTCCCGATTCATCAACCGCCGCGCGTTCCGGGGCTCCCGTTGATCGGCAGCTTGCTCGATTTCAGACGCGACCGATTCGGTCTCTCGCTGCGCATCGCGCGCGAGCAAGGTGAGCTCGCGCGCATGACCATGGGGTTCTTCAACCTCCTGATGGTGTCGTCGCCCGCGATCGCTCACGAGGTTCTGGTGGAGAAGGCGGACGCGTTCAAGAAGAGCGCTGGGCTCTCCATCTTCGCGCGCCCGCTGCTCGGCGACGGCTTGCTCACGAGCGAGCGTGACGTTCACAAGCGGCAACGCCGGATGATGGCGCCGGTCTTCGCGCACAAGCGAATCGCCAGCTACGGCGACGTCATGGTGCAGAAGACGGCGATCGCCGCGAAGAGGATCGCCAGCGTCGGCACCACCGATCTCGCTGAAGAGATGATGCGCCTCACGCTCGACATCGTCGGCAAGACGCTGTTCGACGCTGAGCTCGCGGGCGATGCGTCGACCATCGGCGATGCTCTGACCGTCGCGATGCAGCAGATGATGAACGCCCTCATCCGTCTCGTGCCGCTGCCGCCGATCGTCCCGACGCCGGGCAACTTGCGGATGCGTCGCTCGGTGAAACAACTCGACGACGTCGTCTACTCCATGATTCGCGAGCGGCGCGCGTCGGGCGTCGATCGCGGCGACATGTTGGGGATGCTCCTCGCCACGCGCGACGCTGACGATCACACCGCGCTCTCCGATCGTGAAGTGCGCGACCAGGCGATGACGATCATGCTCGCCGGCCACGAGACGACGGCGAACGCGCTGGCGTGGACCTTCTACCTGCTCGCCAGGAATCCGGACGTGCGCGCGCGCGTCGAGCGCGAGGTCGATGCGGTGCTCGGCGATCGAAGCGCCACGGTCGAGGATCTCCCGTCACTCCCGCTCACGCTTCAAACGCTCAAGGAAGCGATGCGCCTCTATCCGCCGGCGTACGTGCTCGGCCGCGCCGCCAACCGCGACGTCACCGTCGGCGGCGCCGAGGTCTCGCGCGGGCAGGTCGTGCTGGTGAACGTCGCCGGCATTCATCGCCGCCCCGAGGCCTTCGCCGATCCGGAGCGCTTCGATCCCGATCGCTTCACGCCCGAGCGCGAGAAGAAGCTCCCGGCGCTCTCGTACATGCCGTTCGGAGCCGGCCCGCGCGTGTGCATCGGCAATCACTTCGCGCTCATGGAAGGGCATCTCATCCTCGCCACTCTCGTGCGCCGCTTGCGATTCGATCTCGTCTCCGACGCCGTGATCGTCCCCGAGCCGCTCGTCACGCTGCGACCCAAAGGGGGCGTGCGCGTCAGGGTTTCCGAGCGGGCGGCGTAGACGAAGGGGCGCCGGTGGTCACAGTCTGATCGATGCGCGTCCCGGGCCGCGTGCACAGATACGCGAGGCCCATGAGCGCGAGGACGATCCCGAACGCGACGAGGAAGCGCGACGACGACATCGCGCGCATCTTAGTCGCGAGCTCTCAGTGACGTCGACGGCGACGCGCGACGATCCCAACGCCGCCGAGCGCGATCATTGCCGCCATCTTGCCGAGCGGATCCGAAGCGCCGGGAACGGCGCACGCGCAGCTCGCCGCGGCGGGGAGGCTGCCGTAGCTCCGGGGCCGCGTCGTCGTGCCGTCGCCGGTGTCTCCGGACGTGTCTCCCGATCCCGTGGCGGACGTACCGCCGGTCGAGGCGCCGCTTCCGTCACCGCCGTTCCCGTTCCCGGTTCCATTCCCGCTTCCGTTGCCGCCGCTCGTGGTCGTCCCCGCGTCGCCGGGGGTCGATGCCGATCCCGAGTCGACGCCCGCATCGACGACCGGCGGAGCGGCGAGCTTCAAGAGGGCGGCGCCGTTGGGAGTGCCCCAGCCGGTCGGCCCGTCGAAGCCCGCCATCGAGACGCACTGATAGTCGTTGTTGCATGCCGACCCGCCTTGCGGATCGTTGCTCCCCGACGTGATGTCGAAGAACGCGGTGGTGTTCTTGTAAACGAAGTCGGCGCCCGACTTCTCGAGCCCCAGCAGCACCAGCGCCGACGCCACGATCGGTGAGCTCGCGCTCGTTCCGCCGACGACCTCCCACTGCCCGGCGTCGTACGTGGCGACGCCCGTCGCGGGATCGGCCACCGCGGAGACATCGGACTCCATGCGCATCGCGCAGTTCGGATCCTTCTGGTAGCTCGGCTTCGCGATGTACCCGCTGCACCCGCTCCCCGTTCCGCCCCCTTGCGCGTAGGCCCATGCCGTCTCGGCCCAGCCGCGCGTCGATCCGGATTTGGTGAGCGTCGTTCCGCCGACGGCGAGCACGTAGGCCGACGTCGCGGGGTAGCTCGCGCCGTAGCCGCTGTCGCCTGCGCTCGCGGTCACGAGGATGCCGGGCTGGTGGTAGTAGGCCTCCTCGCCGGAGACGGTGTTGTCTTCGTTGCCGCCATAGCTGTTGCTGATGGCCGACGCGCCGAGCTTCGCCGCGGTCGTGAGCGCGGCTTCGAAGTTCGCGTTCGCCTGATCGTCGTTCGTCTCGACGAGGAGGATGTGGCAGTCAGGGCACACGGCACTGATCATCTCGATGTCGAGCATGATCTCTCCCTCCCAACCGTTGGCGCCTTTGCCGTCGGTGGGCGGGTAGTTCGTGTCGCCGTTCTGGCTGACCTTCTTGAAGCAGCCGTTGGCGGTCGTGCACGCCGAGAGTCCGTACTGCGATCGGTAGGTCGCGAGATCGCTCTCGGCGTTGGGGGCGTCGTAGGCATCGACGACGGCGACGATCTTCCCCTGGCCCCCCGACGTGGGCAGCGCGTATGCCCCGCGAATGTCGGCCGGGGCCAGCCCTTGCGGCGCCGCTCCGTTCGCGAACGGCGTTCGAAGCGCGAGGCCGTTCGTGTCAGTGACGACCTTGGCCATGCAGTGCTTGTGACCTGGGCCGTGGTCACAGAGGTCGATCGTGGGAACACGCGTGATCTGCGCGATCGCCGCGCGGTCGGCGCTCTCGTCGTTCGCGTCGGCGCGCGCCGAGCTCGCGAAGAGAACGAGAGGAGCGGCGACGAGGAGCCACGATCGATTCAGCGCGCGATTGGTTTTCATTGTCGGCCCTCACGTTCACAAATGACTCGGTGGTCAGTGTGGGCAAGGGAAACCCGACACGAAATCCGCTTGGATTTAGCGGGTTTGGAAACTTCACCGCGCAGGGCGGGGAGATGGATCGCGCGGTCATCCACCGCGCTCGCGATCGCGCTACTCGTCGAGCGTCGTGCGACGAAGCACGCGAAGAGGCTTCACGACGCGCTCGTCGATCGTCGTGCTGGCGAGCGGCTCGAGCACGTCGCGGATCGCGCGCACGTTGGCGTGAAGGTTCACGACCACCTCGGCGAGCTTCCGGATCGTCGCTTCGTGCGTCGCGATCATCGTGAGCATCGCGTGCGCGGCGTCCGCGCTGTCGGTGGACTCTTGTCGCGCATGTCGCGGCGCGGTGCGTTTCTTCTTCGCGGCCATCGCTCCCCACGTTCGCGTCACGGCGCGCGCGCGTCCACTTTTTGGAGTTTCTCGCAGAGACTCGCGTCGCGTGGGGGCCGCACACCTGACTCGCGGCGTGCTCGATCTGGATCGTGGACTCACCACTCTCCAAGGCCTGACTGGAGTTTTCCTTCCGCTATTTCCGCAAACTTCCCGTGAGATCGGCCATCGGTCTCACTTTTGCTGAGGGGGTAGGCATGCACGCGAAGACCGCCCTTCCCCCTCTCGTCGCCGCTTCGATCACCTTCGGCGTCGGGCTCCTCGCCCTGGCCTGCTCGAGCGCCGCACAACCCGATTCGATCTTCGCGCACCACGCGCAAGGCGAGGTCAATGGCGGGACGGCTGACGACGGTGGCACGCTGAGCAACGGCAACGGCACCGACCCCACGCTCACGGGCAACACGATCCCGGACGTCGACGCCGGCCCCGCCTGCGTGAACCTCCAGTGCAAGCAGGTCGCGTGTCCGAGCGGACAGCACACGACGGTGAGCGGGACCATCTACGACCCCGCCGGGAAGAACCCGCTCTACAACGTCGTCGTCTACGTCCCGAACGCGCCGACCAAGGCCTTCACCGATCACGCCACGTGCGACACCTGCGCCGCGCTCTACACGGGCGACCCGCTCGTCACCGCGAGCACCGGGTCGGACGGAACGTTCACGCTGAAGGACGTCCCGGCTGGGACGAACATCCCGCTCGTGATTCAGATCGGGAAGTGGCGGCGCGAGATCACGCTGCCGACGGTCACGAGCTGCGTCGACAATCCGATCACCGACAAGGATCAGTCGCGCCTCCCGAAGAACCGCACCGAGGGGGACATCCCGAAGATGGCCGTCTCCACCGGCGGATCGGATTCGCTGGAGTGCCTGTTGAAGCGCATCGGCGTCGATCCCGCGGAGTACACGTCCGGCACCGGCGACGAACGCGTGCACATCTTTCAAGGGACGGGCGGCAACGCGGTGAGCGGCGGATCGACGGCGAGCAAGACCGGTCTGTGGAGCACCGAGGCCGACCTCGCGACGTACGACATCGTGATCCTCTCGTGCGAGGGGGACGAGCATGCGGAGACGAAGCCCACGACGTCGATGCAGGCGCTCGAGGCGTACGCGAACGCAGGCGGACGGATCTTCGCGTCGCACTTTCACTACTACTGGTTCGAAGGCGCGGGCTCTTCGACCGAGTTCCAGAGCACCGCGACGTGGAAGCCGGGGACCAACTCGATCGGATCGGGCAACGACGTGACGAGCGCGGCGATCAACACGAGCTTCCCCAAAGGGCTCGCGTTCGATCAGTGGATGACGCTCACCAAGTCGCTCCAGGCCGACGGCACGCTCCAGATCGACAACTCGCGGCAGAACGCCAGCGTCGATCCGACCGGGAACCCTGCGTCGCAAGCGTGGATCACGGACACGACGGTGCCGACGATGACCGTCAACGGGAAGACCGGCCCGACGACGATGTACTTCGACTTCAACACGCCCATCGCGGCGAAGCCGGCCGATCAGTGCGGGCGCGTCGTGTTCAGCGACCTGCACGTCGGCGCGGCGTCGGGCGATTACTCGGGCGGCGTGAACACCATTCCGGCCGGATGCACCGCGGCGGACCTCTCGCCGCAGGAGAAGGCGCTCGAGT
>PLXW01000046.1 GCA_003151595.1 Myxococcales bacterium
TTACACGGAATTTCGGACACCTCCGCCGCGCTCCGCTTTGGCGAAGTTCCGACCTCCCGAGCACTGAGGCCGGCGTCGGGCGATCGCGCCGGAGTCTCTTCTCCTCGACCTTCGCTCGCGCCTCGCGCCGCGCCCACCCGCCCGAGCGACGCGTAGTTACTCCGTCTCCCCGCGCCAGACCGCGACACCGGCGCTCCGGTAGCGCGGTCCGCAGCGTCCCTTCGCGCAGTCTCCGCGTCAGACCGCGCGACCGACGCTCCCCTGGCGCGATCCACCGCGTCCCTTCGCGCAACCTCCATGTCAGACCGCGCGACCGACGCCGCCCTAGCGCGGTCCGCCGCGTCCCCTCGCGTGACCACCACGTCAGACCTCGAGTCTGACCCGTGAGACCGCGCAAGCACCGCGTCAGACCGCGTGACCGACGCTGCCCTGGCGCGGTCCACCGCGTCCTCTCGCGCAACCACCGCGTCAGACCGCGGGTCCGCCCCGTCAGACCGCGCAACGGACGCTGCCCTAGCGCGATCCCTCCCGTCCACCGCCCGGTCTCCCCCGTTCCCACGCGCAACCCGCGCCTCGCTTGCCGCACGCCCCGCAACCCCACGAAATCCCGCGCGTCCCAACTTTCGTCGGAAATCGTCATCGCGTTTTCGTCAGTTCGGCTTCCTGAACACAAACCCAAATATGGGGGTTGCAGTTCGGACCCCTGGCCGAAGTCAACGGCGCGCGAATGCAGATGAGGAGAGGAGGTGAAAACATGTCCATCAATCAAAACAACGCAAAGATCGTCTCCACTTGCGGCCAGCGGCTCGAAGCGCTGACCAAGTTCGTGAAGGCGAAGACGGCGATAAAGGTCAGCGGCAAGCCGATGAAGCTCGCCGAGCTGACCGCCATCTACCAGGCCGCAATCGACACCCGCACCGCGCTCGTTCCGCAACGTGCGGCGTTCGATAAGGCACTCGACGCTCGTGACAGCGCAGAAGAACTGCGCCAAGCGACCGACAAGTTGCTGAAGGCCTGGGTCGTCAACGAGTTCGGCGCCGACAGTCAGGAGGCGCAGGAATTCGGGTTTCTCCCGCCCAAGATCCGGGCAAAGTCTGCCGCTACGAAGGCCACGGCTGTCGAGAAGGTTCTCGCCACGCGCAAGGCACGGCACACGATGGGGAAGCGTCAGAAGGCCGACATCAAGGGGACCATCGTGGCCCCCACAGCGCCGGCTGATCCGGCGATCACGACGTCCGTGGCGACTCCCGCCACGACCGTCACGAACGGAGTCGCGGGGCACTAGCCCCGCGCTCCTCACAACAAGTCGCGCTGCCCTAGACCACTCGAGTCGACGCGCAGCACGGCGGATGGACCGACTGGGTGTGCGGGGTTCGATTCCTCGCCGGTCCTCGAAAGAATCCGAGCGTCATCCACTCGGGCGACAAGCGGCGCGAAAGGCGTGTGCTACGCCTCGCCCCATGCGAACCGCCCATGTCGTCGCTTGCGCTTCAGCTCTCTTGCTCGCGACCGGCGCGCTCGCCGCCGGGTGCATCTCGAGCAACGGCAGTGCGCCCGACGCCGGGAGCGATGACTCCGGAGCGTTCGACGCCTTCGTGCCGAACGGCGACGCCGCATCGGGCGACGCAGGTCCGGGAGACGCGGGCTCGTTCGACGCTGGATCGTTCGACGCCGCAGTGTTCAACACGCCAATCGATTTCGGCCTCGTGAACTGCGGAACCGGGACGGCGAGCAAGACGTTCTCGTTCACGAACCCGGGCGCAGTTCCCCTTTCCTACTCCGCAAGCGTCGGCGGCTCTGCAGTCTTCAGCATCGACGGGCCGAGCTCCGGCACGATCGCGCCCGGAGCGACGGCATCGATCACGATCGTCGCCTCTACGATTCCGACAACGTCGATCGCGGGAACCCCCATCACCGGAACGTTGGGACTCCAGCTCCAGATCCCCAATGGGGGCAGTACTCCATTGATCCCGCTCACCGTGACGCCGCAAGGCGGGTCGCTCACCGTGAGCCCCACGCTCGCCGGCTTCGGACAGGTGCAGCTCGCGACCAGCGGCGCGCCGATCCCGCTCACGATCGCCAACGTCGGCAACGCGCCGGTCTCGATCACGTTCGGCGGCGCGACCAACGACGCCGGCGCCGCGGACACGGAGTTCGGCGTCACGTATCCGAGCGCGCCCGCGGCTCTCACCATCGCGGCCGGTGCATCGATCGACGGAGACGCGGGCGCTGCCGCGACGTTCGCGCCGACCACGGCGGGTCTCAAGGCCGTGATGGCGTCCATTCAGACGACCGACCCGCTGTGCGCGTCGGCGACGTCGGTCGCGATGAGCGGCACCGGCACCGCCGCGCAGGTCACCGTCGGCCCCGATCCCCTCCCCTTCGGCACCACACTGTGCGGCCAGACCGGAGCGCAGCTGCAAGTGACGATCAAGAACTCGTCGCCGGCATCCGTGAGCTTCACCGACGCGCTCACCCTCGGCGGGAGCTCGCCGTTCACGATCAGCACGAGCGGCAGCACCGTCCCCGGCGGCACGCTTCAGAACCCTGGCCTGGCGACGATCACCGTCACGCCGAAGAAGATCAGCGCGCCCGCCAGCGTCGTCCCCGGCGCGTTCAACGACACGCTCACCGTGACGCCGACGGCGCCCGGCGTGAGCCCCACGACGATCTCGCTGCAGCAGTCGGCCGCCGGCGCGATCCTCGCGGTGTCGATGGCCAACAAGGCGTTCGGCACGGTGCAGAACCAGTCGTCGTCGCTCCCCTTCATCGTGACCAACAGCGGCAACCGCGACGCTCCGCTCACGCTCACGCCGAGCGGCGTCGGCTACAGCGCGTCGTTCACCACGAGCGCGACCGCGGTCGCCGACGGTGGCACGGCCTCGGGCAACGTCACGTTCGTCCCGTCGTCGAACGGCGCCGACAACGGCGCGCTCACCGTGACGACGACGCAAGCGCTCTGCGCGATCACGCCGCCCGCGGTCAACGTCACGGCGACGGGCGCGGTGCCCGTCGCGCAGTACGCGGCGACTCCGATCCCTGTCGGCTCGACGTGCGGCGGAGGCGCGGGGACGAGCGGCGGGCTCACCATCAAGAACAACGGCAACTCGCCGCTCACGATCTCGAACGTCACCAGCCAGAGCGGCCACTTCACCTTCACGACGCCCGGCTCGATCGCCGCCGGAGGAAGCGCGTCGATCACTGTGACCGCCTCGGCGATCGCGGTCGGCTCCGGCCCGCTCGGTGGCGCGACGCTCCCCGACGTCCTGGGCTTCCAGACGAACGAAGTCGGAAGCCCGACCCACACGGTCCCCGTCACCGTCGCCGTGAGCGGCGCGAACCTCGCATTCTCGGGAGGCGGCACGGCGACGCTGACCACCTGTGGATCGGTCGGCTATGCGGTCACAAACACCGGCAACATGGACGGCTACATCACGGCCGGAGGCACGTACCCGAACGACGGCGACTCCGCGAACGACTCGAACATCTTCAGCTTCCAGGGGGCGTTCGCGTCGTCCACCCTCATCTCCGCCGGCGGAGCGCCGGTCGCCGATATCTTGAGCCACGCGGTCGGGATCTGCTTGCTCAGCGGCGTCTGCGCGCTCAGTGGCACCCAAACCTTCACGTCCACCAACGCCGTCGGAAGCCAGGTCGGGATCTGCGTCCCGCTCCCCGCGCTGAACATGTCGATCGCGTTCGGTTTCAACTGCACGCAGTGCTGCTGAGCGCGCGCGTCAGTCCGCAGTGACCGGCGAGGGTGTCGCCGCCGGCATGCGCGCGAGCACTCGAAGTGCGAGCACGAAACCGATCGCGTTGAACCCGGCGGCTGCGAAGAACGCGACGCCGGGGATGTGCGGAGTCGCGTGCTCGGTGGCGAATCGCGAGAACAGCGCGGTGCCGAGCAGCGGGCCGAGGATCGCCGCGATGCCTCCGATGCTGTTGATCGATCCCTGAAGCTCGCCTTGCTCCGACGGGCCCACCTCGCGCGTGATCATCGCTTGCACAGCGGGGCCGCCGAGTCCCGCGAGCGCCAGCGGGAACGTGAACGCGAGCATCAACCAGCCGCGATCGGCCAACCCGAGCGCCGCCTGTCCGAGCACGCCCATCGTCAACCCGATGATGAGCGCGCGCCGCTCACCGATCCGCGGCACGACCACGCGAACGAGCGCGCCCTGCACCACCGCCGTCGCGATTCCCGACACGACGAGCGAGAGCCCGACCATCCGGATCCCCCAACCGAAGCGCGCCTGCGTGTGCAGCGCCCAGATGCTCTGCAGGATCCACTGCGCCATGTACCCGCAGAAGATCGTCCCGGTCAGCCCGATCACGATGGGGTGACGCGCGAGCGCGCGCAGCGACCCGAGCGGATTGGCGCGCGCGAACGAGAACGGGCGCCGCTTCTCGCGCGGAAGCGACTCGGGGAGCACGAAGATCCCGTAGAGCATGTTCAAGAAGTTGAGCCCCGCGGCGACGAAGTACGGCACGCGAAGCCCGTAGTCGCCGAGCAGCCCGCCGAGCGCGGGACCCAAGATGAACCCGAGGCCGAAGACCGCGCCGATCATCCCGAAGCTCTGCGCGCGCTTCTCGGGGGGAGTGACGTCGGCCACGTAAGCGCCGGCGGCAGAGAAGCTCGCTCCGGTGATCCCGGCGATGGTGCGCCCGACGAAGAGCCACGACAGCGCGGGGGCGAAGCCGCTGAGCAGGTACGCGACGGCCGCGCCGAAGAGCGACAGGAGGATGACGGGGCGACGCCCGAATTGATCGCTGAGACCGCCGATGACGGGCGCGAACAGGAACTGCATCGCCGCATACAGCGACACGATGACCCCGAAGTAGTGCGATGCGACGGCGAGATCGTCATGCACGAAGCTCGCGACGAGGCGCGGCGCGACGGGGATGATCAGCCCGAGTCCGAGCGTGTCGAGAAGGACGGTGACGAGGACGAAGGCCGTACCGGCGCGGCGCGACTCGGACATCAGCCGCCGAGCGCCTCGAGGAGGGCTTTGCGTACCGTCGCTGCGTCGGCCGATCCTTGCGTCTCGCGCATCGCCGCGCCGAGGAGAACGCCGAGGAGCTTGGTCTCGCCGCCGCGATAGCGCTTCACTTCGGCGTCGTGAGCCGCGACGACGCGCGCGATGGCGCTCGTCACCGCCGCGCGATCCTCGGTGCGCTCCAGCTTGAGCTCCTTCATGCGCGCTTCGGGATCGCCGCCGCGCTCGACGAGACTGGCCAGCAACGTCTTGGCTGCCGACGCGGTTACGCGAGCACCATCGACCAGCGCGACGAACCGCCCGAACGCCGCGCCATCGATCGGGAGCGTCGCGAGGTCGGCGTCTTTCGCGAGGCCGAGCAGATCGTTGAGCAACCAGCGAGCGATGAGGACCGCGTTGCCGTGCGCCGCGCGCGCCGCGTCGAAGTAGCGGGCGAGGGTGAGATCGCCGGTGAGCACGTCGGCGTCGTCTTTCGAGAGCTTCGCTTCGCGCTGGTAGAGATCGAAGCGCTCGACGAGCTCGGGGATCGCGGCGCGATTCTCGGCGCGAAGCTCGACGCGGGATTTCCTGTGACCCTCACCCCCCGGCCCCCTCTCCCGCAAGGGGAGAGGGGGAGTCAGCTCGGCGTCTCGTCTCCCCTCTCCCCTTGCGGGAGAGGGGCCGGGGGTGAGGGCTCGCGTCCACGTGTCCTTGAGCGCGATGATCCGATTGAACACCGGCGCACCAGGGCGCGACTCGATCGGATCGACGAAGAAATACGCCTCGCGCAGGAACTGGTACCGCTCGCCCGCCACCGCGTTCTTCAGCGCCGGCTCGACTCGCGCGCCTTCGGCGACCGTGAGCGACGCCGGGTTGAGCACCTTCAGGAAATCTTCTTCTGCGTCCGGCTGCTCGACCGTGAACAAGCGATCGTAGAGCCGCGCTTGCACCGGCAGCGATCGCGTCGCATGCACCCAGTGCAGCGTCCCCGACACCTTGCGCCCATCCGCCGGCGCGCCGCCTTGCGACGTCGCGTCGTACGTACAGCGAAGCTCCTCGATCGCGCCGGACGCACCGCGCACGACCTCGTTGCACTTCACCACGTACGCGCCGATGAGACGCACCTCGCGGCCGGGCGCGAGTCGCTTCCAGTCCTTCGGCGGAGCCTCGGAGAAGTCCCCTTGCTCGATGAGCACCTCGCGCCCGAACGGCACCGCGCGACTGCCGCCGCGATCCGGCTCGCCGGGCCACCACGGGAGCGTGATCTCTTCGTCGGGCTGCTCCTGCGGCCAGTTCGTGATCACGATCTTCAACGGGCGGAGCACGCCCATCGCGCGAGGAGCACGCTCTTCCAGGTCCGCGCGGATCGCGAACTCGAGCTTGCCGATGTCGACCACGCTGTTGTTCTTAGCGACGCCGATCATCTCGGCGAAGTCTTGCAACGCCTCGGGCGTCACACCGCGCCGTCGCATTCCGGCGAGCGTCGGCATCCGCGGATCGTCCCACCCCGACACGCGCTTCTCGTTCACCAGCTGCAGCAACTTGCGCTTCGACATCACGGTGTAGCCGAGCGCCAGCCGCGCGAACTCGTACTGATGCGGCCGCGTCTCCCACGGCCCCAGGTTGTCGAGCACCCAGTCGTAGAGCTCGCGGTTGCTCTCGAACTCGAGCGTGCAGATCGAGTGCGTCACCCCTTCGAAGGCGTCCTCGAGCGGATGCGCGAAGTCGTACATCGGGTAGATGCGCCACGCGTCGCCCGTGCGGTGGTGGTGCGCGTGACGGATCCGATAGAGCAGCGGATCGCGCATGAGCACGTTGGGATGCGCCATGTCGATCTTCGCCCGCAAGACGCACGCGCCGTCGGGGATCTCGCCGGCGCGCATCTGGCGAAAGAGCGCGAGGCTCTCCTCCACGGGCCGATCGCGGAAAGGGCCGTTCGTCCCGGGGCGATCGAATCCCCCACGCTGCTCGCGGATCGCGTCGACGCTCTGGCTGTCGACGTACGCCTTCCCTTCGCGCACGAGCCGCTCCGCGCACTCGTACATGCGCTCGAAGTAGTCCGACGCGAAGTAGAGGTTCTTCCCCCAGTCACCGCCGAGCCAACGCACGTCGTCTTGAATCGACTCGACGTAGCGCGTGTCTTCCGTCGTCGGGTTCGTGTCGTCGAAGCGCAGGTGCGCGCGCCCCTGATAGCGGCGGGCGAGCCCGAAGTTCAGGAGGATCGATTTCGCGTGCCCGATGTGAAGGAACCCGTTGGGCTCGGGAGGGAATCGCGTGACGACGCGCCCGCCGTTCTTCGCGGCGGCGAGGTCGGCGTCGACGATGTCCGTGAGAAAATTGGAAGGAGGATTGGCCGCAGGCGAAGTGCGAGACGCGCGTGACGATTCGGACATGGGGAGCTCCGCGAAGCCCTTGCTAACACGGGGCGGGAGCTTCTCGAAACGGCGCGTTGGCGCGTGGACTTCCAGGTGCGCGTGCGGTCTCCTCGGCGTGAATGAGACGGCGCAGACTCCGCATCGCGATCGGCGTCGCGCTGGTCGTGGCCCTGTGGCCCTTCGTGCGTGCGCGTTTCTTTCTCCCGCGTCCGCCGCGCCCCGACGACGCCACGTTCGCGCAGGCCGCGCACGTTCGCATTCTGCGCGACACGTTCGGAGTCGCGCACGTGTTCGGCGAGTCCGACGCCGACGCGGCGTTCGGAATGGCCTACGCCCACGCCGAAGACGACTTCGCCACCATTCAAGACGTCCTCGCCGCCGAGCGCGGCCGTCTCGCGCTCCTTCACCTCTCGAAGCTGGCCGTCGAGAACGACTACTACACGCGCCTCGTCGGCGTCCGCGAGCAGCTTGACGCCCAGTACGACGCGCTCTCCGGCGACGTGCGCGCGGTGCTCGAAGCGTACGCGCGCGGCTTCGATCTCTACGCCTACCTTCACCCGTCGGAAGCCGACGGCCGCCTGTTTCCGGTGACGGGTCGCGACGTCGCCGGCGGCTTCATCCACAAGCTCCCGCTCATGGTCGGCATCGCCAAGGCGCTCGGCGCCGTCGGTGGCGACAAGCCCCTCCACGTGGGCGACGACGTGCTCGCCGAGAACGACCGCGCGAGCGACTCCTTCCCCGGCTCGAACGCGCACGCCGTCGCCGCCGCGCGATCGACCGACGGCGTCGCGCGCCTCAACGTGAACTCGCACCAACCGTGGGAAGGCCCCGTCGCCTGGTACGAAATCCAGGTTCACTCCGACGAAGGATGGAACATGACCGGCGGCACCTTCCCCGGCGCCCCGTTCCTCCTGCACGGTCACAACGAGCACCTGGGCTGGGCGCACACCGTCAACGCGCCCGACTTGGTCGATGTCTACGAGCTCGTTCGCGATCCTTCACGGCCGCGCGCGTACCGCTACGACGGCGTCACGCGCGATCTCGTCGTGCGCGACGCCGCGATCGAGATCGACGTCGGATGGTTCACGCTCACGATCCACAAAGACGTCCTCGCGTCGGAGCAAGGCCCCGTGCTCGAGACGAAGAACGGCCTCTACGCCGTCCGCTACGCCGGCATCGGCCGCGCCATCCGATCCCTGGAGCAATGGTTTCGCATGAACAAGGCGCGCTCGTTCGACGAGTGGAAGAGCGCGATGGCGATCCAGGGCATCCCGATGTTCAACACCGCGTACGCCGATCGCGAGAACATCTTCTACGTCTACAACGCGCTCCTCCCGAAGCGCGCGCCTGGCTTCGACTACCGCACCGTGCTCCCCGGCGATCGGAGCGACGTCGTCTTTCACGACTACCTCTCGTTCGCGGAGCTCCCGCACGTCGAGAACCCGCCATCGGGGTTCGTCCAGACGTGCAACGCGACGCCATTCCAGACGACGACCGGCGAAGGCAACCCCCGCGAGGACGCTTACCCATCGGAGATGGGGATCGAGCGCACGCTCACGAACCGCGCGCTCCGCTCGCTCGCGCTCCTCGGCAACACGGGACCGATTTCGTCCCGCGATTTCACGCGGATGAAGTTCGATCGCACGTACGACGCCCGCTCCTCGATGTTCACGCGCGTCGTGACGCCGCTGCTCGCGACGTTCACTCCGGCGAACGCGAACGAAGCGCGCGCGCTCGACCTCCTGCGCGGATGGAGCGGCGAAGCAGACGGCGCCTCAACGGCCGCCACGATCGCGATCCTCACGTTCAAGGACGTCGACCCCGAGATGCACGGCGACGGCGACCCAGTGCTCCCGAACGCCGAAGACGCGCTCCGCGACACCGTTCGCTGGCTCGTCGCCGGCTACGGTCGCGTCGATGTGAGGCTCGACGAGGTTCAACGGCTCCGACGCGGCGGCGTAGACCTCCCGCTCGGCGGCGGCCCCGACGTCCTCAACGCGGCGTACACGCGTCGCGACGGCCATCATCTCATCGGCACGCAAGGCGACTCCTACGTCCTGCTCGTCGACTTCACCGACGCCGGACCACGCTCGCGATCGATCATCAACTACGGCGCATCCTCGAAGCGCGCTTCGCCGCACTTCGCCGATCAAGCGCCGCTCTTCGTGAAGCGCGAGACGAAGCCCTCATGGCGGACGATCGACGAGGTGCGCGCTCACTTGGAGCGGGAGTATCGGCCAGGAGAACGAGAAGGGGAATGAGTCGGCGGCGACGCCTGTCGACTGCGCGTGCACGTCGATCATGCCGCGGTAGACTGACGAATGAAGGAGAGGGGGCGATGAACGCGCGGGTCGCACCGATCGCAGGCATCTTCGTCGTGCTCTTGGCACGCGGGGCGCTCGCGCAGGAGCCGACGGTCCTCTTCACCTCGCCGTGGCCGCTTGCGCCGAACCCGCAGCTCGCGACCCCTTCACCGCTCCTCGCGCTCGGTGAGCCGTCGGTGCCCGGCGCGCTCTCGCCCTGGATGGCGTCGGTGCCGCTCCGCTTGTCGCTGCAAGGCCCGTTGTTCCCGATGGCCGGCGGGTTCCCCAACTGCGGCTCGCGCGAGGACGCGAGCGGCAACTCGTTCCAGGGATGGCCGGTCCAGCGTTACGCGCTCCTGGCGCTCACGCCGAACCTCGTCCTCCATGGCTTCACGAGCGCCGGCTGTCCGATCGACTCCGCCGTCGGCGCCGCGGTGACGTACGCGGTGCCGCTGCAATCCTCTTGGTGGCTGGTCATCGGCGGCGGCGTCTACGCGGCCCCCGCGCACGATCCCATGCCCGCTCGCCGCAGCGCCGACCTGCGCGTCGACCTGATGAAGAAGATCGACGACGCCAGAAGCGTAAGCGTCGGAGTCGGACGCCGAGGGATCAGCTTGGGCGGCAGCTGGTAGCGCGCTCTCCTGGATCCTCTCCTTGGACCCTCTCCTGGACTAGCTAGACGAATCCGGTCACGTGTGGCATCTAGCGTCAAGGTGAGGACAGGCATGGCCACCAACCCCGCTCGTGGCGAAAGCGCGTCCTCGACTGGGCTGGGGCGTGAAGCGCGCGGAGAGATCGCTGGCAACGGCCGCCTGGCCGACATCGATCCCAGCTTCCGCGTCGATCGATCGATCGAGTTCCGTCACCAGCTCGCGTCACACCCGCTCCTGCAAATGCCTGCGCTCATCGCGCTCGCCGGCCGGCTTCCACCCGACGCCGTCCGCTTCCACGCCGCCGCGATGAGCGCCGACACGGATTTCAGCGACGAGCCGGCCATTCCTCGAGCGAAAGCGACGCTCGAGGACGCGCTCGCCGGCATCGAGCAAGCGGGCGCGTGGGTCCAATTCAAGCACATCGAACAGGACCCACTTTACAGAGCCCTCATCGATCGCTTTCTCGACGAAGCGCGCCCGCTGATGGGCGGCGACGCAACGAGCATGGGTCAGCGCGAGGGATATATCTTCATCGCGTCGCCGGGCTCGGTGACCCCGTACCACTGTGATCACGAGCTGAACTTCATCTGTCAGATCCGCGGCCCGAAAGAGTTCCATGTCTGGGATCCGGCCGACCGCTCCGTGCTCTCACAGGAGCAGCTCGAGTCGTTCCACGCCGAATACTCGCTGAAGAACATTCGGTACGACGAGAAGCTCGAAGCCAGGGCGCGCGTGCATTCGCTCGGGTCGGGGCAAGGCATCTACATGCCGCTCGCCGCGCCGCACCTCGTCAGGACCGGCGCGGCCGCCGCGATCACTTTGAGCGTGGTCTTCATCACCGATTCGGCCCGACGCGAAGCGGCCGTCCACTCGGCGAACTATCTCCTCCGTCGGCTCGGCGTGGAGCCCCGCGAGCCTGGCATCTCGCCTGTCGTCGACAGCGCGAAACGGCGTGGGCTCGGCGTGATTACGCGTGTGCGCAGCCTCCTCGGCGGCGCGCGCAAGCGCGGCTGAAGGAAGGCGCGACGGATCGATGGACGCGTTTCGAATGGTGACATCTCTCGGGCGCGCGGTGAAGGCCGTCCCGTTCGTTCGTTCCTGGCAAGAGCAGTCGTACGAGCGCATGTTCGCGACGTCGGATTGCTACGGCGGGTTCCGAGGCGTGTTCCGCACGTTCGCGGAGGCGACCCGATCGGCGCCACCCACGACGAAGATCGGCTTCGACCACCCTGCGGTCGCCAACGAGTTCTCCTCCCGGCACGATCGCGTCTTCTCCTACGACTACCCCGTCCTCTTCTGGCTGAAGTCGATCGTGAAACCGGGCACCAAGATCTTCGACTACGGCGGGCACGTCGGGGTGCAGTTCTATGGTTACGAAAAATACCTCACCTACCCCACTGGTTTTCAGTGGCGCGTGTGCGATGTCCCCGCAGTGACTGCGGCAGGGCGCGAGCTGGCCGCCTCGCGTGGCCGGAAGGAGCTCTCCTTCACGAACTCGCCGGCCGACGCCGACGGCTTCGACGTGCTCATTGCGGCAGGTGCTCTCCAGTACGTGGAGTCGCCATTGCTCGCCGAATCGATCTCTCGGCTCCGCGACAAGCCGGCGCATCTGCTCCTCAACAAGCTCCCGCTCACGGACGGCGAGCCGTTCGTGACCTTGCAGAACGCGGGTCCGTCGTTCGTTCCTCAGTATGTGTTCAGCCGAAGCGCTTTCATTCGCAGCCTGACCGACGTTGGATACGAGCTCGTGGACTCGTGGGAGGACTGCGTGCACTCGTGTCGCATCCCTTTTCACTCCGACCGAGACGTCCCGCGATACAGCGGCCTCTATCTTCGTCGCCGCGCCTGAGCGCGACTCACAACTCGAGGTGCCGACAATGACCGAGACGGCAGCCACGCCGATCATCGAGACGAAATCGCGCGACTTCAACGAGTGCTTCAACAGGTCGCCGTTCCTGTTTCGTCACACCCTCGGCAGCCACCCCCTATTTTCGCTGGCGAGGCTCGCGAAGGCCGCGGAGACGATGCTCGCTGGGTCCAATCCGGATCACTTCGTTCATCGCGCGGGCGACGGCGCGCCGGGCGGCGGCCTCGACCGAGCGGCGCGGGAGCGCGTGGCCGAAGCGGTGGCGCACGTCGATCGTCCCGGCTCGTGGATCAAGCTCACGAAGATCCAAGACGCCGACCCCGAGTACAAGGAGCTGCTCGATCAGATTCTTCGCGAGCTCGAGGAGCGGAGCGGCGTCCCGCTTCGAAGCGAGATCACCTGGGTCAGCGCGACGGTCTTCATCGGCTCGCCCCACTCGGTGACGCCGTATCACATCGACCACGAGACCAATTTCCTGTTCCAGATCGGTGGCGAGAAAGAGGTCAACCTCTTCGACCCGTTCGATCGAAGCGTGCTCACGGAAGAAGAGATCGAGCGCTTCTACATAGGCGAGCTGAACGCCGTGAACTACGTGAAGGCCAATCAGCCCAAGGCGCACGTCTACCGGATGAAGGCGGGTGACGCCGTGCACCATCCGACCCTCGCGCCGCACTGGGTCAAGAACGGCTCGTCGCCGACGATCGCGCTCAGCGTCGGCTTCTGCATGCAGTCGCTCGACCCGCGCGCCCGCGTGTACCAGGTGAATCACTACCTGCGAAAGCTCGGCCTCCGCCCGACGCCAATCGACCAAGTCGCCTGGAAAGACGCCGCCAAGATCGGCGCGCTCGGTCTGTTTTCGACCCGTTACCCGAAGACGGACCGCGAAGCGATCGACTCGGGCATCACCCGCATCAAGGCCCCGGCACGAGTTGTGAAGGGGTGGTTGAAGCGGCTGCGAGAGCCCTAAACGCGGCGTCGATTAGCGATTATTTGCGCTCTTCGCATTGTCCCGCAGGGTCGATTCGCGACTCGCAGAAACCATTCGTGATTCGCGCCACTCCGGCCCGTGTGCATCATGTGGGGGAGTGTCAATAGTCGTGGAGAGAGCCTTGACCCGCGCCTACCTGCACGTATACCTGGACGGTTTACACGCGGGAGGAGATTTCGATGGCGCGGAGTCGAGGGGTTCAGTGGTTGCTCGTCATCATTGGGTACGCACTCCTGGCATTGGGGTGCGGGGGAAGCCCTGACGGATCAGAGAGCCTCGGACAGACATCCGCCGCCGTCGTAACCTCTGGTGGTGCTTCGGTTTTTGTACTGGGTGGGTTGCCCGCGACCATCACTTCGGGCGTCACCGGCACTTTCACCGTTCGCGCCGTCGATGCCTCGGGAAATACCGCTCCGGGGTACACCGGCACGGTCCACTTGAGCGCCAACTACCCGGCCACGACGTTCTCGCCGAATTACACGTTCACGGCGGCGGATCAGGGCGTTCACACGTTCTCGTACACGCCGTTCGAAGCGGGCACGCAAATCCTCTACGCGACCGACACTGCCAGCTCGTCGATCACAGGGAGCGCCACGGTCGTCTGCATCGCAGCGGCGGCGGCTCAATACGAGATCCTGAGCATCACGCCGAGCTCGCCGAGCGCAGGGCAGCAAGCGACCTTCGCCGTGACGGCGTACGACGCGAATTGGAACGTCGCCACGACGTACTCCGGCAGCGGCGTCGTCACGAGCAGCGACTCGACGGCCATCCTTCCCCCGAACGCGGTGTTCAGCGCAGGCCAAGCGGCGGCGGTCCCGATCACGTTCAACAAGTCGGGCGGCCAGAGCTACACGATCACCGACTCGCTCAACCCGTCGATCACCGCGACGGCCTGGGTCACGATCAGCGCGGCGCCGAGCGCGACGATCACTGCGCCCGCGAGCGTCAGCGTTGGCGCGACGGGTCTCGCCGCCTCCGTGACCACGACGTCGGGGGCCACGTATGCGTGGACGATCACCAACGGCACGATCACCAGCAGCACCACGACGAGCGCGATCACGTTCACCGCGGGCACGGCGGGGACGCTGTCGCTCAAGTGCGTCGTCACGAAGGGCGCGTCGAGCGCCACGGGAACGAAGAACGTGACGGTCGTCGGATTGCCAGTCACGCCGACGATCACCGCGGCCAGCCCCGTTTCGACCGGGAAGACCGGCTACACGGCTTCCGTCGTCGCCAACCCGGGGATGACGTACGCCTGGACGATCGCAGGCGGCACCATCACCAACACCGGCGGCGCCGCGGGCGTCACGGCGAGCGGCGTGAACAAGATCACGTACACCGCGGGCGCCGTCGGAACGATCACGATCACCTGCGCCGAGGTCAATCCGGCGCTGGTGAAGAGCGCGCCGGCCACGGCCACGGTTCAATCGGTCGGAGTGCCGGTCGCGCCAGTCATCACCGCGCCGACCTCGGTCACGACCGGAGACACGGGCCTCGTCGCCTCGGTGCCGCTGACGGCGGGCATGTCGTACGTGTGGACGATCACCGGCGGCACGATCACCAGCACCGGTGGGACGAGCGGCGTCACCGGCACGACGAACAACGCGATCACCTTCACCGCCGGCGCGGCGGGAACGCTCAAGCTCACGTGCGCCGAGAACAACGGCGTCACCACCGGGACCGCGGCCAAGGCGAGCGTCACGGTCCTCGCCGCTCCGACGACTCCCGTGATCACGGCGACCTCGCCGGTGAGCACGGGAGCGACCGGTCTGACCGCGACGGTCGTCGCGCACACCGGGATGCACTACCTCTGGACGATCAGCGGCGGCACGATCACCAGCGCGGGCGGCACCGCGGGCGTGACCTCGGGCACCACGAACAAGATCACGTACACCGCGGGCGCGGTCGGCACGATCGCGCTCACGGCGACGGAGCTCAACGCCGCGAACGCGCAGAGCGCAACCGCGTCGGCGTCGGTCATCGTGGTCGTGGGCGCGCCGGTCACTCCGACGATCACCAGCGCGAGCCCCGTCACCACGGGCGTCGCCGGGCTCACGGCGTCGGTCACTGCACGTAGCGGCATGACGTACGTGTGGACGATCGCCGGCGGCGCGATCACCAGCGCTGGAGGAACGTCCGGCGTCACCAACGGCACGACCAACACGCTCACGTTCACTGCGGGCGCTGCGGGGACGATCACGCTCACCTGCGCCGAGAGCAACGGCGCGCAGACGAGCGCCGCCGCAACCAAGTCGGTCACGGTCGACGCGGCACCGGCGACTCCGGTCATCAACGTGGCCGCGCAGGTCACGAGCACCACGACGGGCCTCACGGCGACCGTCACCGCGAACCCGGGCATGACCTACGCCTGGACGATCTCCGGCGGCACGATCACCAGCGCCACGGCGGGCGTGATCAGCGGCGGAGTCGACACGGTCACGTTCACGTCGGGTAGCCCCGGTACCCTCACGCTCGGCGTGACGGAGAAGAACGGCGCGAACGCCACGAGCGCCCCCGGCTCGGCGACCGTCACGGTCATTCAATCGACGACGCCTCCGGTCACACCGACGATCACCGCCGCGAGCCCGATCACGTCGGGTCTCTCCGGCACCGCGCAGGTCACCGCCCGAAGCGGCATGACGTACACCTGGACGATCGCCGGCGGCGCGATCACCAGCGCCGGCGGCCCTGCGGGCGTCACCAGCGGGACGACCAACACGATCGCGTACACCGCGGGCGCGGCCGGCACGCTCTCGCTCACGTGCACCGAGAGCAACGGCACGACGTCGAGCACTCCGGGCACCGCGTCGGTCACGGTGCTCGCAGCGCCGCAGACTCCGACGATCACCACCGTGTCCACGGCGAACGCGGCGCAAGCGGGCATCACCGCCTCGGTCGGTACGCACGCGGGCATGACGTACGCCTGGACGATCAGCGGCGGCACCATCACGAGCAGCGGCGGCGCGGCCGGCGTGACCAGCGGGTCGACCAACACGATCACGTTCACGGCCGGTTCGTCGGGAACGATCTCGCTCTCGTGCATCGAAGTGAACGGCGCGGGCGCGACGAGCGGCTCGGGCTCGGCGTCGATCGCGATCACCGGCACCGGCCCCACGCCGACCGGTCACCTCTACGTCGTCGCTCACCAGGACGACGACCTGCTCTTCCAGAACCCGGACATCATGCGGAGCATTCAGTCGGGTCACCCCACGCGCGTGGTGTTCGTCACCGCCGCAGGGTCGCCCGACCTCGCTTCGTGGCAGGCGCGCGAGCACGGCGTCTACACGCCGTACCTCACGATGGCGAACGTCGCTTTCGATCCGTACGCGGACTCGATCACCTACTACACGTGCGGTCCGAAGACGTTCAACGGCTTCCCCGTCCAGATGTGCACGATGAACGCGAACCCGCTCGTCACCGTGGTGTTCATGCGCCTCGGCGACGGCGACCTCTCGTCGCTCTGGGACACGGACGGCAACGCGCCCTTCTACGTCACGCCCTCCGCCACGTTGAAGAGCGCCGACGGCGTGAACACGTACTCGAAGACCACGCTCATCGCGACCATCGCGGCGATCATGCGTGACTTCAACCCGTCGCGCCTCGGCACGATGGACAGCACGTTCGCCTACGGCGACGACCACCAGGATCACGTCACGTCGGCGCTCCTCGCGATCGAGGCTGCGCACCTGTATGGCGTGCCGATGGATCACCGGATCTATCGCGGCTACAGCATGGATGGCGCGCCGGACTACTACACCGTCCCGGGAGCCGAGGCGGTCAACCTGTCGCCGGCCGAGTACGCGCAGAAGCACGCCATCATGGTCGCGTACGGCGGCGACTTCCCGAACGGCGGCACCTACGACAACTGGTGCCACCGCCGGTACGTGATCGAGCGCCTCGCGCCGACCACGGCGACGATCGGCGCGATCGTCGAGCCGGGCGGCAAGTGCCTCGACTCGAAGAACGGCGCGACCGCCGATGGTACCGCCTTGACGCTCAACGCCTGCACCGGCGCCGCCGCGCAGCGCTGGACGATCACGCCCGACTACCAGCTCGTCGGACCGGGCGGGAAATGCGCCACGATCGCCGCGAGTAGCGCGGTGCAGATCTCGACCTGCGCCGGGACGGCGGCTCAGAAGTGGACCGCGTTCGCCAACGGACAGATTCGCGGACAGAACGCGAAGTGCCTCAGCAACAACGAAGACGGCACGATCCTCTCGGACTTCTGCGACGCCGACACGTCGGCCAACCTGTGGCAGCCCGACCCCGATCAGCGCTTCACGCAGCAAGCGTCGCCCACGTTCGCGTGGTCTTCGGGGACGAACTTCTCCGACGCCGACGTCGGCGCGAACTCGTCGTCGTACCGCTCGCTCCGACTTCTCAACGTCGACGCCGACGGCTGGGCCGACGCCTGCATTCGGCTGAGCGGCGGCCTGTTCTGCGGCATCAACAACCACTCGTCGCTCGGCGCGTACACGAGCTTCTCGAGCGACTTCAGCGACGAGAACAGCTGGCTCGGCGACGGCTACGGCTCGACCGTGCAGCTCGCGGACGTGAACGGCGACGGCATCAACGACGCCTGCGGACGCAGCGCCGCCGGCATCGTGTGCGGCCTGGGCAACGGCTCAAACTTCGCCAGCGCCACGACGTGGACGGCGGGCTTCTCGGACGCCGCAGGCTTCTCGGGCGCTGCGTACTACCGCTCCGTTCACTTCGGTGACGTGAACGGCGACGGCTACGCCGACGTCTGCGGACGAAGCGCCGGCGGCATCGTCTGCGCGCTCAACACGAAGAGCGGCGCGTTCGCGGCATCGACCTCGTGGCTCTCCACCGACTTCACCGACGCGCTCGGGTGGAGCGCCGACGCTTACGCGAGCACCGTGCAGCTGGCCGACGTCGACGGCGACAAGCGCGCCGACGTCTGCGGACGCGGTCCTTCGGGCCTCGTTTGCGCGATGAGCGACGGCGCCTCGACGTTCGTGAACGATCACCTCTGGTCGTTCCGCACCAACTTCGCCGACAGCGCGGGGTGGAGCTCGGCCGCGGGTTACTACGGCTCC
Source organism: Myxococcales bacterium (assembly GCA_003151595.1). The sequence continues at coordinate 18,217 of PLXW01000046.1, forward strand.
ATCCACTTCGGCGACGTGAACGGCGACGGCTTCGCCGACGTCTGCGGGCGCACGACCACGGGCGTCGTCTGCAGCTACTCTGACGGCACCGGGTTCGAATCGGCCCTCGCGATTCAACCGAACGACTACACGGACGCGCTCGGGTGGAAGCCCGACATGTACGGGACGTCGATTCAGATCGCCGACATCAACCACGACGGACACGCCGACGTGTGCGGCCGTTCGACGACGGGCCTCCTCTGCACGTCCGCGCCCTGACACGACGGAGGCGAACCGAGCACTCGCGCGCGCGTCAGCCGTGACGCGCGCGTGAGACGAGGTCGAGGTAGTAGCTCACGAGATCCTTCTCGCGATGGCCGAGCGTGAGGAAGCGGTACACGCGACCGAAGGGCCACGTGCGCGTGCGTGGCGGGACGAACATCGCCCAGTAGCCGATCTCGCTCGGGCTCACGTCGACCCACTCGGCGCCGAGCGTGCGCGCGAGAATCTCGGACAGCAGCGCGCCGTGCCGACGCACGTCCCACATCGCTTCGGGCCCGTTGAGTCCCGTCTCGCCCCAGCGCATCACGAGGTGACGCTGCATCCACTCGACCGCTTGCGCGTCGGTGCGGAGGTGCACGTCGTACTTCTCGCGGTACTCGCGCCCCAGCAGGCGCGAGAAGCGCGTGGAGACGATCCGGACCTCGTTGCCGTTGCGCGCCGCGACCCCTTCGGCCAGCTGCCGATCGCTCAGCCCCGCCGGGAGCGACAACGACTCGACGTCCTCGGGCACGTAGCGAACGGGCGGCTGCGCCGGCACGACGATCGGCGGCGGCTGCCGCGACGACATCGCCGGCGGACGCTCGGTCTGATGACCGCGATCGATCGGGATGCGCGGCTCGCGCGGCAGCGGCTCGGCGAACACCGGCGGCGCGATGTGCGTGTCCTCGCGATCCGTCTCGTAGTGATGAGCCCACTCCGACGGCGCCGGGATGATCTCGGTGTCCTCCGCTTCAAGGCGCGCCGGCCTATCGGAGCTCCGCGGCGATCGGTCGGAACTCGGGCGGGGCTCGGAGATCGGATCTTCGAACTCGATGGGCAGACTGAGCGATGACGGCGCCGGCTCGATCGTGTTGCCGGTGAGCACGTAGATTGGCGTCGCCGTGATGCTCCCCCGTTTCGAGGACGGATCGTCCGGCGGCCTCACCGCGGGCATCGACGGGCCGGTCTCCACGCCGCGCGACTTGGCGGCTTCGATGATCTCGTAGGCCGCTAGCGAGACCGAGTCGGGCACGTTGGGGTCGTTCACCAGCCCGCGCGCGAAGTGACGCGCGTACGTCCATCCACCGGCGGCCATCCACGCGCGCGCCTTGAGTAGCTCGAGCTCGTGGAATGGCGGACCCGAGCGCCCCTCGTCGAGCAAGTCCTCGGCGAGGCGCCGCACGGGCTCGACCCCCTCTACGAGCGAGAGGTGCGCGCGCAGATAGCGCGTCGCCGACGTCTCGCCGCCATGCGACCGCACGTAGCTCTGGATTCGCTCCAAAGCGCCCCGAAGATCCTTGGCGGCGAGCTGGCGCTCGATCGTCCACACCGCCGTGTTCGCGAGGGGGCCCCCCGCCGGCCTGTCGACCTCGGCGAGCGCCTGCTCCAGCGCGAGATGACGCCCACGCGCCTGCGACGTGGCGCCCGTCATCGATCGATCGCGGAGCAACCGCGCGAGCTGCGCGCGAACGGCATCTTCTTCGTCCCACCGCGCGCGCGAGGTGCGCGGCCCCAGCTGAGCGAGCGCGCTGATCACCGATCGCGGCTTGAGGAACGCCATCCGCGCCCCCTCTCCGCCCCCGCCGTTCTCGAGGACGATCTCCGTATCCGGCGCGAGCTCATCGAGCATCGCGACGAGGTAGAGCCCTTGAAGCACGAGCCCCGCGCTCCGCACGCGCAGGTCTCCTGCCAGGCTACGGAGATCGATCCACGGCCCCTCGTACGTCTGCGCCGTGCGATCGTACGTGCGCCCGGCGAACACCTCGCACGGCCCCAGCTTCGAAAGGAGCGCCCGCACGCAATCGGCTCGTACGTACGACGCGAGCGCTTCTCGATCGATGGCCTCGACCGCCTGCACCGCCAGCGCGGTCGTGAGGCCCGACCGCGAGAGGCGCGCCCGCGCCGAGCCCGCGGTGGTCGTCGCGCGCGCACCCGCGCTGGCGCCAAAGAGCGTAGCCTCGACTTCGAGCGAACCGGCTTCGCAGCGGACTAGGGTTTGATCGGCTATGCGAAGAGTCGAAGGCGACACGCCCATGCGGCTTGGTTCTCGGAGAAGACCCGGAATGTAGGACGGCTAGCCCTGCGCGTCACTTTTACGCCTCGCCCCTTCGCAAACACGCCCCGAATTGCTTCGGCCCCGAGTTTTCGGCCCCGAGTTTTCGGATCGCTCGAGCGTCTCCCCGTCCCACCGTTCCTTGCATTCGGCCGGCTCGCAGCTAGGAAGAATGGATCGTGACTGCACACAATGTACGGGAAACGGTGCAAAACGTGAGCGACGACCAGAACCAGAGCAACCGGCGTGATGGTAGCGATGCGGGGGAGGACCGGCGGCGGTACCGGCGCATCCAGGCGCCCGTCTATTGTCGGCCGGCGGGGGTGAAAATCCTCGCAGGATGGCACCCGGTCGACCTGAGCGTCGGTGGAGTCAGAATTTTCAGCGACCAGCCGTTCACGCGCGGCGAAACGCTGAAGATCGAGTTCTTCCTGGCCGACACGGAGCCCGTGACCTTCACCGCCGAAGTCGTGTGGGTGAAGCCCCTTCCCGGCGGAAAACCTGCGCAGTTCGACGTTGGCCTCAAGTTCACCCATCTCACTCCCACGGCCCATTCGTTGCTTATGAAGGTCCTGGGGCCGGTGGAGAGCGAGGATTCGTGAGCGCTCCTGAGAATTTCGTTCGGCCACCCGCTACGTGAAGAGCAAAGACCAACTCTTCGAAAACGCGCGAAAAATCTCCCCCTGGATCAACGTGCACACACCTCAGCCTGAGAACTGCCACTGGACTCTATGCGGCCACATGGTACGTGGAGAGTTTCCGAAACTCGTCTTACCCCACCCCGCAGCCTCGAAGGCTTAACGAGGGAGGGAACTTGAGCTTGAACCGCTGTCTCGCTTCCGGCGCCTCGCCTTCTTCAGCAGAGCTCGGAAAATTGCCCTCCTGCCGTTCGGCTATATAGCCGTTGCCGCCCCCGTCTATCCTTCGCGATCCCCTATTCACCCTCCCCCCCGACCAAGAGGACCCATCAACCCCATGCTCTCAAGGTTCGCCACGATGCCGCAGGAGAGGGCCCAGAGGGCCAACCTAATCGGGGACTGCCTGATTCTCGCCTTCGCCTCGATTGCCGCGACCACGATGCCGGGTTTCAAGGGGATTCATTGGCTCATCGCGATCGGGATGACGACCGGCGCCACGCTCGTTTGGATGCTCGGGAGCCGCCTCCTCCGGCACTACGACGTGTTCAACGGCCGAGGCGTGGCCAGCGACGTTGCGCTCACCGCCCTTCAGCTCATGGTCCTCGTGGCCACGTTCTACGCGCTCCGCTTCGCCGTGCCGCGCTACGCGGTCGGGAGCGAGTTTGGCCGCTTCGTCGTGGTCGCGGTGCCGGCCATCACCTGGCTTCGGCTCGCGACAAGCTGGGCGCGCCGCCGCGAAGTTCCGATCCAGAACATCCTGGTCGTGGGCATCGGGCCGCTCGGTCGCCACACGGGCCTCAGCATTCGTGACGGCGCGGCGCGCGGGCTTCGCGTCTACGGGTACCTCAAGTTCGGCGACGAGCCGGCGCACGACCGCCTCCCTGCCGCCATCATGGGCGACGCCGCGAACCTCGAAGAGATCCTGAAGAAGCACGTCATCAGCGAGGTCTACATCGCGGGCAACGGCGACTCGCACCGCGACGAGATGAAGCAGGCGATTCGCGTGCTCGAGCGTTTCGGCATTCCGTTCGCGCTTCCCGCGTGCGGGTTCCGCTTCGCGCGCGCCCAGCCGGCCCATGAGAAGGCCGTCGCTGACGGGTACATCCACTACCTGAGCGTTCGTCACAAGCCGATCCAGCGCGCCATCAAGCGCGCGTTCGACGTCGTCGCGTCGGGCGCGGCGCTGGTCGTGCTCTCACCGCTCATGATCGGCGTCGCCATCGCCATCAAGCTCACCTCGCGCGGGCCGGTGCTCTTCAAGCAGGAGCGCGTCGGCTACCACGGCAGCCCGTTCCACATGCTCAAGTTCCGCTCGATGGTCGTGAACGCCGAGGAGCTCAAGAAGAAACTCCTCGCGCAGAACGAGCAGACGGGCCCCGTCTTCAAGATGCAGCGCGACCCGCGCATCACGAACATCGGGAAGTGGATTCGCAAGTTCAGCGTGGACGAGCTCCCGCAGCTCATTAACGTCCTCCGCGGCGAGATGACGATCGTGGGCCCCCGCCCGCCGGTCCCCTCGGAAGTGGCGCAGTACGAAGCGTGGCAGCGCCGCCGCTTCTCCGTTCGCCCCGGCCTCACCTGCGTTTGGCAAGTGAGCGGGCGCAATGAAATCTCATTCGAAGAGTGGATGTACCTGGATATGCAGTACATTGACCACTGGAGTCTCGCGCAAGACTTTGCGCTGATCATCAAGACCGTCCCCGTCGTCGTCACAGGTCGTGGGGCGAGCTGAGGCAACGGTTTTTCGAGGCCGTGAATGAACCTGAGTGCGCGCAGAACGATCCTTCTCGTCAACGACAATCCCAAAGAGCGTGAGACGATCAATCGCCACCTGACGGGAGAAGGGTTCGTCGTCGAGCAAGCGACTGACTATCAGTCGGCCGTGAAGTTCCTCGACGACCGTGTCCCGAGCGTCGTGTGCCTCGATCTGACTTTGCCGCGCGAGTCGGGCTATGACTTGTGTGAGTACATCCGGAAGCAGCGGCGCCTTCAGTGGGTGCCCATTCTCGTGATGAGCGAGCGCAACTCGCCCGAGGAGATGGCGCACGCCGAAGAGGTCGGCGCGAACGCTTACCTCAAGAAGCCGTTCACGCCGGAGCGCTTGATTCGATATCTGGGCGCGCTGCTCGACGGACCGCAGGCGAGCCGCCCTAGCGTGCGTCGTTTGCGGCGAAGCGACCCGCCGCCGAGCTGATCGTTCAGCGCGGGCGCCGGAGCTCGCGGAGCAGGATGAGCAGGAACTTCGGATCGCGCACGAGGTACCGGCGCCACATGCGGCGCGGCTCCTGGGCCAGCCGATAGAGCCATTCCAGGCCGCTCGCCGACATCCACGGGGGTGCGCGCCGAACCTTGCCGGCGATGAAGTCGAGCGTGCCCCCGACGCCGACGAGCACCGCGGGGCGCATGCGCTCGGCGATGGCGTGGCTGAAGAGCTCCTGCTTCGGCGCGCCCAAGGCCACGAGCACCAGATCGGGTCGCGCCTCGCGAAGGACGGTGACGACCGCGTCGTGCGATGACGTCGCGCCGTCGACGTTGATCATCGGCGAGTCGATACCCACGATCTGAAGCCCCGGAATGCGCGCCACGAGCAGGTCGCGCGCCTCCTCCGCCGCTCCAGGGAGGCCGCCCAGGAAGAACACGCGCCATCCGCGCTTCGCCGCGCGCTCTAGCAGCGGCACGACGAGATCCGAGCCCGACACCTTTTCCGGAAGCGGGCTTCCCATCAACCGCGACGCCCACAAGACGGGCATCCCATCGACCAGTGAGAGCGCCGCCGCAGCATAGGCATCCCGGAAGCGCTCGTTCTCTTCGGCCTGCACGACGTGATCGACGTTCGGGGTGAAGACGGTTCCCCCCTGCCCGCTCGCCACGAGCGCGTCGATGGCGTCGATCGCTTCGGCGAAGGTGACCGAGTCGATCGGGACTCGGCCGATGCGCATGCGCCGCGGGGCGCCTTCGACGTCCATGCCTATCTCTCCAACGCGCCCGGCGCGGGCGTCTGCAAGTGAAGGTCGATGACCGTGATCGAATACGGCGCGAGCAACTCCTCGACCGGAGCGCCGGGCGGGGCCGCTTCTTTCATCGGAGTGAGGCCGGACGCGCCGCCGGCATACGTGAACGCCGTGCGCGACTGCACCGCGCCGCAGCCGTCGAGGACCACCGACGCGCGCTCGGCGGAATCGGGCGCGAGGTTCAAGACGACGAGCACCACGTGCGTGCCCGCCTCGTCGCGCGAAGCGAAGATCGACGTGGGGTCTCCGTTCGCGGCGCGCGCGGCGAGCGCGAAGTCGAGGAAGCGTCCCCCTTTGCCGTCGAAATTTCGGTATGCGCGAAATGCGCTCGTCACGGGCGAATCGGCCTTCGGGTACGTCCAGTAGAAGGCGGACGACACGCCCTGCTCGCCGAAGCGCCCGAGCGCCTCGGCCTCCGCCAAGGCGCCGCTCATGTGCTTCTCGCCGCCGAAGTTGTACTCGCCGATCGAAATCGCGCGGCCCGGGTAGTTCTCGGCGATCCACTTCTTCAAGCGCGGCACGAGCATGATCGTCTCGTTGATCCACGACTCGTCCTTGTACGTCGGGTCCCACAGCGCACGCGTCGAGCGGATGCGGAGCGCGGAGGTCTTCGGATCGATCTGGTCGTCGCCGAAGACGTGCGGGCCCTGCGGATAGAAGTGCACGTCGACGACATCGACGATGCGCGTGCCGGTCTTCTGTTCGTGCTCGCGAAGCTTCTGGAGCCACCACGCGAGGAGCGGAACGTCGCCGTGCGCGCGGCGATCGGGCTTCAGCGTGAAGCTGACGGCGGAGTCCTTCGCGGAGAACGAGTACTCGGGCCAGCCCCATGACGCCGGGCCGGCAATCACCGCGTCGGGATCCGCGGCGCGGATCGCCGAGCCGTAGGCGATCGTCTTGTCGAGGAGCTCGTCGTACGTGACCGGATCGGGGTGCACGTCGCGATGCGTGGAGTTCCAGAGGCCGGTCTCGTTGTCGAGGATGTACTGGTCGACGCTGCGCGTGCCGGTCTGCGCGTCGGCCTTGCGAATCGCCTCGACCCAGCGGCGAATCATCTCGGGCGGCGCGGGGACGCTGGTGAGCGTCGGGGGCTTCGGCGTGAGCGGCTTGCCGTCCGGACCGACGCCGTTGCCCGCGCCGGCTCTGTACTGATCGGTCGCTTGCTCGGCGCCGAAGAGGGTCGTCGGGAAACCAGACGACGTCGTGTCCTTCGAGACCCAGCCGATCGTCGGGATCGTGAGCGCGCTCTTCACGTGGTGCGCGGCGTCGGCCTTCAAGAAGTCGACGTACGACGGGATGCTGACATTCTCGAAGAAGTAGTCGCTCGCCGTGTTCCAGGCGTTGCCGAGCTCCCAATTGTAACGCGACGTCGGGTTGCCGCCCCATCGGCGCATCGCCGGCTCGAGCGCCCACGCGGCCGCGTCGTCGACCCCTCGCTGTGCGTCGTAGGCGATGCCGTAAACGCGCGGGTCGATACGCCTGGCGATCGCGCGGCAGTCGACGGTGAGCGCGACGGCCCGCGCGCTCGCGGGATCGATCGGCGCGCCGGGATGCGCGGCGGCGCCGGTTCCGACGAGGAGCGCGATCTTGTCGAGCTGCACCCAGCCGGGTGGCACGTCTCTGAAGGCGCGGAGCACGACGCGATCGAACGGCAAGCCTTCGGGGTTGAGCGTGATCATCGGAACGACGACCTCGCTCCATCCGTCGCCCACGTCGCGCCGCTGGTCAGGCGAGAGCTTGATGCGCGGGAACGTCGACGAGTCGGTCATCTCGATGCGCAGCTCGAGGAATTCCCCTTCCCCGGGCGGCATCTTCACGCGGAAGGTCAGCCCGCCGAAGGTCGTGCCTTCGTCAGGGAGGCCGGGCTTGGCGATGATCCAGCCGCCGTACTTCGAGAAGTCGACGCGCGCCGGACCGGGCCCGCTCACTTCGCGCTTCGCCCATCCGTAGTCTTCCCACTTGTTCTGGAGCTTGCCGTCGTAGATCGGCTGCGCGATCGCGATGGGCGCGCCCGGGGCGGGAGGCGAAGGCGAGCTGGTGCTGGCCGCGGCTCCGGTGCCGCCGCTGGAGAGCGACTTGGGGCAACCGGGGAGCGACGCGAGGACCGCGGCGACGAGAAGAACGCGCCTCACCCTGTGCCTCGACCGACGCGCGGAAGGTTGCCTGCAGCAGGCGCTCGCTGCGATCGCGCCTGGACGCGCGTGCCGACGATCGGATCGGGCGACGAGACGAGCGAATCGGGCGGCACCGACTCGCGCACGAACGCGCCGGCCATGATCTTCGATCGCGCGCCGATGGTGATGGGACCGACGATCGTCGCGCCCGGTCCGACGTGAACGTCTTCTTCGATGGTGGGCGCGCCGCTCTTTCCGCTGGCGTCTGCGCTGGTGCCGAGAGTCACGTGCTGAAAGAGAATGACTCCGCTCTTCACGCGCGCTTCGTCGCTGATGGCGAGCCCCATCCCGTGCACGAGCACCACACCGGGCGCGAACTCGGCGTCCCAGTGGATGTCGGAGCCGTACAGGTGTCGGATCATGCGCGAGACGATCTGCGGCGCGAGCGGCACGTGCGCCTCTTTGAAGAAGCGCATCGCGCGGTAGGCGCCCATCATCTGGAAACCGATCTTCTGAATCGCGTCGCGCGGCAGGTCGGCGTCGCGCGGCTCCACGTCACGGTACTTCGCGCGGTAGTGCCAGAGCGTCCGGTGATCGAGACGGACGCCGTCGACGAAGTGTCGAAGCGCGATGGCCGCGTTCTCGCGCGCGCTCTTCGCGCCGCGCTTCTCGGCGAACTCGAGGTATGCACCGGCCGCGCCGATCGCGCCGCCGGCTTCATCGCGGAGACCGCGCGCGTACTCCATGCCGTACACCAGCGTGCTCCCGGCGATCGCGAGGCGCTCGAGCCCGAGGGCGTCGACCGCGAGCGCGATCTGCATCGCGCCGCGTGCGACGACGTTGGCCGCGCGCGGAGCCACGATCGCCGCCGTCAGGAACGGGCGCGACAGCGGGCTCACGATCGCGAAGTAGCGCCACGGGTTCGCGTCGGGCACGTCGGCGTGCTTCCTCCCGATGCGACTATCGAAGACGCCGTACTTGTACGCGCGCTTCATCCACCCTTCGAGGCTGGTGTGATCGGACGAGTGCACGCTGTACGCCTCGTCGCTCACGTGGAAGCGCGCGCCGTCCTTCTCCAGGCGCACGCCGAGCTCGGCGTCTTCCGAGTGACCGAGCGAGAAATCGAAGCCGCCGACGTGGAAGTACTGCGCGCGGCGCATCGACAGATTGCCGGTCCACACGTTGATGCCGCGGAAGACGAGCGTGCCGTCGCGCACGCCGTCGGCGAAGCGCTCGAGCACGCGAACGTGGAAGCGCTCGAAGAGCGTCATCTTCATCGACGCGTCTTGCCGGATGCGACCGAGCACGACCGCCTTCGGATCGCGATCGTGAATGCGCAGGTGCTCGGCGAGGAGCGCCGGCGGCGCGAACATGTCGTCGTCGATGTAGAGGATCACATCCCCTTGCGCCGCGGTCGCGCCGTGGTGGCGCGCGGCCGCAGCGCCTTTGTTTTCCTGGCGCAGGACGCGCAACGAGAAGGGCCACGCGCGTGATCGCGTGTGCGGCTCGGCAGGGTCCTTCGAGCCGTCGTCGACCACGACCACTTCGAACTCGTTCGCAGGGAGCGTCTGCTCGGCGAGCTGCCCCAGAAGACGCACGAGGAGATCCGCGCGGTTGTACGTCGCGATGACGACGCTGAGTCGCGGACTGGAGCGAACGAGAGAGGGGCTCACGCGGCCTTTTCCGGTTTCACGAGGATGCTGCCCAGGAACTTCTCGCGACCAATTTCGCTGAGCGTCGTCGCCGCCGCGCGCATGTCCGACTTGCCGAGGCACATGCAGAGCACGGCGGCATCGGTCATGGTGGCGACGGCGATCGTCGTCGGATTCTCGGCGACCGACCGGAGCGCGATGATCACGCGCTCGTGCGCTAGCTGATCTTGAAGCTCGCGGATCTGGTGCTCCACCATGCGGAGCGTGAGATCGCGGAAGTCGAGCACCGCCGTCGGATGACCGCGGTACGACCAGGCGATCTTCGCCAGCAGGTTGGCGACGGCCAGCGTGTTGACCTCGGCGCCGGTCGACACGACGGCGAGCGATCGCCAATCGCGCCGTTGCGTGGCGAGCCACAGCTTCTGAAGCGCGACGTCGTCGAGCGGGCCGGGAGCCCCAGGAAGGCCCGGCCTGGTGACGAGCGCGTTGATCGGAGGCGGCGCCGATTTCATGGCGTTTTCTCTCGCGTCGTACGAACCCAGACGTCCTTCTTCTGACCGCGCTGCCGAAGCGTGAGGACGATCTTCCACGCCATGTAGACGGGCGCCCAGAACAGATCGCGCACGCCGGCCATGCCCACGCGCGCGAGGACGACACCGCGAGCCACGTAGCTCATGACGAAGAAGAGCGAGAGCGCCCACGGAATCCAGGCGAACGACGGCGCGTGCCCCGTGCGAAGGCTCCACAGCGCCCACGCACCCGAGGCCGCACAGCCGATGAGGATCGAGAGCACGAGCCAGGTGAGCGGCGGCACGAGCACATCCATCGCGAGATCGGCGAGGACGGGATCGCGTCGGCGGAAGGCCTCCTTGAGGAGCGTCGGCGCGTGCGTGCGCGCGATCGCGAAGCGGCCGGCCTCCCAGCGCGTGCGCTGCGACCGCGACGCGCTCTCCGACGAGACCATTTCGCCGAGCACGCGCGCCTCCTGCACGTAGTGAACGCGATGCCCGGCGAGACCGAGCCGAATGCCGTACTCGAGATCTTCGACGACCGAGAACGCGTCGTGCGGCACTTCGCGGAGCAGCGGCACACCGAAGCCCATACCGTTGCCGCGGAGCCCGGCCGACACGCGGAGCCGTTCGCGCCCGAGCGATCGGAGCACGTGGAAGAGGGCGAGCGCGATCACCATGAGACGCGTGCGCCAGGAAGCGAACGGGTTGCGAACGCCGTACTCGGCTTGCACTGCGGATGCGCCGACGGAGAAGCGCGCGTCGAAGGCGCGAAGCAGGTTCGGCGTGACGGTCGTGTCGGCGTCGACCACCACGATCGCTCCTGCGAACCCGTCTTCGAGCGAGCGTTCGAAGGCGTACGCGAGGGCGTAGCCCTTGCCGCGAAGGTTCGCGTCGACGCGAACGAGGACGCGCGCCCCTGCCGCTTCGGCCCGCGCGGCGGTGGCGTCGGAGCAGTTGTCGGCGACCACGATCACGCGGCGCATCTCGGCGGGATAGTCGACGCCGAGGAGGCTCGTCACAGTCGCGGCGATCCCCTCTTCTTCGTCGTGCGCGGGGATCACGACGTCGAAGCGCGTCTTCGGCGCGCCGTACGCGGGCGCGGCCCTTCGACCCGAGGCCAGCGTGAGCAGCATCGTGTAGCCGGCGCACGCCAGCATCGGCGCCGACAACGCGATCAGCGTGACGTCCGGGACCGACATCACGGCGGATCGACCTCGCCGAGGAGCGGCAACTTCAGCTGACGACGCACCTGCCACGGCTCGATGAGCTTGCCGCCGACGAGATCGGCGATAGCCGCGGCGAAGATCGAGAGGAACACGCTCACCAGGATCCCGCCGATGACCAGCAGCGGAACGTTCGGCTTCTTCGGCGCGTGCGGTACCTCGGCCGGATGGAGCACGCTGAAGCGGTACTTGAAGGCGGCACGCGCGACGTCGAGCTCGATCCGCGCCGACTCGATCCGCGCGTCGAGCTCGGTGAACTTCTGCGTCGCGCTGTCGAGCTTGTAGCGCGCCACCCCGATCGACGGGTCTTCGTTCGCCGGCCCCGTGGGAATCGGGCGCACGGTCGGGGCAGCCCCAGAGGCGGCGGCGTTCCCTCCGTTTTGCGAATCGGACGCGGGCTTGTCGGACTGCGGCGCGGGCGCAGGGGCAGCGCTCGCCGCGATCTGAGCGACGATCGCGCGCTCGTCGTTCCGGAGCGTCGAGAGCTCGGGGGGATCCTTGCTTGCTTCTTCGAGCCGCGACTTCAGAGCGAGCACTTGCGGGTGCGCTGGCGTGAGCGTTCCCAGCGCGTCGGCGAGCTGCCGATTCAGATCGGCCACGCGCTGATCGCGCGCATCTTCGATCTTCTTGATCTGCCCGCGCCGATCCTCGAGGAGCGGTGCCAGCTCCGACACGCGCTCGGTCGGCGCGGGAGCCGCGGCCTTCTTCGCGCCCTGCGGACTCGGGGCGGCGCCGGGCGGTGCAGTGGGCGCGTCGGGGTTGGAGGGAGGCTTCGCGGCCGCCTGCGCCGAACGCAGCTCCACGAGCGCGGTGCCGATGTTGTTGTTCTCCACCGCGAGGTGCTTCTGCAAGATCGCGATGGCGTCGTTGATCATGCCGACGTCGGCGTCGTACTTCGCGTCGAGGAAGTTCTTCTGAACCGTCGACGCCAGCTCGTACGCCATCTCCGGATCGGTCCAGTCCACGGCGATCGTCACCGACGCTTCCTCGGCCGTGACCGTGAGCTTCTTCTCCACGACGCCGATGATCGCCCGCATCTTGTCGTCTTCGGTCGACGGCCCGGAGATCATCGCCATCAGCGAATCCTTGGCGCGCAGCATCGGCGGGCGATCGACCGCCCAACGATCGACAAGATCGACCTGCTTCACGAGCGCGATGAGGTTCTCGCGCTGCGTGACGACCGCGGCCACGTTCTTCGTGGGGTCGTCGGCGTCCCGCGGCACGGAACGATTCGGATTGCCGAGCGCCGGGAGCACGAAGTTCCGCTGCGCGAGGAGCTTCACTTCCGTCGAGTACGTGCGCGGAATGAGCACCACGCTCGCCGCCGTGACCGCGAGCCCGGAGAGCAGGAGCCCGATCGCGAGGCGCGGATGCCTGCGAGGCGCGCGCTTTGCGAACCCCACGAGCTCCCTTACTCGGTCGAGATCGAGCTCCGAGTCCTCGTCATCTTCTGACGCGCCGTCGAAGCCGGATTCGAAATCCTTCGCCACCATCGAATCGCATCCTATAGCACGCTGAACGGATTGCGCACCTGCACCTACCCGTTCGGGTTTCGCATGCGCGCATGCGCGTGCACGCCAGGCCGCGAGAGGGCTACGAGGAGGCTATCTGGTTATGGCGGCGGTGAGGTCGATCCCGCAAGGCTCAGCCAAGAAAGACGCGGATTCGTGACTCCGAATGCGCACGAGCGTGTACGTTCAGTGCCCAAGCGCCGTGCTCGCCGCCGCACTGACCGCCGCCCTCGTCAGCGGCATTCACGCCGACCTCGCCGGCACCCTGACCGTTACGGACCGGACCGAGGTTCGCCTGCGGGTTTACCAGGGCGAGACCGTGCCCGGGGTCGACGCCGTGAACGCGCCGGGGCTCCGCCTCGACGTCGTCACCGGCGAGCGGGTGAGCTATTCGCTCGGGTATTTCCCGATGTTCACGCTGGAGGACATGGAAGAGGGGCTGCAACCGCTCATTTTTCAGACCGTATCGACCGGCATGTCGTGGCGTGTCACGCCGCGCTTCCGGTTGTCGCTGGGTGAAGATGGCTCCTACGGCTCGCAGAATTACTCGTTCCTCACGCCGACCGCGGCGCCCACCGCCGTGCCCGGTGCGCCACCGGCGTCGACCCCCACGTTGCAGCTCCTCCCCGGCGCCGAGACGCTGCTCTACGGGTCGTCGCGATCGTCGGTCTCGATGCAGTACCAGGCCGCGCGGCACCTTCAGATCACGTTGACGCCCACGTACTTCGTCGGCGGGGGGCTCGACGCGGCGTCGCGCGAGGCGATCCCGAGGCAGAACGCGCCGCGCGTCGAGCTGGGAATCGCGGCGCTCGTCGATCGTCGCGACTCGCTGACCACGTCGATGGACGCGACCGATACGTCGTTCACTGCCCGGCAATGCGATCCGACGACGGGCGGCGATCCGACGGCCATCTCGCTGGCGCTCACGCCCTACGCCACGTGCAAGCCGCACAACGATCTGGCCAATGTGTCCGAGATCTGGCGCCGCCAGCTCGGGCGCACCGATAATCTCGCGATCGGCGCGGGCGTCACCGGCGCGCACGTGAAGCTCGACCCGGGCGGCGAGCGCAACGTGCTCTTCCCCACCGCAGCGGTGACGTTGATTCATCGCTTCCACGCCGATGACGGCACGCACGGCGAGCTCACCGCGGACGTTCGCGTCGCGCCGATCATCGATGTTCGCTTCGGCACGATCGATCAGCGCGCGCAGGCCGTGCTGGGGTGCAAGTGGAAGGGGGTGAGGGCCACGTACACGCTGGGCGTAGGGGCGACGCAATCGCTTCCTCCGAGCGAGGCCGGCGCGGTCACGTTCATCGGCGTCAGCGGCGAGGCGCTCTATGCGATCGGGACCGACAAGCGCTTCGACTTCGGCGGCGGCTATCGCGGCGCGTGGCAGACGCAGCAACCGGAGAGCCCGTTCTTCAGCAACGTGTTCTATGCGGTGTTCGTCTACCACGAGCCCGCGATGCGCCTTTGGCCCTAAGCTACTGACGAGCTCGTGCTTCGCAAGATCCTCTACACCCTCGTCTTCCTGGCCCTGACGGCCGAGATCGAGGGCGACACGTTCGAAGGGTACAAATGGGGAACGTTCCTCATGCCCATCGGCACGGCGATCTTCACGCCGTCGGCCATCAAGTTCACGATCTACGACCTGATGCTCCTCGCGGTGCTCGCGGCAGGGCTCGCGTCGCAAGGACCGGCACGATTGCGCGCGAAGCCCGTGATGCGCGCGCTGTCGGTCGGGCTCGCAGCGATCGCCGCGCTCTGGGTTTGGGGCGTGGTGCGCGGCGGTGACGTGAAGCAGACCATCTGGCAGCTTCACCACTTCGTCCTCTTGTTCGTCGCGGCGTACGCGATGATCGCGATCTGCAAGAGGCCGAAGCACCTCCTCGAGCTCGGGCGAACGATTCTGTATGCGGGCATCGTTCGAGCGGGCGTGCTGCTGCTCTTCTACGTGATGGTCGTACGGGCCACGATGACCGCGAGGCCGGCGACGATGACCACGCACAGCGACACCGTGCTCTTCGTGGCGTGCATCGTGATGACGCTGAGCTACGCGCTCGAGCGACGCACGATGAAGGTCTCGCTCGCCGCGGCTTTCTGCACGGCGCTCTTCACCGTCTGCCTCCAGTTGAACAACCGGCGGTTGGCGTGGGTGAGCCTCATCGGAGCTGTCCTCGTGCTCTACGCGATGCTGCCGAACCAGCGCTTGAAGAAGCGAATCAAGAGCAGCTTGCTGGTGGTCGGGCCCGTGCTGCTCCTGTACATCAGCGTCGGGTGGGGGAAGACGTCAGGGATATTCAAGCCCGTCGGCGCCCTCTCGACGATGATGGGCGCGCACGAGGACGCGTCGAGCGAGACGCGCAACATCGAGAACTTCAACCTGCTTCAGACGTTGAAGAGCGGCCCCTTGCTCGGCACGGGATGGGGGCACGAGTACATCGAGGTGTCGCGCGCCTACGACATCTCCGAGTACTTCAAACAGTACCGATTCATCCCGCACAACAGCGTGCTCGGGCTCCTGGCGTTCACCGGGCTCGTCGGGTTCGTGGCCACGTGGATGGTGATCCCGGTATCGGCGTTCTTCAACGCGCGCGCGTATCGGTTCGCTGGGACGCCGGGTGAGCGCACGGCGGCGGCGACGAGCGTCGCGGTGGTCGTCATCTATGCGAACCAGCTCTATGGCGACATGGGGATGGGGTCGCTCACGGCGAGCGTGATCATGGCGGCGGCGATCGCAGTGGGCGCGCGCTTGTCGGTGAGCAGCGGTGCCTGGCCGGGAGCGAAGGTCGCCGGCGCCGAAGGTGAGCCGATTCAGAGCCGCGGATAGATGACGAGACAGGCGATCACGTAGAAGGTCGTGAAGACGGCGAACCAGACGACAGTTCGCTTCAGGCCTCGCGGCGCTTTCGGATCGCGCGCCATGATCAGCGGGATCACCACCGTCGCGATCACGAGCGACAGGAGGAGGAGCTTCGCCACGTCAGCTCCGGGCCTTCGAGGCCGCGGTGTACAGCTCGACGTAGCGCGCGGCCGAGACGGCGAGCGACAAGCGGTCTTCCACGAATTGCCGCGGCTCGAACGCGGTCGCGCGCCCGAACATCGCGTCGACCGCGGTCTCGATGCCCGAGGCGTCGCGAAAGCTGATGCCACAGCGATCGTCGAAGTGCGGGATCGACGACGCGGGGAGCCGAACGGTGTCGCCGTGGAAGCGCTGGCGATCGAGCCACCAGCCATTGTCCCACGCCAGGATGGGGACGTTGCACGCCATCGCCTCCTGGTACGCGATGCCCTGCGTCTCGGTCTCGGAGAGAAACGCCATCACCCGCGAGCGCGCGAGGAGCGCAAGGAACTCTGCGTGGACGTAATGGCGGTAGCGAATCCGGTGGTACTTCTTCTTGCGCGCGTCGAGAGCACGCAGGAGAGGCGCGACGATCGACGCTTCGTAGCTCGGGTCTTTCCACACGATCTTGTCGTAGACGAGCACGTCGATGTCTTTGGGCTCGGCGCGCATGTCGGGCCACGCGGACGTGTCGATCCCCGCGGTCCACACCGCGCAGCGCTCGCCGTACGAACGCGCGAAGATGGCGCGCATCCACTCCCCGGGCACGATGTACGAGCGAAAGCGCGCGTCGTTCATCAAGTCGGGAGCGAGCGACGGATGGTCGAGCAGGCCCGGACCGAGCACCGCGGGGTTTGGGAGCTTCCAGTGCTCGAGGATCTGCGGATAGCCGGCGATGCCGATGGGATAGGTCGGGTTGCGGCGCGCGAGCGCGTAGTCGTTCACGATCACTTTGTAGCCGGCGCGATCGAGCGCGAGCGCGAGCGATCGGAACGCGACCTCGAAGCCGCTCGCGACCTGCCCCTTACTGGCCGCGTGGTACATGCGTCGCAACGCGCGCGCCACCTGGCGGTCGTTCGGCAGCAGGCGATCGCGCTCGAAGTCTTCGTAGAAGAGGAGCACGGCGCGATCGCGATCGAAGTCGAGCGGGCGCGCGTAGAGGCCGCGACCGAGCGCGCGATCGCTCGTGCGCTTGGCCAAGACGGACGACGTTTCACCCAGGAGACGCGCAATGGCCTTCGTGGCCTCGACCGGGTTCCGAAGCTCGCGGCGGCTCACTCGACGACCACGATGTCTCCGGCGCGCAGAACGAATGCGGTCGCCGGCGCGTCGCCGTGCGTGAGCGCGTCGTAGGTGAAGCGAACGCGAAGCGGATGCGGGCCGCTGCGCAGGACGAAGATGCGATCGCGATCTGCGAACTCGGTCACGCCGCCCGCTCCGGCCAGCGCTTGCGCGACCCCGGCGCCCGACTCGATGGGGTACGTCCCGGGGCGCGACACTTCGCCGAGCACGCTGACCTGCGTCGCGTGCGATTCGTCGACGTTGATCGAGACGCTCGGCTCCTTCACGTAGTCCTTGAGCCGCGCCTCGATCTCGCTGCGAAGCGCCGACGGACGCGTGCCGCGCGCGTTGACCTCGCCCAGGATCGGCATCGCGATGCGCCCGTCTTCGCGGACGCGCACCTTGAAGTTCGAGAGGTCGTCGTGGCCCAGCACGCGAACGGCGAGGACGTCGCCCGAGGCGATCACGTACTCGGCCGAGCCGGCCGCAGGTTGCGGCGGGAGGTCGTTGACCCAGACGTAGTTGCCTGCGCCCGAACATCCGGCGAGCGCGAACGACATGGCGGCAAGTGCGGCGAGCTTACGCGGCGGCATGGCTTCCTCGGGAGGCAGATCGGAGGACAGTATACAGCTCACGGACGTTCACCGCCCCGGTGGCGACGATGAGCACGAGATATAGCGCCAGGTCGAGCGCGAGGCGCGCCGGGCCCAGCGGACGCATTGCGACGTGAGCACCACAGACGACGACGCACGCGGCGAGTGACTTCCCGCAGCAAAGGACGCTCCGGCGATCCCAGGCGCTGCGTCCGATCATCGCCAAGAGCGCGGCGGCCACGACCATCTCGCTGGCCACGCTGATCGCGGCAGCGCCGATCCCGGCGCCCCCTTCGCCGAACGCGCGGTACGAGGGGCGAATGAAGATCACGTTGAGCAGCGCGTTGAGCGCGAGCGACCCTATCGTGAGGAGCGTGACGCGCCACGAGTGATCGATCAGGTTCAGGTACGTGGATGCGAGCATCGCCAGGTAGACCGCGACGAAGATAGGCGCCAGGACGCGCAAGCTGGCGACCGCGGGCAGGAACTTCGCGCCGAACAGGTGGAGCACGATCACGTCGGCTCCGAGCATCAGCATCATCGAGATCGGGACGGCCAGCGCGAGCACCCATTCGATCGAGCGGCGGAACATTGCATTGAGCTCATCGCGCGAGCGCGTAGCCGCGCGCGAGAGCTGAGGCATGAGCACCCACCCCATGAGCGGTGCCATGAGCATGGCAACGCTGGAGACGTTGGCGGCGGAGCTGTAGAAGCCGACCTCTTTGTCGGGCATCAGCACGCCCATGATGTTCACATCGATCTTCGCGTACAGCGTGGCCGCGACTGTGGCCATGTAGAACGGTGCGCTCGCGATGAGAACCTTCCAGGTCGAGGCGAAGTCGACGCGGAGCTGGAGCGTGTTCCCCACGATCCGAAAGATGACGACGAGGCGCACGGCTTCGGAGACCAAGAACGCCACCGCGAACCACTCGATGCTGGCGTGCTCGAAGAGCGCCACGCCGACGCCGCCCGCCCACAAAAGCTTCGACACGACGTTGAGCACGGCGAGGCGCCCCACCGTTTGCGAAACATAGAGGAGCGTGGCTAGCGTCGCGGCGACGATGGAGATCAGCTGCGCCAGCCC
Source organism: Myxococcales bacterium (assembly GCA_003151595.1). The sequence goes on from PLXW01000046.1 coordinate 36,971, forward strand.
GAACACGAACACCGTGCGGACGAGCGCGGTCGGGCGGCCACTCGCCGCCAGGAGCACGGCCAGCGTTCCAAAAAGGACGACGCTGATGAGGAGGCGCAGGGCGAGCATACCGCCGACGAACTCGGACGTGTGGTTCGGACGAGCGGGGATCTCCTTCTGGATGTACGTGTCGAGACCGAGGTTGATGAAGACGAACGCGTTGGCCGCGAGCGCGTCGGCGAAGTTGAACTCGCCGAAGAGCGCGGGCCCCAAGCTTCGCGGCAACAAGAGGCGCACCACGAGCGCGACCGTCCACGTGGCCACGAGCGAGGCGCCGAGCATGAATGCGTTGCGCACCGCGCGCACGGCCTCGCCGGGAGGGGCGCCCGTCGACGACGGCGCAGCACTTTCAGGTTTCACTGCGGGTACGTCGCCGCTTGCAGTCATTCGAGCCACCATGGATAGCGTGCGCCGGTGGCGACGCAACTCGTAGTCGGCGCGATCGTTCGCCGGGCGCCTCGCGTGTTACCTTCAGCCTACATCCACGTGCGATCCGCGATTGAAAACGCCCTCCGCAAGCTGAAAAGAGACAAGGACTTGCCTTTGGCGGCGCTTGCCCGCAAAGGAGCGGCGCACGTGGTGGGGCTCATGAGCGCCCCTTTGTGGCTCATGGGTGTCGATGAGCTGGGCGCGGGGGTTCGCACGCTCGGGCGGCCGCGCATCGACAACGCCGGGTTCATGCAGATCGGCGATCGCGTGACGCTTCGCTCCGTCCCCGTCCCCCTGGAACTCACCACCACCGCCAACGCGCGGCTCGTGATCGGAAACGACACGTTCATCAATTCCGGCGCCAGCCTCGGCGCGACGGGATCGATCTCGCTCGGCGCGCGGGTGAACGTCGGCCCTTACGTGATGATCATCGACACGCAGTTCCACGATCTCTACGACCGCTCGATCGTCCCTCCGCCACAGCCCGTGGTGATCGAGGACGACGTGTTCCTCGGCGCGAAGTGCTCGGTGCTCCCGGGCGTACGCATCGGTCGCGGCGCGGTTGTCGGTACGGGGGCCGTCGTCACCAAGGACGTCGAGGCGTTCACGATCGTCGCCGGCGTGCCCGCGCGGGAAGTCAGCCGGCTCGACCCGTCGCGGTTCGTCGTGCGCTGAGCGCGCGAGCGTCAGACGTTCACGAAGCGCTGCCGCACCCACGCGCGAATGCGCGCGATCACCCGCTCGCGATGCGCGACGCGGAAGAACGTGTGATCGACGTCGGGGTAGTACTCGACGTCGACCTTGCCCGACGCGCGGATCGATCGCGTGCCCAGCATCTCGTCGAACTGGCCGATGTGGTTGAAGCTGCTGTCGCCGCCGGTGAAGACGCAGAGCATCCGCATGCCGCGGGCTACCATCGCTTCGTAGTCGGCGCGTAGCTGCCTCGGCTCGGGGTACTCGCGCACGTAGATCGACTCGCGGAGCGCGGCCTTCTCGTGCTCGACGCCGCCGATGGCGCCTCGTGCCCCCTCCCCCGCTTCGCGCAGGATCCCCGGCAGGCGTTCGGCGGCGAAGCGACGCCATCGCTCGCGACTGAGGAGCCGCATCGGGTAGCGGGCGTAGAAGCCGCGCGTGCGGTACGCGTACCCTTCGAGAAAGCACGCACCGACGACGCGCGGATCCTTGAGCGCGAAGGCGTGCGCCGAGTCGATGCTCGAGCAGAAGCCGACCGGAAGCAGCGCGCGGATCCCGGTGCGCTTCTCAAGGAGCGCGGCGGCCTCCGTGAGATCGTCGAAGGCGCGCTTGGCCTCGGGGACTGCGTCGCGCCGCACGCTGCTGTCGCCCAGGCCCGAGAGGTCGAAGCGGAGCGAGGTGATGCCGTCGGCCGCGAGCCCGCGCGCGAGATCGACGTACGAACGATGCGGCCCGACGTGATGATTCACTCCGACGTTCCACAGAAGGACCGCGGGCGCGCCTTTCGCTTTCGCGACGGTCGCATCGGGTTCGGTGAGAACGCCAACGAGGCGACCGTCGCTCCCGAAGGTGAGCGCGCGCTCCGTCATCCAGACGTTCCGTTCGCCAGCTCGGTCGCCATCGCGCCGAGGATCTTGTTCGAGAGGAGCGCCGCCTCGCGCTCGCCCGCGTTGGTGACGGCGGCGTCTTCGCTGACGACTTGAAGCGCGGTCTCTGTGCCTGCGGCGCGGAAGGCTTCGCGCAGCGCGACGAACAGAGGCTTCGCTTCGGAGGCGAAGATCGCGGCGCGGCTCGCGTGAAGCTTGCCGAGCTTTCGAAGGTCGACGCGCGCGATCCCTTCGCGCTGCGCGCGCGTGAAACGATGGCCCGCGAGCTCGTCATCCGCGCGATCGTTTGCCGGGTGCAAGAGGCGGCGTTGCTCGCGCCGATCGAGCGACTCGAGCTCCTCGAGATAGCGCACGCCGCTCACGACCGGCTCCCACAAGACCAGGTCGCGGACGGCGAGCCCGTCGGCGCACGCGCGCGCCGCGAGGGCAGCACCGAGGCGCATGGCGACGATCGATACGCGCTCGACACCGGACTGATCGCGCAGCTCCTCGTGCGCCGTTCGAACGTCGGCGACCCACGTCTCGAAGTCGCCGTCGTCCATCGTGCCCGACGAGTCGCCCGTGCCGGTGTAATCGAAGCGCAGCACGGGGACGCCGTCGCGCGCGAGCGACGCGCTGAGCTTCCGGAAAGCCCAGTGGGTCATGTTGTACTCCTGCGGCCCCGGGTAACAGAGGAGCACAGCGGATCGATCACGCGCGTGCGGAGCACCAGGCCTCGGCGGATGAAAGACGCCGAAGAGCGGACGACCCGAGCTGCCGAAATAGAGGGGCGTCATTCGTCGGTCGCCGTGATTTTACAGGATGCAGGGTCTAGCTCCGTTACTCAAACTGAATAGAGTGCCGCGCGATGTCGATCGTACGAACGGCCCTGCTCGTCGTCGCCGCGCTGGGCCTGTCGGCCCTCGTCGCGGAGAGCGTGAACGCCGTACGAATCATGCGAGAGACGGCCGCGGAGCTCCGTCCGCCGCGCGTTCACGTGACCCCAGAAGAGGAGGCCGAGGCCGGCCGTGCGCTGCTGGGTAAAATCGACACGATCTTCCGTGCGAGCGACGGCACCACGCTACGCGGTTGGTACGCGCCGTCGAGGACGGGAGCAGCAGTCGTACTGACGCACGGGCTCGGCGCGAACCGCGTGGCGGTGCTCCCCGAGGCCGAGGAGCTCGCGGCGCGTGGCTACGGCGTGCTGCTGTTCGACTCGCGCGCGCACGGCGACAGCGACGGCGATCACTGCACGTGGGGCGATCACGAGCGGCGCGATCTCACCGCGGCGCTCGATTGGATCACGGCGCGCCCCGAGGTGGACCGCGATCGCGTCGGCGTGCTCGGCTTTTCGATCGGCGGGATCACTGCCGCGCTCCTCGCGCCGACCGACGCGCGCGAGCACGCGCTGGTCCTCGAAGCGACGGGGACCGCGCTCGGCGAGCAGATCCGCAACGAGAGCAAATGGGGAGCGGCGTCGCGCGAGCCGGAGCTCTGGCAGCTTCGACGCGACGGGATCGACGTCGATGCGATCGATCCGGTCCACGCGCTCGCCGTCGCAGCCCCACGGCCGGTCCTTTTCGTCGCCGGGCAAAACGATCCTTTCGTACCGGAGTCGACCACGAACACGGTCTTCGCGGCAGCGCCCGAGCCGAAGCAGCTCTACGTCGTCCCCGGCGCGACTCACGGTCACTACACGAGCGCCGTGGGCCCGGCGTACGCGAAGCGCGTCGCCGATTTCTTCGACGACGCGCTGCGAGCGAAGACGCGCTAGCGGAAGAAACCGCGCTTCACCTTGTCGAGCATGCGTTGCGCGATCGACCGCGACGCATCTTCGGGAGGAGGCGTCACCGCCCCCTTCGCTCGAGCGACAGGCGCCTGCGCGGGGAGCTGCAGCGCAAGCTGCCCCAGCGTGTCGATGACGAACGACCGCGGGCCGAGCCGCTTGCCGGTGCGCTTCTCTATCGCGGCGATCGCGCGGAGCACGAGGAGGGAGTGACCACCGAGGTTGAAGAAGTTGTCGTGCGCGCTCACCTGCGGAACGCCGAGCACTTCGCTCCACACCTCGGCGACGAGCTTCTCGGCTTCGGTGGAGGGGGGGACGTACTCGTTGGCCGCAGCGGCGACGCCGAACGGCGACGGGAGCGCCTTGCGATCGATCTTGCCGTTGGGCGTCTTCGGCAGCGCGTCGACCTCGATGAAGTGCTGCGGCACCATGTACTCGGGGAGCAGCCCGCGGAGGTGCTTCCGAAGCTCGGTCTGCGTGAGTGACTCGCCAGGGAGCGGCACGTAGTAGGCGACGAGACGCGCGTCGCCCGCGGTCTCTTCGCGCACGGCCACGCAGGCCTCGCGGAGGCCGCCGCGTTCGAGCAAGCGCGCTTCGATCTCGCCGAGCTCGATGCGATGGCCGCGTACCTTCACCTGGCCGTCGTCGCGGCCGAAGAACTCGAGGTCGCCCGTCGCCGTCCAGCGCGCGTGATCGCCCGTGCGGTACATGCGCGCGTTGGGCTTGTGCGCGAACGGATCGCGGACGAAGCGCTCGGCGGTGAGCTCGGGTCGACCGAGGTATCCGAGCGCGACGCCGTCGCCGCCGATGTACAGCTCGCCGCGCACGCCGATGGGGACCGGCTCGAGGTTCGCGCCGAGCACGTGGCACTGCGTGTTGCCTATCGGCTTTCCGATCGGCACGCGCTCGAGCGCCCCTTCGATGCGGAAGCACGTCGACCAGACCGTGGTCTCGGTCGGGCCGTACATGTTCCAGACCTCGCGCGCGCGTGTGTGGAGCGCCGCCGCGAGATCGAGCGGGAGCGCTTCGCCGCCGCAGAGCGCCTTCAGCTTCGGATCGCCGTTCCATCCCGCGTCGATGAGCACCCGCCAGGTCGAAGGCGTCGCCTGGAGCATCGTGACGCCGTTCGCGCGCATCGCTTCGAGGAGCGACGCGCCGTCGATAGTCGTCTCGCGGCTGGCGATGACGACGCGCGCGCCGACCGTCAGAGGCAGGTAGAGCTCGAGGACGGCGATGTCGAACGACAACGTCGTGACCGCGAGCACCACGTCCGAAGCCGTGATCCCGGGGCGCTCGGCCATCGTCGTGAGGAAGTTCACGACCGCGCGATGCGGGAGCACGACCCCCTTCGGTCTCCCGGTGGAGCCCGAGGTGTAGATCACGTACGCCGGATCCTCGGGGGTCGCCGCCCCGTCGGCGCCGAACGGCGGCGCATCTTCGTCCGGCGCGTCGATGAGGAGCGTGGGCGCTGTGGAGTGCGGGAAGGTCTCGGAGACGTGCTTCGTCGTGACGAGCACGGTGAGCTCGGCGTCTTCGCACATGAACGCGAGGCGATCCGACGGGAACGCGGGATCGAGCGGGACGTATGCGCCGCCCGCCTTGAGCACGCCGAAGATCCCGACGAGCATCTCGATCGATCGCTCGACCGCCAGCCCCGCGCGCGCCCCGCGGCGAATGCCTTTGGCTCGCAGCCTCCGCGCCAGCACGTCGGCGCGCGCGTCGAGCTCCCGGTACGTGATGCGCTGGTCTTCGAACACGGCAGCGACGGCGTCGGGCGTGCGGCGCGCTTGCGCCTCGAAGAGATCGTGCGCTCGCGCGGCGCGTAGGAACGGCATCTCGGTCGCGTTCCACTGCGCGATGAGCTTGGTCTCGGCCTCGGGCACGATCGGAATCGTGGCGATGCTGCGATCGTCGTCGTCGGCCACGCTGGCCAGGAGCGCCTTCATCTGACGCTGCACGCGCGCGATCGTCGCCGGCTCGAACAGGTCGCGGTTGTACGTGAAGCCCCCCTCGACGCCGTCGGCGCGGACCGTGACCCACAGCGTGAGATCGGTGTGCGCGGCGTCCGGCATGGCGTGGACTTGCGTGAACGGAAGATCGCCGATGCGGTTGTCGCGCTGCCCGGCGTCCTGGAACGAGAAGAGCGCCTGGAAGATCGGCGTGCGGCTCAGATCGCGCGCGACGTCGAGGTCCTTCACGAGCGACTCGAACGGCATGTCGGGGTTGGCGAACGCTTCGAGGCACGCCGTACGAACGCGCCCGAGGAGCTCCCTGAACGTCGCCTCGACGCCCGTCTCCGCGTCGGCGCTGGCGTCGAGACGGAGCACCAGCGTGTTCACGAAGTAGCCGAGGAGATCTTCGGTCTCGGGCTGCGCGCGCCCTCGCACGGGCGTACCGATGAGAAGATCGCGCTGGTTCGTGTGGCGGTACAGGAGCGTCACGAACGCCGTGAGAAACAGCATGTACAGCGTCGCGCCCTCGCGCTTCGCGACCTCGGTGAGCGCGTCGACGTCGGCGCGCGCGAGGGTGAGCGGCTCGAATCCTCCGGCCCCGCTCATCGCCGCCGGGCGGGGGTGGTCGGTCGGGAGCTCCAGCGGAGGGAGCGAGCCGCCGAGCTTCTTCATCCAGTACTTCGATTGCTTCTCGAGCTCTTCGCCTTCGAGCCACGCGTGGTGCCACTCGGCGAAGTCGACGTACTGGATCGTCGGAGTCGGCAGCGAAGGCTTCGCACCGCGCGAGAACGCGGCGTACGCGACGTCGAGCTCGTGCAGGAAGGCATCGAACGACCAGCCGTCCCAGATCGCGTGGTGCGGCATGAAGAAGAGGACGTGCTCCCCTTCGTCGATCTTGTAGAGGCGAACGCGGAAGAGCGGCGCGCGCGTGATGTCGAGCGACGTGTTCGATTCGTCGCGGATGCGCACGTTGAGGGCGCGCTCGCGATCGACCGCAGGGAGCGTGGAGAGATCGACCACGTCGATCTTCACGTCGAGCGTCGGGAGAACGATCTGAACGGCGTGATCGTCTTCCCACGCCAGCGCCGTACGCATCGCCTCGTGGCGCTGTGCGATGAACGTGAAGCTCGCTTCGAGCGCCTTCACGTCGAGCGGGCCGCTCAAGCGATACGCCTCGGGGAGGTTGTAGGTGGTCTTCCCCGGCTCGAGCTGCTCGAGGAACCAGAGCCGCTGCTGCATGAGCGACTGCCGCGCGTGACCGGTGCCGCTCCGCTTGGGAATCCGTACGGCCGGGGCGTCGTGTGCCTTGCCGTCGACGAGCGCGGCGAGCTTGGCCACGGTCGACGCTTCGAACACGCGACGGAGCGAGAGGACGACGCCGTGATCGCGCGCCAGACGCGAGAGCATCTGCGCCGCGAGGAGCGAGTGCCCACCGAGCGCGAAGAAGTCGTCGTTGGCGCCGACCCGACCGACGCCGAGCACGTCTTGCCAGAGCGTCGCCAGGAGCCGCTCGGTCCCCGTCTTCGGCTCGACGTAGCCGCCCCCCTTCTCGTCCTTCGCGCCCAGCGCCGGGAGCGCCTTGCGATCGACCTTGCCGTTCGGCGTGAGCGGCATCGCCTCGAGCGTCACGAACGATTGCGGGATCATGTACTCGGGGAGCGACGCGCGAAGATGGGCGCGTAGCTCGTCGTCGGCGACCGCCGCGCCCTGCGCGACGACGTAGGCGATGAGACGTGCATCGCCCGCGCGCACTTCGCGCACGATGGCCACGGCCTGCGCCACGCCGCCGTGCTTCGCGAGAGCCGCTTCGATCTCGCCGAGCTCGATGCGGTAGCCGCGCAGCTTCACCTGGTGATCGTTGCGCCCGAAGTACTCGAGGTTGCCGTCGGCCAGCATCCGCGCGACGTCGCCGGTCTTGTAGAGGCGCGCGCCGGGGGTGAACGGATCGGACACGAAGCGTTCGCGCGTGAGCTCGGGGCGACCGAGATATCCGCGCGCCAGGCCGTCGCCGCCGATGTACAGCTCGCCGAGGACGCCGATGGGGAGCGGGCGCATTTGCGCGTCGAGTACGTGCACCTGCGTGTTCACCAGCGGCCGACCGATCAGGATCCGCGTCGGAGTCTCGGGCACGCGCCAGGCGGTCGACCAAACCGTGGTCTCGGTGGGCCCGTACATGTTCCACACGGAGTCCGAGCGCTCCGTGAGCTCGCGCGCGAGATCGATCGGAAGGGCTTCGCCTCCGCAAAGAACCTTGATGCGATCGCGTGGCGACCACCCCGCCGCCAACAAGAGTCGCCACGTCGACGGCGTGGCCTGCATCACGGTGACGCCGCGCGTGTGGATCAGCGCCAGCAACGCCTCGCCCGAACCCGCTTCGTCGCGCGACGCGATGACGACCGATCCGCCGACCGTCAGCGGCAAATAGAGCTCGAGCACGGCGATGTCGAACGACAGCGTCGTCACCGCCAGCATCACGTCCCGCGCGGTGAACCCCGGCTCGTCAGCCACACTCGACAGGAAGTTCACCACCGCGCGATGCGGGAGCTCGACCCCCTTCGGCGTGCCCGTCGAGCCCGAGGTGTAGATCACGTAGGCGCGACTCATCGGAGTGGCGAGCGGCGGCGGACGCGCGTCGTCCTGCGACATCACGCCGTCGACCAGGACGACCTTCGCCCCGGGCGCCGAGAGCTTCCCCACGAGCGAGCGCTGCGTTACGAGAACACCGACCTTCGAGTCGGTGAGCATGAACGCGATGCGATCACGCGGGAACGACGGGTCGATCGGGACGTACGCGCCGCCCGCCTTGAGTATGCCGAGGAGGCCGACGACCATGTCGATCGATCGCTCGACTCCGAGCCCGACCAGCGTGTCGTGACCGACCCCCTCCGCGCGAAGCTGATGCGCGAGCCTGTTCGCGCGCCGATCGAGGTCGGCGTACGTGATCGTGGCGTCGCCGAAGCGGACGGCGACGGCGTTCGGGGTCCTGTCGACCTGGTGCTCGATCAGCGTGTGCGCGCACGCCTCGCGCGCGTAGTCGTGCGTCGTGTCGTTCCAGTGCGCGATGAGGCGCGTCTCGGCCTCGGGCACGATCGGGATCGTGCCCACGCTGCGATCCGGGTCCTCGGCCACGCCGGCGAGGAGCATCTTCATCTGGCGCTGCACGCGCTGGATCGTCGCCGGCTCGAAGAGGTCGGTATTGTACGAGAAGCCGCCGACCATTCCGTCGCCGCGCTCCATGACCCACAGCGTGAGATCGGTCTGCGCAGCGTCGGGCATCACGTGGAGCTGCGTGAACGGGACGTCGCCGATGTGATCTTCGCGCGCCTTGGCGTCCTGGAACGAGAAGAACGCTTGAAAAATCGGCGTGCGGCTGAGATCGCGCGCGACGTCGAGCTCCTTCACGAGCGACTCGAACGGCATGTCGGGGTGCGCGAACGCTTCGATGCACGCGGCGCGAACGCGCGCGAGGAGCTCCCGGAACGTCGGCTCGACGCTCGTCTCGTGGTCGGCGCTGACGTCGAGGCGCAGGACCAGCGTGTTCACGAAGAAGCCGAGGAGGTCCTCGGTCTCCGGCTGCGCACGTCCGCGCACGGGCGTGCCGACGAGCAGATCGCGCTGGTTCGTGTAGCGATGGAGCAGCGTGACGAACGCGGTCAGCAGCACCATGTACAGCGTCGCGCCGTCGCGCTTGCCGACCGCCGTGAGCGCGTCGATCTCGGCGCGCGAGAGGCGAAACGGCTCGAAGCCGCCGGCGCCGGTCATGGTGGCAGGGCGCGGGTGATCGGTCGGCAACTCGAGCGGCGGCAGCGCGCCCGACAGCTTCTTCTTCCAGTACGTCGACTGCTTCTCGAGCTCCTCGCCGTCGAGCCAGTCGTGGTGCCACTCGGCGAAGTCCGAGTACTGGATGGGGGGAGCGGGGAGGTTCGGCTTCGCGCCGCGCGCGAACGCCGCGTACGACGCATCGAGCTCGCGCAGGAATGCATCGAACGACCAGCCGTCCCAGATCGCGTGGTGCGGCATGAAGAAGAGGACGTGATCGGCGTCGTCCATCTTGTAGAGCTTCACGCGGAAGAGCGGCGCGCGCCTGAGATCGAACGGCGTATTGGTCTCGCGGCGGATGCGATCCATCAGGATGCGCTCGCGATCGGCGGGGACGATCGACGTCAGGTCGACGACGTGGATCTTCACGTCCAGCGCCGGGAGCACGACCTGAACGGCGCGATCCTCTTCCCACGCCAACGCCGTGCGCATGGCTTCGTGACGCTCGGCGATCAGGGTGAAGCTCGCGTCGAGCGCCTTCACGTCGAGCGCGCCGCGCAAGCGATACGCCGCTGGCAAGTTGTACGTCGTCGTCCCGGGCTCGATCTGATCCAGGAGCCACAGGCGCTGCTGCATCAACGACTGACGCGCGCGACCGACGCCGGTGCGCTTCGGGATCTTCACAGCCGTGGCGTCGTGCTTCTCGCCGTCGATCAGCGCGGCGAGCTTCGCCACGGTCGACGCTTCGAACACGCGGCGCAGCGAGAGGACGACGCCGTGATCGCGCGCGAGGCGCGAGAGCATCTGCGCGGCGAGGAGGGAGTGACCGCCGAGGAGAAAGAAGTCGTCGTTGGCGCCGACGCGACCGACGCCGAGCACGTCTTGCCACAGTTTCGCCAGGCGCCGCTCGGTCTCCGACTTCGGTTCGACGTAGCCCCCGTGATCGTCTTTGGTGACGAGCGCCGGGAGCGCCTTGCGATCGACCTTGCCGTTCGGCGTGAGCGGGAGCGCGGCTAGCGTGACGAACGCTTGCGGCACCATGTACTCGGGGAGCGACGCGCGAAGATGCACGCGCAGCTCGTCGTCCGGAACGGCGGCACCGCGCGCGACGACATACGCGATCAGTCGCGCGTCGCCCGCGCGCACTTCGCGCACGATCGCCACGGCCTGCGCCACACCGCCATGCTTCGCCAGCGCCGCTTCGATCTCGCCGAGCTCGATGCGGTACCCACGCAGCTTCACCTGGTGATCGTTGCGTCCGAAGTACTCGAGGTTGCCGTCGGCCAGCACCCGCGCGACGTCGCCCGTCTTGTAGAGGCGCGCGCCGCTCACGAATGGATCGGACACGAAGCGTTCGCGCGTGAGCTCCGGGCGATCGAGGTAGCCGCGCGCCAGACCGTCGCCACCGATGAACAGCTCGCCCATCACGCCGATGGGGAGCGGTCGCATCCGCGCGTCGAGGACGTGCACCTGTGTATTCGACAGCGGCTTGCCGATCAGGATGCGCGTGGGGTTCTGCGGCACGCGCCACGACGTCGACCACACCGTGGTCTCGGTCGGGCCGTACATGTTCCACACCGATTCGGAGCGCGCGGTCAGCTCGCGCGCGAGATCGAGGGGCAGCGCTTCACCGCCGCACAGCACCTTGAGCGGCTCGCTCGCCGACCAACCCGCTGCCAGTAACAGGCGCCACGTCGACGGCGTCGCCTGCATCGTGGTCACGCCGCGCGCACGGATCGTCGATAGGAGCGCGTCGCCCGACCCGGCCTGATCGCGCGAGGCCACGACGACCGATCCGCCGACCGTCAGCGGCAGATAGAGCTCGAGCACCGCGATGTCGAACGAGAGCGTCGTCACCGCGAGCATCACGTCCGACGCGCCGAGCCCCGGCTCGCGCGCCACGCTCGACAAGAAGTTCACCACCGCGCGATGCGGCAGCTCGACCCCCTTCGGCACGCCTGTGGAGCCGGACGTGTAGATGACGTACGCGCGGCTGTCGGGCGTCGCCAGCGGCGACGGGCGCGAGTCGTCTTGCGACGTGACGTCGTCGATCAAGATCGCCTTCGCGCGCGGCGTCGCGAGCTGACTCACGAGCGAACGCTGCGTGACCAGCACCTCGAGCTTCGAGTCTTCGAGCATGAACGCGACGCGATCGCGCGGGAACGACGGATCGATCGGGACGTACGCGCCGCCGGCTTTCAAGATCCCGAAGAGCCCGACGACCATGTCGATCGATCGCTCGACCCCCAGGCCGACCAGCGTGTCGTGCCCGACCCCTTCGGCGCGAAGGCGATGCGCCAGGCGATTGGCGCGTCGATCGAGCTCGGCGTACGTGATGGCGTCGTCGCCGCAGCGCACGGCGACGGCGTTCGGCGTGCGATCGATCTGCCGCTCGATGAGCGTGTGCGCGCAGGCGTCGCGCGCGTACTCGTGCGCCGTCTCGTTCACGCGCGCGAGCGCGGCGCGATCCGTGTCGTCGAGGATCGGGAGCGCGCCGATCGGCGTCTCGGGGCGCGCGACGATCGCCTTCAGGATCGACTCGTAGCTCCGCATCCAACGGCGGAGCGTCTCGGCGTCGAGCAGATCCGTGTTGAGCTGACACAAGAGGACGAGCCCCTCGGGGCTCTCGGTCGCGCTCACGAAGAGATCGAACGTCTCGTAGTGGCGGGGGTTGACGGTGAACTCGATCTCGAGCCCGTCCCACGCCAGCGCCGACGCGTGCAGCGGCTGGTCGACGTTGAAGAGGACGGAGACGAGCGGCGGGCGGCTGGGATCGCGCGCGATGGGGAGCTTCTGAAGCAAGCTTCCGAGCGTGAGCGCCTGGTGATCGAAGGCGTCGAGCACGAGCTTGCGCTGCGACTTGAGCAGATCGGAGAACGTCGCCGCGGAGTCGACCCGCGCGCGGATCGGCACCGTGTTGACGGCGTGACCCACCAGCTCTCCATGCTCACCGCTCGATTGCCCTGCGGCCGGGATCCCCACGACGAAATCGTCCTGGCCCGACAGGCGATGAAGGAGCGCCTCGAACGCGGCCAGCAACGTCACGAAGAGGCTGCTACCGTGCTTGGCGCCCGTCTTCTTCACGGCGTCGATGAGCGGCGCCGGGATCGTGATGTCCTCGCGCGCCGATGCGTACGAGCGCATGGGGCGACGCGCGCGATCGAACGGGAGCTCGAGGACCGGCAGAGCGCCCGACATCTGCGCCAGCCAGAACGCCTCGTCGGCGGCGTGCTCGGGCGAGGTCGCGTAGGCGATCTGTTCGCGCGCGTAGGCGCTGAAGGGCTCGGCCGGAGGGAGCGCGGCGCGAACGCCTTTGTGACGCGCGCCGTACAGCGCGCCGAGATCGCGCACGAGGATCGCGGTCGACCATCCGTCGCAGACGATGTGGTGCGCCGTCATCACGAGCACGTGCTCGCGCTCGGCCATCTTCACCAGGCGGACGCGGAAGAGCGGCCCGCGCTCGAGCACGAACGGCTCTTCCACCTCGGCGTCGGTCATCACGCGCAGCGCGCAATCGCGTTCGACCTCGGGTCGATCCGAGAGATCGACCAGCGGCACGTCGAGCGTTTGATCGGCCGCGACGCAGAGGGTCGTGCCGTCGCCGCTGAACGTCGTGCGGAGCGACTCGTGCCTCTTCACGAGATCGCCGAGCGCGAGACGCAACGCCTCGACGTCGAGCGCGCCGCGAAGGCGAAGCGAGTTCGACTCGTTGAACGCGAGCGACGCGTCCTCGCCCAGGCGACACGCCGTCCACACCTCGCGCTGCGGTTGGGTCGACGGCGCGACCCCCGTGAGCTCGGGGCTCGCGAACGGATCGAAATCGACCGCCGCGAGGGTCGGATCTGCGCTCGGGTTCCTGCTCATGAGGGGCGCGTAACCTTCATGAACTTTCCAGGCATCGTGGGGTTGGGGACGAACCACGCCGGGTTCCCTTCCGGATCGCGTCCGAGGCGCGCGCCGGGCACGGGAGGCTGCGCGGCGTCGAACGTCTCGCTCGCCGCGTGCTCGCGCGACGGCGCCGCCGGAAGGAAGCCCGCGTCCTGCATCTCGGCCACGGCTTCCTTGAACGCCTTGATGACGAAGTCGACCTCGGCGTCGCCGTGCGACGTCGTGAAGAAGCAGGGGAAGCCGTCGTAGATGTGAACGCCGCGATCGCGGAGCATGTAGAAGAAGACGTCGCCGAAGGCGTGCTCCTCTTTCCAGAACGGCTTCCACAACGAGCTGAAGTGCTTGATCACGAGCGGCGCGTGCACCTGCTCGAAATGCGCGTTCAGCTCCGCGGCGAGTCGCTCGGCGTTCCCCGTCACGCGCTTCTGGAGCGCGGGCCCTTGCTCCTTCAAGTGGAGGAGCACGGCACGCGCGGCGGCGAGCGCCAGCGGGTGACGCACGAACGTTCCGGCGAAGTACGTGACGCCCACGGTGGGAACGGAGTCGTCGCCGAACTGCCAGAAGCCGCCGTCGAGCGCGTCCATGTACTCGCGCTTGCCGGCGATGACGCCGATCGGATACCCGCCGCCGACGACCTTGCCGTACGACGCGAGGTCGGCCTTCACGTCGAAGAACGCCTGCGCGCCACCGACGCCGGTGCGAAAGCCCGTGATGACCTCGTCGAAGATGAGGAGCGAGCCGCTTTCGGTGGTGAGCTTGCGGAGGTCGTGCAGGAACTCGCGCGGCTGGAAGTCGGGGCGGCGGCTCTGCACCGGCTCGACCATGATCGCGGCGAGCTCGCTCGCTTGCTCCTTCAGGATGGCGAGCGTCTCGGGGGTGCCGTAGTCGAGAACGAGCACGTTCTCGGCGGTCGACGGCATGATGCCGGGCGCGGCGGGGATGGCGCGGAGCTTCTTCGTCCCGCGCACGATCACCTCGTCGAAGATGCCGTGGTACGAGCCGGTGAAGATGGCGATCTTCGATCGCCCGGTGACGGTGCGCGCGATCCGCATGCATCCCATGACGGCTTCGGAGCCGGTGTTGCAGAAGCCGGCGCGATCGTTCCCGGTGATCTCGCAGAAGAGCTTCGCGGTCTCGCCGGCGAGAGGCGGCGTGGGGCCGATCTCGTGGCCGATGCGGAGCTGCTTCTCGACGGCCACGTTCACGAACTCGGGCTGCCAGCCGAACAGGTTGCAGCCGAAGCCGTTGAGCACGTCGATGTACTCGTTCCCGTCGATGTCCCAGAGCCGCGGCCCCGCCGAGCGCTCGACGACGATCGGATAGACGAGCTCCTTCACCGCGGGGCGGAAGCCGGTGACGACGCGTGGATCGGCGAGGTACTTGCGGTTGTCTTGCGCGTACGCCTTCGAGCCTTTGGTGCGCGCGTTGTAGCGGCGCGTGAAGGCTTCGAGGCGCGCCTTCTGTTTCGGCGTGAGCGGGTCGTTCTTGTGCGTGTGGATGCGGGCGATCGCGCCGAAGGCTTTCTTGACGTCGTATTTGGTGTGGGCTTCGGCGAGGGGGTCGGGGGTCGAGGCGGGGCCGCGCGTGGAGGCGGGGCCGTTCACGTTGGCGTTCCCGTTCACGTTCGCATTCCCGTTCACTCTCGCGTTCGCGGTCGGGGTCGGGGTCGCGGTCGCGGTCGGCGCGAAGCCGCGTAGCGCAGCAAGTTGCTGCTCCATGATCCGCAGCTGCTGATCGATCACGTACTGAAGCGTCCCTGCGGCCGCCGTCGACATCGGCAACGGCGCCGCCCCCATCGCGACCGGCGCGTGCACGGCCTGCATCGGCTGCGCGACCGGCGCGGCCATCACGGGCGCGGCCTCCGGCGGGAGCTGCGCGTCCACGTGACTCGCGAGGCGCTCCAGCGTCGAAAAATCTTCGAGCAGCTGCCGGAACGTCAGCTTCACGCCGTATGCCTTCGACACCTTCAGCGCGACCTGCGTGAGGAACAACGAATCGAGCCCCAGCTCGACGAACGACGTCGCGTCGTCCCCTTCCCCGATCTCCACGCCCGACGTGTCTTCGAGAAGCTGACGAAGCTCGGCGCCGAGGCGCGCGGTGCGTGAGCCTGACGGCTGCTGCGGCGATTCCATGGTCTCCTCGGTCGGTGGGCTTGCCAGAGTTGGCTGAAGACGTGCCGCGCTCTCGGGCGCAGCCTGAATCGTCGGACTGAACGCAGGCGCAGACACGGGCGCGGCCACGCTTGCACGGTCGATCCAGAAGCGTTGTCGCTCAAATGGGTACGTTGGCAACGGCACCCGTCTTGGTGTACCGGCGTGGAGGCGCTTGGCGTCGAGCGCGACGCCGTTCGTCCACAGCTGCCCCGCGGCCTTGAGCAGCGACGTCCACTCCGCCTCGGGATCGTCGGCGAGCGACGAGATCGCGATCTGCGTCGCGCGATCGGTCACCTGTTGCCGCGCGAGCGTGGCCAGCGTCGTGCGCGGGCCGACCTCGAGCAACAGCACGTCCTTCTCCGCCCAGAGCGTGCGCACGCCGTCGGCGTAACGAACGGTCTCGCGCAAGTGCCGCGCCCAGTACATCGGGTCCTTCGCCTGCGCGGGGGTGATCCACGTGCCGGTCACGCTGGAGACGAACGGGATGCGCGGCGCCGAGAGCGGCACGGCGCGAATGACCGCAGCGAACGGCTCGACCACCGGGTCCATCATCGGCGAGTGGAAGGCGTGCGACGTGTGGAGCGCCTTGGCCACGACCCCTTCGGCTTCGAGCCGCCTCGCGAGATCGTCGATCTTCGCCGTGGGGCCGGCCACCACGCATAGCGTCGGCCCGTTCTCCGACGCGATCGCCAGCTCCGGATCGGTGAGCCGCGCGCGAACTTTCTCCGCCGGCTCGCGGACCGAGAGCATCGACCCCTCGGGGAGCGACTGCATCAAGCGACCGCGCGCCGCGACGATCTTCAGCGCGTTTTCGAGCGTGAGCACGCCGGCGACGACCGCGCAGACGAACTCGCCGATGCTGTGACCGATCATCGCCGTCGGCCGCACGCCCCAGCTGTCCCAGAGCTTCGCCAGCGCGTACTCGATCGTGAAGAGCGCGGGTTGCGTGAAGCGAGTCTCGCGAAGCGCGGCGGCGGCGGCGACAGCGTCCCCTTCGGCCGGATGCATCACGCTGCGGAGATCGAGCCCCAGGTGCGGGAGAAGGATCTCGGCGCAGCGGTCGAGCGCATCGCGAAAGACCGGCTCGTCAGCGTAGAGCGCGCGCCCCATGCCGACGTACTGCGCGCCCTGGCCGGGGAACAAGAACACGACCGACGGCGGCGTGGTGGGAGCCGCGCGCGTGGCCTGCTTGCCGGCCGCCGCGCGGAGCTGCGTGACCGCGTCGACCGACGACTCGCACGCGAACGCGCGGCGATGACGGAACGCGCGACGCCCCCGGTGCAAGGTGAACGCGACGTCGGCGAGGCTCTGCGCGCCGTCGTGGCGCTCGAGGTGATCGGCCAGCGCACGCGTCGCCGTGTCGAGCGCGTTCGCGCTGCGTGCCGAGACGACGAGGAGCTGCCGCGCGCGGGATGGCGAGGACGGCGCGCGCCGCGGAGCTTCCTCCATCACCACGTGCGCGTTCGTGCCGCCGACGCCGAACGAGCTGACCCCCGCGCGTCGCGGCGCCTCTCCACGCGGCCACGCCGTGAGCGCGTTCACCACGCGGAACGGGCTGGTCGCGAAATCGATCTTCGGGTTGGGCGCGCGATAGAAGAGCGTCGCCGGGATCGCCTCGTGCGTGAGCGCGAGCGCGGTCTTGATGACGCCGGCGACCCCGGCCGCGATGACGGCGTGCCCGAAGTTGCTCTTGATCGACCCCAGCACGCAGAACCCCATGTCGCTCGTGCGCGATCGGAAGGCGCGCGTGAGCGCTTCGACCTCGATCGGATCGCCGAGCGGCGTCGCCGTGCCGTGCGCTTCGACGTAGCTGATCGTCCGCGGATCGATCCCGGCGTCGGCGTGCGCGCGCGCGATCACCGTCGCCTGCCCTTCGACGCTCGGCGCCGTGAAGCTCGCCTTCGCGCCGCCGTCGTTGTTGATGGCGGCGCCGCGAATGACCCCCCAGATCGTGTCGCCGTCGCGCACGGCGTCTTCGAGCCTTCGCAGGACCACGAGCCCCGCGCCGTCGCTGAAGACGGTCCCCTTCGCGTCGGCGTCGAAGGCGCGCGTGCACCCGTCGTCGGAGAGCATCGCCCCCTCTTGATAGAGGTAGCCGCTCTTCACCGGCACGGTGATAGAGACGCCGCCGGCGAGCGCGAGATCGCAGTCGCCGTTCTGCAAGCTGCGGACGGCCGACGCGATCGTGACGAGCGACGTCGAGCACGCGGTATGGATGCTGATGGCGGGGCCGGTGAGATCGAGCCGGTGCGCGACGCGCGTAGCGATGTAGTCCTTCTCGTTGGCGACCATCGACTGGAACGCGCCGAGCGCGTCGACCAGGTCGGGGCGCGTGACGACGTTCTCGCTCCAGTACGAGTCGTTGTACTTGCCGGCGAACACACCGATCGCGCCGTCGAACGACTCGGGCACGTGCCCCGCGCTCTCGAGCGCGGACCACGCCAGCTCGAGCATGATGCGCTGCTGCGGGTCCATGATCTCGGCTTCCTTGGGCGTGATGCCGAAGAAGCCGGCGTCGAACTTGTCGACGTCGTCGAGGATGCCGCGCGCCTTCACGTAGTTCGCGTCGTCGCGGAGCGAGGCGGGGACCGCGGGATCGATCTCGGCGTCCGTGAAGCGCGACGTCGTCTCGCGCCCTTCGCGGAGCACGGTCCACAGCGCGTCGATGTCGCGCGCGCCGGGGTAGCGCCCGACCATTCCGACGATGGCGATCGGCTCGTGGCCGCTCTTCGTTTCGCGCGCGGCGAACCGCGCGAGCTTCGCTTCGAGCGCGGCGCCGGCGTCGGTCGAACGCACGGCGAGCACGAGATCACGGATCGTGGGGTGCTGGAAGAGCTGGAGCACCGGCGCGTCGATCCTGCGCTCGTTTCGGAGGCGCGCCATCATGCGCACCGCGAGGAGCGACGTGCCGCCAAGATCGAAGAAGTTGTCGGTCGCTCCCACCGGCGTGATGCCGAGCAGATCGCGCCACAAGGCCGCGAACGCGATCTCGTCTTCTCCCTTAGGAGCCACGAAGTCGTTCGCCAGCTCGGGGCGATCGCTCGACGGCGCCGGGAGCGCGCGCGTGTCGAGCTTGCCGTTCGTCGTGACCGGGATCGCATCGAGCGTCACGAACGCCGAGGGCACCATGTACTCGGGGAGCGTGACCGCGAGCTCGGCGCGAACGCGCGTCGGCGAGAGCTTCGTGCCGTCCTTGGGGACGACGTACGCCACGAGTCGCTTCACGCCCGGCACGTCTTCGCGCGCGATGACCACGGCGCGCTGCACGTCGGCGCGCGCCGCCAGCGCCGCTTCGATCTCGCCGAGCTCGATGCGGTAGCCGCTGATCTTCACCTGCGAGTCGGCGCGACCGACGTAGTCGAGCAGCCCGTCGTCGCGCTCGACGACGAGGTCGCCCGTTTTGTAGAGGCGCGCGCCGGCGTCGAACGGGCTCGGCACGAACCGCTCGCGGGTGAGCTCCGGCTGGGCGAGGTAGCCGCGCGCCAGGCCGGCGCCGCCGATGTAGAGCTCGCCCACCTCGCCGCGCGTGACGGCGCGCATCTGCGCGTCGAGCAGGTGCGTCTGCGTCTCGCGAATCGCGCGACCGATGGGCACCGATCGCGCGGCGCCGTCGAGATCGCGCGGGATGCGGTAGCAGCAGGCGAACGTCGTCGTCTCGGTGGGGCCGTACCCGTTGATGATCGTCGTCCCCGGCAGCGCGTCGAGCGCGCGACGCACGTGCGTGACCGAGAGCGCTTCACCGCCCGTGAGCACTTCGCGCGCGCCGGTGAGCGCGGTCGCGTCTTCGTCGATGACGGTGTTGAAGAGCGCCGCGGTGAGCCACATCGTGGTGACGCCGTGCCGCGCGATCACGTCGCGCAGCCCGCGGGCCGTCGGGACCGCATCGGGGTACACGACGACGCGACCGCCGTTCGCCAGCGCCCCCCAGATCTCGAACGTCGACGCATCGAACGCCAGCGGGGCCGCGTGAAGGATCGCCACCTCGGGCGAGAGCGTCGCGTACCCCGCGTCGATCACGAGCCGTTCGATCGCGCGATGCACGACCTCGACCCCTTTGGGCTTCCCGGTCGACCCTGACGTGTACATCACGTACGCGACGTCGTCGGGGCTCACCTTCGCGCGCGGGACCTCGGTCGCCTTGGCGATGCGCGCGGCGTCGACGTCGATGAGCACATCGACGCGACCATCCGCCGGCGGCGGCAACCGATCTCGAACGCTCGCCTGCGTGACCAGGAGACGCGCCCCCGCGTCGCGCAGGATGAACGCGAGCCGCTCACGCGGATACGTCGGTTCCAACGGCACGTAGGCGCATCCCGCTTCCAGAATCGCCAGGAGCGTGACGACCGTCTCGACGGACCGCTCCACCGCCATCGCGATGCGATCGCCAGGTCGCGCGCCGAGGCTCACCAGGTGCCCCGCGAGCCGCCCTGCCCGCGCGGCGACCTCGCCATAGGAAAACGAGTCGCGGCCGTGCGTGACGGCGATCGCGCTCGGCGCTCGGGCAGCCCACGCGGCGAAGGAATCGTGGACGGGCTTCATGCTGTGGACGCACGGTTCATGGAACGGATGTGGTTCGCGGTGCGCGAGGTTCCTTGCGGCCGCTACGACACCTTTAAAGGTAAACGACTTCGCGAGCATGGTGCGACCGGAATCGGTGCCCTGGTAGCGCCCGCGCAGCTCGCCCGATCGAGCGGCATCGAGCGGCGAGGAAGAATCCTGGGATCGCCTCCGTAGACTCTCCCCACGGAATCCCCCATCCAGTGCGCCCCCTTCGCAACTCTTCCACTTCTCTTCTGTTCCTCCTTCTTTGTGGCGCTGCCGTTCGCTGCAGCGGCCCCTCGTCGAAAGGCGCAGCCGGCTCGACCTTCGACGGCGGGAGCGACGGCGGAGGCCCAGTCTTGCCGCCGGGCGACGACGGCGGGAACCCGATCAACCTCCTCGGCGACGCATCGCTCCCCGATTCGTCCGTGGTCGTCGACCGCTGCCACGTGCCGCCGGACAACGCGACGGGCAATGCGCCGACGTGCGGCCAGGCCCCCGCGCCGCCGAACTCGTTCACGCCCGTGACCAAGTGGGCGTGGACGGTGCCGGCCGATGGAGGCCTCAGCTACTCGGGGAGCATGGTCATCCCGCTCGTGGCCGAGATGGTCGACACGAACAACGACGGCCAGGTGAACCTCTGCGACACGCCGAGCGTCATCGTGACCGTGAACGGCGGCGGAGTGCACGCCGCCGGCCCGATCTACATGCTCTCCGGCGACAAGGGCGAAGTGCAGCTCGTGTTCGACGGGCTGGTCGACGCCAGCGTGACGCCGGCTCTTGGTGACATCGACGGCGACGGCATCCCGGAGGTAATCGCCAACGATCCGAGCGGACACCTCGTTGCCTACGACAACCACGGCAAGATCAAATGGGTCACGAGCACCGTCGGCACCTACTACGCCGACGAGTACCAGTACTGCGGCGCCATCGCGATCTACGACCTCGACGGCGACGGCAAGCCCGAGATCATCGACGGCTTCGAGGTGCTCGACAACAAAGGCAATCACCTCTTCAGCCACGACGTCACGGCGTGGGCCGGGATGTATTACTGCCCGGCGATGATCGCGGCCGATCTCGACAGCGACGGCCTCCTCGAGGTGATCTTCGGCAACGCCGCCTATCACCACGACGGGACTCTCTACTGGAGCATCAACGAGCCGCCGGGGCAGCCGCAGATCGCCGACTTCGACGGCAACGGGATCCCGGAGATCTTCATCGCCCGCCAGGACGGCCTGAGCGTCTACTCCAACTCCGGCAAGCAGCTCGTCGCGCCGACGCAGTCGTTCGACCCAACCGAAGGGTTCACGTGCTGGTCCAAGGCCGGCGCGATCGGGGACTTCGACGGGACGGGACACCCGAGCATCATGGACGGGAGCTGCTCGCACTTCGGCGTGTGGCACGTCGCGAACAACGCGAGCCTCAGTCTGGCGTGGAGCCAACCGATCTCGGATCCGAGCGGAATCGCCGCCAGCACGGCGTTCGATTTCCTGGGTCGCGGAGTGGCCGACGCAGTCTATGGCGACGAGTCGAGCCTGTGGGTCTATGACGGGGCGAGCGGGGTGCTCGAATTGAAAGGGACGCGATCGAGCGGAACGCTCATCGAGTATCCGGTCGTGGCCGACGTGGACAACGACGGCTCGGCAGACATCGTGGTCGTCTCGAACTCGGGCGGAGGCGGCGGCACGTACAAGAACACCGTCGAAGTGTTTCAGGACGCGCAGAAGCGGTGGGCGCCGACGCGCCGGATCTGGAACCAGCACGCTTACAGCGTCACGAACGTGCGCGAAGACGGGACGATCCCCGCGCACATGGCGCCGAGCTGGAAGTTCTTGAACACGTTCCGCATGAACGCGCAGATACAGCCGGGCGGAGACTGCGTCGCGCCGCCGGCGAATCCGAAATAGGACTCAGGCGCCCGAGCTTCGCTTCTTCTTTTCTTCGACGCGCGTGGCGGGAACGGTCTTCGCGATTCCAGGACGCGCGACCGGGGCGGGCACGTCGTCAGGCAGCGCGACGGCGTTGACCAGATAGCCACGCCCTTCGCACCGCGGGCACTCGTACGTTTCGATGTCCCAGCCCGAGTTGGCGCGTCCGAAGGGGCCGCCTCCGGCGCCTCCGCATGCGGGGCATTCTTCGCGCGTCGCGGAGCTCATGACGGACATCGTAGCGGGCGGCCCGCGTAGGGGCCAATTCAGCGAGCGAGCTCAGAAAGAATAGAACTCATCCGGCGTGCGCGGCGCGGTCGGGATGCGATGGGCCGACGGGCCGAGCGGGGCGACGCGCACGACACACGCCGCGTGAAGACCGAAGCGCTCGAAGCGTGGCCGCGGAGGGTTGCTCGATCGCGAGCCGTCCGGCCATCGCCATCGCCGCAGCCCGCCTCGCAACGTGTAGTCGCCGCTGAAGCGACTCACGTTCCCTCCCAGGATCACTCCATCACACCCCTCCTCGGCCCCGAGGTCACGCAGGAGAACCGCGACCCCTCGCCTCCCGCCGGGCACGCTGTCGCGCGACGCTTCCTGGAAGTCGCCTGCGAGGACATAGTCCCAATCGGGACCGTCTTGCGGATACACCTCGACGTCCTCGGGATCGGTCGGCGCGCGGATGTGAGACGGATCGACCGGTGTGTAATCGACGCGCACCGCCGCGCATGCGGGCGAACCGAGGGAAGCGACGAGTCCGAACGCGGCGACGAGTGAAAGTCGCATCTCGTCGAGAGACGACTTCATCCGCCGTGCCAGCGCGATCGCGCGGGTTCTCGTGCGGTGAGCCCGCGGACGGGGGAGCTTTGCCGCGCGTCTTCGCCGTGACCGGGGCGTGAAGCGCGGTGGCGTGGCTCACACCTTGGGCGGTGGCGGCGGCGTGAACTGCCCGAGCCCCAGGCCAAACGCCAGCTCGATCGTCGCGATCCGATCGACAGCGTCGTCGAAGCCGTCCTTGCCGAACGTCTGGTGCTCGATGTCTTCGAACCGATCGCCGATCTCGTCGAGCTCTTTGGCCGACATGGTCTTCTTCCATGCCGGGAATACGATGGTGTCCTCGAGCGCCGCGTGCTCCTCGTACATGCGCGCGAACCCTTCGAGCGCGCGCGCGAGCACCTCGCTGCTCGCCACTCCCGCCGCCGTGACGGCCATGACGTACTCGGTGATCTCGCGGCCGCGATCGTGCTGCGCGATCAGCGTATCGACGAGGCCCGCCGCCGGGCCGCCGCCCCTCTTCACGGCCGGAAACAGGTAGGCCTCTTCGAGCTTTTTCTCATGGTAGTCCTCCGCGAAGCTGCGCAGGAGCTTCGCGGTATTCTGGAGTGCATCGAGCGGCACGCCCGCCGGCTTCGCGCGAAGGCGCTGCGCGCTCTCTCGGTAGACGACGAGGGCGCGGCGGATGACGCCGTGCTCGCGCATCAGGTCTTCGGTCGCCGTGACCTGCGGCTTTTTGTCGGCGCCGGCGACGGACTTCATCTCAGCGCTCGTGGTCCGCACGGGGCGGGTCGGATCCGGCATCGTCGTGTCGGATGGTCTGCACCCGACGAGCAGAGCGGCGCCGCTCACGCCCGACGTGACGAGGAACGCACGACGGCTCTTCGAGCTCACGCTTCTCGAGCTCAACATGGCTAGCCTCCGCGTATTGAGTTGTGAGTCAGCGGGCCGCAGCTTGCCGCGGCCACACTCGAACTGTCAGGCGTGCGCGGGCGCGTGATGATGATGCCGCGGGCGCGACAGAAGGATCTCCACTTCCTCGTCGAACGTCTCGATCCAGTGCTGCGGCTTGATCACCAGCACCGTCGCAAGGACGAGCGGCAGCGCGGGGACGATCGCGAAGATGAAAACCATCCCGGCGACCGGCAAGAGCGCGAGTGTGCTCACGATGCCGATGAGAATGCGCACTCCTCGGCGCTCGAAGAGCGTGACGCCTCGATCGTCGGACCTCGCGGCGACGGTCTCTTGATCTTCCATGGCGAGCCTCCTGGCAAACGCACACTCAAACCACGCCAAAGTCTGGGTCCGCTTGCGCGCGCTCGCAAGCGAGGTGTGCAGCTCCGTCGCCGCTCGACGGGATCGGGCGCGAGTACTGCATGATGGATCGCTCATGCGTTGAGAAGGAGGCGGTCATGATCCTCATCACTCGTCGCACGCTCGAGATCGTGGTGGTCGCACTGGGTGGCTGGGGCGCCTGGGACTGCGGAGCTCCACAACAGAACAGCTCGCCGCAGACCCCCGGCACGACCACGACGACCTCGGCGACCTCGCCGACGCCGATGGACGTGAGCTCGGTCGACCAGGAAATGACCTCAGCCTTGCCGCCGCCCGACGTTCCGCGGAGCGGTGCTCTCCCATTCACGCCTCCGGCAATGCGAGCAGACGCTCGGCGAACCTACGCCGTCGCGCTGAGCGACGCGGAGGTCGCGGCCGCTCTCGACGCCATCAACGAAGGCCAGATTGAGCTGGCGCGCGTGATCTTGAAGACGACGACGAGCCCCTCGGTGAAAGAACTCGCCGAGAGAGTGCTCTTGGACCATGACCACGCGGAGTCGACGCTCCGGGAGGTCGACGCCAGGGGCGGAATCTCTCCGGAAGAAGCCCCCGTGAGCGATCAGCTCAAGGCGCACACCGAGCACGCGCTCCTGAGCCTGCGCTCGGCGATCGGGGACGACGGCGACCGCGTGTATCTCGACGCCGAGATCGAACAGGATGAGGACGCGCTCGACCTGGTCGACCGATTTCTGCCTCAAGTGAGGAGCGCCGCCTTGAGGAGTCATCTGAGCGAGTACCGCCAGAAGGCTGCGGATCATCTCCGCGACACGCGGACGGTGAAGACATTTCTGGGTAACCAGTCGAAGCCCGCGTGGAGGTGACCCATGAAGCGCAGCGTGCTTCTCTTCGTGTCGGTCCTCCCGCTCCTCGCGTGCGACTCGGACGATGCTGTCGTGACGGCGCGCGCGCAGGGGCGCATGAACCTCGTGATGAGCCGCGACGCGAACGTCAGAGTCGTCGTTCGCGACGGGCGGGCGACGCTCAGCGGGCTCGTGACCGACGACCTCATGCACGTGCGCGCGGTGGAGGCCGCGCGGTCGGTCGACGGGGTGCGCGTCGTCGACGATCGACTCGTCGCGCCGACCTCGCTGACAGGAGCGACCGTTCCGCGTTGAGCTGGGCGCACACGCACAAAGAGTGCGTGTCCGGAAGGAGCGAGTGTGGCGTGAATGGCGCGGGATGACCCGGCGCAGTCGCCCCCTCAATCGTTCGTGGCACCCGACGCGATCCACGCCTTGATGCGCGCGAGGTCGTTCGGGCAGAAGGCGAACGCCGAGTTCCGCGGCATCGGGCCGCTGCCCGGCGTCGGCGGTGCCTTTCGAAGCACCTTGTAGAGCGTCGTGCTCTCGGGCGCCGACGAGCCGCCATCGGGGACGATGACCGCAGTCATGCTCGCCCAGCAGGTGTCTTGATCCGGCGAGCAGACATAGCCTCCGCTCGTCTGCATGCCAGTGCCCCCTGGCACGTGACAGATCGATTTCGCGCTGCAGCTCGCGAGACCGGTCGGGCCGAAGAAGTCGCGGTACAGATCCGTGAACGTGCTCCCGTCGCCGCGGTCACCCGCGTCGGCGCACGGGTCGGGCGCTACGGCCGCGTCGCCCGCGTCGACGACGACGGGGACGTCGAGGATGGGCGAGCCGTTCTCGGGCACCCCCGCCTCACCGCCGGTGCACGCGACGAGCGCGAGCACCGACGTGAGGATGAGAGACCGCGCAGCGCGATCAGTTGGGGTGGCAGGCACCACGATTGAGTCCGCCGTCGACGCTCAGATCGTCGCAGTGACCCCCGTCGATCCCCTGTCCGTCGATGTCGCCGAATGACTCGCGGAGGTGGTAGTCGAGGCAGTTGAGCGTCGAGGTCAGAGTCGGGTCGTAGTCGCTCGCGTCGGCCTCGTACGGATAGGCTGTGCACGCCGACATGCAGTCGGCATTCGTGAGGTACGGCGGGTCCGCCGCCGTGGCGCAGTGAGCCATGGCGAGCGAGCAGTAATCGTCGCAACGGGCTCCGCACAACCCGCCGCCGCCCGCACCGGCGTGCGGACAGTGAACCGCCGGGCCGGTCGTCGCGAGGTCGGCGTGGTACTGCCGGCATCCGAGCGAGTTCGCCGATTCGCCGTAGGTGCCCGGCGCGAAGAGCGCGCACGTGCTCATGCAATTGGCCGTGTCGTAGTACTGAGCGTTGCCGCCCACGCCGCCGTCGGCCGAGCCGCACGCCGCGAGGATCGTCGTGCAGTACGTCGTGCACGACAGGGTCGGGCCCGCATCACCCGCAGGCGCGGAGTCCGTAGTCGGGGCGCTGTCGTTGCCGCCGCCGGCGCTGTCTTGAACGGGGACGAACTGGTCCGCCGCTCCACCGCCGTCGTCGCCCGTCGAAGGAGAGCCCGGGGTGTTGTCCGTGCTCGAGCACCCCACCCAAACTCCACCGACCATCAAACCGAGCGTGCCCGCGAGCACCGAGGCGTAAGCGATTCTCATCTGAAATCCTCCCTAGTTTTGCCACGAGAGACCTCTCATCGCGGCAGTTGCGACGCAGGTTTACACCATTTGCGAGGGCCAGCCCTCTTTCCCGCAGGGCAACGAGGGTTGCCCGCCTGGGCGCGCGCTGAGGTAGATACGGACTCGACGCCATCGTGCGCGTCGCCCCCCCGCGGAGAGAATCACCATGAGTCTGAAGACGGACATCGAAGCCCTGGCCAATCAATTCGCTGACGGGGTGCTCCATGCGCTTCGTCAGGCCTCGCTGGAAGACCTGCTCGAGGGGCGTGTGTCCTCGGCTCCCAAGAGCGCACCATCGCTGGCGACGGCGAACCCGAGCGCGCGACCGGCGAAGAAGTCCAAAGCGGGTCGCGGTCGTCGCTCGGCGGCGGACATCGCGCAGGTCGAAGGGCTCGTCGTGGCGAAGCTCCGCGAGCACGCGATGGGACTGCGCAGCGAGCAGCTTCAGAAAGCGTTGAGGCTGAGCAAGCAGCAGATCGTCGGTCCGATCAGCTCGGCGCTGGCGTCGAAGAAGATCGTGAAGACCGGCGAGCGCCGCGCGACCACCTACTTCGTGAGATAGCGAACGGCGAGATAGCGAACCGCGAGGTAGCGTACGCTCGCGTGGCCGGCGCATGCCCTTCCTCGTTCTCCTCATCTTCTTCCTCCTGGTCGTCGCGCTCCCGCGGTACCTGCGAAACTCGAGCGGGCGGGCGCGGCTCCTCAAGAGCGGGCTCGAGGCGCGCGGTCTCGTCCTGAGCGCGGCGCGCACGGGGACGCAGAGCACGGTCAACGGCCAGCGTTTTCAGGTGCGCACGGTGCTGCTCGACGTCGAGGTCTTCGGGCGCCCTCCTTATGAGGTCTCGCTCAGCGCGATGTTCCCGCGCTTGAGCGAGCCGTTCCCCGGGTCCGCGCTCGATCTGCGCGTCGACCCGCGCAACCCGAACAACATCGCCATCGTGGGTCCGGCCGGATCGAGCGGATGGATCGGCGCGACCGCGGGGCTCTTTCCCTGGGCGAACGCGGCGTCGGGGAAGGTCGCGTCGGGGTGCGCCACCGTGGTCATCGTGCTCATCACGTTGGGGCTCGGGTTCGGCGCGGTCATGTCGTTTATCGGCGGGAACAGCGGATCGAGCGAGACGCCTGCGGCGCCTGACACGCCCGTCGAACCCACGCCGCACGTCGCGCCGCACGTCGCGCCGCACGTCGCGCCCACAGTCGAGCCCGGGACGACGCACAAGATCTGCGAGGAAGCGGCACGCTGCTGCACGACGCTCGGGCGCGCGCACTGCGCACCGTTCACGACGCTGACCGAATCCGCCTGCAAAGGGATCCTCGCCGAAGAGAAGAAGGCCGCAGCCAAGGTTCACAAGTCGTGCGAATGAGCGGCGAGTGACGACGCGCGATCGATCGCCTATCTTTCAGGAGTGAGCGCCAAAGGGGTTCAGTGCAAACACTGCGGCGCGGGGATGCTGCCGGCGCCCGACGGCCGCACGTACGACTGCAAGTACTGCGGCGCGCAGATCATGGTGAGCGTCGAGGTCGAGCAGCTCGCGGCCGGGATGAAGCTCGATCTCACGAACGCGGCGGCGTTCCTCGACAAGCTCGCGCACACGCTCGAATCGGCGTTCGCCGATCGCACGAAGGTGCATCGCCAGGGAGCCGAGGTGCACGGCATCGAGCTCGACCTCGGCGCCGACGTCTTCGTCGCCAAGCGCGATGGGCGCGGCGTGCTCGCGCAGCACAAGAAGATGGTGCGCGGCATCGCGCTGAAGACCGTGGCGCATCCGCTTCATCAGTGGGTGACGATGCTCCACACGGCGCTCACCGGGTTCGCGAACGAGAACACGCGCGCGTCGCAGGCGCTGGCCGCGCTCTTCGGCAAGCCTTAGCGATCCTCCTTCACGCTCTCGTTCACGCTCCCCGCTTCACGATCCCAAAAAGTGAACGCCTGCTGGTAGCGTCGGTGCGTGGCGAACACGCAACCCGAACACCGTCGACAGCAACCGCAAGATCTCCCGCAGCACGCGCGCGAGCGGCTGGAGGCGATGCGGCAGCACCAGTTCTTCACCAGCGATCTGTCGGTGAACGAGTTCCTGCTCATCAAGGAGCTCGGCTTTCAGCCGCTGGGACTCGTGATGGGGAGCAGCATCTATCACATCGCTCTGCAGCCGCTTCAGCAGGCGGCGCCCGGAGAGCTCACGCCGCTGACGCAGGCGCTCTACCAGGCGCGCGAGCTGGCGATGGAGCGAATGGAGGCGGAGGCCGACGCGCTGGGCGCCGACGGGATCGTGGCCGTGCGACTGACGTTCACGGTGCACACGTGGGGCTCGAACGTGATCGAGTTCGTCGCCATCGGCACCGCGGTTCGTCACGCGCAGTCGGCCGGCGCGTACCGCACCTCCGAGGGGAAGCCGTTCACCAGCGATCTCTCCGGTCAGGATTTCTGGACGCTCATCAACGCCGGCTATCGGCCGCTCGGTTTCGTGATGGGCAACTGCGTCTACTACGTGGGCCCTCCCCCGCCGCAGCAAGCGCAGAATGGTGAGCTCGTTCACGCCACGCAGGCGCTCTACGACGCGCGCGAGCTNNGAGCTCGCGATGGAGCGGATGCAGTTCGAGGCCGAGTCGCTGAAGGCCGAAGGGATCGTCGGCGTGCTCGTCGACGAGACGAACCACACGTGGGGGCCGAGCGTGCTCGAGTTCAGCGCGGTGGGCACGGCGGTCATCGCCATTCGCGCGGATCATCAGATTCCGCGACCGACGCTGATCCTCACGGTGAACGACTGATGGCCGCGCATGTTCCCGGTGGTGGCGGCGCGCCTCGCCGCCCGATCGACATGCGCGCGAGCTTCGCGCAGCTGGCGCAAGGCGGCTTGCCTCTTCGCGCGACCGAGCGGCTCGCCGAGGAGGCCGGCGCGAACCGTCGCCTCTTCACGAGCGATCTGTCGGTGAACGAGTTCCTGCTCGCGCGCGACGCCGGCTGTGAGCCGATCGCGCAGGTGATGGGGACGAGCATCTATCACATCGGTCAGATCCCCGATTACAAGGGGCGGACCGGCGAGCTCACCGTCATCAGCGACGGGCACCGCGCGTCGCGCCGACTCGCGGTCTCGCGCCTCGCGCAGGAAGCGTCGCTGGTCGGCGCCGACGCGGTCATCGGCGCGCACCTTCGCGAGCGGATGATCACGATGGGAGCCCGCGGCAAAGGGGGCGACGACGGCGGCGAGGTGATCGAGTTCACGGTGGTCGGTACGGCGGTGAAGGCCGCGTTCCTGGTGCATCCGCCGGGGCAACCGATCGTGACCGATCTCTCGGGGCAAGACCTGTGGGCGCTGGCGATGGAAGGGTGGGAGCCGTGCTGCTTCCTCTTCGAGTTCTGTCGCTACCACGGCTGGCACGTCACGTCGGGCAACGGCAACCACGCCGAGCTCACGGACGCCAAGGCCGTGGTCGAAGCCGCGCGCGACATCGCCGCGCGGAAGATGCACGAGCAAGCGGCGCACTTCGGCGCGGAGTTCGTCGTCGGGAGCGACATCTCGATCAAAGTGAAGGAGGTGCCGTGCGGCTTCGCCAAGTGCGAGCAAGACGACCTCGACGTCGACGTGAGCTGGTTCGGCACCGGCATCCGACGAATCGGCGAGGCGAGGCGCGTTCAGGCCGACGTGCCGCCGTTGATGCTGTCGATGATGCCGCTCGGGAAACGTCGGGACACGCGGCTCGGCGCGGACGAGGACGACGCCGATGAAGTGGTGAAGGCCGCGGAAGAAGCCGAGGAGATCGCGCTCCAGGCCGATGAAGACGCCGCGGGTGGGGACTGAATCCACGTGAACACGAACGATCCGAACCTCCTCCGCGATCTCCCGCAGCACGCGCGCGAGCGCCTGGCGGACATGCGCCAGAAGCGCCTGTTCACCAGCGACCTCTCGGTGAACGAGTTC
>PLXW01000110.1 GCA_003151595.1 Myxococcales bacterium
GAAGCTCCCTCTTGCGTTGGCGGAGCTGGGATTGATCGATGACTTCGAGTTCGTGGTGCAGCCCAGGCTGGTTGGCCATGGGCCGACGTTGTTCGCGGGGCTGTCGAAGCCTATCGACTTGAAGCTCGTGAGCCGTCTGGAGTTTGGCTCGGGGGCGGTGGCGATGCGGTATCAGCCGAGACGGTAGCCATTCAGCCGCTCGACGATCTCGAGTGCGTCACCCCGCTCGTTTCGTCGTCGCGCACGCGGACGCTTGCCCGCTCGCCGACCCGGCGCACGATGCACCCTGCCGATGCGGCTTCGACGTCGCGTGCGGAGCAGGAGACGTGTGCGCGCGATTCGTGCGCGCGCCGGAAGCTCTCGGCGACGCTGGTGTGGCGCGCTTTGCGGGCACGGAAGGAGGAGATCCCTTCTTCCGAACGGCGGATCGAGGAGCCGCGGCGGGAGTCGCCGAGGCGGTCGTCGCGCGCGCGGATCGCTGCGGGAGAGCGACCGCCGCGGGAGGAGGCGGGGGCGTCGGGCTGGCCGGCGTCGCCGAGGAGATCTGAGCGTGCGCCACGCTCTCGGCGAGCACGGGACGCGCGGAGGAAGCAACGGCTCCTTCATCGATCCTGGGGCCGAGCCATGGAGCGGTCAGTGCGAAGCAGAGCATCGCGGCGCCGCCCCAGGCGACGCCGATGCGGGCCGCCCTCCGCCTCCGCGTGCGCGCGGGATCTTCGCCTTCCTCTTCTTCTTCCGCCTCGACCCATTCGTCGTCGGGCGACGTTCGCGTCGAGCACTCCACGGCGCTCACGTCCGGTTCGGTCGAAGGGAGACTCTCCGCGTGCCCATCGATGCCCTCGTGAAAGAAGAGCTCCTCGACGTTCGCGTCGTCGAGAGGAGCGGGATCGGGTGCAACGATCCGCGGTAGTGGTGGCGGGCCTTTGCTCGGAGCCTCGAAACGTTCAGCCATCTCTTGCACGACTACACCTCCCTAGGTGACGCAAGCCGTTCAGAGCATGCGGCGTACCGCCGCGCACGCGCCGGCTGATTCACGGCTGAAAACGCGGGTCAGCGCGTTCCAAGCGCCCGATGGCACGAGAGCGCGGTGCGTCGCTGGTTGCGGGGAGACAGCCTCAGACTGAGGACGGAAAGGAGCCGGCTCGCCGGGGCACCTTGTGGGCGGCTGAAGGTAGGCTCGTTTCCATCGCGCGCCTCACCGCCTTCCCCAGCCAGGAAGGTACGCCGATGAAGAAGGACAAGAAGATCCGTCGAGAGTTGTTGGACGAGTTGCTTGCGGGTTACTCGAAGCCCGAGGACCTAACGGGGCCGGAAGGGCTTCTTAAGCGGCTCACGGGCGCACTCGTCGAGCGAGCGCTGGGCGCCGAGCTCACCGACCATCTCGGCTACGAGGAGCACGCGATCGAGGGGCGCGGGAGCGGTAGCTCTCGCAACGGGAGCGGCAGCAACCCGATCGTCGCGCCCGTCCGCGGCGTCTCGGCGCAGCGACACGAGCTCGCCACGGGTGAGTGCGATCCGTCCGCCTCGCCTCGGCGGCGTCCGCGCCTTCCTTTGCTACGCTCGCCCCATGGCGACGCCCGCAGCGCCCGCGGAGGCCGACTCCTTCACGGCCGTCTACCGCATCCTGCATCGCCTCGCCGGCCGGCAGCTCCGCGGCGCCGAAGGGACGCTCGACACGACGGGGCTCGTGCACGAAGCGTGGATGAAGCTGTCGGACGAGTCGCGCGTGTTCGAGAGCCGCGGGCACTACCTGGCCGTGGCGTCGACCGCGATGCGGCAGATCCTGGTCGATCATGCGCGGCGGCGGCGCGCGCAGAAGCGCGATGCGGGCGTGCGTGTGCCGGCGTCGGCGCTCGACGTCGTCGGCGCGACTCCGCGCGTGGAAGAAGTGCTCCTGGTCGACGCGGCGCTCACGCGCCTCGCGGAGCTCGACGAGCGTCTCGCGCGCGTCGTCGAGTGGAGGTTCTTCGGGGGGCTCGACGAAGCCGAGATCGCCGCCGCGCTCGACGTGGACGTGCGCACGGTGCGGCGTGATTGGCGGAAGGCGCGTGCGTTCATCTTGAGCGAGCTAGGCATGGCCGCGGGATGACCGGCGACCGCGAGCGCTTCCGCGCCGTCATGGCGCTGGTCGACAAGGCGCTCGATCTCCCCGAAGCCGAGCGCGACGCCGTGCTCCGAAAGTGCGACGACGACGGCGTGCGCGCCGAAGCCGTGCGCGTGTTGAACGCCGACGCGCGCGCCGGCGACTTCCTCTCCGAGTCGATGGTCCATCGCGCGCGACCGGGCGTCGTTATCGGGCCCTTCTGCTTGGTGTCGCTCCTCGGCCGCGGCGGCATGGGCGAGGTGTGGGTCGCCGAGCGAACGTCGGACTTCGAGCAGCGCGTCGCGGTGAAGGTCTTGCCCGTCGCCGCCGACGAAGCAGCGGTCGCACGCTTCCGTCGCGAGCGCCAGATCCTCGCGCGCCTTCTCCACCCGCGGATCGCGAAGCTCATCGACGGCGGCGTCACGCGCGACGAACGACCGTGGCTGGCGATGGAGCTCGTCGACGGCATCGACGTGATGAAGCACGCCGAACGCGAAGCGCTCGACATCGACGCGCGCCTGCGGCTCTTCGTCGAGATCTGCGAGGCCGTCCAGTTCGCGCACCAGAACCTCGTCGTGCACCGCGACCTGAAACCGAGCAACGTCCTGGTCACGCGCGCGGGCGAGCCGAAGCTCCTCGACTTCGGTATCGCCAAGCTGATGGAGAGCGACGACCGCGAGCTCACGCGCACCAACGAGCGACCGATGACGCTCGAATACGCCGCCCCCGAGCAAGTGCGCGGCGAAGCGGTGACGACGGCGAGCGACGTGTGGGCGCTCGGCGTGATGCTGCACGAGCTGCTCTGCGGGGCGCGCCCCTACGCCGCGAGCGGCAGTCGCGTCGACGTGGAGCGCGCCATCCTCGCGTCGGCCCCTTCGCGCCCGAGCGCCGTCGCCACCGACGCGAAGATCAGGCGGCGCCTCCGCGGAGATCTCGACGCCATCGTCCTGAAGGCGATGCGGCGCGACCCGCGCGACCGCTACCCCTCGGCCGAGGCGCTCGCCACCGACGTGCGGCGCCACCTCGAGCACGCGCCCGTCTCGGCCCGCGGGGGAGCGCGAAGCTACGTTCTGCGCGCGACGATTCGCCAACACCGCGTGGCGTTCGCGGTGTCGGCGCTCGTCCTCGCGTCGCTCATCGCGGGCTTGGCGTCGACGTTGTGGCAAGCGCGCCGCGCGCGCGACGAAGCGCGGAGGGCGGGCGAGGCGCAGGACTTCCTCATCTCGATGCTCCATACGTTCGACCCGCACGAGGCCGGCGGACGCGCGATCACCGAGCGCGACATCCTCGAGCGCGGCGAGGCCCGCGTCGCCGAGCTGCGCGACGAGCCCGAGGTCCAAGCGCGCCTGCTCCGCGCGTTCGGCGAGACCTGGTATGGGCTGGCGGAAATGAAGCGAGCGCGCGAGCCGGCCGAGCGCGCGCTCGCCCTCGAACGCGCGACGCCGGGTCGCCGAATCGACCTCGCCGACACGCTCATCCTCGTCGGTGACATCGACTTCGAAGAGGGGGACCTCCAAAGCTCGGTGCGCCGGTTCGAAGAGGCACTCTCGATCGCGCGTCAGGTCGAAGGCCCCGGCGGGCTCACGGTGGCGCGTGCGCTGAACGAGCTCGCCGGGAGCGAGCGCCGGCTCACGCGCTACGTCGAAGCCGAGACGCTGCGACGCCGATCGCTCGCCATCTACGAAGAGCGCCGGGGCTCCGACGACGCCGCCACGCTCGGCGTGATGAACGATCTCGCCGTGCTCCTGGGAGACGAAGGGCGCTTCGCCGAGAGCGCCGATCTGCAGCGCCGAACCTGCGAGCACATGGCGCGCACGCTCGGCGAGAACCACCCCGACACGCTGTCGTGTTGGACGAACCTCGCGCGCGATCTCGTCGAGCTGGGGAAGGCCGACGAGGCGGACGGCATCCTGGTCGACGTGCGGGATCGCCAGGTGAAGGTCTTCGGCGACGACTGGGCCGACCTCGCGTTCACGTTGCAGTGGCGCGGCGTCGCGCTCGACGCGCGCGGGCGCCCGAACGATGCGCTGGCGGTGCTCGACGACGCGATCGATCGCGTGACCAGACAGGGGGGCCCCGAGCACGTGCAGGTCGCGTCGATCCTGGTGTGGCGCGCGCGTGTGCTCGTGCACCTTGGTCGCTTGGCCGAGGCGGAAGCGTCGGCGCGCCGGGCGATCGCGATCGCCATGGCGCGCCTCGGTGAAGAGCACGCCACCGTCGGACGCGCGCGTCTGGTCCTGGGCGACGCGCTCCTCGGTGAAGGGCGAGACGACGAGGCGCGGGCCGAGCTGCGGCGCGCCGCTCCCACGCTCGGCCGCGCGCTCGGCGCGTCGCATGTCGAGACGAAGCGCGCCGAAGCGGCCCTCGCCCGCGCCGAGAGCGCTCCCTGAGAGAAAAACGACCGGCCCCGTGTCCTGTCCCGACGCGCGCCTGCGTGAATGAGCGAGAGGGACGACCATGGACGACAAGAACGACGAAGCCCACGAAGCTCGGCCGCAACGTCTTCGCGGGAACTGGACGACGCTCCACCACGCGTCGTGGGCGCTCCTTCTCCCGTTGGGCTTTTTCGCCGGGTGCCTGAGCAGCAAGAACGCGACGACCCCGATCAACGGAGGAGACGGTGGACTCGTAGCGCAGCGCGAAGCGGGCATCGATCTCGGCGACGCCGGCGACGCGGGTCCGGACGCTTTACCGCCCGACACATTCGCGTGGGCCCACGCGTTCACGGCGGGCGAGGGCTCGGTCGTCACCGCGGCTGCTTCCGATGCCACGGGGGTCGTCATCGTGGGCGCGATCACGTCTTCGGCGACGTTCGGGTCGACGACGCTCGGCGGCGACGACGCGGGGAGCAGCCTCGGCCACGCCTTCGTCGCCAAGCTCGACGCGAGCGGCAACGGGGTCTGGGCGAAGATGGCGACGGGCGCACAGACGGTCTTCGAGGCCGTCGTGATCGACGCAAGCGGGAACGTGATCGTCTCGGGCGACTCCTACGGCACCGCGCTCACCTCCACGTTCGACGGGATGACGTTTGCGCCGAACACGACGAGCGGCGTGATCGGTACGAGCAACGTCGGCGCCCCGTGCGGGATCCTGGCGAAGCTCGACGGCGCAACGGGCGCGCTCGTATGGGGAAAAATGATCGAGACGACCCAAGAGGTCGACGTGGGATCGATCGCGCTCAGCGGCGCCAACATCGTCGTCGCCGGCGCGCTCGACGGCAACGCCGCGTTCGGCCCCAACGAGACATTGACGGTGACGGGGTGCCCGGCAAACGGCTGCGTGTACTTGGCGGCGTTCGACGCGAGCGGCACGCCTCAATGGGCGAAGCAGGCGGCGAGCACCCCCGCGCGAAACAACGCCGGCGCGATCCCGCGCGAGGTGTGGGCGGCGACCGATTCGAGCGGCGACATCGTCCTCGCCATCGCCGGCGGCACGGAGGCGGCCGAGCAACAGAGCGACGCCAACCAGCTCGTCGTGAACGAGTACGACGCGACCGGCACGTTGCGATGGGCGAAGTCCACGCCGATGCCTGCGGGCACGGGGACCAACGTCGACGGGCTCGTCGTGACTTCGTCCGGCGACGTGTTCGTGCTGGGCGACTCGGGCCAGGGCCTCGCGTTCGGCGCGACGACGATCGATCCGAACGGCGACGGCGAGTACGTCGTTCGGTACGCGGCGACGGGCGACGTGGCGTGGGCGGTCCCGTGGTCGCCCGAGAACGGCGGCGTGATGTCGCTCGCGCAGGGCGCACAGTCCCTCTACACGTTCGGCAACGCCGACGACGACCACGGCATCCTTCCCGACACCGTCGTCTCGATGGCGGTCGGCGAGCTCAATCCCGATTCGGGCGCGCCGACGGCGAACGTCGTCTGCGGGATCGCGCAAGCGATCGGCAAGGCGGTGACCATTTCGGGGACGAGCGTCTACGTCGCGGGCGAGGGGACCTCGCCGGGCGTGTTCGGACGGCTGTCGACGACGAACGCAGGGCTCTTCGTCGCCAAGCTGAAGTAGCGCCATTGCCAAAGTGCGTGCAGCGCTTGGGTGCAATCTCGACGATCGGCTACCCGACGCGTGCGTCCGCCGTCATGCCGCCGCCGAGGACCAAGCCTTCCAGCGTCGATGCGATGTATGCAAGTGGCAAGATGTAGTCGACGTCGCCGGTCGCGATGGCAGCCTTGGGCATACTCGGATCTCGAGCGCTCGCCTCGTCTTGCGAGATGACGATCCCGCCGTGCTTCTTCACCATGGAGAGGCCGCCTGAGCCGTCGCCGTCGCCCCCGGTCAGGACCAGAGCGATGACCCTCGGGCCGAACGCTTCCGCCGCCGAGGCGAACAGCAGATCCCCGGACGGGCGGGCGTGTTTCACCTTCGCGCCATCGATCAGCGCGAACCTCTGTCGCGCGTCGACGATCAAGTGAATTCCGGGCGGGGCAACGTATGCGACGCCGGGGCGCGGCTCGTCGCAGTCTGCCGCATCCTTCACTGTCAGCTTGGTCCGCTGCCGGAGGATCTCAGCGAGAAGGTGAGGAGACGAGAGAGCGCGATGCTGGACGATTGCGAGGGCAGCCGGGAAGCTTGCAGGCAGCTGGGAGAGAATGCGCGAGAGTGCGTCGAGACCGCCAGCCGAAGCTGCGACGACGATGATATGGAAACTTCTCGAGACATGGATCGTCCCTCTTCTCGTCTCTCGTCCCAGAAGCAGGGGTGCCAGCGGGTGCACTCTCGCCTCACGAGCGACGTGAGTGCCGCCGTAGCGCCACGGAGCGTTCGACGTAATTGGAGCTCTTCTGGAAGGAGATGGATGAGGGGATCGCGCGTCGCGATCCCCTCATCCACCAGCCTGCTAGGACGCCTTCGAGGGTCCCACGGTCGTCCATTCCTTCATTGCCTGCGTCCCCGGGCGGTCGATGTGCACCTTGTCGTCGACCGAAGTAACCCACTTCATCGGGATGTAGTGATGTTGCCCTTTGTCATCCTTCGCGAGCTTGATTGTATCGGTCCCATCCATGTGGTCGACGACGGCAAATTGGCCGTTGTTCGAGCACACGACCGGGGTGCGGGGCTTGATCTGGCTAGCATTGATCATGAGGACTCCTTCGGTTGACGGTGAAGCGTGTTGGTCAGTCGCCATGCACGATGCGACCCATGCTCCGAGTGGCGCAGCATGCGCTCTTCGCTCATGCGGCCTCAGGCAGACGTTGGCGCGCGCCGTTCGCTCACTGCCCGACCAACCATCGCGAGCAGGACTTCTTCGTAGTCAGCGCATGCCTTCACGAGGAAGTAAGGGGTTCCCATGCGTGCCGCAACGTCCGGCAGGTCGCTCCTTCCCGAAACGAGGACGATCGGAATTTTCTCCTCTCCCGCATCGTGCAAGAGCATTTGATGAGCCATTCCAGGGCCATCCAGCACAGGCATGTCGACATCGAGCAAGACACAATCAGGGAGCGGCGCCGAGTCTAGGGAGGCCATCCCTTCCTGACCGCCATGTCCGATGCGAACCAGGTGCCCGGCCAATCTCAAGAGATCCTTGGAAGCCTCCGCGATGTCGTAGTCGTCGTCGACGATGAGAACGTTCGCCATTCGATACACCCCCTGTGCACGGAACCCACGCACCTTCCGTGCCTCTGCGAACGCGGGGTGAAGGGGGCGCCGGCGCTTCGTCGATCTCAGGTGAGAGACAGGAGCTGCTCGGCATAGGCGACATCTCTCGATCCGTCGCGCCCCCGCACGAATTCGACGAACAGCGAGCGACTGTCCGCGGCGAGAACGTCGCCCAGGAAAACGGGCGCTGGCGTCTCCGGGGTCGAGGGGGCCTTCACGCGCCGGGTGCCGCTATCCGCCGGTGCCGGCAGTCCAAAGACGACCAACGAGACGCCGACCTCGAAGCATGCGCCAAGGCACATGACGCACGGCTCGAGGGTCGAGACGAGGATGATGTCCAATGCGCCGACGGGGAATGCCCCTTCCGCGTTTTCGAAGGCGACCATCTCCGCGTGCGCGGTCTTGCGGGCGAACGCCTTCACGCGGTTGTGTCCACGCGCGACGATCCGCGGCGCGCCGCCGTCCATGATGGCGAGGACGCAGCCGATCGGGCACTCCCCTTCATCGAGACCGATCCGCGCCTCGGCGAGCGCTTCGCGCATGAGCGATTCGCATGCCGCGCGCCCGAGCAGCTGCGACCGAGGGGGGCTCACGTCAGGCCGCGGATCGGACATCTGCGCCTCCGACGACGGGCGCGCTCAGGAAAGCTTCGAGTGCGTGAGCGAAGTCCGTTGGCTTCTGGCGGTGAGGGAAGTGTCCGCAGTCCGGAAAGCGCGTGAGGGGCGCGCCTCCGAAGAGAGAGGCCGTCGCGGTCGCGTGCGCAATCGGGATCACGGGGTCGCGCTCTCCCCAGAAGAGCCCGACGGGCGGCAGTGGGGCGAAATCGCTCCCGCCGTCGAGCACGTGGCGGTGCTGTCCGCGCCAGTCGATGACGTCCCGTACGCTTCGCGCGAAGGCGCGCGCGGTGCCGGCGGTCGCGTTCATCGACGAGAGGCGAGTGATCTCATCACCGTCGTACGCGCTCCGCAAAGAGCTCAGCGCGAGACGTGTGCCGCGCGCCATGAACGGCTGACCAAAGCGCTCGACGACCAGCGGGATCGACGCGAGGCGAAGGGCGACGCAGACGTCACGACCGAGCCCTCCCGCCGCGACGAGCGCGAGCTTGCGAATCCGCGCACGATGCTCGAGCAGCATCATCCACAACGCGACGCCGCCACCGTACGAATGGCCGACGAGATCAACGTCATCGAGACCAAGCTTCTCGAGCCAAGCGCCGACGACGCGCGCGTGCCACTCGAGCGCGTAGCTCGCGTCCGGCCGCTCGGAGAGGCCGTGCCCCGCGAGATCCAGCATGAGAACGCGACGGCTCCGCGCCAGCATCGGCGCGACCTTCAACCACGTGCGATGAGAGTCGCAGAGCCCATGCAAGAGAACGAGCGGACGGCCTTGACCGAGCTCTGCCCAGTGGAGGCGGCAACCTTCGGCGCGTAGGAAACTCATCGTCCGATGAACCGTGCAATATGGTGACCGTCGATTCCTCTGGGGAATGAGCCCGATGGCGAAGGGCATCGACGCTCGAGCTGTAAGCGCATGGAGACTTCAATTGTCGGAGCGCGGCCTTGTATTCGGTCACGCCAAGGCACACGTTTGCGACGTGCTTCGCAATTTCGTCTCAGCAAACCGTGAGGAGATTCTCGCGAGAGCGAGAGCGCGCGCCGCCGCAAGGAGCCAACCGGTCGCCACCGAAGCGGAGCTAACGCACGGCCTCCCGCTCTTTCTGGATCAGTTAGGTGAAGCCCTCCGCAAGGCGACCATGCGCGAGGCGGCCGATCATACGGAGATCACCAACAGTGCGGGCCATCACGGTGACCAACTGTTCCGCCAAGGCCTGACCGTGGGGCAGGTCATCAACGGCTACGGCGACCTTTGCCAGGTCATCACCGGGCTTGCCGTCGATCAGACGGCTGCCATCCCTCCGGAGGAATTCCAGACGCTCAATCTCTGCCTCGACGAGGCCACTGCCGGCGCCGTGACGGCCTACTCGGGGCAGCGCGAGCGCGCGATCTCGGACGAAGGGACCGAGCGGCTCGGCGCCCTCGCCCACGAGATGCGCAACGCCCTGAACACTGCGATCCTCGCGTTCGGGAGCATCAGGCGGGGCACCGTCGCCACGGGCGGCAGCACCGGCGACATGCTCGACCGAAGCCACCTGCGGCTCCAGTCACTCATCGATCGTACCCTCGCCGACGTGCGACTCGACGCTGGGTTGATTACCCTGGTGCGCGTTCCCGTATGGGAGGTCATCGAAGAGGCCGAGATCAGCGCCGCGATGATCGCCCAAGCGAGAGGCCTCCACTTCGAGGTGGTGACCGTCGATCCCTCGATCATCGTCGAGGCGGACAGACCGATCCTCGCGGCGGCCATCGCCAACCTGCTGCACAACGCATTCAAGTTCACGCTCCCGGGCACCATCGTGAAGCTCCGGGCCAAGAGCACGACTAGCCGCGTCCTTATCGAGGTCGAAGACGAGTGCGGCGGCCTTCCCGCGGGGTCGGCCGACGGCCTGCTGCGACCGTTCGTTCAGAAGGGTCGTGATCGAACGGGGCTGGGGCTAGGGCTCTCCATCTGCACGAAGGCGGTGAAGATGCTGGGCGGCGAGCTTCACATCCACGACATTCCCGGCAAGGGGTGCGCCTTCACGATCGATCTACCGAAGCAACCCCCGCCGCCAACCTCGATCCACGCGCACGATCGAAGGCCCAACGACGGGCAGGGAAGATCTGGGAGCAAGGCCGAACGATCGGGGTAGGCCGCGCGCGGCCCGCGAGCGTCGACCGATCGCGCGACCCTGCTCACGGCTTCGGCGGCGGCGGCGGGGTGAACTGCCCGAGCTCGAAGCCGAAGGCTCGCTCGATCGCGGTGATCTGAGCGACGGCGTCGTCGAAGCCGTCCTTGCCGAACGTCTTGTGCTCGATCTCTTCGAACTGGTCGCCCATCTCGTCGAGCTGTTTGGGCGACATCGTCGTCTTCCACGCCGGGAAGACGATCGTGTCCTCGAGCGCCGCGTGCTCCTCGTACATGCGTGCGAAGCCGTCGAGCGTCCGCGCCAGCACGTCCGCCTTCGCGCCGATCGGCGCGCCGGTGACGGCGATGACGTACTCGGTGATCTCGCGGCCTCGATTGTGCTGCGTGATGAGCGCATCGATGAGGCCCGCGGCGGCACCGCCCGCCTTCTTCACTGCGGGAAAGAGGTGCGCTTCTTCGAGCTGCTTCTCGTGGTAGTCCTCCGCGAAGCTTCGCAGCAGCTTCGCGGTGCTCTGGAGCGCGTCGAGCGGCACGTTCGCGGGTTTCGCGCGCAGGCGCAACGCGGCCTCTCGGTAGACGACGATCGCCCGGCGGATGACCCCGTGCTCGCGCATCAAGTCTTCCGTCGCCGTGACCTCGGGCTCTTTATCGCCGCCTGCGTCGCTCGTTTCCTTCGTGTCGGCGCCGCTCGTCGGCGTCGAAGGACGC
Organism: Myxococcales bacterium; assembly: GCA_003151595.1. The sequence continues at coordinate 11,138 of PLXW01000110.1, forward strand.
TCGTCGGGCTGCGCCGTTTCGGGCTTCTTGCATCCGAGCAGAAAGGCAGCGCTGCTCAGCCCCCCCGCGACGAGAAAGATGCGACGGGTCTTCGAGCTCTCCATGGGGAATCCTCGGCGCGCAGCCTCCCCAGGTCAGAGCGCGCCGTCAACCCATTGCTCGCGGTCGAGCTCGATCTTCTCCTGAGTCGAAATACTGTCAGCGGCAAACCGCGACTCGCGCGGCGCGGCCGGCGTCGATCGTGTCGAAGGCGACGATGACGGGGTGGCCGGCGCCGTCGAAAGCGATCATCGGGACGCCCGAGGTGTCGGCGACCGCGGTGGCGAAGCCGAGAGACACCGGCGGGTCCCACGTCGTGCCGCCGGCCGCGCATCGTCGTACTGCGGGAAGCCCACTTGCCGAGACGTCGACCACGACGACGACGTTGCCCGACGGATCGAGCGCCGCGTTCACGCCCGGCCGCGGACCGAGATCCACCGGCGCCGACCAGCCCGAGCCGAGATCGCGCGTGGCGTACGCCTCGTTCTGCCCGGTCGAGTAGAGGTAGACGATCGTCGCGCGGTCGGAGTCGTCCATGAAGAGCTGCGGCAGGTTCACCGCGGCGTTGGCGTCGACGGTTTGGACCGCGTCCCAGGTCGCGGTGGCGGTGCGATAGCGCTGCGCCTTGAGCACGTGCGCGCCGGCGTTCACGTCGACGTAGGCGATGAGCGCGTCGCCGTTGGCGTACTCCACGAGGCCGAATGTGTCGGGGCCTTGGCCGATCGTGCCGGAGCCGATCGTCGAATGCGTCACGGCGCTCCACGTCGTGCCGTCGAAGGTGGCGATGGAGAGCGCGGAGACTCCGTTGGCGATCGATCCGAGCCACGCGGCGACGACTTTTCCCGAGCCGTTGGTGGCGATGTTCGGTGTGTTGAAGCCGCCTGACTCGCGCAGATCGGCGGTGCTCCAGGTGCCGCCGCTCGGGTCGTAGCGGGTCGTCCAGATGTTGCCGCTCGTCGTGTAGAGCGTGAACGCGCCACCTACGCGAAGGCCGGTGATGGCCATCGAAAAGGGCGACAAGGGGATCACAGCGAACGTGCCGTCGACGGCGCCGAACATGCCGGTCGTGTGATCGAGCACCGCGCGGCCGCTGGTCCACAGCTCGTAAGCGTTGCCGAGGCCGTCGGCGCTGTCGCGCGTGACCGGGGCGCTCGTCGCGAGGACGGTCTGCTCGGCGGCGAACGTGGTCCCGTCGAACACTCGCGCTTTGCGCGAAGGCGATCCGCTCGCGGGGTTCTCGCCCCAGAAGACCGCGTATTTTCCGCCTCCGAGAGTGACCGCGGACACGTCGCTGGCCACCACGTTGGCCGAGTCGATCTCGATCGGCGTGTCGCAGCTCGCGAGCGGCGTGAGGGTCGAGCCGTCGGCGCTCGGGTTCCCATCGGTGCTCGCCGTCCCGTCGAGTGGCGTGGTGGCATCGTCACCGCTCGGCGATCCGTCGTCGCCGTTCGCGAGGCTGCCGTCGTGCGCCGTCGTGCCCGCGTCGAGCCCCGAGCCGGCGTCCGGTTGCGCCGGGTCGTCGGAGCTGAGGCACCCGGCGACGAGCGCCGTCGCGATCAAGATCGGACCGATGGAAAGCGAGGCGCGGACGAGGTGGTGCTGTCGGTGCATCGCGCGAGACTACCCTCGCTGCGCGGGTGTTCGCGTCACAAGAATGGGCGTCACGGCAGCCCCAACCGCTACTTCGCCGTGGCTGCCACCGGCGCTGGCGGCGCATCCGGGCTCCAGATATCCGCGCAGACCTTCCACGTGCCGTCCGCCTGCTTCTTGAATACCTCGACCATTTTACCGACTTCGACGGTGGGCTTCCCCTGCGCATCCTTGGACTTGAACTCATAGGTTCCGGTCACGTACCCGAGGTCACCCGAGAGCGAGACCTCGACCTTCGTGGCCTGCCAGGAGATGAGATCCGCCGGGCTCAGCATCGGCGCCCACGCCGCGCGGATGGCGGCCTTGCCCGTCACGAGCGGCGCGTCGGGCGGCAGCACGTGAGCGTCGTCGCTGTAGAAGGCGACGGTCCCGTCGAGATCGTGCGCCTGCGCCGTCTTCGACCATTTCTGATCGAGCTCGCGGATCGTGGTCACGTCGGCGGCGCGATTGTCGACGGTAGTCTGGCTGCAGCCTGCGGTGAGCAACGCGAGCGTGAGGCATCCGGTGACGATTCCTCTGTGACGTAGCGTCCGCGTGCTCGACATCATGGTGGGCGTTCTCCTGTGGCTACGAGAGGTACGCGATCGAGCCGGTCCGCTCAATCGGTCCAAATCAGACCGCGCAAATTGTGTGACCCAGATCGAAACAGCGCCGGCCGCTTGGCTTGGAGCTCAGCGATCCACGCTCGCCGGAGTCGCGGCTTCTCCGACGCGCACCTGACGGAGAAGACGCAATCCGTTCAGAGTCACCAAGAGCGTGCTTCTCGAGATCATCCGGCGTGAGGACGACGTCTGCCGTCTCCAGCGCGACGTTGGTGCCGCTCACGCCCATCGCGATGCCAACGCTCGCCATCGCGAGCGCCGGGCCGTCGTTCACGCCGTCACCGACCATCGCGACGTGCGCGTACCGAGTCACCATGTCCTCGACGACCCGCACCTTGTCCGAGGGAAGAAGCTCGGCGTGGATCTCCGTGATGCCGACGTCTCGCCCGATGGCCTCGGCGGTTTCGCGGGCGTCTCCGGTGAGGAGCACGATGCGTTCGATTCCAAAGCCGTTGAGAGCGCGTACTGCCTCACCTGCTCGCGCGCGGACGGTGTCGCGGAGCCCGATGAGGCCGCGAACCGTTCCATTCCCCACCATCACGACCGTCTTTCCCTCGGCCGTGAGCGCCTGATGACGAGCGCGCGCCTCACTGGAGACTTCAGCAAAGAGGGACGCCTTGCCGATCGACCACTGTTGACCGCCGACGATTGCGTTCGCGCCCGTGCCCGGCGCCGACTGGAGGTTGGCGGCATGCGCGACCTCCAAATTCCTCCGGGGCCGCCTCCTTGACGATTGCTCTCGCGAGCGGATGCTCGGACAGGCTCTCGAGCTCTCGCTCCTTCCAGAGCGTCGTCGTGCCCTCGATCGCTTGCCGATAGCCGCCGAGAACGTAGCCCACCAGGAAGATCAGGCTCGTTCCCACGACACCGACACCCGCCCGATGCGCCATCCAGCCGGCGCCGACGAAGACGGCGCAGAGCATCGTGGTGATGGCCTCTCCATGCCTTTCCCATAGCGCCGCCGAGGAGGGCGGCGGCGCTGCGAGCGCTGGCTTCAACGTAGTGGAGGTCATGTTCGCGCCTACTTCAAGAACGCACGAACGACGTCGATGAGCTCCTCGGCCGCGCGCACCCGTTTCGAGCTCGACTTGGCCTCGGGGTCCATGACGTGGAAGCGAATGTGATCTTCGAGGATCTCCGCCGTGAGTGCCGTGAGCGCTCCACGGCAGGCGGCGACCGTCATGAGCACCTTGCTGCACTCGTCCTCGTTGGCGATGGCTTTCTCCACCGCCTCGACCTGACCGCGTATGCGACGAACCCGGGCGATCAGCTTCTCCTTGTCGCGTGTCGTGTGCATCGTTCCTCTCTTGCGGACCATACCCCCATACGGTATCCGAGGTGACGCCGTGCAACCGATCATTTCGATCCAGAACCTGACGAAGACCTACGCGTCCGGCTTCCAGGCGCTGAAGAACGTCAGCCTGGACATCCAGCGCGGGGAGATCTTCGCGCTGCTCGGGCCCAACGGCGCCGGCAAGACGACCCTCATCGGCGTCGTGTGCGGCCTGGTGAACCCGAGCTCGGGGACCGTCACGGCCGACGGCCACGACATCCGCACGCAGTACCGAGCGGCGCGATCGAAGGTCGGCCTGGTGCCGCAGGAGCTCTCGACCGACATGTTCGAGACCGTGTGGGACACGGTCACGTTCAGCCGCGGTCTGTTCGGCAAGCCGAGGAACGCGGCGCACGTCGAGAAGGTGCTGCGCGATCTCTCGCTGTGGGAAAAGCGCGGCGACAAGATCATGACGCTCTCCGGCGGGATGAAGCGGCGCGTGCTGATCGCCAAGGCGCTGTCGCACGAGCCGCAGATCCTGTTTCTGGACGAGCCGACCGCCGGCGTCGACGTCGAGCTGCGCCGCGACATGTGGCAGATGGTCCGGTCGCTGCGCGACACCGGCGTGACGATCATTCTGACGACGCACTACATCGCCGAGGCCGAGCAGATGGCCGATCGCGTCGGCGTCATCGACAAGGGAAAGATCATCCTCGTCGAGGAGAAGACGGCGCTCATGGAGAAGCTCGGCAAGAAGCAGCTCATCTTGCAGCTCCAGCGCCCCCTCCCCGAGATCCCCGCGGCGCTCTCGGCGTACGCACTGGAGCTGGAGAGCGGCGGCAACCAGCTCGTCTATACGTTCCACGCCGAGCACGACCGCGTGAAGATTGCCGTCCTTCTCCGGGAGCTGGCCGAGCTCGGGATCGACTTCAAGGATCTCCAGACGCGCGAGAGCTCGCTCGAGGACATCTTCGTAAGTCTGATCGGCGGGCGCGGGGACGGGGCGCGCTCGTGAACCCTCACGCCATCCGCGCCATCTACCTGTTCGAGATGCACCGCACGTGGCGCACGCTGTTGCAGGGCATCGCCGCGCCGGTCATCTCCACGTCTCTCTACTTCATCGTCTTCGGCTCGGCGATCGGCTCGCGCATGACCGAGGTGAAGGGGATCCACTATGCCGCGTTCATCGTCCCCGGGCTCACGATGCTCTCGCTCCTCACCGAGAGCATCTCGAATGGGTCGTTCGGGATCTACATGCCCAGGTTCTCGGGGACGATCTACGAGGTGCTGTCAGCGCCGATCTCGACCTTCGAGATCATCGCCGGCTACGTCGGCGCGTCGGCCACCAAATCGATCGTCCTGGGCGTCATCATTCTGGCGACGGCGCGCGTCTTCGTGACCTACGAGATCGCTCACCCGATCTGGACGGCGGCGTTCCTCGTGCTCACGTCGGTGACATTCAGCATGTTCGGGTTCATCATCGGCCTCTGGGCCGACGGTTTCGAGAAGCTCCAGCTCGTGCCGATGCTGATCGTCACGCCGCTCACGTTCCTGGGCGGCAGCTTCTACTCGATCGAGATGCTCCCGCCGATGTGGCAGAAGATCACCCTGTTCAATCCGGTGGTCTATCTGATCAGTGGCATGCGCTGGAGCTTCTACGACGTGGCCGACGTGAGCGTCGGGGTCAGCCTGGGCATGACGCTCGCCTTCTTCTTCGTGTGCCTGGGGACCGCGGCGTGGATGTTGAGGACCGGGTACCGTCTGCGAACGTGAAGAGCGGGCCACCTCGACGCTTCTTGGAAGAGCAACGCGGCGCGGGGACGGCAATCTCGCGGCTGCTGACGGTGCACGATCACGCGGAGTACGCCTCGTCGCGCGCCCCTGCAGATCGTTCGCGCGCGTCGCGCGTATGCGAAGGCATGCGACGCCTGGAGATCGTGCAACCGTGTGACTTCGATCCCGCGCGCCACGGTCATCGCACGCCGGAGGGAAACATGCGCTGTGCGGGGTGCCGGAAGGTGGTGGTCGAGCTGTCGGAGATGACGTCGGCCGAGGCGCACGCGTTCCTCGATCGGCGTCGCGACGAGTGCGTCTCGCTGCGCGTCAACGAACGCGACGAGGTCATTCTGCGTGACGTGCCGGAGGAGCCGATCGTCGCTCGCGTCGCCGCGAACGCGCGGCCGATGATCTTCGTGGCCGCGATGATGGCCGCGGCGTGCGGGCCGGGCGCGACTTCGAGCGGAGGCGCTGACGCGCACGCCGTGGTCGCGGATGCAGCGGGGAGTGCGGAGATCGAGACCGTCGCGATCGATGCGGGGCCGGTCGCGGTCGACTCCGACGCCGGGACCGCGAAGGGAGACGCCGGTGCGGTCGCGCATCCAGCGCGTCGCCCCATGAGGAAGCTCGGCGGGATCCCTCCGGCACGGAAGCCCGAAGTGCTGGGGGGGTACTGAGTCAAAGCGCTTGCAGCGCTCTGGTCATGGCTCAGCGCAGACGCCTCGCGCGAATCCGCTGCGGTAGGTCCCCGGATCCAGCGTCGTCCGACGCGGTGTCGTCGCCCGCGTCGTCCGACGCGGTGTCGTCGCCCGCGTCGTCCTGGGTCGCGGAGGTCGGGGCCGCGTCCTCGTCGGTCCCCGCGTCGTCGGCCGCCGCGTCGTCGGTTTGCGGGGCGCCGGCGTCATCGTGCGTCGCCGCCGGGGAGTCGCCGCACACGCTCTGGGCGCAGACGAGAGGGTACGCGCACGTCACCGACGGGTCCGGCGCGGAGTCGTCGCACGCCTCTCCGAGCTGTGCGTCTCCGCACCCGACGATCTGGCAGGTCTGATCGATCGCGACCCACTGGCCAGGCTCGATCGTGCCGTCGTTGCAGACGAGCGACGTCGCTCCGAGATCGGCGCAGGCTGCGCACGTTCCCGGAGCGCTCGGATCCGCGGTTGGGTCCTGCTGGCAATAGAGGTTCTTCGTCTCGTCGCAAAGCGCTGCAGCGGGATCACTCCCACCGCAAGCCTCGCCGGCGTTGGCCAGCGTGCGGCTGGTGGTGACCGTCGACGAGGAAGTACCGACCTCAGGTGAGTTGCTGCTGCAGGCGGCGAACGCGGTCATGAGACCCAGTGTGACGACGAGAGTTTTCATGAATTTCTCCGAATCAGAGCGGATGCAATGAACATGGGAACCACCGGCCTCACGGCGCCTCCGCAGCGCGGACCGCGGCGTCGGTGGCCACGAAGTACTCGGCGTGGGCGTTGGCGTCGCGCACGAGGAAGTACAGCCAGCCGTCGGAGCGAAAGTGCGGGAAGAGGGCGAACTGGCCGGGGCTCAGGTGAACGATCCTGGTCTTCGTTCCTTTCACGAAGTCGGCCATGTAGATGTCCGACGCTCCCTTGGCCCCTGATACTGCGCGGACTGCGGGTCCGAGGCGTAGTCGTCCGGAGTCAGGTAGTGGTGGGTGACCAGGAACCGCTCGTCGAACGAGAAGTTCGCCTTGTTGCCGGGCATGCAGATGCGGCCGATCGGGTTCAGCGCGAAGGCGTAACCGCTCGCGGCCCGCGTGTACTTGAGCCGGTTGATCGCGTACCCGAGCATTCCGGACTCACCCGCGACGCGGCTCCCGATGAGGAACCCCGATCGCGACATCATCGTGTCGCCCTGGAATGGGGTAGGGATCGTCGTCGTCTGCGTGACCTGATACCCGGAGTCGGCATCGTTACCCTTGGCGACGGCCACGTGAACGTTCATCGTCGCGTCGGGGCCGGCGGTGAGCTGAAGGTCCGAGTCGGACGACGTGAGACCGGGGTTGTCGCTGGCGAACGTGCTGTTGACCACGAAGATGTCGCTGATCGAGTTGTCACCGCTGACCTGTCCGACGGTCTGATAGAGCCCGACCGAGTTCAGCTTCGTGCACTGCGATTCGCGGAAGCTGACCTTCGTCGTCGCCGGGTTCGTGAGCAGATCGATCGCGCAGAACGATCCGCCCGCGGCTCCCCCCTGGAACATGAAGCCCTGGTTGCCGGGGAAGAAGTCGGGGTCGTAGCTGGCGCTCGCTTCGATGTCGCGGGTGCCTCCCGTGAGCGCGGCCTGAAGGTCGACGATGACGGCGCCCGCTCCGTCGTTGCGCGGGCCGCCGCCGTCGGCGATGAACCGGCCGTCCGCCGAGGAGCGCATCCAGTAGAAGGTCGAGTAATTGACGGCGCGGAGCACACGGACGGTGGCGCCGTTGGTCGTCCAACCGGCTCCGTACGCCGTCGCCTGCGCTTGCGGGAAAACGTCGTTACCCGTGAGCTTTTGCGTGAAGCAATTGAGCGGGTTGCCGCTCGCGTCGCAGGCGAACATGGGGAGGCCGTTGTTCTTGTTCGCCGTCGCCCAGGTCTGTCCGGCGACGCTCGCCGGATAGGCCTTCAACTGACTGAAGTCGTCGGTGCACGTGGTCGGCCGCGGAGCCTCCAGCAGGAGAGTGTCGATCTCGGGCATTCCCTTCTCGACCCACGTGGAGACGATCTCGAACTGCTGAGGGCTGAGTCGCGGGTAGGTCACATCAATAGGCATCAAGGCGTCGGCGCGGAAGTGCGCGTAGTCGGCGTCGCGTCCCGCGAACAGCTTGGTGACCGACTCCCCGATCCCGTACGTCGTCGGATGAATCGTGCGGAGCACCTGCGCGGACACACCCAGGTGCGCGCCGGCCGTGAGGAATCCGAGCTTGTGAGGCGCGAAGCCCGAGCCAGTGTCCGCTGGATCGCGGCGCATGAAGTTGATACGGGCGTCGGCGGTCTGTGACTCGTCGCGGATGTTCGCGAGCGTCGCCTTGTACGAGGCCGCCCAAGCCTTGAGGGTCCGCTTGTTGGTGTCATGGCACGAGACACATGTGGCGGAGCTTCGCTGCTCGCCCGCGATGTTCGCGCCGAGGAGCCGCAAGGCGGCGTGCGCGAGGTCGTCGTCGCTCATCGACGCGACCGTGACGATGGCGTTCGTGCCGGACGCGGAGTGATCGGAGTCGTCGGCGCTCCCGCAGGCAAACGTCGTCGCCCCGGCGAGGACGGCGATGCCTAGAGACGTGCGACGAACGTTGGAGGCGAGACGCATGGGGAACCTCGGTTGGACAGGTGGCGCGGGGCCCTAAGCACCGGATGTGCCATCCGGAGAGGCGCGTAAATCCCGGCGAAGAACGCCGTCCGAGCGGCGCCGGCTGGTAGTCGTGAGTCGCACACTGTATGGATCGTTCTTACCATCACCCCTGGCGCTTGGAGGCGACCTCCGCGCGCTCCGAAAGTGGCGGGCCCTCGGGTTTGCAAGGGCCGTCGCGGCTCTCGCGTCAGTGGCACGCGCAGTGCTGAGGGCGCGCCCACCATGAGACACTCCGCGTCCACCGCCCTCGCGTCCATCGTCTTGGTCACAGCGTCAGCCGCTGCCCTGTTCAACTGCTCTTCTTCTTCTCGACCCGATGGGAGTGAGACGACCAGTCAGACGAGCCGCTCGAAGATCACAGGCGTCGACAATGCGTTCGGGCTCGGCCTGACCTTCGTTCCGTCGGCGGACCAAACCACGGGCACCGTTCAAGCGACGCTCAAGACGCCGCTGGAGGATGGGAACAAGCTCTTCATTCGTGTCCGCCAGGGGAAGATAACGACCACTTCACAGGACGAGCTGGATTGCTCCGGCTTGACCGAGTCCGATCCCATCGACTCACAGTCGGGCACCGATTCCGTCGGCCGGACCGTCTATCAGGGGCCGCAGGTCGATCCCGCCGTCGTCAGTCTGCTCAATCTGTACGACGACGCCGCGTGGGCGACCGGCAATCAGAGCGCGGACGAACAGGCGCTCGCGTCGAATGGTCCCGACCCGATCGTCGAGGCGTGCATCCTCGACGGCTCGGGCACGGTACAGGCGAAGCTCCAGGTGAACCTCGCGTTCGCGTGGGACAACGGAACGGCCGCCGCTGCCGGTGACAGCCTCACGACCGAGCGCGCGCAGATCCGCGCGCAGGCGCGGGTCCATCGCGGGAGAGCCGAGACCACGGCGGGCGACCCGATCACCGAGGCCAACGTCAACAGCCAGATTGAATACGGTCAGCTGTGCGTGGACCAGCTCGGGGAGATCCCGTTCTTCAAGAAGATCGGCCCGGGCAACTACGAGACGTTCGACTGCCGCGACTTCGTCGGCTCGAATACCGGCGGTTCTCCGGCGGCGATCCCGGGCGTCGAGTCCGCGATGATTCCCGTCACCGTCGATGGCGTCGCGCAGACGGCGTGCTCACCGGGGATGGAGCTCGGTCCCGACAGCGAGAGCTACTCGTGCATGTCCAAGGCCGACCGCGGCATGTTCCTCGCGAGCGGCGGGGTCGAGCCGGGACCGACGGTCTCCACGGCGACGAACGCGCAGGGGACGCACTGGGTTCTTCTCTGCCGCAAGGTCGCGGACGACGGCCACGGCATGACCAAGTCCAAGCGCTTCAACGACATCGCCATGATCGGACACAACCCGGCCACCGGTCGGACGTGCTTCTTTCAGAACTCGATCGGCGCCGGCAAGGACGGAGCACACGTGACCCACCCCGCCGACGTGACGAAGTCGACGGCCATCTGGTCGACGACCGTGCAGAGCTACTGCTCAGGAACCTGTCACGCACAGAACTCCTGGGTGCACTCGCCGTGGATCGATCAGGCGCGCCGCTCGAACGGGTTTGCGATCGTGCCTAAGCTCGGCGAGCTCCCCGACTATCCGATCAGCAACCCGGACGCACCCTACAACATCGTCGCGGCCGACAAGCTCGGCTTCAGCCTCCCGAAGCAGCTCGTGAGTCCGGAGGTTGGTGCGTGCCTCAACTGCCACACGCTCTCAGGCGGGACGGCCGGNNGGCCGGAGACTTCGCCGACTGGAGCACCGGCACCGGCGGCTACTTCGACAGCATCACGGACACGGGCAAGCAGTTCGCGAGCTCCCACTGGATGCCGATGCGCCTCGATGGACTGACGGCCGACACCTGGGCGGCCTCGGACTTCGGCCAGGCCATGACCGTCATCGACACGTGCTCCTCCAACTCCTCGGACCCCGTGTGCGTCTGGGCGGACACTCCGCGCGGTACCTTCAACAACCCGGCGATCACGCCGTGAGCGGCTCATCGCTGGCGCTCTCGCTTCCGCAGCTCGCGCTCGTCGTCGCGTGCGCGAGCTGCGCGGTAGTGGGTGGCGTCGTGGGCTCGACGCAGGATTCTCTTCGCCCGGTGGAGCGCAAGGCCGTCGGCGTGGCGGCTCCTTACGCGGCAGACTCCTCCCTTCGCGCGCAGACCGACCAGCTGAGAGCCTCGAAGTCGGCGCGTCGTGCGGCCGCCTGGAGCGCTCTTGCGAGGGTGCTCTCGCCGAGCGCGCTGGCGGACACCTCACTGCCTGCACCCGCGACGCTGCCGGTCTTTCGAACCTGGTACGAAAAGGACGACCTCGATCGGCTGTTCGCTCATCTCTACGGAGACCTCTCGGCCGATCAGAGGAAAGCGCGCGCGCCCTTCGCGAGCGACCAGATCGCGGCCGCATTCCCATGGAGCGCGAGCTCCCTCGGAGCCACGTCGGAGGCGGACTATCTCGCCCGGATCGCGCAGGTCACGAGCGCCGAGTCCAAGGACGGCCTCGGCGGGAATTCGCGCGTGGTCTACAGCCAGGGTTCGATCCAGCATCTCCTCGAGAATTATTCCGAGGTTCATGACTGTCTCCCCACGCTCCCGTCGTTCTCCTTCGCGACGACTCCCCCCTCCGACACCAATTTCGCGTCGTGCTACGCGAGCGAGTTTCCAATCGACGCGGCCGTCGTCAAGCAGTCGTGGTGGCGCGCTGATTTCGGGATGACGGTACCGGTCTATGACACCTCCGCCGCGACCCTCTCCGCGAACCTCGAGGGGACTGCGAACAGCGGCGGTTGGGGAAACGGTACAGCGCAGGCGAGCCCCGATTCGACCTCGATCTATTCCGTCCAGATGGCCGACGGGTCGTCGTTCCGCCTCCCGGCGATTCACCTCGTCACGAAAGAGCTCCGGGACTGGTTGTGGATCACGTTTTGGTGGGCACCGAACCCGAACGACGATTTTGGCGCCGACCGACCCGACTCCATCGTCGCGCTCGGGGGTCCGTGGAAGAACTACAAGATGTGCGTCGTCACGTCGTACGACGAAGGGGACCCCGACCCGCGCGGTGGGTTCGCGGGCTCGCTCGGCGACGCGCTCGCCGCCGTGGACTCGGGCGTCGGCGGCCCGACGTGGTGTAGCAACCCGTATCTCGAGAAGGGGGCGAACAACGCGCAGACGAACTGCATCGGCTGCCACCAGCACGCGGGAATGCTGTCGCTAAGTACCTCCGCGATCCTCGCGGACCCGAGCACGTTCCCGCAGAGCGGGCGCACCAAGCTCCGGACCGCGTTTCCCTCCGATTACATGTGGAGCTTCAACGCAGACCCCGACAAGCTCGCGCAGGATCTCGAAGCGCGCATCGCCAGCTACGACGCGATCGATGGGGTCGCGCCGGTCGCTCCCGCCGTGGACGCGGGAGCAACCGCGCCTACGAGCGCGGATTCCGAGGATGCCGCGCCACCGCCGGGTGACGACGACTCGGGTGACGACGACGAGGATGCCTCCGCACCGAGCCAGTGAGTCTCGTTACGCGACTCATTTCTTCCGCTGCCGCGGCTTCGACGGCTTCGCAGGCGCGAGCTCGGCGACGCGCGCGTTCAACAGCTTGCGGACGAGAGACGTGGGGAGCCCCGCAACGGCCTCGAAATGGAGAGAGCTCTTCGTGTGCTCGTAGCGCGCGATCTCCTTGGCCAGCGTTCGGAACGTCGTTCCGCTGAAAGGGAAGTACGAGCATCCTTCCGCGCGCGCGCAGAATCCGGCGATGACCCCGCCTGGAAGACGGAACGCGGGGATCTGATAGCTAATGCACTCGTCCGCCTCGGGCACGATGGATCGGATCGTCCTCCGGAGGTTCTCGAGGGCGGTGCGCCTGTCGCCGCTCAGGGGCGCGAGATACTCGTCGATCGTGGTCGCCTTGACCTTCATCGCGACAGGATAGGGCTCCCCCGGGCGACCTGGCCAGCCCCCTTAGAGACGACTCATCGGCAACACGGGCTCTCGAGGTTTCAATTGGCAGGCGCCCCTCTCCGACAGCGCCGAAGCGCGACGCAGACCGCGAGCACGATCACCGCGAGTGGCATCCCATCACCGCGCCGTCCGCGCTCCCTCGTCACCTCACATCCTCCGGTCACCGTCGTGCTCACGGACGCCGGCGCAGCGCGCTCGCCCGCGCATGGCAGCCAGAGCAAGCACGCGCTGCCCGCTTGCACGCACGGCACGTCTCCGCCCGCCGCCGCGCACGACCCGCCGAAGCGGCCCGCCGAGAGCCCGGCCATTGCGCAGCCGCGTGTCCCGTCGCCGCGTCCGGTGCACGCCATCCCGATCGGACAGTCGGCGTGAGATGCGCAGGTCGAAGAGCACGTGTCGGCAGACGGATCGATCGGCGGGCGCGTCGCCGCGGGCTGCGCGAGCGCGGTCATCGACGACGAAAGGAACGACGCTACGGCGTCGACCCGCACGTCCGTTCCGGTCGTGCATGCCTCGTCGCCGAACGCCGTGATCCCGACGATCTGCTCGCCGCCGGCTCCGTCGACGAACGCTGGCCCCCCGCTGTCGCCCCCGCACGTCATCGCCGGTGACGCGATCAGCTCGAAGTCGCCGTCGCTCACGGCGCCCACGAGGGCCGCGCCCGCGAGCCTCTTGCCGAGGCTGCCCGAAGCGTCCGCGCCGAAGCCGACGATCGTGACCGTCGCGCTCGCGGTGGCCGCCGTGCCGAGCGCGAGGGTCGCGGGCGTCGCCGGCGCGTCCCGTTCGAGCAGGAGGAGCGCCGCGTCGTTCGCCGCGTCGCCGTTCGTCCACGAGGGGTTGATCCGTGCGTCGACGACGCGTAGCCGCTGGCCCTCGGTGGCCGTCGTCGCATCGCTTGCGAACGCCACGCTCAGCAGCTGCGCCGCGTCCACGTCGCCGAGGCAGTGCGCCGCCGTCAGCACGAGGCGCGGCGCGACGAGCGTCCCCGTGCACACCGTTTCGCTCGGCGCCTGCCCGCAGAACGGTGGCACCGGCTGGATCGCGCCGACTGCCGGATGATCCGCGTCGAGCGCGCCGTTCACGATCGCGCGCGCGTCCACGGCGAGCGCCATAACGGCCGCCGCCGCCGCTGCCGCGACCCCCTTTCGCGCACGAAGTCCTCTCGCGAGGCGGTGGGTGGAGATCAGTGGGCGTAGTCCCCTTGCGCAACCTCGGACGGGTTGCCTTCAGGATCGAAGTACGACCACTTGCCGACCTTGTCGCCGTGGTCGTAGCGCCCCTTCGCCGCCAGTTTCCCGTCGGGATACCACTCCGTGTAATCGCCGTTCTGCTGCGACGCGATCACGGTGCCTTTGGCCCAGACCGACCCGTCCTCGCGCCACACGGTGAACGGGACTTCGCTGGCTCCGTCGTGGTGGATCTCGAGCCGGTTCTTCTTGCCGTCCTCATAGTTCGTCGCCCACTCGCCGTCCTTGAGACCCGCGCGGTAGACGCCGACGACCTTGACCGTTCCGTTCTCGAAGTAGGTCACCCAGCGCCCGTCCACCTTTCCGTCGACGTGCTGTCCCTCGATCTTCACGCGACCATTGGGGTGCCACTCCGTCCAGCGGCCGTCCTTCACGCCATCAGCGCGCGCGCACCACTGGACGGTCCCCTGCGGCGGCGCATCCCCTTTGAGGGATGCGCCGTCGGGACAGGGCCCCGCCGCGCCCGACTCACGACGATGGCAGCCGACAGAGCCGACGGAAAGAAGCGCAAACGCGATCGCCGCGAGCGAGACTCGGATCATCGGATCGATTAGTAGCACCCCGTGGTGGCGCCACAGTTGGATGCAGCGAAGGAGAAGTCGTCCGACGCCGTCGTCCAGCTACAGAGACCGTAGTCGTGGCAGAGGCAGTCCTGGGTGTAGGCGTTGATGCTGGCGCCATCCTGCATACAGCCTGCGCCGCAGCGGCCCTTGCAGCCGTTGCCCGAGCCGCCAGTACAGCTGCACCCCTTGCCGCCGTGTTCATAGTTGCCGTGACCGTCGTTCTGGTACGAGCAGGTGCAGCTGATGTAGGTCCAGCCGCGCTCCTGGACGAAGCCGAACGACTGGAGGGCCTCCCCGACGGGAACGATCTGCATGAGCATCGTCTGACGGAGCGACGCGCTTTCGACGAGCGACCGCGCGTCGTCTTCCACAGGCAGCGTCTTCTGAAACTGGTCGAGAAGAATACCCATCAACCGGCTCTGCGCCGCATCGAGCGCGCCGCCGGCCGGCATGAACTCCCCTTTGCCTTGGACGTAGTCGATGTGGAACGCGACGATCGGCGATCCGAAGTCGTACGTCACGTCGACGACGCGATCCGCGGTCTGTACCGCCGTGAAGTGCACCGACTCGCCACCCGAAGTGAGCTTCAGGTCAATCGAGGTCGCCGCGTGCTCCGCGACCACGAAGCTATCGGTCGCCGCCGTGGACGGCGGGTCGACCTTCCCTCCACAGCCAACTGCCATGAAGAGACCCAATCCCAACGCTGCCATCCCACGAATGCCACACATCATAATATTCGGCATCGTCTTCCTTCCTTTCGGGAGCCCCTGATTTCGCTTGCAATGAGCAATTGCTGAACCACGGTTCGAACGATGACACTCAATTAGAGTCTGCTTGTCGGGGGATGAGCGCTCGAATAAAGTTTATGAACGTGAATTGGGTGCGAACGTTCAACCTCCGAACTCGTGACACCGAGTCGGCCCGGAACGGAGGCTCGCACTGGCCAAAAGAGGCGGGCGCCCGCACGACACGTCGGGCGAAAGGACCGATGCGGCGGACGTGTAGTCTGCGCCTCGCAGAGATCGACCGGATCCCTCGATAGTGGGATCCGATCGATCCCTCGATCGCCCCCAGGACAGCTCTTTGGTGAGCTAGCCCGCCGTAATCACCGACGCCGGCGAGGAAGGGTTCACCATCGCCGCAGCAACCCTGAGCGCGAGCGCAGTGATCGTCATCGTGGGGTTGTACCCGGCCGACGTAGGAAACAGCGCGCCGTCGCTCGCGTACAGGTTTCCTAGATCCCAGAGCTTCCCATTCCGGTCGCACACGCTCGACTTGGCGTCGCCGCCGAAGCGCAGCGTCCCCATGATGTGCGCCGACCCGGGGATGTCGTCCCGCGGGGCGATGAATGCATAGTGAGCCCCCGCGCCCGTCAGAATCTCGATGAGCTTCGGCTGGTAGAACGCGCTCGTCGAGGTCTCGAAGGCGTGATTCTGGTAGGTGCAACGCGCCACGGGGAGACCGTCGAGATCGACGATCGCGGGATCGAGGTCGACGCGATTCGTCGACTGCGGCGCGTCCTCGGCCTGCATCACGAGGATCATCACGCGATCGCGCCCGGGGCTCTGGCGCATCAGCGCCTTGAAGAGAGGGCCGTTCCAGTTGCCGCCCAGCTCGGCCTGGCCGAGCACTCGCTTGTAGTACGCGGCTTCGCCTACGGGCATGCCGCCACCGCTGATCTCGACGATGCCGCCGAGCGGATGCGCGCTGTCGTTGGGCGCGCCGCGGAAATCGGCGAAGCCTTGCGCGACCGCGCGACCGCGGTATCCGTGCACGCGCTCGTCGAAGATGCCGAGCGCCTCGGTCTGGTAGTGGAACATCAGGTTGCGACCCACGAGCCCGCTCGAGTTGCCGAGCCCCGGCCCGCCGGGGTCCGAGAGGAGCAGCAGGCGGGCGTCTTCGATCGGACTCGCGGCGAGCACGTACCTGTCCGCCGTGTACGTCACGCGCTTGCCCGTCGGGTCGAGCGCCTCGACGCCCGTGACGCTGTTCTTCTGGGCGTTCGTGACGATCTTGACGACGCGCGTCTCGGCGAGCAGCAGGCAGTTGCCGCTGAGGAGCGCCTTCCGCAGCGTCGTCACGGCCGACGACCCTTTGGCGTTGGTGGGACATCCGTAGCTCGAGCAAAACCCGCAATCGTTGCACGCCGGTCGGCCGTCGTACGGGACCGAGTTCACCGCCGTCGGATACGGGAACATCGTGTACCCGAGCGCGTCGAGCCCCTTCTTGACGACGAGGCCGCCGTACATCTGCGCGCCCGGCGCCATCGGGTACTCCGCGCTCCGTGCACCTTCGAATGGGTTCGCCCCCTTCTTGCCCTGCACGCCGAGGAGACGCTCGCCCCACGCGTAGAACGCCTCGAGCTCGTCGTATTGCACCGGCCAATCCGCGAAGCTGGCGTTGGGGACGCTGCCGAGGAGCGTCCCGAGTTGAAAATCAGTCGACGCGAAGCGCGGCATCTTCAGGTCGGCGTGCACCGAGCCGCCGCCCACCGTCTTGGGTAGGGCCTGCACGTCGCCCACGCTGAGCCTGTCCCCATCGCTCTCCAGGTGCCGCCACGAGCGGGGCTCGACGCGCGGATCAGGGACGATGAAGTTGCGAATCTCGAGCTTGAGCTCGTCGTTCGAGAACCGCGGCACCGGGGGCTTGCTCGCGTCATCGAGATTGTCGAAGTGACAGGGGCCCGCCTCGAGGACGAGGACCTTCAACCCAAGCGCTGCGAGCACATGGGCGACGGGGCCGCCGCCCGCGCCGGAGCCGATCACGATTACGTCGAACTTCGAGAGCGACGTGTTCCCAAACTCGGTGCGTCTCATGATTTCACCGTCCCGCCGAGAAACGCCGCGACCAGGTCGAGGATACCGGTGACGTCGGAGGTGAAAGGCGCAGGATCGGCCCCGGGATTGGGCGTGCTCAACGGCGACTCGGCGCGCTCGACGTACGTCGCGCCGTTCCACTGGCTATAGCCGAGCGGCTGACTGTCTCCTTCGAAGTGACAGAGGCGCCAACCTGCTCCGTCGACGTTGCCGCCGTACTCCGGGGCAGCGAACGCCGCCTCCGTGACCAGATCGATCAGTAGACTCTGGAAGCTCGAATCGAGGTTGCTGAAGGCGGCCGCGAGATCGGAGGGGGACAGCTCGTCGAGGGGACGCGCCGCGTTCTGTGCGATCGCCGCAGCAAGGCCCTGATGGACCTCCGCGCGAATTCCCGCGACGGCGCCCAGCAGCTTCTCGTTCGGCGCTCCGCCGGGGACGGCGCCCGAGCCGAGCACGTTGAGGCGCCACGCGACGGTGCTCACCCGATCGAGCTCGACCCAGCTGGCGAAATCGTCCGGCGGCGAGCGGTCGGAGGGTTGCCCATTCGAGGATGGATAGGGCGCGCGCCCGGAGAACGGGCCGTCTGCGAAGATGGTGACCGAGGGGCCGTCGAACGCGCTGACGAGGCGTTCGATGTATTCGACTGCGCCAAGGGCGGCGCCGCCGGGATCGGCGTCCGGAGGGATGACCGCGTCGGCGAGCGCGCTCAAGGCGCGAACCTCGTCGGGGGAGAACTCGGGTGTCGCGGGCGGCGATGGGCTCGCGCTCTTGCAACCGGGACCGCTGGCCATCCACACACTTGCCGCTCCGATCAAACGAATGGCCTGGCGCCGCGAGAGCGAGCCGGGAGCGATGAGGGCGATCCGGCTACCGGTCGAGGTTGCGTCCATGGCGCACCTTGAGCGCCCATAGCACCCGCGTCATTGGCGGCGCGCGCCGTAATGCTGGCGAGATCGGCAACCACGTCGGCGCCCGGAAGAAGCTGTGTCCTCCGGCGACGCAGGGGTGTCATCCGATGACATCGTGCACGATGCCCGCCCCACGAAGGCACACGCTGACCGATCGATCCGCGAGCTCGCCCGAGGCGCGCGGCTTGCTAGTAGCCCTGCGAGGTCGCAGACCATGAGCGGAACTCTTTCGATTCTCGTCGTGCGCGCGCTCGACATCGCGCTCGCTCGCTCCGGTGTCGGCGGTGACGCGCTGCTCCGCGAGCTCGGCATCTCGCGGACCCTCCTCGATCAGAGCGACGCACGCCTGCCCGCGCCGGTGGTGTTCCGCGCGATCGAGCGTGCGAGCGCGCTCACCCGCGACGAGGCCTTCTCTCTGCGCGCCGCCGATGCGATCCCGCTCGGCACGATCGACATGCTCGACTTCGCGATGCGAAGCTCGCTCACGATGCGCGAGGCGCTCGCGCGCGCGGCCCGCTACTACGCGCTCATCGACGACTTCAGCGAGCTTCGCCTCGAGGAAGAGGGAAAAGTGGCGCGGCTCTCGGTCTCGCGGCAAGTCACGAGCTCTCCGCGCGTCGCCACGGAGCTCCTGTTCGCGCTTCTCTTCGCGCGCGCGCGTCAGCTCACAGGACGACCGTGGCCGCTCCACGAGGTCCGCTTTCGTGAGCCGCCCCCGAAGGACGACACGGCCCACGTGCGCTTCTTCGGCGCGCCGGTTCGATTCGGTTGCGGCGACAACCAGCTCATCTTCGACGCCGCGTGGCTCGACACGCCGTGCGTGGAGCACGACGCCGCGCTTGCCACCTTCTTCGACCGGCATGCCGAGGGTCTCCTCGAGCGGGTCTCGGGCGCGCCGGCGTTCCTGCGTCGTGTGAAGCTCGCCATCGCCGAGAGCATCCGTGGAAGTGATCCGGCGCTCGAGATGACCGCCAAGCGCCTCGCGACGAGCGCGCGCACGCTCCAGCGCCGGCTCGAAGAAGCAGGCGCGTCGCACAAGGCGCTCGTCGAGGAGGTGCGCCGAGACCTCTCGCTCGAGCTCCTCGCGAACCCCGAGCTCGGCATCCGCGAGATCGGGTACCTCGTGGGCTTCCGCGATGCGAGCGCGTTCTATCGCGCGTTCAGGCGGTGGACGGGATCGACCCCGATGGCGATGCGCCGCACGCTGCGCATTCGAAGCCTGACGTCGCACTGATATCTCCATCCGATTGGCTCTCGACGCCAAAGATCTGGCGCACCACGCGAGTACCCGGCGGTACATGACTTGCTGTCCAGTCGTGCATGCTCCGCATCGCCGACTCACTCAAATGTGTTCTCACACTCCTCGCAGCGGCTTCGCTCGCGACGGGGTGCGCCTCCGCAGCTCCCGCCGACGATCCCTCGCTCCCGGCTCCAACGTCGACCGAATCAATCGACGACGCAGGGAGCGCCGCTACGCCGGACCCCAGCGCACCCGACGCCGCGCTCGTTTTGGAGGATGCCAGTTCCCCGGAGGACCCAGCTGCGCCGGAGGATGCAGGTGCAGCCGACGCCGCGAAGTCGAAAGGCGCCGGCCCGACGAACCCGTGTCCGGCGCTGAAATACCCATCCGGAGTGAAGATTCAGACCTTCGAAAACGCGGCGATGACGGCGACGTACGCGAAGCACCTTGCAAGCGGGGAGTCGGCCCCAAAGTGCTTTCTCGATGTCGACGACCTGATCGATCCCGATACGGAGCAGGTCTACCCCCTCACGGTGAACGTCGCCGCGCACTTCATGCTCGAGGAGCTCGTCGGGACCGAGGTCTCGGAGGGCTATGGGCACCTCGTGCTCATGGCGCCCGCGGCCGTCGCGTCGCTCGAAAAGTTCCGCGAGGCGCTGAACACGCCAGTGTCCGTCAATAGCGGCTTCCGCAGCCCTAAACACCAGGAAGACGTATGCACGTCACTCTGCGGCGACCCGCTCGGTTGCTCGGGCACGTGCGCCAACAACTCGCGCCACATGTTCGGCGACGCCGTCGATCTCCCGCTCCAGTTCTACACGACGGCCGACGAGCACCTCGCCTGCAGCGTGGGCTTCAAGTTCGCTTACCTCGAGAGCGGGACTCACCTGCACGTCGACCAGAACCCCGCATACGCGACCTGCGTGATCGAGTAGGCCTCCCATGTTCCGACGATGCATTCTCCAGGTCCTGTCGCTGGCGTCGCTGTTCGCGTGCGGGAGTGCCGCGCTCGATTCCCCTGTCCTCGAGACCGATGGCTCGAGCGATTCCCCGGTGCTGGACGCGGGTACCTCCGAGGACGGCTCGACGGTCACCGGGCCGGCGCCCGACGCAGCCCCTCCGGATGAGAACCTGGAGGACGGAAGCGCGCCCGACGCCACTGCACGCGACGCATCCCCGCCCGACGCCGGACCCAGCTGCGCAAAGCACCTCACCATAGTCTTCGCAGTGGGAACGGGAGCGGGCTCGGTCGGCTCGCTCTCGAACGGCTGCTGGGACGTCGTCGATGCCGACGGTGCGGCGAATCACGCCTTCCGCAAGTGCAGCACAAGCAATTTCGCGGTCACCAACCCGAGCGCTGCCAACTACGCGTACGACGACACAAACCCCACGCGCGCGATCTCACAAGATCAGACGTTTCTTTCTCAATGCTCATCGGGCGCGACGGGGACCGGCTTCGAGTTCATGGCCTATCGCGGCGGGGCGTGGCGTCTCCTCACGGCGACCCACATGAAGGCGTACTTCGCGGAGCTCTATTCGAGCGACCAGACGATCGACGACTACCTCTCGGCGTGGCCGAAGACATTGAGTGGCCACCAGGTCTCGCCGATGATCAACATCGGTCCGAACGACTCCAAGACGATCGGATCGGCGGCGTCGAGCATGTGTCATCCGCTCGCCGACGGCGGCTATTTCGGCGTGTACAACGGCGACTGGCAATCGCCGATGGCCGCCACGGATGCGCGCGCGAAGGCCCTTGCGACCGCGCTGAACGGCTGCACGGGCCCGTGAGCGCATACAGCAGGATGGCGCGCGCGTGTCTGGAAGCGGTGGCGAAAGCTGGCTTGCTCGCCGCGTGCATCGGCGCGCTCGGGGGATGCGGTGCCGTCGCCGCCCCGAGCAGCGGAGAGGACGACGCCGGGGAGGACGCCGACGACTGGGACTATCCCAACTATCCTGAAGACGACGCGTCGGCCGGCATCGAGCTCGAGGGGGGACCACTGATGTTCGACGCAGGGCCCGACGACTCGAACGCCGGCGAAGGCGACGCCAGCGGAGACGCGTGCGCGCTCCGCCTCCCGGTCTACCGATGGCTCAACGGTGCAACCGGCGAGCACTTCTACACGGTCGATGCGAACGAGCAACCCGCGGGGTTCGCCCTCGAGTCTCCGGCAGCCTTCTATGTCGATCCGGCGGGCGCGGGCACGATTCCCTTCTACCGATGCTACTCGTCCGCGTTGAATCGACACGTGTATACGCCGAGCGCGACGTGCGAAGGCACCGCTGGCTTCGTGGTCGAATCGATCCTCGGGTACATCGGGACGGACGGATGCGGAAACGCCACGACCTTGTATCGCCTCTTCGACGCGACGAGCGCCGATCACTTCTATACAGCGAGCCCGGTCGAGGCCGACAACGCCGTGACCACGTACGGCTATCAGTTGCAGGACGCGTATTCGGTGTGGTCAGCGCCTTAGCCGCCGGCGCCAGATCCGCGGCGCCCGCGGACAGTCGCCCCGGGCATGCCCAGTGCACCGAGGACGCCCATGCGACACACCTATGTTCTCCCTCTCGTCCTGGGCCTTGCGGCGTGCGCCAGCTCCACTGGCGCGGATGGACAATCGGAGTCGGAAGGCGAACAGCTCGCCGCCGGCACCTACATGAACCCTCTGCTCGGAATCGGTGGCGGCAATTACGCCGAATGCGCCGATCCGAACGTTCGACAGTTCGGCGCAAACTACTTCATGGTCTGCACGTCGCCGAACATCGGGCTGACGCCGGACGCGTTTCCGATTCACTGGTCCTCGGACCTGGTGCACTGGCACCTCATCGGCTACGTCTTCTCCAAGGCCTCACACCCCCGATGGGCGAAGGCGCCGGGCTCGGGATTCTATTGGGCGCCCGAGATCAATCGCTTCCACGGTAAGTGGGTCCTGACGTTCGCAGCGTCTTCGAGCAATCCGTCCAACGCCGGCTCGATGGCCATCGGCGCAGCGAGCGCTGACGCCATCGCTGGTCCATGGACCCCCATCGAAGAGCCGCTCGTCGCTCAGGGCGACGGATCCATCCCCGGTCCCGGCGATACGAACTCGGGTCGAATCGATCCCAGCGTCGTTCGCGACCCGGGCACCGGCGCGCTCTATCTTTATTACGTCTATCAACCGGAGTACCTGCACGTCGCGCAGCTCAGCGAAGACGGCCTGTCCATCCTCAAAGGGACCGACAGGGAGCTGCAGCTCACGACGGGAGAGCCGTTCCGGGCCACGCTCCCCTGGGAGCACGACCACGAAGGACATGGAACGGTCGAGGGGGTCGAAGCGCATTTCAAGGACGGCCAGTTCTATCTGCTCTACAGCGGGGCATCGACGTGGGACGGCTCGTACGCGGTCGGCGTCGCCCGCGCCAACTCGCCCTACGGCCCATTCGAGAAGCACGGAGCGCCGATCCTCTCGTCGGCTGCGACGGGGCGCATGGTCGGACCCGGACACAGCTCGCAGTGGCTCGAGGGGCCCGACGGGCGAACGCAGCTGCTCTACCACGTCCAGTGGCGCGGGAAGACTGGACACAGTGAGCCGCGTCTCCTGGCGCTCGACGAGGTCTCGTTCGATGGAGCCGGCTGGCCGCGCGTCGGCGACGGTCACCCTGGCGACAAACCCATGCGGCTTCCGTGAACGCGAGCTTGAACAAGGAGTGAATGCACCATGATTAAGAGAAATCAGGCTCGTTGGATTCGTGTGTCGTCGCTGACGATGGTGTTCTTCGCGCTCGGTGGCTGCGGCGCGCCCGGCCCGGACGAGTCGAGCACGAGCAGCACGGAGGAATTGTCCGGGAGCCCCGAGGCGATCAACATCGGCTTCAACGGCGGACCCGACCAGTTCGCGTACTTCACCGAGTTCTGGAATTCCAGCTCCGTGCAGCCGGGGCCGCGCCTCTGTCACACGTATCTTTCGTGGAACGTCGCCCTTCAGAAGCCAGGTCAGGGAGCCGCGAACGAGCAGGGATCTCGCGCGTTCTTCGAGGACTGGCTGGCGCATGCCGAAGGTCACTGCCAGGAAGCGCTCGTCAGCTTCAAGTCGTATCCAAGGAGCCAAGGGGGTACGGGCAACGAGGCGCCCTCGACGACGAGCCCGCCCAGCGTCGATGCGTTCGCGAAGGCCTTCGAAGCGTTTCGAGCGACGAAATGGGCTGGCTGGACGGGCACGTTCTCCTTCACGCCGTGGAACGAGCCCAACAACGGAGCCGGGAGTGGCGATGGGCTCGGGCGCGCGCTCTCTCCCGACGAGGCCGCGGACTACTACCTCGCGATGCGGCATCTTTGCGCGGAGCCGGGCTGCAAGGTGGCCGCAGGCGATCTGGCGTCGAACGGCGGGATGGTCGACGACTTCCAGTGGAATTGTCCGGACGACAACGTGGCTCCCGGTTCGCTTTGCAGGCAGGCGAGTTACCTCGATAGGTACAAGAATTACATTGCGAACCATGCCGACGACGCGGCGTTCAAGCTGGGTCGCGGATTTCGCCCGGAGTACTTCGCGTTCCACCCCTGGCACGACGTGAACGATTACCTCGACGCCAAGGATCACTGCAGCACCGAGAAGGGCTGCTCGACGCGCGCGCTCCTCAAGAATCTCGGTGGGTCGTGGGGCGGGGTGAAGCTCTGGGACACCGAGATCGGCGTCGGCCAAGACGGCAATCCGTCGGTCGGGGACGAGACGCAGGCGTGCGGCGCCGCATTCCTGCTGCGCCTCACGGCGAACCTCAGCAGGCGAATCACGCGCATCTACTACACGCGCCTGCACAACGGTAACCCGCAGCTCATCTCCGGCTCGACGCCGAGACCCGCGATGAAGGTCCTCGCCGATCGAGAGCTGCGGTATCCGAACGGTGCGTGCTTCTAAAGGCGGCGCGGCGCTACCTACCTGGCCTCCCGGTGCGGTAAGTACGAACGAGATGCCCAGGATCGTCCGAGTCCGCCCGCGCGTTTCTCGCGTCGCGCTTCCGAGCGCCGTCCTGGGGTTGCTCGTCGCGTGCGCCGGCCGTTCACCTGCGACCGTGGGGACGTCTTCACTCGCAGTCATCGGCGGAAGCGTCGATGCGGCGCACGCGTCCGTCGTCTCCATCGTCGCGCAGGTTGACGCGTCGAATCCCGAACTGTGCACGGGGACCGTGATCGCGCCGCGGGTGGTGTTGACGGCGGGGCATTGCACGCTCGGCCAAGCGCCCGCGGGGCTCATCGTCGGACTCGGGGCGTCGGCTGGATCGCCGACGAGCGTGCTCGCCGTGGCGGCGGTCGTGACGTACCCGGGCTACGCGGGAACCGATGATCTGCCAGGGGGGACCGATCTCGGAGCGATCATCCTCGCCGAAGATGCCGACGTGCCGAGCGTGCCGCTCTTCGCGGGGAGCGGGGAGGCGTTGGTCGGAGACTCGGTGACCGTCGTCGGCTACGGGCAGTCGTCGGCGAGTGATCGCGAGAGCAGCGGGACACGGCGCTCGGGGGTCACGAGCGTCGGCGCGGCGTGCTCGGCGCTTCTGTCGTTCGGCGACGCGACCGTCAACGCGTGCCACGGTGACTCGGGCGGACCGCTCCTCGTCGTCGACGATGCGGGGGGCGAGTCGATCGCGGCGATCGTCTCGTATGGCGACGAGCTTCATTGCGCGACGGCCTCGCGCGCGGTGCGCGTCGATCGCTACGCTTCGTGGATCGCCGCCGTCATCGCCGGCTCCGGTGACGCGGGCGCGTGCCCTGCGTGCCCCTCCGCGGCGATCGATTGCGAATCGAGCGACGCGGGGAGCGACGCCGCCGCCGCGAGCGACGACGGCGGGGCGACTGCCGACGCGGCCGGTCCCGTCGCACCGCCGCCGGCGACGTCGGGTTGCAGCTGCTCGGTCGCGCCGCGCGAGAGCACGCGCTTCGCCGCGATCACGATGACCGCGGCGTGCGTGCTCGCGCGGGTCACTCGTTCGAGAAGACGCCGTCGGCGACGAGCTGCCCCTGGCCCGGCGTGAGCTCGGTGAGCGGGCGAAGCGACGCGCGCATGACGTTGGCGAACGCGCGGTTCTCGCTTCCGAGGTCGCGGTGGAACAGCGTGTCGGTCCCGAGCGAGTACACCTGAAGGTCGCGCACGTAGAACGTCCCTTCCGCCTTCGTGAGCCGCACGTGCCCGGCGTCGAAGTGGAGCGTCACCTTGTGCGATCCCGCGTCGAGCCCCTGGCCGGTGTGCGCGATGGCGATGGGGTGCTCCTCGCCGTCGGCGCCCACGACCGTGAGCTTGCCCGAGATCTCGAGGCGATCGTAGGAGCGCGACTCGACGTTCACGTCGACCTCGAACGCCGAGACGAGCCCGTTCTCGTCGGTGAGCGTGCGGTGGTCGGTGAGGTTCACGATGCGCGCGGTGGGGATGCCGTAATGGAACCCGGTCCGGCCTTGCCGCGCGAAGGCGAAGCCCGCCGGGCTGGTCCCCGTCGCGCGCACGTCGGTGAGGTACGCGCCGCTCTTGTTGGCGCCGTTGAGCACCGAGTGGATCGCCGCGCGGTACAGCCCGTCGCCGATCTCCGTGAACGTGATGGGCGACACCTTGTTGCCGTTCTCGCCGTCGATCATGTCGGCGACGACGGTGGCGCCGGTGATCGGCTTGCCCCCTTCGAGCAGCGTCGCGTCGACGAACGATTGATTGCCGAGGAGGTGCTCGAGCGTCGACGGCACCAGCTTCATCACGATGTTCGACATGAGCTGCCGCGACTCGATGGCCACGCCGACCTGCGGCGCTCCGGACTTGAAGCGAACCTTGTAGACGCCGACCGGGCGACCCGAGAGCGGGATCGCCGACATCTGCAGATGGGCGTCCGGATCGTCGCCGGCCCCCTTGGCCACGCGCTGATTGATCAGCGCGCCCGTGGGGTCGAGCACCTCGATGTCGCGCAGCGCCGCCTGGATCGCGTCCTCCCCTTCCACCTGGGGGGTGAGAAAGAGGTAGGCGTCGCCGGCGGTCGTATCGATGGGCACCGAGTAGAGGCCGGCGCCCCCTTTGGAGGCGATGACGAGGCCATCGGTGTGGGTCGTCTCCACTGGCTCGTACCCGTGGCCGAGGACATCGACCGGGTCGAGCGCGTTCGAGACCTGGACCAGCGGCCGGGTGGCGTGCGCGTTGGCCGTGGCCGTGTAGAGCGACGACGCGATCACGTTGCGCCCGTTGGACGCGACCGTTCGCGGGCCGGCGCTCGCTGCAGCGGGCGTGGGACCGGGCCCGGGCTCGGGCGCGCGGTTGGTGCTGCAGCCGGCGAGCGCTGCGAGGAGACCGAGGACGACGATCGTGTTTGTGGTTTTCATGGTGGTTGTCATCCTCAGTGAGTCGCCGTGTACGTGAAGTAGGCGTAGGACCCGCTGGTGAGCGATTTCGTCGCTGAATACCAGGCGATGTCGGCGCAGGTGTTGTTGGTCCCGGCGCCCGCGTTGACGCAGTCGTCGCCCTGGGTCGTGCCCGACGCGCTGTCGAACCCGTACTTCGCCAGGAGGCAAAGGTCGCACTGACCATCGCCGAGCCACGTGTCGCTGCACCCCACGCCGCCGTTGGCGTAGTTCGACGCGGCGCTGTAGCCCGTGTAATTCCAGCCGTCGCTCAGCGCGAGGCCGACGCCGTTCTGAGGGTTCACCCCCGTCCACTGATCGACGTAGCCGTTGTCGCCGCCGTAGGAGACGTAGCAGTCGATATCCGTCTTGGTATCGGTCTTCATCGCGCTCGTGCAACCCAGCCAGTAGTAGTTGCCGGACCACCCTTGCGTGGTCGCGTTGCAGGCCTGCGCCGCAGGAGAGATCGTGTAGTCCGGGGGGATCGCCGCGAACGCGCCGCTCATGGCGCCGTGCGCGATGGTCTCGATCGTCGCGCCCACGCCGTGACAGGCGCGCCGAGACTGGTTGTGATTCAAGCGCGCGTCGCCGCTCATGCCGGCCGTGCCGACGTAGGTGGAGCTGTTGACGCCGATGAATCCGTCGGTCGCCGCGCTGCTCGATCCCCAGCCGTAGACCTGTGCGGCCTTCAGCCCCGTGGTGTCGGTGTAGCCGCCGCACCACGCATCGCTCGAGGTGATCATGGCGTAGACGCCGCTGCCGTAGACGTACTCCGTCGAGAGACCACCGGGCGCCGTTCCGACGGAGAACGTCCCGTTACCGTTGTAGGTCGCCATCGTGGCCTGCACCTGCTGGAGCACGGCCGCCGAGTTGTAGTTGCCGAACCCGAAGTCCTTCACGACGTTGTTGCTGATGCTGGCGAACGAGCCCGACGACGTGACCTTGTCGGCGAGCGGCGTGCCCATGTTGTCGCCGGCGATGAAGATCACGCGGCGGACCTTGTTGAGGCCGTAACTGAAGGCGGTGCCGTATTCGTCGGTCGCCGTCGGGTGGGCGGTCATGTAGCGGACCGGGTTCGACCCGTTCGAGTGCGTGATGAGGACGACGTTCGTGATGATGCCGGGGCCCACGAAGTCGTGGAGCTGCGAGGCGACGTAGTAGGCGCTGGTCTGCGCGTTGTTGGTGGAGCCCTGGTACCCGGCGGCGCCGTAGGTCCAGTTGCCTCCCGCGGGATCGGCGATCATCGCGTTGATGGCGGCCTGGGTCCAGTAGCCCGTGACGGCCCCGTCGGTCGGGTTGACCTGCTTGCTGGGCGTCGCTTGGTTGCCAGTGCCGTGGATGAAGAACATGCCGTCGGCGGCCGGGGCCGCGAGGGCGGTGCTGCTCACGAAGACCACCACACCGCCAAGTGCGACAACTGCGGTCTTGATTCTTGTCTGCATTGATTGCGACCTCCGAGGTTGAAGGTCTCAATTGCAACCGACGAGCCCGTTCGCGATCCGGCTGTTTTCCCTACGAATCCGTGTGCGAAGAATCTTGTTAGTTAGCCGATTGAACGAAATGTCATTCAGATAATTAACAATGTTTAGAATATTGAACGGTCGTGATTCTTGGTGGATGAATATGTGAGATCGAATGCGCAGATTCATCGATCGCGCAATTCGAAATACTCATACGCCGACGGTGATATTCACGTCGGCGGAGTCGTCTATCGTCGTGACATATGCGTGATAGAACAAATGAGAAACAATGCGACGATCCAAGCCTTCTCGCGTGAGATGGAAGCGGCGTCGATACGATTGTTTCCGAGGTCGAAACTAACCCTCTTCGTTCTCCTCAGCAGATGTGATCCGACGATTGATCGTGTGTAGAAATGCCAAAACGAATGGCATGACAGACATGCCTCCCGCGAGGCTTGTGGTGTGTGAGATCGAGATGTGTGAGATCGCGATCTGTGTGAGCGTGAACCATGAGGCCGTGCCGGCCGACGCACGTGGCGGAATGGACGCCGTCGGTCGCGTGGAGCGCGTCGCTCGCGTTCGCGTTCGCGATCGTCGAAGGCCGACCTGCCACATACGGGTTGAAGCAACTGCGCACGGTGTCCTCGCTTGAGTGAGCTCGGGATCGGCGGGGGGGGCCAACGTGCGCGCCTAGGCGCTCCCGAGCTCAGTTCGATGAAGGTGCATTCTTCGAACCAGGCCGGAGAGCGGCGACACCGCTGCCTTCGAGGCGGTTCCGCTGCGAATTCGGCGTGTCGGCGCGGTGGTTGGCGATCCGTTGGATCCCTCGGAGTGAGATCTCCTAGATCACACGGCGACCCTCGGGGCTTCGTCGCGGGAGATGAAGCGGAGTCGCTCCGCCCGCTGAATCCCCGAGCGGCGTGTGCGCTGGGATGCGCCGCTCACCGCCGGTGGCGCATATGTTGCCAACCTGATTCGGTCTCGGCGTCGTCAGAACGTGTACCGTAGTGCTCGCTTGTCGTGACGCGACGTTCGGGAGGCGCTTCGCGCGTGACGGCTCGTAGGGAGTGAAACAGGTGAAACCTTCGAGTGTTCTATCTGCGGCGGGCGCAGCATTGGTGATTGCGGTCGCGGGCTGCCAGGTCATCGGCGGCGTCCGGACGTGGAACGCCGACCCGATGCCACCCGTGGGGGTCTGCAACCTCCCGAGCACCGGAGAGGGCCTCATTCGACTCGTCAACGCGGCGAACGTGAGCAGCCCGAGTGGGGCGACCGCCGCCGACTTCTGCATCCGGCCGGCGGGATCGAGCGCCTGGGGAAGGCCGATTTTTCGCGATGGCGGGCAGGACACGCTGTGCAGCGGCGGGCTTCCGTACCTGCAGGCGACCGTTCCGTTTCACGTCCCCGTCGGATCGATCGACGTGAAGGCCATCCCTGCGGGAGAGCCGTGTACGGCCCCAGCCACCAGCGAGAAGGACGGTATCGCGATCGCCAGCGCGGGGAAGAATCTGGCCGCGCCCCTCGAGGTGACGACCGTCCTGCGGTACGCCGGAGGTGGGAAGGTCAGCCCCGAGGCCATCGCCGCGCTGCACGAGGAGCCTGGGCAACTCAGCGGCGGCTCGACCTACCTGCGCGTCGTCAACGCGCTCAGTGGTGGCCTATCGATCGATTTCGGGTCGCCGCCTGAGGGCGCCAAGTCGCTCCCCACGACGCTCGCGCTCCCGATGTTCGCGGCGCCGATTCCGCCCGGGGCCGCGCCTCCCGCGCAACAGTTGAAGATCGGCAACGTCGACGCGGAGGGGTACCTCAAACAGCTCAATACCGGGTTCAACTTCGTCGCCGCGATCGATGGCGATCAGTCCGGAAATGCGATCGCGCTCCTCACGCTGCCATTCTCGGAGGTGGCGGCGTCTCTCTTCATCGTGGGAGATCCCGCGAGCAAGGATCTCTTCCCCGTCCGTGGTCTGTACTGCCAGGACCGATTCGCGGCGAACAAGGATGCGGGGCCCATCGGCTTCAGCGCCGCGGACGTGTCCGAGATCGAGCGGTGCTCGTTGACTGCGCTTCCGACTCTCTCCTTCGATTCGTGGGACGTCGATCTCATAGGTGCGAACGCGCCGTTCACCGCGTCGCGCGTGGCGCCGATCACGGCGGCCATCGCGGCGCGGACTTCGACGGACGTCATGTGCGTCACCGAAGCCGACGGCATCGAGACGCGCAAGGCGATCCGGGAGGCCGCGACTCAGTTTCCGTACTCGTACGAGGTCGATACGACGACGGCGACGATGGCCGACGATCCGTCCGACGAAAACGGCCAGATTCCCCCCGCGCCGACGGCGCCTCCCTGCGCCGCGCCAATCCCGGCGGCGACGGTCAGCAAGGCCTACTCGTGCATCGCCCAGAAGTGTTCGGCGACATTGGCCGACGGCGGCGTCGGCCCCATGAACCAGAGCACGAGCTGCCTCTCGTCGGCCTGTTTCGCGGACCTCGCGGAGCTGTACGCCTCGACCCAGATGTCACCGCTCGATACGGCCGACGACGTCTGCTTCGATTGCATTCTCGTGAACCTGCTGGACCCGACCGAGACGGTGTCCACGGGGGAGGCGATTTGTACCGGGAGCGCCGCGCCGGCGTTCACGTATCAGGGGCAGACGCCGCTCCTCATTCTATCGAAATATCCATTCAATTCGACCAAATCCTATATCTACCCGAGCACCGGCCTCCGGCGCGGAATGCTCAAGGCGCAGGTTCAATTCGAGGACGGCCTCGCGGTGGACGTGTTCTGCACGCAGCTCATCTCGCCGCAGCTCGATTCGTCGCTCCCCTACGTGGGGGCCTATGGCCATGACGAGCCGCCGCCGACCGACGGGGGAGCCGGCGAGAACGGCTGGGCCGACGAGCAGGCGCTCCAGGCGAAGCGCGCGGTGTCGTGGATTCAGAGCGAAGCGAAGAAGGACGGCGTGCCGGGGGTGATCCTGGGGACGTTCTATTCGACCATCGGCGTGGAGACTTCCGACGTCGATGCGGGCGCGCTCGCGACAGGGACGCTGAGCCCGATCGTGATGAAGACGCTCGACCAGGCCAAGGGGGGTGCGTTTCCGAGGGCGGAGCCGCAAGGGTACGTCCGGGCCTGCGATACCTGCCCCACGAACCCGTACACGCCGGGGCATGTGCCTCTCGAGTTCGAGCCGATGTTTCTCGTCGGGTTTCCGGCGACCCAGGCGTGGACGTCGTCGGAGACTCTCTGGGCGACCGACGACACCGCAGTAACGCTCACGCCGACGACGTACGAGCCGGCACTGCCGGGGAACGTGGGGCCGCTCTCCGCCTACTATGCTCACAACTGGCAGCTCTTTCGGCCACCGCCGACGGCCCCCGCGCCGCTCGATGCGGGGGTCGATGCGGCGGTCGACGCGTCGAAGTGACGGTCTGCGATTACCAGGTCGCCCGAACGCCCGCGCCGAGGAGTCCCATCGAGACGAGGTCGACGCGCGCGGTCGCCGGCGCGGGGGCCGCGTCGGGCGACGTTGACGCTTTTGGCTTGTCGGTCGCGATCAGGTAGACCGCGGCGGCCACGCCGAGGACGCCCGCGCCGACCGCGACGTCGGAGACCCACGCCTGCCGCACGGACGTCTGACTCACCGACGCCGCCGACGTGCTGCACCGGAGCTCGCCGTCGAGCGTGGGGCAGCCGTTCAACGCCTGCCGCCGGTTCGCGAGGGCCTCGATTCCGAAGAACGCGCCGACGCCGAGCGCCGTCACGCCCACCGCGCCGACGGAGACGGCGACCTTCTTCCGCGTGGTCCACCACGGGGGCTTCACGAGCGTCGCTTCGTCGATCTCGAGGACGGGGACCGAGACCGCCTGGGTCTCGCCGGGCTGGATCGAGATCTTCGTGGACCAGGGCTTGTGGCCGGGGGCGCGGACTTCGATCGACACCTCGCCCGGATCGACCGGGAGCGGGGTTCCCCATCCCCCTTGCTCGATCGCGCTCTGGTTGCGGATCACTTCGAGGCCGCTCACGCGCGCCTCGGGAGGGACCGTGACGGTGAGCTTCGGGAGGCGTGGCTCGAGAGCCGCCGCGGACTCGAGGGCGACCTGCTCGCGCTCGGGGCGGCCGGCCCTGCGCGCTTCGGTGACCGACTCCTTGTATTCGACCCACGCCGACGCGATCTTCCCTTCCTTCTCGTGGCAGAGCGCGAGGTTCAGGAGCGCTCCGCCGGCGTGATCGAGGCGGTAGCTCTCGCTGAACTTGCGGCACGCCTCGGCCAGTTTCCCCTCGCGCATGAGGGAGCGCGCCTCGGCGAAGAGCATCTCCGCGGCCGCCTCGTCCTCCGCTTCAGCGCGCGCGATCGCGGGGTGAAGGAGGGCGAATGCGAGGAGGACGGGGACGACGACTATTGCGCGCATGCCTTCACTTTCGCTCTTCGAACGGGTCGACCTTGGGGGGGGGCGGAGGAGGACTCGTGGGAGATGCGACGATCGGGCCAGGTGAGGAGGAGGGCGCCGACGGAGGGGGCGGTGTCGGGATCTTCCGACCGGAATGCAGCACCGGTGACGAATGCCTCGAGCCCGCCGGAGGGCTCGGCGCGAGATCGACTGCGGGCGCCGGCGCTGACGACGGCGGCGGATCCACGTCCGGTGCCGGGGGCGAAGGGAGCGCGCTGGGGCTCGTGGTGACCGGCGCCGTCGATGCGGTCGCGGGGACCGGTTTCGGCGACAGACCGAAGGAGAAGAAGATGAGCGCCGCAACGGCTGCGGCCAACGTGGCAATCACGACCGTCCGACGCGATCGCGGCGGGGTGACGGCGGGGTCTCCGGTCGTTCCTGCGGGGAGCGCCTCGACTCGAACCGGGACCACCGGCGGCAGCGGCGTGCGACCCGCCGAGTGGTTGCCCGTGCTCATCCTGCCGCTCGTGCCCCCTTCGAACGAAGAGTTGAGCGCTTCGAGGAGGGCGTCGGCGGTTTGAAAACGATCTGCGGGATCCTTCTCGCAGCACCGCTGGATGAACGCGTCCAACGGCTCCGACACGCCGAGCAGACCCCCCGCGAGCGACGGGAGCGGCGTGTTCAAGTGCGCCATCATCGTCATCATCGCCGTGTTGCCGAGGAAGGGAGGCGCGCCGGTGAGCATCGTGAACGCGATGATGCCGAGCGAGTAGATGTCTGTCCGCGCGTCGACGGCTCCGCCCACCTGCTCGGGCGACATGAAGCGCGGCGAGCCGACGACGATCCCCTCGTCCGTGAGGTCCTGATTCTTTTCGTCCATCACCTTCGTGACGCCGAAGTCGAGGAGCTTGAGCGCGCTCTCGTTCTCCGCGCCGGGGATGATCATCAGGTTCGAGGGCTTGAGGTCGCGATGGACGACTCCGAGCGCGTGAGCCGCGCGGAGGCCGCGCCCCATCTGGCGGAGGAATCCGATGGTCTGCGCTTCGGTGAGGTGGCCGTCGCGATCGAGGCGCTCTTGAAGCGTCTCGCCCTGCAGGAGCTCCATCGCCATGAAGAAGCGTTCGCGATCGCTGGGCGGCGTCTCGATGCGCCCGTAGTCGAAGACGGTGACGATGTTCGGGTGCTGGAGCTTCGCCAGCACGCTCGCCTCGCGGAGGAAGCGGCGGCGAATCGAGTCGGCGCCGCTCGGCGCCGCGTAGGCGTCCGTGAACGCCGGGAGCAGGACCTTCACCGCCACCATCCGGCCGAGCGGGAGCTGCTCGGCCGAGTAGATGCGCCCCATGCCCCCGGTCGCGAGCACGTCGACGATGCGGTACTTGCCGTTGAGGACGGACCCCAACATGACGTCGACTGCCAGTCGCGGCGGCGCCGACCCAGGCTTGGGCGGCGAGCTTCCTGCGGCCCCCGGCGCATCTGCCGCGGGTTCCTTGCGTCCCTCCGTCATTTCACCCCGTCCGACACTAACTCCCGAGAGTTCTCGCGTCTACCGACGGGTCGTGGCGGTGGAAAAGAACGGGGGTCAGACGATGCGGGCCTTGATGATGTGGAAGTAGCGGCGCGCGATGCCGGAGGCGGTCGCAGCCCGTTTGACGTTCCCGTCGTGCGAGGCGAGGACGCGCTCCAGGTAAGCGCGCTCGAAGTCCTCGAGGATGCGCTGGCGTGCGAGGGAGAAGGGGAGATCGGCTCGGACGGTCAGCGTCGGAAACGGGAGAGAGGCCGTCGCCGGGCCGGAAGGGGGGCAGACCGCGGGCTTCGACATGCCCGCGAGATCGCCGAGCGCGAGCCGGTTCGCGACCGCGTTGTAGAGCTCGCGCACGTTGCCCGGCCAGGCGTAGTCCTCGAAGCGCTGCAGCAGATCGGGCGGCGGCGGCGTGTCGCCCCCTCCGAGCTCGCGCCAGAAGTAGCTGCCGAGCAGCGCGACGTCCCCCTCGCGCGAACGGAGCGGCGGGAGCTCGATGCGCGCGACGGCGAGGCGGAAGAAGAGGTCGTCGCGGAAGCGACCGGCCTGCACTTCGCGATCGAGATCGCGGCGCGTGGCGGCGAGGACGCGCACGTCGACCTGAATGAACTTCTCGCCGCCGAGGCGTTGCACCTCGGAGCGCTCGATCGCGCGGAGGAGCTTCGGTTGCAGCGCGATGTCGAGGTCGCCGACTTCGTCGATGAGGAGCGTGCCGCCGTTGGCCTGCTCGAAGACTCCTCTGCGGGTGGCGTTGGCGCCGGTGAACGCGCCGCGCTCGTGGCCGAAGAGCGCCGACTCGACGAGGTTCGGCGGTATGGCGGTGCAGTCGAAGACCACGAACGGACCCTTGGAGCGCGGGCCTTGCTCGTGGAGCGCTTCGGCCAGGAGCTCCTTGCCGGTGCCCGTCTCTCCTTCGATGACGACGGGAACGTCGGCGGCGGCGAGCCGTCGACACAGCGGATAGATGCGGCGCATCGCCGAGCTTCCGCCGAGCACGCCGCCAAACTGGAGCGACGCCGGCTGGCGGGCGCCTCCGACCGTGTTCGCGTCGACGCGCAAGGTGGTGTCGCCGACGCGGAAGTGAGCGCCGTCTTGCAGGAGAACGTCGAAGACCGCGGTGTCGCCCACGAACGTGCCGTTCGTCGAACGGAGGTCGGTCAAGCGGAGGCCGCGCGGGGTCACGTCGAGCGCGGCGTGACGGCGGGAGACGAGCTTGTCGGTGAGGCGCAGGTTGCACGCGGCGCTCTGACCGACGAGCGAGCGCGCGGGGTCGGTGACATCGATCGTGCAGCGCATGCCGGCGTCGGGGCCGAGGGCGACGACGATCGCATAGCTGCTGATCTTCGAGGTGTCGTGCGGCGTGCCTCCGCGGAGGAGGGTCGCTTCGATCTCGCCCTTGGGGCCGTCCGGGGGAGGGGTCATTCACGGGCACCGACGCGCATGGCCGCGAGTGCACTCGGATCATACGAGCCGTGATCTGGGGGAGCAAGCCGAGGCTCCGCATCACGTCGTTAGTCGGCTTTCTCACACACGCCTTGCACCGTGTCTTCGTTCTTCCCGAGAAGGAACGACGCCGGTCGATACCCGTCGCCTCTCTTCACATAGAGCTTGCCGGCCCCCGCATACACGCAGCCGACGATGTCGTTCTCGTGCCACTCGCCCGAACCGAAACGGACGTCGATGGCGAAAGGGACGAAGGAGCGCTTGTTCTTGTCGAGCAGCGCGGTCGACTGAAGGACGCGCACGCGGCGCTCGCGCGGAGGAGGGCGCGAGCGCGAGAAGGTGTGGGTCTCGAAATGGGCGAGCGGCTTCACCAGGCCGTCCTCGACTCGTTGCAGCGCCCACTCGGCGAGCGAAGGCTCATCGGCCGAGGCGAAGGAGGGGACGAGCGACACCGCGAGCGCGAAGAAGAAGAGCCGATGGAGAGAGGTCACGGCGAATCCTTTCGAGGAGCTTGGCGACGAGGTTGGCGACCGAACGAAGAGAGCCTGAGCGCGCCGAGACGATCTCGACGACAGCGACGCTGGCGAGGACAGGCCCCCACAGGGCGATGACGTAGGCGAGATCGGGATCGACCCCCACGGCATCGAAGCCGAGGAGCATCGCGCGCGACACCACTGCAACGCTCATCTGGGCGACGACATGCCGCATGGCGCGTCGATGGGAGACGAGGTCGCCGCGGCGAGCCGCCACGATTCCGCGCGCCATCGCCCAGGCGACGATCGCCGCGGTGAGCAGAAAGCCCGCGGCCACGACCCTCCCGCCTTTTGCGTTGAAGGAGAGCACGACGCCTGACGGCACGAGCGCGAAGAGCACCAGCACACCGCTCGAACGCCCGAGCCAGCGATGCCATGCCGCGCGCTTCTGAAGCGCGCGCGTCGTGAGCGCGAGGCAGAGCGGGAACGAGATCAACGCGGCGGCGACGTGCACACGCAGCGCGGCGAGCCACAGCGACGCGAATCGGTCCGGCATCCTCTCGATGACGAACGGCGGGAGCGACTCGAAGTCGAAATACCCGAGGCTCGTCGCCGTGATGAGCGCCGAGCCGGCGAGCATCACGGCGAGGAAGACGCGGCCCGAAAGGCTGGCCGGACGAACGCGGAAGTGAGACACGCCCCGTTAGACGCGCGTGGAACCCAAAAGTTTCCGGGCTCGCGCAGCGCCGAGGCTGCGGAGGTTCCACACACGTCGTGGGGTCAATGGTTACTGCGCCGAGACGCCGACCGGTGGCACCGCCACGATGCCGATGCGGTCGAGCATGAGCGCGCGACTGAACTTCGCCTGAAGCTGCAGCGTCGACGAGTTCGGCTCGTAGACGAGGCCCGTCTTTCCCTGCTGGAACAGATCCGGGTCGGCGCAGAGGCGCGTGTTGGACCAATCGCCACCGCTGTGGACGGGGCCGAGCAGCTCCAGATTTCCGGCGGGGTTGCGTTGCAGCACGCCGGAACCCGACGTGCCGTGGCATCCGAACAGATCGGTCGCCGTGGTGTGGTTGAGGCGCTGGCGTGCGGCGCCGTTCGACCACGGAATGGACTTGAGCGGCAGGAGCGCGTTCGTCGGGCCGGCGATGTAGTGCCAGTCGTTGATCTGCGCGGGGAGAGCGGGCATCGCGTTCCCGGCGAGCGCCGTGTAGTGCGTGAAGCGATCGAGGGTGGTCGCGGGCGCGTTCGGCGCCGGTTTGGTGTTCGGCATCGGCGAGAGGAGCTCGTGGAACCAGTACATCTCGACGGCGCCTGCCAGCGGATCGGACGTCGCGACGGGGAGCCACATCGCGTTGGACGCGCGATCGCCGCAGTGGAGCATCGCGACGTCGGCGGAGAAGTCGCAGTTGAATGCCGCGGAGTTCGCCACCGACGGTGAGGCGCAGCGCGAGACGACGGTGCACGAGAGCGCCGTGGACTGATAGCCGGCGACGTTCTGCATCGGTATGAAGGACGGCTGGTAGTTCGGGAAACTCCCCGTGAAGAGCGCCGCCGTCTCGAGCCCGGACAAGCTCGCGTTCGTGACGTCGTACTGGCGCACGACGAACGTCTCGTTCGCCGGATCGGGGACGTTCACCTGCTCGACGCAGTGAGCGGCCGTGACCGCGTAGTGCGGCGAGATGAACGTCACGCCGCACGTCCCACGCACGGCGAGTCGGGTGGAGTGGGGGAAGCCGAGGACCGTGGTGGTCGAGGTGATGAACGCCGGCTGACCGTCGGTGCCACGCAACGGAATTTCGAGCGCGCCGGTCGCCTTCGAAGCCTGCGACCCGTCCTGGACGATCGCGAACTGTGACGGGGAGTCTGCCGCCTCGACCTCACTGTGCGCGACGCCGAGAGCGCCCTCCGCCTCTTCGGTCGTGGACGCGCTGGCGCACCCCGCGGCCGTGACGAGGAGTGAGAGCGCGATGCCGCACGTCGACGCCGACGAGCTGACCGAGAGAGACCCACCAAAGAATGAACGAGCCATGCGATGTCCTCCGAACTTGCCGGCCTCTGAGCAAGTCGTGGGCCGCACGAGCGCGGGCACGCCGAGATAGAAAACTGGCGCGAAGTCACGCGGGGGCGCGCGGAGGAGGGTGCGATCGCAACGCGATGCGCGCTGCATGCAACGCGCGTCGGGTTGCAGGCGCTCACGCGCAGCGCGCGCGCGGTGTGCGCGAGAGCCAGACGTCGACGAGCGCCACGAGGTCGGCGACCGTTCGCGCGCTCTCGAGCGCCTCGATGGGGAACTCGCCGCACGCTTCGCATCGGTCGAGGTCCTCGATGCGAAGCACCACCAGGACGAGATCGAGATCGTCGAGGCCGAGGTCCTCGAAGCGATCGCTGTCCGCGAGCGAGGAGGGGGCGATCTCCAGATGGGCAGCGAGCACGGAGCGAACGAGTGTCCTGGAAGAAGAATTCATGACGTTCCTTTCTGTCGTTGGTTTGGAAGGAAGAGTGACCCTCACGACCCCGCGACGGCCTCGACGTGCATCCCATCGACGACGTCGCCGCCGGGGTTCGCCACGACCTGCTCGCCGCCCGAGAGACCATCGACCACCTCGATCTCTCGGCCGTCGTCGAGGCCGCGGACCACGGCGACGAGGTGCACCTGACCCCCGCGATCCACGGTCGCGACGTGCACGCCGCGCGCGTCGGTGATCACGGCGCTCGAGGGAACGCGCACCACGGGATGGGACACGGCGACGGCGAGCTTCACCTCGGCGAACATGCCGCCGAGGAGCTCGCCCGTCGGGTTGGGCACGTCGACCTCGGTGTTGAGCGTGCGCGAGCCGGGATCGAGCGACCCGGCGGTCCGCGTCACGCGACCGTCGAAGACGTGACCGGGGAGCTGGCGGATGGAGACGCTCGCGCGCTCGCCGTCCTTCACGCTCAACGCGAAGGCCTGCGGAACCTGGACGTAGACGCGCATCGGATCGCTCCCTTCGAGCTGGAAGAGCGGCGCGCTGCCCGACGTACCACCGGCCGTGACGAGGCTCCCGATGTCGATGTTCCGCTGCGTGATCCGACCGTCGAACGGCGCGACGACTTTTCCGAAGGACACGAGTTGCGCGAGCTGGCGGACGCTCGCTTGCGCGGCGGCGATGTCCGCCTGCGCGGCGTGCACGTTCGCCTTCCACACGTTCACCTGCGCCCGCGCCTGATCGTCCAATTGTTTCGACGTGAGCCCCGGCGCCAGCAGGGCGTCCTGGCGCTCGGCGGTCGCGCGCGCGTAGTCGAGGTTCGCGAGCGCCTGCTCGAGCGCCGCATTCTTCTGGTCGAGCGCCGCGCGCGCCTGCGCGAGCTGCTGATCCAGATCCGGTGTGTCGAGCACCACGAGGACGTCTCCGGCGTGCACCCGATCGCCGATGTCCACCCTCCGCTGCGCGATGTAGCCCGTCGCGCGCGCGGTCACTTGCGCCAGCTCGTTCGGGGCGAGCGTGCCCGGCAGCGTCATGGAGCGACCCGGCCCCGCGGCGACGGCCGTCACCACTTTGACCCGTGGGAGCTTGGCCTCCGCGACGCTCGTCTCTTCCGCCAGTCTCTCTCGAGCGGCGTGTCTCGGCCACCACCCCGCGAAGAACAACCCGAGGAGAACAACGGCAACGAGCATGATGACGGGCAGGCGGCGCGAGCGCCCGCCGTCATGAGGAAAGGGGAACGGGAGCGCTTTCACGGCGACACCTCCGCAGGCTTCTTGCTGCGATGAAGGACGGTGAACATCACGGGCACGAAGAAGAGCGTGGACACGGTCGCCAGGAGGAGGCCGCCGATGACCGCGCGCCCGAGCGGCGCGTTGGACTCGCCGCCGTCGCCGAGCCCGAGCGACATCGGGAGCATGCCGAGGACCATCGCCACCGCCGTCATGATCACCGGGCGGAGACGCGCACGTCCGGCCTCGACGACGGCGGTCGTCACGGCGACCCCCTCGCGGACACGCTCGGCGCAGAACGTGACGACGAGGATGCTGTTCGCGGTCGCAACCCCGATGCTCATGAGTGCTCCCATCAGCGCGGGCACGCTCAGCGTCGTGCCCGAGAGGAAGAGCATCCACACCATTCCCGCGAGGGTGCCGGGCAGCGCCATCAGGATGACGAAGGGCTCGAGCCACGACTGGAAGTTGACGACCATCAGCAGGTACACGAGCACCACCGCGAACCCGATCCCCATCCCCAGGCCAAGGAACGACGCGTTCATGTTGGAGGCCTGCCCCTGCACGGTGATCGCGGTCCCGCGCGGGAGCGTGCGCCTCGCTTCGTCCACGATCCGTTGGACCGGTGACGCCACCGAGCCGAGGTCGATCCCGTCGACGCCGACCTGCACGTCGAGCGAGCGCGCGATGTTGTAGTGCGTGAGGTTGGTCGGGCCGACGTCGCGCGAGACGGTGGCGACGTTCGCGAGGAGCTGGGGCGGCGCGGTGCTGGGGCCAGCGGTGAGCGGGATGCGCTCGAGCGCGTCGACCGAGTCGATGCGCCACTGCGGCGTCTGGACGGCCACCGTGTACTGGACGCCGGACTTCGGATCGAGCCAGTAGTTCGGCGCGGTCTGCCCGCTGGACGCGAGCGACACGAGCATGTCGTTCGTCACGTCGCGCTGCGTGAGCCCGACCTGCTGCGCCAGCGTGCGGTCGACGTCCACGCGGAGCTCCGGGGTCTCCGTCACCTGCGCGAGGTGCACGTCGACGGCGCCCGGTATGGCGGCGAAGCGCTTGGCGAGGACGTGCGCGAGAGCGAGGTTCGCCTTCTCGTTGCTCGTCGGTCCGGTGAGCCGCACGTCGATCGGCGCCGACTGCCCGAAGCTCAGGACCTGACCGGAGATGTCCGCCGGCAGGAAGAAGAACGTGGTGCCCGGAAACGAGGCGGTGAGTTCACGGCGCAGCGCGCGCACGTAGCCGGCGGTCGGTGCATGCACCGGCTTCAGCGCGACGAGCATCTCGCCGTCCGCCGACGAGATCATCGACGGATCGCCGAGCACGAGGTTGATGCCGCTGATGGGGACGCCGATGTTCTGGATCACCGTGTCGAGCTCGGACGGCGGTACCACGTGACGAACGTGGTCCTCGACCTGGGCGAACAGGCGCGAGGTCTCCTCGATGCGCGTCCCCGCCGGCGCCCTCACGTGCAAGCGAAGCTCACCGGCGTCGACGTTCGGAAAGAAGTCGCGACCGAGGAGCGGAACGAGAGCGACCGAGACGGCGAAGAGCGCCGCGAAGGCGCCGATGAACGCGCGTCGCCGTTCGATGAGCCAGGACAGCGCGCGCGCATAGGCCTCCTGCGTCCGTTCGAACCCTCGCTCGATGACGCCGTGCACGCGCGCGAGCGGTCCGCGGCCGTGCGTCCCCTCGGGCGGCTCGTGCGGCAACAGGTACTGCATCATCGTCGGAACGAGGGTGCGCGAGAGGAAGTATGAGGTGAGCATCGCGAACACGACCGCCATCGCCAGCGGCACGAAGAGCGACTTCGCCGCGCCGGCGATGAAGACGACCGGGACGAAGACGATGCAGATGCACAGCGTCGACACCAGCGCGGGCACCGCGATCTCCGCCGACCCGTCGAGGATCGCGTCGGTGATCGATTTCTTCATCTCCGAGCGCTGTCGGTGCACGTTCTCCACGGCGACGGTCGCGTCGTCGACGAGGATGCCGACGGCGAGCGCCATCCCGCCGAGCGTCATCAGGTTGAGCGTCTGGCCGAGTGCGCCGAGGACGATGATGGAGACGAGGAGCGCGAGCGGGATCGACACGAGGACGATCAGCGTGCTGCGCCAGCTGCCGAGGAAGAGGAGCATCATCAGCCCCGTCAGGCCTGCGGCGATCATGGCCTCGCGGACGACGCCGTCGATCGCGCCGCGCACGAAGACGGACTGATCGAAGAGCTGCTTCACGTCGAAGCCTTGCGGCAGCGTCGCCTGCACGGCCGGCAGCGTCTCGCGAACGCGTGAGACGACGTCGAGCGTGCTCGCTCCCTGCGCCTTGAGAACGGGCAGTAGGCCGCCACGCGCACCGTCCGTCACGACCAGGCTCGTCTGAGGCGCGTATCCGTCGCGCACGTGAGCGACGTCGCGCAAATAGACCGTCGTGCCGCCCATCGTCTTGATCGGCAGGTCGTTGAAGCCGTCGACGATCGCCGGACTCGCGTTGGCCAGGATGGCGTACTCGAGCGGCCCGATCTTCGCGGTGCCCGTCGGGAGGATCAGGTTCTGATCGTTCACCGCGGTCGAGATGTCCGAAGGTGAGAGTCCCCATGCGTAGAGCTTCGGGGTGTCGAGGTCGACGACGATCTCACGCTGCAGTCCGCCGATCGGGAGCGGGAGCTGCGCGCCTTGAACCGTGGCCAGCCCCGGGCGGAGGAAGTTCGTTCCGATGTCGTAGATCTGCTGCTCGTCGAGCGAGGAGCTCGAGAGGCCCAGCTGGAGGATCGGCACGTTCGACGCGCTGTACGGGATGATGAGCGGAGGCGTGGTGCCCGGTGGCATCGATTTCATGATCGGGTTCGCCGCAGCCGCGATCTGCGCCACGGCGGATTCGGTCGACACGCCGGGTTGCAGGAAGACCTTGGTGACGGACACGCCCGAGAGCGTCTGGCTCTCGATGTGCTCGATGCCGCTCACGGTCGTCGACGTCGCCCTCTCGAACTGGGACGCGATCCGTCCTTCCATCTCGCGCGGCTCGAGGCCCGTGTAGGACCAGACCGCCGCGACGACCGGGATGTCGATCTCCGGATAGATGTCCGTCGGCATCCGCACGATCGTCACAGTGCCCATCAAGACGATGAGCATCGCGAGCACGACGAACGTGTACGGGCGCCGGAGCGCGAGCCTGACGATCCACATGGTGCGCGTCCTCCGCAACGCGCGTGCCACCGGAGCCTCGGCGGGAAGCACCCGTACACGTTCGTCGTGCTGCGGATTTCGCACCGGCCGGGCCGCGGAAACCGCACTCACGGGAGCGGAGAGAGCGCGTTCTGGCGCAATGGCGCGACGGCAACACCTTTGCAAAGTGCATGAGCTGACATGCTGCGCGTGAAGAGGATCGGTCGACGTGCACTATCCTCCGCCGAGAGGTTCGTGGAGATGCGCGAGCGACGAGAGCAGCGCTGGTCGTGGTGGGTCGGCAAGGGGGC
Organism: Myxococcales bacterium; assembly: GCA_003151595.1. Next base: position 54,347 of record PLXW01000110.1, read on the forward strand.
CGTAGGCATGGCGATCGTCGCCGCGCTCGCTCTCGCCGCCACGGTGCTGCTCGCGCACCGAGCGCTCACCAACGCGACCGACATCGTGATCCGCGGCGACGGCGACACGCTCATCTCCGACGTCGTCGTCGACCTCTGGAAGACGGAGCCGGAGGTGACTCCGGCGACGCTCGCGACGGCGATCGCACGCCACGATGCGCAGCGGCTCCGCTACGTGGCGCTCCTCGACCGGCAGGACCACCACGTGATCGCCGAAGCGGGCGCTCCGGCGATCTCCTCCTCTCGCTACTTGCCGGGCGAGATCGTGACCAAGGGGCGTCGCGTGCGAATGGTGGCGTTGATCCCGCCGCGTTCGGAGACGCACGCGGCCATCGATCCCGGATCGCCGCCCACGGGCCCCACGCAGCTCCAGCCGTACCCGCGGCCGTACCTCGTCGTCGAGTTCGAGCCGCCGCTCATCGAGCGACTCCGGAAGGACCTCGGCGGGATCTCGCTCGTCGCGATCGTCGCCGCGCTGGTTCTCGTCGGGTTCGCGTTCGCGCTCTCGCGCACCACGGCGCGCCTGTGGGAAGCGCGGCACCACGCAGAGAGCGAGCGCCGACTCGTGGAGCTCGGGCGAGCCTCGGCGGTCATCGCGCACGAGCTACGCAACCCGCTCGCGGCGCTCAAGGGACACGCGCAGCTCCTCGTGGAGGATCTCGCGGAGCCGTCGCGCACGAAGGCCGCGCGCGTCGTCGAGGGAGCCGAGCGGCTCGAAGGGCTCACGAATGTGCTCCTCGATTTCGTCCGCGACGCGCCCCTCGACGTGCGCGCCGTCACTCCGACTCAGCTCGTGGAGCGCGCGCTGGCTCCGCTGCCGAAGGAGCGCGTGCGCGTCGATCTCTCCGCGGCGCCCGCGACGCTTCAGGTCGATGCGGAGCGCGCGTCGCTCGCGCTCCGCAACCTGATCCAGAACGCCGAGCAAGCAACACCGGACGCAGGCGAGCCCGTCGAGCTCCGCGTCACGGGGGACGCGCGCGAGTGCGTGATCGAAGTGCGTGATCACGGTCCAGGTCTCGCGCCCGGGGCCCAAGCGGAGATCTTCGAGCCGTTCATGACGACGAAGACGCGAGGGACGGGGCTCGGGTTGTCGATCGCGCGGCGAATCGCAGAGCAGCACGATGGTACTCTCACGGGGGAGACACACGGCCAGGGCGGCGCCGTGTTCCGCCTCGTTCTTCCATTCGTTTCGAAGCCAGGGAGGCCCGCATGAGGAGCGCGGATGCACGCGTAGGGCGAGTGCTGGTGGCGGACGACGAGGAGGGCGTCCGGACTTTCCTCGCCGAGGCGCTCGAGCGCAGCGGGCACGAGGTCGTTCAGGTCACCGATGGCGCCCGAGCGGTGCGCGCCGCACGCGAGGAGCCGTTCGACGTCGTCCTCACGGATCTCCGGATGCCGGGCACCGATGGGATGACCGTCGTCCGGACCGTCCGCACCGAGCAGCCCGACGTCGAGGTGATCGTGCTCACGGCGTTCGGCGACGTCGCCACCGCCGTCGAGGCCATGAAGCTCGGCGCGTACGATTACCTTCAGAAGCCGATCGCGAGCCCGGCGGCGGTGCGCGATCTCGTCGCTGGAGCGCTCGAGCGGCGCGCCAAGCTCGCGGCGCCTTCGCGCGCAGAGCTCGCGACGTCGGTGAAGCTCACGTTCGGCGCGCCCGCGATGACCCCGGTGGTCGACGCGCTCGCGCGGGTCGCCAAGAGCGGAGCGACGGTGCTCCTCCAGGGGGAGAGCGGCACGGGCAAAGAGGTCGCGGCGCGCCTCCTTCACGAGACGAGCCCGCGCGCGAAGGCGCCGTTCATCGCCATCAACTGCGCGGTCTTGACCAGGGACCTCCTGGAGAGTGAGCTGTTTGGTCACGAGAAAGGCGCGTTCACCGGCGCGCACGCGCAGCGTCGCGGTCGCATCGAGCTCGCCGACGGTGGAACGTTCTTCCTCGACGAGGTCGGAGAGCTCGAGCCCGGACTCCAGGCGAAGCTGCTGCGTGTGCTCGAGGAGCGTCGCTTCGAACGGCTCGGTGGATCGACTTCGGTGACGGTGGACGTGCGCTGGGTGGCGGCCACGCACCGCGATCTGCGGGCCATGGCGCGCGAGGGGACGTTTCGTGAGGACCTCTATCACCGCCTCGCCGTGTTCCCGATTCGACTGCCGTCGCTGCGCGAACGGCGCGAGGACATCGTGCCGCTGGCCGAGTCGCTGCTCGCGCAGCTCGCGGCGTCGGCCGGAAGAGCGGCGCCCGCGCGCCTCGATGACGCCGCGAAGGCGCGCCTGCAGCGCGAGGACTGGCCGGGGAACGTGCGTGAGCTCCGCAACGTTCTCGAGCGCGCGACGATCCTCGCCGACGGGCCGGTCATCACGCCGGAGCACCTCTGGATCGAGTCGAGCGCGGCACCGACCGAGACCTTCACGCGGAGCTCGGAGGACGGATCGCTCGCGGAGCTGGAACGACAGACGATCGAGCGCACGCTCGTGGCCGTCGGAGGCAATCGGCGCGCGGCCGCGGCGAAGCTCGGGATCGGGCTGCGAACGCTCTACGAAAAGCTGAAGCGGTACGACGCGCGTTGAGATGGAGGCACGCGCGTTGCTCTCTCACGAGGCATGCGAAGCCTCAATGTTCACTCGGCCACCTCGATCGTGATGTTGGCAGTGTCCGCACTCGCGGCATGCGGGCGCGGTCGAATCTGCGCCGCCGCCCGCAGCGCCTCCAACGCGATCGCCTGCGCCCGCTCCGTTCCCCGAGACGTCGTTCGCCTCGTCGTCGTCTTCGAGCTCTTCCTCGGAGGCCGAGTCGGAGTCGAGCTTCCCCGAGAGCTCGTCTGGCCCGGGCTCGCCCTGACCTTCACTCGCGCCCGAGCGACGGATCGATGAGCTGAAGCTGCGTGGAAGCGTCGACGTACTTGCGGAGCGCCACCGGGTACGTCGTCACGAACACCTCGAGAGTGGGAGAAGCCGTGGCCGCGAGGAGGTGGCCGCCCCAAGCCCGACCATCGCTTCCCGCCAGCGCGACGTGCGCGTGCACGCTCGGGTGTCCGTTGACGGCGCGGGTGATATCGCCAGAGAGCGTCAACACTTCCATCTGCTCATGCAGGCGCATGGCCTTGAACTGCCTGCGACTGTCGTCGAACCACGCGACCTCGGGATCGCGCACGGCGCCGATGGCCGAGAAGTGAGCGCTCTGGACGTCGTGTTCGTTCGCGAAGGCGGCGAGGGCGCTCCAGACTTCGTCGCCCGCGGAAAGCACCAGCGCATACGTCTTGGTGCCGTCGGGCTGCGTGCCGAGGAGGCGAGCTTGCGCGCCGTGCGCCTCGCCGTGCGGCGCGGTTTCGGCGGGCGCCAACCATCTGACGGCGGGTGGGCTCCCGTCCGCGGCAACGACCGCTGTCGCGGGCGCGTGCGTGCAAGCGGCCGACGCCGCAGCTCCGATGAGGAGAAGAACTGAAGAGACGAAACGTCGACAGGGAACGGCGATCATCTTGGCCTCCGGGTGCGCGTGCGTTGGCTCGGGCTCCAGCAAAGAGAGCGCCAGTGACAAGGTGCATCGAGGAGGTGCGCGATCCTCATGCGAGTGCCGCTTTGGCATCGCCACGGTGCGGAAGTCGCACGCTCGTGCAAGCTCACAGCGTCGAGACGTTCGTCTCCGCCAACGAAATCCGTTGGGCACATGGCTTGCGAAGAGGGGAGTCGACTTCGCAGAACGAAGGAGGAACCAATGGCACCCATCAAACGACGACTCGGAAGGACTGAGCTCGAAATCACGACGGTAGGGTTTGGCGCATGGGCGATCGGCGGCGGCGGCTGGGCATACGGTTGGGGCCCGCAGGACGACGCGCGCTCGATCGCTGCGATCCGCGAAGCCGTCAGCCGCGGCGTGAACTGGATCGACACCGCGGCCATCTACGGACTCGGACACTCCGAGGAGCTCGTGGGGCGTGCGTTGCGCGAGATGTCCGCCTCGGAGCGGCCGCTCGTGTTCACGAAGTGCGGCATGATCCCCGACCCGGAGCGGCCATTCGACGAACCGGTGCGCAACCTGCGTCCCGGTTCGATCGAGCGCGAGGTCGAAGGATCGCTGCGGCGTCTCGGCGTCGAGCGGATTGATCTCTACCAGTTCCACTGGCCCGACCGGCTCGGCACGCCCATCGAGCAGTCGTGGCGCGAGATGGCGCGGCTCGTGGAGCAGGGGAAGGTCCGCGCGGTGGGCGTGTCGAACTTCGACGTGCCGCTTCTCCGGCGCGCCGAGTCGGTGCGCCACGTGGACAGCCTCCAGCCACCGTTCTCGCTCCTTCATCGCGACGCCGGTGACGACGTGATCCCTTGGGCCAAGGAGAACGGTACGGGCGTGATCGTGTACAGCCCGATGCAGTCGGGTCTCCTCACCGACACGTTCTCGGCGAAGCGCGTGGCGGCGATGAGCGACGACGACTGGCGCCGCCGTTCGCCGGAGTTCGCGGAGCCCAACCTGTCGTCCAACATCGCGCTTCGGGACGCGCTGCGACCGGTCGCCGAACGCCACGGCGTCACGGTCTCGGCGGTCGCGGTCGCGTGGACGCTCACGTGGCCCGGCGTGACGGGCGCCATCGTCGGCGCGCGCAGCCCCGAGCAGGTCGACGGCTGGATCGCGGCCGCCTCGCTCACTCTCGATCGATTCGACCTCACGGAGATCGCCGACGCGCTCCGGCGGACCGAGGCCGGCTCGGGCCCCGTCGCGGCGTCGCGAGAGGAGGCCGCGTGAGCCCGCGCGTCGCAGTGCTCGGCACGGGGCGGATGGGATCGGCCATCGCGCGGCGCCTCGCGGCGACGGGCATCGACCTCGTACTCTGGAACCGAACGCGCGCGCGCGCCGAGGCGCTGGGGATCGGCGGCGTCGCGGCCACGCCCGCGGATGCCGTCGCCGCGGCCGAGGTCGTCATCACCAGTCTGACCGGCCCAGACGCGATCCGCGCGACCTTCGGCGGCTCCACAGGCGCGCTCGCGGCGGCGACGCGCGGAAAGCACTTCGTCGAGATGAGCACCGTCGGCCCCGACGCACTCCTGGAGCTCGCGCCGCTCGTCGCGAAGACCGGCGCGACGCTCGTCGACGCGCCCGTGATCGGCGCTCCCCCTTCGGTGCTCCAGGGGACGGAGCTCGTCATCGCCGGCGGCGAGCGCGCCGACGTCGAGTGGCTCCGGCCGATCCTCGAGCGGCTCGGCGAGCTGCGCCACGTGGGTCCGTTCGGGAGCGGCGCGCGCCTCAAGCTCGTCGCCAACAGCATGCTCGGCGCGCTCGTAGTATTCGTCGCCGAGCTCGAGACGGCGGGGAAGGACGTGGGGCTCCCTCCGGAGACGATCTTCGACGTCCTCACGCGGTTCGCGCCGTCGCTCACAGCGCGCCGCGCGGGGTTCGTCGACGATCGGCACGAGCCCGCGCTGTTCGCGCTGCGCGATCTACGGAAGGACCTCGACCTCGCGCTGGAGCTCTTTCATCGGGCTCACGCGCACGTGCCGATGACGGCGCTCGTCAGAGAGTGGATCGACGAAGCGGCTGACGTGGATGGGGAGCTAGACATCTCGGCGGTCGTGCGGCGGTACGCGCGGAGGAGCGGCGGCGGACTTGCTCTTCCGGTGGCTCGCGATGTCGAGGCCGAGCTGCGGCATTCCTAGGGGAAGCGGGGGGGCGGGCGGAAGAGAGCCTCGTGGTAGGCGAAAGCCAAGTGAGGCCGCGGAGCGATCGGTGAGCGCTCCGCGCTAGCGCTGGTTCTGCGGCAAGCCGTCGGCGATGTCGTAGTAGTCGCCCTTGTCGGCCACGTAGATGTGAATCCCGAGTCGGGTGTCTGTGGGTGACTCGAAGGCGCCCATGGCGACGCCGATCCAATCCTTGTGAATCGGATCCCAGAACAGGGAAGAGCCGCACGTCGAACAGAAACCGCGTCGCACTTTCTCTGACGAACGGAACCAGGTGAGGTTGTCGCCGCCGTGGACGCTCAAGGCCGCGCGGGGGACGTCGGTGGAGGCGAAGACGTGTCCGGAGTGCTTGCGGCACTGGGTGCAGTGGCAGGCATCGGGCGGGGGGAGCGCGCCGCCTCGCGTCGAGGCACTATTCAGCGTGCTCATCGGGATTCGTGACAAAATGCACCGCGCTCGAATTCGTGCGCGGTCGCCGCGGTGTCCACCACGGAGCCGAAGAGCGGGCGCGGCGGTGCCGCGCGTCGAATGCGACGTCGCATTCGCGAAGCGACAGGTCTCTCGATCGCGCGCCGACGGTGAGCTCCCGTACACGATCACGCTCGCGGAGATGGCGTGCGCCGCGAACGCGTGTCTATTATGGTGGACGTTAGGCGGCCCGGACGCGGGGTGCTCGCGCACCGCCACGGAGCGATCGAGACGCGAGGAGGAGAACGAGTCATGCGAATCGCCGTCGTGAGCGCGTGAGAACGCCATGTCCGCTCGCAGGTCCGCGCTTGCGCGGCTCGACGTCGATCCGGCGCGTGTCGCCTTCGAGGAGGCGGCACGTCTCTCGCTCGCGGGAGCGCGTCCGTCACTCGACGACATTCTCTCGGTGTGGCCCCTGAGCGAGCGCGCTCGCCTCATCCTGTGGGTGCTCATGGGTCCCGGACTGGAGATCACGATCGCCGCGCGGTTCCGCGACCACGCGCTCGAAGGCGCGTCGCGCGAGCTCTTTCGCGGTCTCCGGCGCATTCGCGACGACATCCCCGTGGTCGTCGAGCGTGACGACGGCCGCACCGTCGTCGTCCCACTGCGGAGGCTCACGACCGGGACGTAATCGGCCGACGCCTCGCATCGGTGGCGGTGCCCGCCTTGACTCCATGCGTGTCTGGTATAATAGACCAGTCGAATGTTATCGCAGACGACCTGCGAACATCACGATCCCGAGGTCTTCTTCATGCCTTCCTCGTCGTCCAAAGCGCGGCGCGCGCTCACGCTCGCCGCCGCAGCGTCTGCGGTGCTCGCCGCGAGCTCCGAAGCGCGCGCGAGCAATCCGAACTGCTCGGCGTTGCCGGGCACGATCCTTTACGGCGCAGGGGGAAGCGCGCAGCAGCCGCTCCTCGCGCAGATCGGCACGCAGCTGGCGAAGCTCGCGTCACCGATCTCCGTCGTCTACTCGGACAGCGGAAGCGCGTGCGCCGGGTACCAGGACCTCGTCACGCCGACGAGTATCAGCGGCACCGCGCTCTACTGGGACGGGTCCGGAGCCACGCTCACGTGCGTGCTCGATCCGGGGGGCGATCCGGTCACGTTCGCCGTCATGGGGAACGCGCCGAACCTGTGCAGCGGAGTCACCGGGCTGGCCGCGGGGTTCGGTCAGTTCCTGGGCTCGGTCCAGGCGATCGATTTCATCGTGCCGGCGTCGTCGAGCCAGCAATCGATCAGCACCGAAGCCGCCTATTACATCTGGGGCTTCGACGCCTCGGACGCGAATCACACCGTCAGTCCGTGGAGCACTCCGGCCAACGTCTTCACGCGAAGCGCTGCGTCGTTCATCACCGTCTTCGCCGCGCTCGACACGGGCATCCCCGCGGCGACGATCGCCGCGCACGGGACGCAAGAGACCACGAACGGGGCGACGGTGACGGCGCTCAACGCGCTCAACGGAACGGCCGACGTGGACACGGGCATCGGCTTCGTATCCGGCGAGGTCGCCGACGGGAACCGCGGCGAGGTCAAGGTGCTCGCGTACCAGCACACGGGTCAGTCGTGCGGGTACTGGCCCGACTCGACGAAGGACGCCTTCGACAAGGTGAACATCCGGAGCGGACAGTACTGGCTCTGGTCACCGGTGCACTTCTACGCGGCGGTCGACACCAGCAACCACATCACCGACGCGAACACCGCGAGCTTCATCGGCCTCTTCACCGGCGCGACGACGGCTCCCGCGGGAGTCGACGTCTTCAACGCCGAGGCCGGCGCCTACACGGTGCCGCGTTGCGCGATGCAGGCGTGGCGCGATGGCGATCTCGCGCCTCTCTACTCATCGGCACCCGCTGAACCTTGCAGTTGCAAGTTCGACTTCGCCACGAAGAACGCGAACAAGCCCGCGACCTGCACGCAGTGCACGTCGGACGCGGGGTGCGGGACTCATCACTGCCGGAACATCGGACCTCCGCTCGACCCGGACGCCGGGACCAGCACCAACGTCGGCTACTGCGAGGTCAACTGAGATGGCCACCACGACCGTCCGTCACGTTCCGCGCTGGGGCGCGCTCGTCCTCGTCGCAGTGCTCGCGCCCGGCGCGCTCATCGCGGCGTGCTCGAGCAACGATGCCAATCCACAACCCACGACGCCCATCTACGACGTGGGCAACGACTCCGGTACGCCGGTGGGCTCCTCCGACTCCGGGCCGATCGGTGTCTCGAACGATGCCGCGCCCGGAGACGATGCGTCGCAAGACGGCGCGCCGCTGCCGCCGCGGGACGCGGCCGGGTGCACGAGCGACTCCGGTTGCTGGAGCTGCACGCCGGCCACGCCCGGCGAGTTCTTGAACCAGTGCACGTCGTCGCAATGCTCGCCGTTCGACAACGCCACGCGCCTGCCGAACTACGATGGCGGTCTGCCGCCGCTGAACTAGTGGCGTCGATGCGCGGGCTGTCGTTCGCTCTCACGAGCTTTCTGCTGCTCGCATGGACGGTGCGCGCGTCGAGCGCGGCGGCGCAGACAGCGAAGCCCGCGCCGGACGACGATCTCGAAGTCGCGGCGCCGACGTCGGTCGACGCGGGAGCTCCGGCGGCCTCGCCGCTGCTCCCGTCGTCCGGCGCGTCGTCACCGGCCGCGCCGGCGCCGACCGATGCGACGCGTGAGGTCGCCGAGCTTCGCGCGCGTGTGCAAGCTCTCGAGGCGCGCACCGTACCCGCGCCCGCGCCGCCCGAACCTCGAAGCGAGCCCTCCGTACCCACGACGCCTTCGGTGTCGTTCGACGCGAGCCCGTGGTCCCGGACGTGGGCGCGCGGGCTCGTCGTCGGCGGGTACATCCAGGCGCAGTACCAGTCGAGTCAGGCGTCGCAAGATCAGCTCGACGCGAACGGCACTCCGCTCAATCAGAATCGCTTTCTCGTGCGCCGCGCGCGGCTGCGCATCGATCGCGGCTGGGACTACGCGTTCGCGACGATCGAGATCGACGGGAACAACACCAACGGCGTCGCGTTCGGCCTTCGGCGCGCCGAGGCCTCGCTTCTTCTTCGCGCGTCGGACGCTTCGGCGCCTCCGCTCGCCGCGCTCACGGCCGGGCTCACGAGCATTCCGTTCGGCTACGAGCTCTATGAACCGAACCGCACGCGCATCTTCCTGGAGAGGACCACCGCGTCGCGCGCGTTCTTTCCAGGCGACCCCGATTTCGGCGCCACGATCTCCGGCGCCGTCGGCTTCTTCCGGTATGCGCTCGCCGCGTTCAACGGCACACCCGTTCCGGACAGCGAGCCGAACGCGCTCGGGTTCGATCCCACGTCGGCGAAGGACGTGATGGCGCGCTTCGGCGCCGAGACGCAGCCCGCGAAAGAGGTCGGCGTCTCGGGCGGCGTCTCGTTCGTCTCGGGGACCGGCTTCCACGCCGGGACGCGCGCGACCAAGGCCACGGTGCAGTGGCAGGACACGAACCAGAACGGCGTGCTCGATCCGGGCGAGGTCATCGGCGTCCCCGGGCAAGCGGCGACCGAGTCGAAGACGTTCTCGCGCTGGGCGGTCGGAGCCGATCTTCAGGTGCGGTTGCGCACGCCGATCGGGCGCGCGCTCGTTTACGGCGAGGTGTACGTCGGGAGCAACTACGACCGCGGGCTCTTCATCGCCGATCCGGTCTCGAGCGGCATCTCGCTCCGCGAGGTGGGCTGGTACGCGGCATACGTTCAAGAGGTCACGGCGTACGGTCTCGTGGGCCTTCGCGTCGACTCGTACGACCCGAACGGCGACGCGACCACGCAGCGCGCGGGGACGCTGCTCCCGCTCGATCAGACGATCACCACGTGGTCGCCGATGTTCGGTCTCGTGCTCCCCAACCGCGCGCGGCTCGTGTTCGAGTATGACCACATTCTCAATCACGCCGCGATCGACCCGCGCGGCGTGCCCGTGCCGCTCCCGGAAGATCAGTGGGCGCTGCGCCTCCAGGTGGAGATGTGATGCGCGCGACGCTCACCACGCTCGCCGTCTGCGCGCTCGCGCTCTCGTGCAAGAACGATGAAGCCTCGTCGAACCAGGGACTCGACGAGCCCTTGCGCGTTCAATCGGGGCAGTTCGTTGCCGGAGCGTTGCCGGGCGCGCCAGAGGCCGACGCGTCGACCGTCGACGGTGGCGTGAACCCGCAGGTCACCGACGTGAACGTCGCCAACACGGCCATCGCGCAGGGGGAGCTCGGGCTCGTCTTCTCGGGGCACGCGGCGATCGACGCGCAGACCGCCGGCGTGCGCTTCGCCGATCTCGGCACGGGGTACTGGGTCGTCCCCGTGGGCGCCCCCGATCCTTCGGACGAGGGCCTTCTCACGTGGCAGGTGTCCGCCGACTTCGGGCGCGATCTCCCGCCCGGGTTTCACGAGCTCGTCTTCGCGGCGATCGGCGCCGACGGATCGAGCGGGACGCAATCGGTGCTCTCGGTGTGCATCGACACACCCGTCCCCGACAACCTCAACGTGTGCGTTCCCAAGCGCCTCCCGCCCGCAGCGGTGCTCTCGCTCGATTGGGACGCGCCGGTCGATCTCGATCTCGTCGTCGAGACGCCCGACGGAAAGCTCATCGGGGGGAAGACCGCCTCGCGTTTGCCTCCGGACGCCGGCGCCGTCGCGACGAGCAAGAGCGAAGGGGCGCTCGATCGCGACTCCAACGCCGGTTGCGTCATCGACGACATCGATCGCGAGAACGTCGTCTGGCAATCCGCGCCCGCGGCCGGTGAGTACCAGGTCTGGGTGGATCTCTTCGGCGCGTGCGGCCAGCCGGCGGTTCGCTTCACGGTCACCTTGTGGATCGCCGAAGCGCAGGCCGACGGCACCAAGCGTCTCGTGAAGCAGCCGCCGCTGGCGAATGGGCTGCTCGTCGCGGCGCAAGCGAACGGCGGGTCGTCGCGTGGGCTCTTCGTGGGCGATTTCGTTCTGAAGTGACTCCCGAAGGAGGGACGAGGAAATGCTGGTCGAACATCTCTCTCGGGTCGCGGCGTTCGGGAGCGCGTGGGTGCTCTATCTGCTGCTCGCGCTCTCGGTGCTTTCGTTGAGCTCGGCGCTCGAGCGATGGATCTACTTCGCTCGCCGGTCGGAGAACATCGACGCGCTCTCGGCGCGCTTCTCGGAAGCGCTGGAGGTCGAGGACTTCGATCGCGCGCGGCGGGTCTTGCGCGAGAGCCGATCGATCGAAGCGGGGATCGTACTTCAGGCGCTGCGCTGGGTGCACGGCGGACCGGCGGCGCTGGCGAACGCGCTCGACGCGTCGCTCGGCAACGCGCGCGGGCAACTTCAGCGCTCCACGTACCTGCTCGGCACGCTCGGCAACAACGCGCCGTTCATCGGCCTCCTGGGCACGGTCATCGGCGTCATCGACGCCTTTCGCCAGCTGGGCGACGCGGGGCAGAACCACGCCGCGATGGGGAACGTGATGAGCGGGATCGCCGAGGCGCTGATCGCGACCGGCGTGGGCCTCTTCGTCGCGCTGCCGGCGGTCGTCGCTTACAACCTTCTGCAGAAGAAGATCTCCGAAGTGGAGACAGGCGTGCTCGTCCTCGGCAAGCTCGCGGGGGCGTTCGCCGAAGCGCGCGATCGCGCGGGGGATCCGATCCCGCGGGTCGTCGAGGAGGAGCCCGTCCGCGCGGCGCCGGCAGCGGCGGTCACCACGCCGCGCGCGTCGCAGAAGATACACACCGTCGAAGCCTCCCACGCCGCGGAAGGGGAGTGAGCGCCATGGCCAGCAGCGCATCGAACGGCAGCGGCGGTCCCATCGTCGGCATCAACGTGACGCCGATGGTGGACGTGGTCCTCGTCCTCCTCGTCATCATGATGGTGTCGGCCACGTACATCGTGCAGCAGTCGTTGAAGGTCGAGCTGCCCAAGACGGCCACGTCCGACGAGGCGGCGTCGTCGCCCGCCGCGGTGACGATCACCCGCGACGGCGCGTTCCTGTTCGGCGGCAAGCCCGTCGATGAGCCCGAGCTCACCGCGCGCCTTCGCGACGCGGTGCACGCCAACGCCGAGGTGAACCTCGTCGTCACCGCCGACGAGCGCGCGCTTCACGGGAGCGTCGTCCACGTGATCGATCTCGCCAAGGTCGAGGGGATCACCAAGTTCGCGATCAACGTCGATCGCACCAAGTAACGGCGAGCGGGAGAACGGGAGAAGTAGAAGCGCGTGGCCGGTCGAACGTCTCTCTTCGCCGTGAGTCTCGGGGCCCACGCGGTCCTGGGGCTGGCGCTCGTCGCCGTTCCGGCGCGCGTGCGGCACGAGATCATCGCCATCTCGATGGCCGAGACGGTGAAGCCGAAGCCGGTCATCCACGCCGATCCCACGCCTCCTCCCGAGCCTCCGAGACCCGCGGCGCGCGCGGTGAAGGCGAAGGCGGCCCCTCCTCCGCCGACGGCCGCGCCGCCGAGCGAGGCGACGACGACGTCGAACGATGCGCTCCCCGACTACGGCATCGCGCTCTCCAACGGGGGGAGCTCGGGCGGCGTCGCGATCCCTTCGGCGTCGGGGCCCGTCGCGCGCGCCGCCGTGGCCGCTGCGCCGAAGTCGTTCGCGCGCGCGTCGCGTGCGCAGGCTGACGACTGCGGCGAGCCGCCGGCGAAGCCGAAGCTCGTCTCGCGCCCCACGCCCAGCTACACCGACGACGCGCGCGCGGCCGGGGTCTCGGGGAAAGTGCGCGTCGAGATCACGGTCGACGATGCGGGGCGCGTCGTCTCCGTGCGCGTGATTCAGGGGCTCGGTCACGGCCTCGACGAAGCCGCGGTCGCCGCCGCGCGCGCCATGACGTTCGAGCCGGCGATCCGGTGCGGCAAGCCAACGCCCGCGACGTTCAAGGTCGGGTTCAACTTCGCGCCCGGGACGCCGTGAATCACCGCGGCCTCGCGATGCGTCTCGCGTTCGTCGTCGCGATGACCTCCGTCGTGCGCGTCGCGCGCGCGGCGCCCGACGAGACGCCCGCCGCGAGCGCTCACAAGCTGACGCGCGCGCCGAAGCTCGTGCACTTCGTCGAGGCGGCGTATCCGGAGAGCGAGAAGGCGCGCGCGAGCGAAGCGACCGTGGTCTTCGAGCTCTCGATCGACGCGACCGGCGCGGTCACCCAGGCGCGCGTGACCGCGTCGGCCGGCTCCGCGTTCGACGCCGCGGCCACGAGCGCCGTTCGCCAATTCGTCTTCGAGCCCGCGGAGATCGACGGCAGGCCATCTCCCATTCGCATCCTGTACCGCTACCAGTTCGTCCTTCGCGCCGAGGCGCCGACGCACGGCGAGCTCGTCGGGCAGGTCCGCGAGACGCGCACGAAGAAGCCGCTCGCGTCGGTGCGCGTGACGATCGACGGCGGCGCGTCCACGACCACCGACGCCGAGGGGCGCTTCCGCTTCGACGCGCTCACGCCCGGCTCGCACGCGATCGCGCTCTCCGCCGAGCACCTCACCGAGATCCAGACGACCGAGTCGCTCGAAGCGGGGCACCGCACGACCGTCACCTACGACGTCGAGCCGGAAGACGCGCACGCGCCGGCCGAAGAGAAGGACGACCTCGAGATCGTCGTCGCCGCGCCCGCCGTTCAGAAGCAGGTGGTCTCCACCGAGGTGAGCGCCGAAGAGGCGCGGAAGGTCCCCGGCACGCAAGGGGACGTGCTCAAGGTCGTGGAGAACCTCCCCGGCGTCGCGCGCGCCGCGATCGGCTCGGGGCAGCTCGTCGTGTGGGGAGCGGCGCCGCAAGACACGCGCGTCTTCATGGACGGCGTGCCGCTCCCGACGCTCTATCACCAGGGGGGATTCCGCTCGGTCATCCACTCGGACATGGTCGAGTCGGTGGAGCTCGTCCCCGGCGGATGGGGAGCGGAGTATGGACGCGGGCTCGGTGGGCTCGTCGGCGTCCATCTGAAGCCGCTCGATGCGGAGGGCATTCACGGTAGCGCGTCGGCGGATCTGCTCGACGCGTCGACCGACCTTCGCGCGCGCGTGAACGATCGCCTCTCGGTCGAAGTCGCCGGCCGAAAGAGCTACCTCGACGCGCTCCTCCCGCTCGTCACGTCGCGCAACATCGGCGCGACCATTCCCATCCCGCGCTACTACGACGCGCAGACGCGGCTCGTGTGGCATGCCGCGCCGGGCGAGACGATCGAGCTCGGGGGGCTGCTCTCGGGAGACGCCGTCGACGACGACGTTCCCAGCGACGATCCCACGAACGTGCAGCGCCAGACGCACGACACGTCCTTCCAGCGCGTCTGGCTCCGCTGGAAGAAGCAGACCGCGGACGGCGCGGAGATCGCCGTCGTCCCGTCGTTCGGCTTCGATCACGACGCGCTCGTCGATCAGTTCGGCGCCGCGCCCACCGCGCTGCGCATCGATTCGACCGTGGGGAGCCTGCGCGCGAGCTGGCGCAAGCGCGTGCAGCAATGGGTCACGCTCTCGGTCGGCATGGACGCGCAAGTGACGAGCAGTCACTTCGTTCGCACCGGCGCGAACACGTCGCCGCCGCGCCCCGGCGACAACGAGGTCTTCGGCCAACCGCCCACCGATCAGATCGCGCACGACGACGGTAGGACAGCGTCGGCCAGCGCCGCTCCGTACGCCACCGCCGACTTCGCGCTCGCCGACGGCAAGGTTCATCTCGTGCCCGGCGTGCGCGTCGAGCCGTACCTTCAGACCGCGAGCCGCACGGCGCCTCCGGTGGGAACGACGCCGCCCGTCGGTCTCTACGCGCAGACCACCGAGGTCGAGCCGCGCCTCTCCGCGCGCTGGAGCCCGGTGCGCTGGCTCACCTGGAAAACAGGGTGGGGCCTCTACCATCAGCCCCCCGCGCCGGCCGATCTGTCCTCGGTGTTCGGCAACCCGACGCTCGGCCTCGAGTCGGGGCATCACCTGTTGTGGGGAGTCGAAGTGGGGAGGCCCGACGTCGTGTCGTTCGAAGCGACGGCGTTCCTCACGACGTCGGAGGGGCTCGCGGTGCGCAATCCGCTCCCGTCGCCGCTCGTCGCGCAGGCGCTCGTCGCCACCGGCATCGGGCGCACCCGCGGCATTCAGTTTCTGGTTCGGAAGCAGCTCGCGAAGAAGTTCTTCGGTTGGGTGACGTACACGCTCTCGCGCAGCGAGCGCGCCGACGCGCAGGGGGCGCCGTACTACCTCTATGACTTCGATCAGACGCACGTGCTCTCGGCCGTCGCGTCGTACGAGCTCGGCGCCGGCTTCGTCATCGGCAGCCGTTTTCGGTACGCGACCGGTTACCCGCGCACGCCGGTGTCGGGCGCGTTCTTCGACGTGCAGACCGGGACGTACGAGCCGTTCTTCGGCGCGCGCAACACGACGCGCGTTCCCGCGTTCGCGCAGTGGGACGTGCGCGTGGCCAAGACGTTCGCGATCGGCAAGGCGTCGCTCGAGACGTACCTCGACGTTCAGAACGTGACCGATCGCGCCAACCCCGAGGAGCTCGTGTACTCGCTCGACTACGCGCAGCGGCGAACGATCACCGGGCTCCCCATTCTGCCTGTCATCGGAGCGAGGCTGACATGGTGAGGCGCAGCGTGTCCTCGATCGCGATCGCCTGCGCGCTCGTCGCGGCGTGCACGCCCACGTTCAGCGACGACACATCGATCGTCACCGGGCCGCGCCTGCTCGCGGTGCAAGCGATGCCCGCAGAAGCGGCACCGGGAAAACCGTTCGCGATGGCGGCGCTCTACGTCGGCCCGGCGGGAGAGAGCGACGCGTCGTCGATCGATTGGGCGATCTGCCGGCTCCCCAAGGCGCTCGGAGATCCGGATCCCGTCGCGGCGGCGTGCTTCGTCGATGCGTCGACCGGGCTCATGCCGATCGGCAACGGGGGATCGGCGTCGGGCAGCGTTCCGTCGGACGCGTGCGAGCTCTTCGGCCCCGACAGTCCGCCTCCGCTGCCCGGTCAACCGAGCGCGCGACCGACCGACGCCGACGCGACGGGTGGCTTCTACTTGCCGGTGCGGATGAAGAGCGGGAGCGACACGTGGTCGTCGGCGCTCGAGCGGATCTCTTGCCAGCCGAGCGGCGTGACGCAGTCGGTGTTCAACGCGTTCGCGAACGAGTACGTGCCCAACGAGAACCCGGAGGTCGCGTCGCTCGCGCGCATCGACGCGGCGGGGGGCGCGCAGACGATCGCGGCGAATGGTCAGAACGTCGCGCCCGGTCTCACGGTCGCGAGGGGGGAGCGGGCGTCGCTGCGTGTTTCGTGGCCGTCGTGTCCGGCCACGTCGACGGCGTGCGGCGGGGCCGAGACGTTCGTGCTCATCGATCCGGAGACGAAGCAGCTCGAGCGGGCGCGCGAGTCGATCGTGGCGTCGTGGTACGCGACGGACGGGACGTTCGATCGAGATCGCGTCGGGCGGGATGGAGCGGATGCGACGGCCAGCGCGGACAATGCGTGGACCGCGCCGGCCGCGGCTGGAGTGGTGCGCGTGTGGGTCGTGCTTCGCGATGCGAGGGGAGGGGTTGGGTGGGGGGCCTATTCGATCGCGGTGGAGTGATTGGGTTCCACGTCACACGAGCTCCTGCACGTACCCCATCGGGACGTCGGCGATCACCACACGCGATCGGGTGATGGCCTGAAGTCGTACCGGCGTCTCGAGGCTGAGCCGCGCATCGCCCCCCTTCGTCGACGAACCCCGACCCGAGCTCGATGTGCCCCTCGAGCACGTCGACGAAGAGTCCGCGGTCGACGCCGCGTGGGAAGCCGAGCTCCACGCCCGAGTCGAGCGTCCCGATGCCCAGACGAACGGACGATCCCACGACGAGCGAACCCTCGACTCGCATCTGGTCACCGTGCGTGTCGACCCAGGGTGGCAGCCGACTGACTACAAGAAACGAACGGTGCAGGAGGTCATCGACCGGCGCGGAGGAAATTGCGACGACCTGGCGTCGGTGGCGCTGGCTTCGATGAACGAGCTGCATCTCCAGCTCCGGCGCGTTCACGACGTGCACATCCGGACCCTCTCGGCGGAGCGAGGCGACCACGCGCGCGCGCTGGTGAAGGAGAAAGGGGACGAGTACTCCGTCTTCGGAAGACACCACAATGACCACGTATGGCTCGAGGTCTACGATTCGGCCGCGCGTGAATGGTACCCGGTCGATCCGTGGAGCGGGCTCGCCGGGCTCGACGAGTGGATGAAGGCGCGCGTGTGGTTCGGAAAGCGGACCAGCCTCGCCCCCGACGCTTCTGAGATGATCGTCCCGTTCGGAATCTTCGCGGCGGACGACACCAAACACTTCACGATCGATCGAACGAAGCACTACCTGGTCGACGAGTTCGATCGGATGTACGCGGGAAAGCTTCATGGCCTTCCGGCGTGGGGCACGTGGGTCGGCCTTCTCGATCAGCTCGATGGCAAGGTGCAGGGGGCGTTCGCGGGGACGACCAATCTGCATGAGTACGAGGCGCAGATCGATTCGCTGGCGGCGACGTACGAGGAGCTCCGGACGGAGGCACGAGGGCTGACGGCGGACGCGGCGGGCGCTGCCGGCGCGCGCTGAGCACCCGCTACCCGTCCCCCGCGCTCTCCGCGTCGTCCTCGATTCCGTATTTCTTCAAGAGTCTTCGCAGCGCGAACCGGCTCGCGAGACCGAGCTCGCGCCACACCCGATCCTTCACGCCGTCGTGCTTCGCGAGCGAAGCGCGGATCGCGTCGGCAGTGATCTCGGCGGAGGGGCGCGCCGGCGGCGGCTTCGTCGATGGGCGCGTCGACCCGCCACGGCTGGCGCCGAGCGCACGCTTCACGTCTTCCGTCAGCTCGGCGACCTCGCCTTTGCTCGTGGTGAGCGACGCCCACAAGATCGCGTCGAGCTCGCGCACGTGCGTCGACCAGGGGTGCTTCACGAGCGCACGCGAAAGCTCGATCGCGATCCTCGGCTCGCCGCGCTTGCCGTCCCACCCCTTGCAGAACCGTTTGCCGAGCTCGTGATCTTTCTCGGCCGCGCGCTGCAAGAGGAACCGCGCGATGAGCGGGACGTCTTCGGCGCGCTCGACGAGGCCGGGCAGATGGAGTCGCAAGCGCATGCGCGCGGCGAGGTCGTGCTTCAGGTGTTCGAGCGGGCGGTTCGTGGCCGCGATGAGCCGCAGGTCGGCGCGCTTGCGACGCGCGTCGCCGAGGCGCTGGTACTCGCCGCCGTCGTCGAGGACGCGGAGCAAGTGGGCTTGAAGCGCCTCGGGGAGCTCGCCGATCTCGTCGAGGAAGAGCGTGCCGCCGTCGGCCTCGCCGATGAGCCCGGGTCGCTCGGCCATGCCGGGGTTCGGGTAGTTCGCGACGTTGCCGAACAGCTCGGCGTCGATGAGCCCCGCAGGGAGCGTCGCCGCGTTTCGCGCGACGAGCTTCTTCTGCGCGCGCGACGACCGCGCGTGAATCGCTTGCGCGACGAGCTCTTTCCCCGTGCCGCTCTCGCCGAGGAGGAGCACGTGCCCGGCGCGCGCGGCGATGAACGCGATCTTCTCGCGCAGCTCCCACGTCACCTCGCTCTCGCCGACGATCCCGTGCGCGTCCGCCGCTCCGAACTCGTGCATCGCGTGCGGCTCGCGCAGCGCCGGCAATTCGCGCGAACGCTCGACGCAGAGGAAGACGATCTGCCGATCGATCTCGAGCGTCTCGCCCGGCCGCACCACGGCGCGCGTGACCTTCTGTCCATCGACGAGCATCGCCAGGCGCCCGAGGTTCTCGACGCGGGCGCCGTCTTCATGCCACCCGATCGCGAGCTGCTTCCGCGACACGAACCCGTCTTCGAGCGGCTCGGCGGCGGCCACGGCGCCGGGGCGATCGCGCGAGAGGAGCGCGCGCTTCATCCCGTCGTCGTCGCGCGCCTCGCCGCGGCCGAAGACTCGCGTGCCCTCACCCCACGATCGATCCACGACGACGGCTTCACCCACGCGCGCGGGGGCCGTGATGGATCCGACGAGCACGAGCGCGAACGCCGTCGAGGTCAGCTCGTCTGCCGAGAGCCGATCGCGAAGCTGCGACGCGTCGAAGGTGGTGTGGTTGGTCACGGCGTCTCGTCCCTCCCCGGTCACGATCCGAGAAGCGCGCGGAGCATACTCGGCGAAAAGCGATGCGACGACGCTTGAAGCGCATTTGGGTGACATGCGCGTCGGGGGCGATTCCCGCATCGTGGTTTGCTCGCCGAGCCCCGCACCGTGCCCGCACCGTGCGCGCACCGTGCGGAGAGCCGAACGAGCCTGTTTTTCTTGGGAAACGTGGTACCTGGCGCACGGCATGGCGGCTGCTTTAGGGGTTCGCGTCGCAGAAACGCACGCAGGGGAGAATCAACGAACATGAACGCTCATCGCACGCTGCTCGCCGTCCTCGTCACCGCCGTCGCCGGGCTCTCGGTCGCGTGTAGCGCCGCGCCGGGGGAGGGGGTCGGGCAGACGGATGAAGCGGTCAAGAACTGCACGGGACAGCTGGTATGCCCCGGTGGTCCCGGCTCGGGAGGCGTCGCGGGGCCCGGGCAGGTTGTCGATTGCACCGTCGGCCCCGATCTCACCAAGGGTAACTCGAACCCGACGATCAATACGTTCGAGGCGGCCTTGATAAAACTCGGCTGCACCCCGAACGCGACGATGCTCAAAGAGTCGGGGCTGGGCCAGCCGGCGTTGATCGGAACCTCTTGCCCCATGAACGGAGCCCGCTGGCTGACCGGCTGCCCGTCCGCTGGCGGCCCGGATGGCGGTGTGCTCGAGTACCTGACGATCGATATGCTGGTTGCCTGCTATTCCTCGACGTCTCCGGTCGACTCGAGTCGGAGCATGCTCAATGGGTCACCGGTGAATCCGTGCACCCTCAACGCGGATGGGAACTTCTGGGTCGAGTTCGATCCGACGTGCAGCGGGCGCACCTGCGTTGGTGGTGGCCCCGGCGGGCCTCCCGGAACGAATCAGTAGACGACTCGGGTCAAGGGCACCGGGCTTGACCCTTGAGAGTCTGTCTCTCTGCGTCGTACACGAGCCCGGAATCCACGCTCCCTACCACGTGACCGTTGGCGTCGATATCGCCGCAGACGATCGCGAAGTCGACGGGCGCCTCGCCCGTCTCGAGATCGAAGTCGAGCGTTCCCAGCGCGCCGTCGAGGTTGATCGGCTCCCCTCTCCGGAGCACGCCGAACGCCGCGAGGATCCCGCTCGGCCCGACGTCGACGTGCGTACTCCCCGAAACGACTTTCTTCACTGACCGTGCGAGGCCCTGACCATCCACGGCGCTCGCGCCATAGCTTGCATACGCGACGAGATAGAAGGCGTCGTAGGAACCATTGGGCGCGAACGTCCGCGTAACGGGATCTTTGAACGTTTCATTGTAGTGGAGGACGAAGCGGGCGTTGGGCGCCGTCGTAGAGACAGGTGTCAGTCCAAAAAATCGCTGCCTTCGGCTTGGCTCCTTCGCAAGAAACCTCACGAGGTCAGGCGCGATCGCGGTGTTCGCGATGTAGAAGGGGCGTGCGGCGGCGCCCCGCCATGCGCGCTCGATGCGCTCGAGGAATTCGCCCTCTGCGATCGCCACGACGACGTCCGGTGCAAACGCCGCGATGTCGCGCGCGGTCCGATCATCGTTCTCGTGCTCGCCTGCTTCGTCGAGGGCGAACTCGCGGTAGAGCGCATCGTTCTCGAGCGCAGACTTCCCGTTGAACCGAACGGAAGCCATGAGCTGCTCGCCAAATGACTCGACGTTCCGATTCTTGGGCCGGACCAGCGCGACGCGCATCGCCTTCGCCGGGCCGAGACGAAGCTCGCTCTCTCGGCGTTCGATGAGCGCGGCGATGGCCTTGGCGGTCGAGCCAGCCTCGTACGTGGTTCGCCAGACCATTCTCGGCCCGGGGCCCTGCGGGATCCCATCGAGACGCGCGCTGACCGAAATTGAGGCGACGGTCATGACGTCGTGAGGGACGAAGATCGACGTCGCAAGGTCGAGCGTCTCGACGCTCGTTCGGAACCCGATCACGGCCGGGACGCCGACGTCCTCGACGAGGTGACGCGCCATGCGCTCGGGATCTCCCGCGCCGTCGTCACATTCGACGAGTCCAAGCGGCCTCGCGGGCGTTTCTCCCGCACGTGGAGTGAGATGCTTCATCGCCTCGGCGAAATCTCGGCGCCCGAGCTCGACCGCGTTCATCTCCAGAACGCCGTAATACGCTTGGTCCCCGCTCGTCGGAAACATCGCCCCGATCCAAACCGTGTCGTCACGTTCGAGATCGCCCGGCTCGTAGCTCGCGTGGCACTGCTCCGTCTCGATCGCCGCGCACACATTCCTCGCGTTGCACACGAACGGCTTGCCGCGGTTCTTCTTCACGCACTCGGTGCTCTTGGTGCACTCGCGCGTGTCGGCGACGATCGCTGCGCTCGATGCGGGCGTCGCGCCCTCGTTCCGATGCGCGCGCGCGTTCGCGAAGAGCGCGACACCGACTGCGCAGGCGACCCCGCCCACGACTGCCGGCACCGTCCAATTGCGATCACGAACACCAACGTCTTCGAGCGCGCGCACGATCTCCGCGCCGTTCGCGAATCGCTCCGCCGCCTCGTACGCTAGACATCGCTCCACGATCTTCGCCAGCGCGCGCGGCGTTCGCGGGTTGGCCCGCTGGATCGGCGCGCGAACACGCCAGTCGCTCGATTGCGCGTCGCCCCAGTTCCACGGCTCGTTCGCCGTTCGCTCGAACGGGAGCTGGCGCGCGAGCATCTCGTAGAGCACCACACCGAACGCGAACACGTCGGTGCGCGCATCGACGACGTCGCCGCGCGATTGCTCCGGTGACATGTACGGCAGCGTTCCCATCACGCGACCCTTGCGCGTCGAGTGACTCGACGCCGGCACCGTCAACGCGAGCGCATGCGCGACGCGCGGAGCCTCGGTGCTGCTCGCGATCGGATCGGCTTCATGCGCGACCTTCGCCAGCCCGAAGTCGAGCACCTTCACGACGCCCGCCGCGCTCACCATCACGTTCTCGGGCTTGAGGTCGCGATGAACGAGCCCCGACTCGTGCGCGGCCGCGAGCGCCGAAGCGATCGACCGCGCGATGGCGATCGCCTCGTCGATGGCGATCGGCTTGCGCTCGATCCGCGCGCGAAGCGTCTCGCCCGCCGCGAACTCCATGACGATGAACGCCGGGTCCGTCGCGTCGTGAAGCTCATGGATGGCGCCGATGTTCGGGTGCCCGACCGAAGCGGCCGCGCGCGCCTCGCGGAAGAGAAGCTCCGAGTTTCGATCGTCGGCGAGGTACCGCGCGGAGAGCACCTTCAGCGCGACCGAGCGACGAAGCTTCTCGTCGACCGCACGGTACACGACGCCCATGCCCCCTTCGCCGAGTCGCTCGACCACGCGAAAGTGCAGGAGCGAGCGCCCCACCAGATCCGAGGCCGCCGCGCCGCTCGCGCGTGGATGCGACGCCAGCTCGTCAGACGGCGAGCGCTCGAGCGTCTCCGAATTTCGCGCGCCGTCCCCCTCGGTCACGTGGCGACGCTAGCAGCGCCGCCGACTCGGCGCACCGATGGATCGCGCGTGCATCATCCGTTCGGGTGACAGGCGCACCGCGAGCCTCTTCGCTAGACCACTCGTCGGACGACAGAAGGAGATTCCCCCCATGAAGATCAAGACGAGCATCAAAGCTGGCCCGACGTGCACTGGCCTGTCCTGCAAGCCGGTCATCTGAAGCCCCTGCGCGACCGGAGATGATCGTCAAGCGTCAGCTCGCTTGAAGATCCTGAACGAAACGAGGCCCGCCGCGAGGTGGGCCTTTTTTCGTTGGGGCGAGTCCTCTCGCGGGCCGTGCGTGAATTCTCGTCACGACCGAGTAGGCTCGCGCGCGTGGGGGAGAAGGCCGCCAACGACGACGAGACCGCGCAGCGATCCGCGTCACAGCCGCGCTCGCCCGACGCGCGGCTTCACGACGACGAGGATCTCGTCGGGCGGTCGCTCCTGCACTTTCGCGTCATCGAGCGCCTCGGCGCCGGCGGGATGGGGGTCGTCTATCGGGCGATCGACGAGAAGCTCCGCCGGCCGGTCGCGCTGAAGGTCCTCAACGGGCGACTCCTCGCCGACGATCGCAACAAGCTCCTGCTCTTTCGCGAGGCGCGCAGCGCGGCGGCGGTGAACCACCCGTCGATCGCGAGCATCTACGAGCTGCACGACGAGACCGAGCCGGCGTTCATCGTGATGGAGCTGGTCGAAGGCGAGTCGCTCCGCGCGCGGCTCGGGCGCGGAGCGCTTCCGGCGAACGAGGCGATCGCGATCGCGCGCGAGATCGCGTCGGCGCTGGCGCACGCGCACGCGACGGGGCTCGTGCATCGCGATCTCAAGGCCGACAACGTGATGCTCACGCGCGACGGGCGCGCCAAGGTGCTCGACTTCGGGTTGGCCAAGGCGGCGCACGAAGCGGAGATCGCCGTCGTCAGTCTCTTGCCCTCGAGCGGCCACGTCACTCCGCACGCGCTCGCGCCGACGATGCTGGCGTCGAGCCACCCCACGGAGAAAGGGCGGGTGATGGGAACGCCCGCGTACATGTCTCCGGAGCAAGCGCGCGGCATCGACGTCGACGCGCGAACCGACGTGTTCTCGTTCGGCGTGCTCGTCTACGAGATGCTCTCCGGCGTGCTCCCGTTCGAGCGCAGCGTGGCCACGCCTTGGGAGTGGGGCGGCGCCGGGTCGCCCGACTGGACGCCGCGCGCGAAGCTCCGCGACGTGCCGCGCGCGATCGACGCGGTGGTCACGCGATGCCTGGCATACGCGCGGACCGAGCGCTTCGAGTCGGGCGCGAACCTGGAAGCGGCGCTGACGGAGGCGATGCTCGAGAGACCAGCGCGGCCGCGAGGGAGGCGCATCGCAGCGGCGAGCGTGATCGCGATCGCGATCGTCGCCGCCGTCGTCGCCCTCCGAAAGGCGCCGCGCGCGATCGTGACCGAAGCGCCGACCCCCGCGCCGGTGGCCTCGGCCACGCGGCACCTCACCGTTCGCCGTATGACCGCGAATCCGACCGAGCACCCCATCGGCGACGTCGCGCTCTCGCCGGACGGCACGCGCCTCGCGTACGTCGATCCGACCGGCGGATACGTGCGGCCGGTCGACGCGGCCGACGCCAAGCGTTTGACCACGCCGCCGGGCGACGAGGTGTACCAAGTCGCGTGGATGCCCGACGGAAAGCGTCTCCTCGTGGAGTCGGGCCCGCATGAAGCGAGCGAGGTCGCGCTCTGGATGTTCGACTCGGCGATCGCGGCCCCTCACCTCGTCGCGAAGACCACGTACGGAATCCTGAGCGTCTCGGCCGACGGCACGAAGGCCTTCCTGTCGGGCGCTTTGGGTTGGCTCTCGCTCACGGGCGACGACGCCGGCGCGGTGCACCTCGTCCCCGGGTTCGAGAAAGCCGCCGGCGCAGCATGCGTCTCGCGCGACGAGCGACGCATCGCCTACGCGAAGTGGAACCCCTCGCCTCGCATCGAGAGCGTGTCGATCACGGGCGGCCCACCGGTCACGATCGTCGAAGACCCGCGCCTCGTTCACGAGCAGGAGGGGAGCGGGTTCGCGTGGCTGCCCGACGATCGCTTCGTCTACTCGCTCGCGGATGCGCCGCCGCTCGAGCAGGGGGCGAACCTCTTCGAGGTGCGCCTCGATCACGACACCGGACGCCCCCTCGGTCCCGCGCGCCAGCTGACGACGTGGAGCGGCATCGACGCCGTGAGCCTCTCCGCGTCCGCCGACGGCTCGCGCGTCGCCTTCATTCGCGGCAACCAGCAGACCGACGTCGAGGTGGCCGCGGTGTCGCGCGGCGCGCCGGGAAAAGGAGAATCGCTGGGAGCCTTCCGGCGCATCACGATGTCCGATCGAAACGAGCGCCCCTCGTCGTGGACCGCCGACAGCCGCGCGGTCTACATGACGGCCGACAACGGCGGCGATTGGTCGGTCTATCGCCAGCCGATGGACGGCTCGCCGCCGACGCAGCTCATTCCCGGCGAGCCCGTGACCACCTGGTCGCGCCTGGCCTCGGACGGATCGCTCCTCTTCTGGAGCCTGCCGCGCTGGTCGAGCGCCGCGCCGTATTCGATGTCGCTCTTGCGCCTGCTGCCGAGCGGCGACGTCGATCCCTCGCCGCTCTACACGTTGACGGAGAGCGCGCCGCGCCGCGCGCGCGGGTGGCCTCCGCCGATGGGCGACGAAGGGGTGAGCTGCACGCGAACGGGCCGCTGCCTCGTCGCGCACGACGACGGAGACTCGACGCTCCTCGAATGGCTCGACCCGCGGACCGGACGACACGAGCCGTTCGCAGGAGGAGCGCTCGGCGACGTGTTCCGCTGGGAGCTCTCACCGGACGGCACGCAGCTCGCGATTCTGAGGGGCGACATGGGCACCGACATCGTCGCGGTGAGCGACCGCCACCTCGTGCACACGGTGAAGAAGTCGCTCTTCTCGATGGGATGGAACGCGCTCGGCACCGGCCTTTACGGCCTTCAGTGGGACGGCGGCGGCTCGCGTCTCCTCTACGAGGGGCTCGACGGCAGCGAGTCGTTGCTCTGGGAGAAGCGCGCCGTCTGGGCCGCCCACCCGGTGGCCTCACCCGACGGTCATTGGCTGGCGCTCGGAGTGAAGCAGATGGACAACGACGTATGGCTGCTCGACGGGCTGTAGCGCAGGGGCGAGAGCGCGTGTGGTTCGGAAAGCGGACCAGCCTCGATTCCCGCTTACGTCCAGTCCTCCACGCGCAGCGAGCGGATCCGGACGAAGTGACGTGTGTTTCGGGTCACGACCGCGGCGTCGTGGGCGATGGCGTGAGCGGCGATCGCGAGATCGAAGTCGTCGACGCGCTCGCCGCGACGTTCGAGGTCTGCTTTGACGTCGCCGAAGCAGCGGCTCACCTCGTCGCTCCATTCTGCTCGCGCCAAGGCTGCGAGTAGCGTGACGAAGCGGCGCTCCAGCTCTCGCTTTCGACGAGAGCTCGGCAAGCGCGCGAGGCCGTAGCGTATCTCCGCGACGGCGGGCTGTGGCAAGAGCACGTCCGCAGGGCGCTCTTGCAGAAGTCGCGACGACGGCCCCGCCTCTGCGCGCATGAGAGCCGACGCGACGGTCGTATCCAGGACGTATCTCAAAGCTTCGGCGGCCCCTTACGAGACGAGCGACGCCTGCGCACGACGGCGAGGGTGTCCAGGAGCTCCTTGCCGGCCGCGGAGGAGACGGGTTCTGCCAGCATGCGCACGAGCTCCGGCGCCCACTCGTCGCGCGCACCGACCTTCTCTTCCAGCGCCTCGAGAATCAATCGATTCCGGCTGATGCCGAGCGCCTTCGCGCGCGTGTCGACCCGTTCGAGGAGCGGGTCGGGGATGTGGATCGTCGTAGGCACGAATACATTTATATTCGCGCGAGCGAGGGCGTCAAGGTGGCGTCGCCTCGGCTCCGACCTAGACACCGTTTCCGGCGCGCCATTCCGGCGGTTTCTCTTGGCGCAGGCGAAGCAGAGCAACGCGCCTGCGGAAGGCGCGAACGGCAGGAGGCGCCGCAGCGGGCTCACAAAGGAGGGGGGGCGGGCGGAATGGATAGGGGGCGTCTCGTGGCTCGGGCGTGAGAGGACGGCGCCGCGTAGATCCGTGTGACGCGCAAGGTCGGGCCCGCGCGTTCATCCTCTCTATCATGGTGTGAGGGGCCGTCACGCTACGTGCTTGCAAAGCCCTCAGATCCAACCGCCGACGATGAACGTCGCCCCGACGGTCGTCGTCCGACTCTGCGCTCCCCCCGAGTCGCGCGGGCGCGTCAGATCGGTGGACAGGTACGGCCCGAGCCCGACGAAGAAGTGCTCGCTCGCGTGAAGGAGGAGCGGCGCATCGACCGCGACGCCCACGAAGGTTTGCCCCCTTTGGACTCGGTCGTCCCTGACTGCTCGTCGTAGATGCTCCGCGTCGCCGAGACCTCGTCGCGCGATCGCTCTTCGGTCGCGCCGAGGCGACGTACGAGGCGACGTCCCACGAGGGGATCGTCGTTCAGCTCGCCGTGCGCGCGACGCTGGCGCACGCGCGTGTGCTGCTGAGGCTCGGTCGGACTTCAGTTCTTGTTCAGCTTCTGAATCAGGCTCCCGGCAATCCAGTACACGCTCGTGGAGTCGAGAACGACGGAGCTCGTGTCGTTCTGGCCTGACGCCAGCGTGGTCGTAGGACCACCGCCCACGGGAACGCGGAGCACGGTGCTCTGAGTGATACCGTAGTAGTTCGTCCAGTAGACGTTCACGCCGTCCGTCGCGATTGACGTCGGGGAATTCGTGATCTCCTGCTGGGTCCCGGGGACGAGCGTAGTCACAGCTCCTGTGGCCCTCGATATGGACAGAAGCCCGTCCGTGGAGACCGTGTAGATGTTCGCGTCGTCGAGCGCGATAGAACCGGCCGCGACGTTCGCGATCGGCGTCGGTGTCGTCGCTTCGGGAGCTAGGCTCTCGATTCCAACGCCATCCTCGGTGAAGAAAAGCTGGCCGTCCCGCGGCACCATGCCACCGATACTGTAGAATCCTCCCGGCTTGATCGGCACGAAAGGGGTAGGCGTGCCACCGTAGACCGGGACGCGCGTGATCTCTGCGTCGGTCGACGTCTCGTAGCCGCCGCTGTCCCAGTAGAGGATGCCGTCGAGAACCGCGAGGAGCCGACCACCCGCCGTGTTGGAGGCAAGCGTCGTCGGGGCGCCGCCGCCGATCGGAACGGACCCTACCCACGCATTCACGCCGCCCGTGATGAAGTTAGGGACGCCGAAGTAGACGGCGTTCGCGTCGATCGTGATGCCCCACGGGTAGCCGATGCCTTCGGCGAGAACGGTGACCGCGCCGCCGTCGACGGGGACCTTGTCCACCGTGCCGTCGTAAGCGGTGAAGTAGACATTCTGGGCGTCGATCGCGAGCTGGATCGGCTCGGACGCGGTCGCGAGGGTAACCAAGCATCGGCCTCCCGTGCACTGACCGCCGCACGTGATACCGCAGCCGCCGCAGTTGCCAGGATCGGTCGTCGTGTCCACGCAGCTTCCGTCTGCACACGGGACGCAGGGGCCAGTGTCGATCGAGCTATCCGTAGGACCGTCCATCGACGCATCCGCGGAGAGGGTCTGCGCGTCGCTCGCAGCATCGAGAGGGCCCGGACCGGGCGTCCCGGCATCCTCCGGCGTGGGAGCCGGGACACCGCCGTTGCCGGTCGGCGCAACGACGGGTTCACCACCATCCGTAGCCACGGGAGACGGCGTCGGGTCCTCCTCCGACATCATGAGGATGCGGCCGCCACAACCGGCGATGAAAAGGAGAGGAAGCAACCATGTTGAAGCTAGGGAAACGCGATGCACGCGAGACTCCTTGCACGGCGATGGCGCGGCGCCAACTGCGTCGGTACGGCTACGGCCTCGTCTCGAAAACCGCCGAGTATGCGTCGGCGACTGTGGGAGTCTTGTCGAGCCGAGGGAGTCGCCTACAGCGCGACGTCGACCCGATCCACGTGAGAGCGGAAGGTATGGTTCACGATGTCCCCGACTTTCGACTTGATCGATGCCGCGTCGCCGGTGGGCGTCGTTTTCAATCTCACGGTCACGACCGTCGTCCTCCCCCCAATTCCCGAGGCAATCCGAAACGTCACCGCCGCATCGACCCCAAGCTCCGTCTTGATAGCGCGCTCGGTGTTCTTCGAGTCTTCTATCGGCTCGGTGAATCCGCGGCATCCGATGGTGACCAGGCACAGCGCGACCACGAGAGCCGCGATCACGACGACGACCGAGCGTCGCGCTGAAGACCAGTAAAGCAAGAGTGCGCGGCTCATTCGGTCACTCTCTCGGCTCGGTCCACGTCTTCGCGAAGAAGCTTTGACGCATGGGAGGAACCAAAAACGTAGAACCGCTTGGTTATGATTTGCGACCTTGACGGCGGCGGGTACGGGGCGAGTTCAGTTGGCGCATGGGCAGCGCGCGGCAAACGCTGAAACGACCCCCACCCCCTTCGATCCATCTTCAGCGCGCCCTCGAGCGCGTCGAAGATTCGCCAACGGCAAGGAGTGAGTTACGCACCTCGGGATTCGCCGTGGCGTCCGCGCTCTCGGCGACTCGTGCGAGGGCGAGCTCCTCGGCCTCCGAAAGCAAAGTCGTGGCTACCCGCACCCGCACGTCGGCGGGGGTTCGTGGATTGATTGCCGCGTCAACCCGTTCCGCTAGAGCCCACGCTGTCTCTCGATATGTGTCGGGTCCCGATGGCAACAGGGGCGGAGAGACAGACGGCCAACCTGCCCAGCGCTCCATTCGATCCGTGATCTGCGTGGTCAGAATCTCCCGCAGGTGCCCCCCGTAGAATTGCGCCCAGAGTTGGATCGCTTCGCCACTCACCAAGCGGAGCGTCGCACCGCGCTCGTCCTTCGTCACTCCGGCGACCTCGGCGTACGAGATGAATCGCTCGGCCTTCCACCAGCGCAGGTGGACCCCATCCTCGCCGATGATCACCCGGGCGGAGCGCAAACCTGCCACCGTTACCGCCACGAGAAGGAGCCCGTGGATGACTGCCCCGACGGCAGGCTGCCACCAGGTCACCAGAGCCGCCGTTGCCGCTTGCGCAGTCCAGAAATACCGAGTGACCTTCCGCGCGAGCGAGCGCGGTGCGACCACCCGTTCGACCGTGACGGGAACAAGAAAGCGGAGCTTTTCTACCATGTTGGGCCCGGTTGGCTCCCCGAGATATTCCACGTGTGCTGGAAAGTCCCGGAGACGCCTACCCCTGGCGGACCTGCACTCACCCCGGCTTCGTAGCCCCAGTGCTCACCAGAGCTGACAGCGCCCCCCGCCAAACCGAGCATAGTCGGCGAGTTCGCATTGGCGGAGAAGTTAAGGCTATCACCAGTAATGAAGTTTTGGAGCTCCGCCGCCGTAGGAGCTACGCCTCGCGGAGAATCGAGCCACCCGCCAACCCCCGTGATGCCGAACGCGCCAGGTGACGCGGCTCCCAGCCCAATCCCAAGGTAGCTCCTACCGTATCGGTCGAACGTCACCTGGACGTTCCA
The DNA here is from genome assembly GCA_003151595.1 of Myxococcales bacterium. The sequence continues at coordinate 84,503 of PLXW01000110.1, forward strand.
GGTCGAGCCTAACCCGAAGAGGGGCAACTGAAACTGCCCCGCCAAGTAGTCAGGAAGGCGAAATCCATAGCCGCAATAGCCGCTCGGGTCCACCATCGACTGCGGATTGTTCCCCGCGTAAGCGTACAGGTTGAGGTCCGTCGCATTGAACCTCGCCGGATCCTCGAAGGCATGGTCAATCCCAATCGGATCCCGAGTCATCCACCGCCCAAGGCTCGAATTGTAGACCCGGTTCCGCGCGAACTGCAGCCCGCTCGCTGTATGATAGTAGAACCCCGTGAACCCGAAGTTACTCGCCGTGCTGGAGCCCGCAACCGTCGTCCGGTTTCCGAAGTTGTCGTACTCGTACTGCGCGATGATCGCGGGGGTGGCGTTCGCATTCACGACTGCCCGCTCGCTTCCAAGCAGGTCTTTGATGTCGTAGCTGGTCGTCGCGTAGAGGTCAGTAATAGTTCCTTGCGCGACGTAGGTCGCGTCGGGGGTGCCCGAGACGGTTGCGCCTAAGAGAGTCCACTCGCTCGGCCCAATGAAAGCTTGCGGTTCAAGGTTATTGAACTCCATGCATATTTTTTGCCCACACCAGGCGTATGAGTGATCGGCTACCGTAGTCACCGGCGCGGCCCAAGATATGTTGTCGTACACCTCGGACAGGCGACCCAACCCATCGTATAAGAAGAAACTGTCATCGCTTGTTCCGTAGTCGTGCGATTCAGAAAGTCGATTCGAGCGATCGTAAAGATATGCGCGGCCACCAGACGGTGCCGGACCGATAGTATCTAGGGAACCCACGGTGCCGTCGCAAACAATCGGCTCGACGGACGCAGATTGGACCAGGCCGAATGCCTGCAAGGCCTCCTGCGTCATCTTGTTCGCCGAGTCGTACGAAAACGACGCGAGCGTGGTGCTCGTTCGAGCATAGCGCCCGACGCCCGGGGTCGCCGTTCCCAGTGAAGAGATATTGCCCGCGCTATCCGCGGCCACGCTAGATGTCGCAGAACCGGGGCCAGCGCCCGCGAGCAGCTGGTTGTAGTTGTCGTAGGTGTACGAGGTCGTTCCAGCGAAAGAATCAGAGAACGAAGTTCCGTGACGCATCCCATGCGGATTGCCATGTGACGAGCGCCTTCGAGAAGTGGCCTGTGTGCCTGTAGACCGCGCCGAGCTCGAGTTCGAGCCCCGGCGTCCATACGGAGCTCGGATGGTGGGTAGCGAAATCTGCGAGCGGTTGGACGGCGTCGCGATCTCCCTGTTGAAGGGCGTCGCTATACGCGACGAACAAGGTCGCGAGCTCCTTCTTCTCGGCCGGGTTCGTCGGGCCCACGGGGATGAGCGGCTGCGCGAAGAGTTCCATGCGCAGAAACTCGTCGTCCGTGGGTGGATCCGAAAACTTGAGGCCGGCAACTGAAGTGCCGCCGAACACCTTCGACAGAGAGCCGCTCAAGCGACCATGAACGCCGGGCGTCACCGCTGCTCCAAGCGCAAGCGCCATCAGCGCCGCCGCCGCCACCGTGCGCCGGATTCGGAGGTGGCCGCCGACCGTCGATACTCCAAGGGTGTCGCTGCGATTCATGAACGCTTCTCCTCGTGGCGGAAGGCCGGCTCGTTGCCAGCTCGGGTGTTTTCGTCGCGGAGCGAGAGAGCGCCGGCGAGGGTGACGAAGCGATGACGGTGGTCGAGAGGCATGACACTCCTGTCGCAGGACGCGAAATGCGTCCCTACAGATCCAATCGGCACGTTCAGAGAACGTGTTGCTAAGAAAGTGATCGCGGCCGTTCGATTTCGCGTCTCGACCCGCGTTGGAGCGGTGCGTGATAACACGCCACACCCCCGGCGCAATGACAGGCGCCGCCACTTCGCAGTCACCTGGCGCCATGAGGTCACTTTGACCCTGCGCGGGTCGCTCTCGTGAAACGTGGCCGTCGGGATCCTGGCGTCACCCTTTTGGGCTACGCATTCATCTCTTCTTCCGTTCAGCGCGCATCTGTTCGAGTGCGGCGGCGATCGGGAGGACGAAGTCGAGGCCTCTTTTGATGGTGATGGATCCAGGTGGCCCGCCGGACGACTTGCCGGTGT
>PLXW01000130.1 GCA_003151595.1 Myxococcales bacterium
TGCAACGCCGGCGCGCTCGCCACGGGCGGCTACGGCACCGCGCTCGGCGTCATTCGCGCCGCGCACGCCGCTGGCAAGGCGATCCGCGTGCTGGCCGACGAGACCCGCCCGTACCTCCAGGGGATGCGCCTCACGGCGTGGGAGCTCCATCGCGACGGCATCCCGGTCGAGATCATCCCCGACGTCGCCGTCGGCCACCTCTTCGCCAAGCGCGCGATCGACCTCGCGATCGTGGGCGCCGACCGCATCGCGCGAAACGGCGACGTCGCGAACAAGATCGGAACGTACGGCGTCGCGTGCCTCGCGCATCTCCACGACGTGCCGTTCTACGTCGCGGCGCCGTGGAGCACGGTCGACCGCGCGTGCGCGTCGGGCGACGCGATCCCGATCGAGCACCGCAGCGCGCACGAGGTCACGCACCTGCGCGTCGGTGACTCCGAGATCGCGCTCGCCCCCGACGGCGTCAGCGCGCGTCACCCCGCGTTCGACGTGACCCCCGCGCGCTACGTGCGCGCGATCTTCACCGAGCGCGGCGTCGCCGCTCCGCCCAGCGAACGATCGATCGACGCTCTCGCGCCGTGACGTGATGCCTCGGTCGTGGCGCCCGGGAGCGCCGCTCGTCGCGCGGCAAGGTCGTTGCACTCTCTCGGCGCGATGCGGAGCACCCCCGTCCTCGCCTCCGTCCTCGCTGTCGTTGTCTCGTACGGCTGCATGTTGCAGAACGCGACGACCGGGAGCGACCGCGCCCCCAACGGAGGCGACCCCACCTCCGGCACCGGCGACAACGGCGGTGGCACGACGAGCACACCCCCCACGCTTTTCTCCGACGGCGGCCTCGCCACAGCCGATTCCGGCCCCGTGGGCGTCCCCACCGACCAATGCAGCGATGCGTCGAAGCTCGTCTACGTCGTCTCGCGCTCGAACGACCTCTACAGCCTCCGCCCTGATGCAGTGAGGCTCACCCACATTGGCGCGCTCACCTGCCCGGCGACGCTCGGCGCGTTCCCGTTCTCCATGGCGGTGGATCGCACGGGTACCGCCTGGGTCCTCTACTCGGACGGCAACCTGTTCAGCGTCAGCACCAAGGACGCTTCCTGCACCCGCACCAGCTTCGTCCCCAACCAGGCCGGCTTCACGCTCTTCGGGATGGGCTTCGCGAGCAACGGCGCCGGCGCGTCGACCGACACTCTCTACGTCAGCGAGAACGTGAACGGCCACGGCCTCGGCACGATCGACATGCACTCGATGAAGCTCAACGCGCTCGGCGCGTACACGGGCGCGCTCGCGGGGCAGAAGGCGGAGCTCACGGGCAACGGTGACGGACTCCTCTACGGCTTCTTCCTGACGACGCCGGCGCAGGTCGCGCAGATCGGATCGACCGGCGCCATCGGGCCGGCGAACGCACTGGCCAGCGTCCAGGTGGGGACCGACTGGGCGTTCTCGTTCTGGGGCGGCGACTTCTATCTCTACACGGGCAACTCCACGGACACGTCGCAGAACGGCTCGGCGATCACGCGCTACCGCCCGTCGGACGGGAGCGTCACCGTCGTCTCGCCCGGCGTCGGGTTCTTCATCGAAGGGGCCGGCGTCTCGACGTGCGCGCCGACCACCCCGCCGCCTCCGCCGCCCCCCCCGCCGCCTCCGAAGTAGCCGCCGGCCGGCGCGTCCGCGGGCTCGAAGTCCGACCCCTCGACCGTGCCTTTGACGTACGCGCGAAGGGACGCTACGTGGTCGAGCGTGACCACCCCCGCCGCGCCCGGTTCTCGCTTCGCGCCCAAGCCTTCGTGGCTGAAGGTGCGCGCGCCCGGCGGCGAGACGTACACCCATCTGAAAGAGACGTTCCGCGCGCTCGATCTCCACACCGTCTGCGAAGAGGCGCGCTGCCCGAACGTCGGCGAGTGCTGGACCGAGGGGACCGCCACGCTCATGTTGCTCGGCGACGTGTGCACGCGCGGCTGCCGCTTCTGCGCGGTGACGACGGGAGACCCGCGCGGCGCGGTCGACGGGCGCGAGCCGGAGCACGTGGCGCGCGCCATCGCGAAGCTCGGCCTCCAGTACATCGTCCTCACGATGGTCGACCGCGACGACCTCCTCGACGGCGGCGCGTCGCACGTCGCGCGCACGGTCGTTCGCCTGAAGGAGCTCCGCCCCGACCTGCTCGTGGAGACGCTGCTGGGCGACTTCGGCGGCCACCTCGACTACGTGGACACGACGATCGACGCCAAGCCCGACGTCTGGGCGCACAACATCGAGGTCGTTCGTCGCCTCCAGCGGACCATCCGCGACGTGCGCTGCTCGTACGAGAAGTCGCTCGCGGTCCTGCAGCGCGTGAAGGAGCGAGACGCCACGCGCGTCACCAAGTCGAGCATCATGGTCGGCATCGGCGAGACCGACGACGAGGTGATCGAGACGCTCGCCGACCTGCGCGCCGCCGGCGTCGATCTGGTCACGCTCGGGCAGTACCTCCGTCCCACGCCGAAGCACGCCGCGGTCGATCGCTACGTCGACCCCGAGACGTTCGCCCGCTTCGCGCGTGAAGCGGAGAAGATGGGCTTCGCGTACGTCGCCAGCGCGCCGCTCGTGCGCAGCTCGTACAAGGCGGCCGAGGTCTTCGTGCGGAGCATCCTGCGCCCCGGCGACGCACACGGCGCCGACGCGCTCTTGAAGGAGCGTCTCGCCGAGGCCCAGGCCGCCGCCGTCGCGAACGGCGGAAGCATGACCACCAGCGAGCTCGCCGCGCGCGCGACCTCGTCGCTTCTGCCGGCCTCCGGCCTCGTTCGTCGGTAGGCTCCCCACGTGAATCGCGACGTTCTCATCAGCGTAGTCATGCCGTGCTTCAACGAGCGCGCGACCATTCGCGCCATCGTCGATCTCGTGCTCGCCGCTCCGTTCAACAAGGAGCTCCTCATCGTCGACGACGGGTCGACCGACGGCACGCGCGAGGTGCTCCGCGAGATCGAAGCGCTCTCGCACGTGCGCGTCCTCTACCAGCCGGAGAACCGCGGCAAAGGCGCCGCGCTTCACCGCGGGTTCGCCGAAGCGCGCGGAGAGATCATCGTCATCCAGGACGCCGACCTCGAATACGACCCGAACGACATCGTCGGCCTCGTGGCGCCGATCGTCCAGGGGCACGCCGACGTGGTCTACGGCTCGCGCTTCCTCGGCGGTCCGCACCGCGTCCTCTACTACTGGCACTCGGTCGGCAACCGGCTGCTCACCACGTTCTCGAACATGGTGACGGACCTGAACCTCACCGACATGGAGACTTGCTACAAGGCGTTCCGCACCGAGATCATCCAGGCGCTCACGCTCACCGAGACACGCTTCGGCTTCGAGCCCGAGATCACGGTGAAGATCGCGCGCCGCGACGAGCTGCGCATCTTCGAGGTCCCCATCACGTACCGCGGCCGCAAGTACGACGAGGGGAAGAAGATCGGGATGAAGGACGGCTTCCGCGCGCTCTACTGCCTGGCGAAGTACGGCGTCCTGCGGCGCAACTGAAGGGGACGCGCGGACTCCACCGGCGGGCAGTCGGACTCCTGATTTGTGGAGACGGACTGCACAAAAGAGGAGACCGACTCCTCATTTGTGGAGTCGGACTCCTGATTTGTGGAGTCGAGCTGCACAAAAGTGGAGACGGACTCCTCGATCGTGGAGAGCCTCACGAGGAGGAGTAGAATCGTGCTCGTGGGGACGGTTCACTTCATTCGCCACGGCGACACCGCGGCGAGCGGCGAGGGGATGTTCTCCGGCGATCTCGATCCGCCCCTGGCGCCGTCGGGCGTCGTCCAGGCCGGCGAGTTGGCGGGGCGCCTGGCGAAGCTCCACGTCGAGGCCATCTACGTGAGCCCCAAGCTCCGCGCGCGCACCACGGCCGAGCCAACGTGTCGCGCGCTCGGGATCGAGGCGCGCATCGAAGAGGGGCTGCGCGAGATCGGGTACGGGAAGTGGGAAGGGCGACACGAGGCTGAAATTAAGGCCACCGACCGGGCGACCTTCGAGGCATGGAACGCGGACCCAGCGTCGACGTCGCCCCCCGACGGCGAGAGCGGCTTCACCATCGCCGCGCGCGCGATGCCGGTCGTCGATCGCATCGTCCGGGCGCAGGTCGACCGCGACGTCCTCGTCTTCAGCCACAAGGCCACCATCCGGATCATCGCCTGCGCCCTCCTCGGCATCCCGATTTCGAGATTTCGCGAGCGCGTCGCGTGTGGGACGGCGTCGGTGACGTCGTTCACCTTCGGGCCGCACGGCCCGATGCTCACGCGTCTCGGCGAACCGCTGTGATCGCCGCGCGGGCAGGGGAGCGTACGACCCTGCGAAGGCGTAAGATCTTTCGAGGTGCTCGTGCGTAATCCCTTGGTGCAGAAGCCGCTGACGCGTCTCGTGACTCCGGCACTCACGTTGGCGCTGGCGCTCCTCGCGCCCACCGCCTCCGCGCAGGCCCCGCGCGACACGCGCCCTATCCCGGCCACGGCCGAGGCCCCGCCGTCGGTCGCCACCGACGACGCCGACGCCGCGCTCCCCGCGGAGCTCGAGGGGGAGATCGTGCTCGACGTTCGCGACGACGCGACCGACGCCGATGTCGCGGATCTCGCGCGCACCTACGGGCTCACGCTCACGCCGAACAGCGCGTGGAGCAACGCGCACGACAAGCTCGAAGACGCGCACGTCGATCTCGCCGACGAGGCGCGCCTGCTCGACGCGCTCTCGCACGACGCCCGCGTCACCCACGCCGAAGCGATGAGCGTGTACCGCGCGTCGTTCGTCCCCGACGACCCGCTGTTCGAAGAGAAGCAGTGGCACATGAAGCGCGTCGGCGCCGAGGCGGCGTGGGAGTACGCCTGCGGGCGCGGCGTGACCGTGGCGGTCATCGACACCGGCGTCGCCTGCTGGGACAAAGGGCCGTTCTCACGCGGCAGCGACCTCGCCGGGACGCGCTGCGAGCGCGGCTTCGACTTCGTGAACAACCGCGACGAAGCGGCCGACGATCATGGCCACGGTACGCACGTCGCCGGCACGATCGCGCAGACGACGAACAACGGACGCGGCGCCGCGGGGCTCGCGTTCTGCGCGCGCCTCATGCCGATCAAGGTGCTCACGCGCCAGGGGTGGGGGACGGTGGCGAACGTCGCCGAAGGGATCCGCTTCGCCGCCGACGAAGGGGCCAGCGTCATCAACCTGAGCCTCGGCGGCCCCATCAAGAGCGCCATCCTCGAAGACGCGGTGGATCACGCGCTCGCGCGCGGCGTCGTCATCGTGGCGGCGGCGGGCAACAGCGGGCGGAGCGTCGGGTACCCCGCGGCCTACGACGGCGTCGTCGCCGTGAGCGCGACGGACGCGAGCGACAAGATCGCGTGGTTCTCGTCGCGCGGGCCGCAGGTCGTCATCGCCGCGCCCGGCGTCGCCGTCACGCAGCAGACGGTGTGCAACGGCGGGCAGAACAAGTGCGAGATCTTCGGCACGTTCAGCGGCACCAGCATGGCGTCGCCGCACGTCGCGGGGGCCGCGGCGCTTCTCATGTCCACGGGCGTCACCGACCCCTCCGCGGTGCGCGCGGCGATCGAGCGCACCGCGACGCCAAAGGACGACGCGAACCTCTACGGCGCCGGCGTGCTCGACGCGGGGCGCGCGGTGCGAAGCGCCTTCCTGCGTCGCCTGGGCCTGCGGTTCGGGTGGCTCGTGGCGCTGGCGATGTGGATCTGGCGGCGCATCCGGCGGCGCGGCGGAGAGCCGTCGTTCTCGCCGCTCGCCATCGGCGGCGCGTTGTTCGCCGGAGTGGGGCTCGTCCCCGTCGCGCCGATGCTCGGTCTCGTGGCGCGCGCCGGCTCTCTCCGGGCGTACGCCGAGCTCCTTGCGCGCCCCTTCGGCGAGTGGGACCTCGCGCTCGGCCCGTCGGTGCATCGCTGGCTCCCGCTCGCCGGCGCGCTCCCCGCCTTCGCGCTCCTCGCCGTCCTCTTCGGCATCCGCCCGTTGCGACCGCTGGTCGGCGGGTTCGCGCTCGGTGCGGCGGCGCTCGCCGCGCAGCTGGCGTGGTCGGGCGATTCCTCGTTCGCGCTGGGGCTCTGGCCGATGCGCGCCTACCTGATCGCCAGCGCGCTTCTTTGCGCCTGGATCGCGCGCGTGGCCCTCGACGCCAAGCGCGCCTGAAGGCCGCTCTTCTGCGGCACGCTCCGCGCGAAAATCGCGTGGTACACTGACTCGTAGATGTCGCTGAAGATCGACCAGGACCACTCCCGGTTTCGCAACATCGTCCGCGGACGCATCCGTCAGAATTTGCGGAAGTACATCTCGCAAGGCGAGCTGATTGGCCGCAAGGGGAAGGACCTCGTCTCCATCCCCATCCCGCAGATCGACACGCCGCGCTTCCGCTTCACCGATCGCCAGCAAGGGGGCGCGGGTCAAGGCGAGGGCGAGCCGGGCGATCCGGTGGCGGGCGACGGCGGCGAAGAAGGCGACGGCTCGGGCAAGCAAGCGGGCCAGGGCGCGGGAGAGCACGTCCTCGAGGTCGACGTCACGCTCGACGAGCTGGCGGCGATCCTGGGCGAGGAGCTCGAGCTCCCCGACATCCTCAACAAGGGGAAGTCGAAGATCATCAACGCCAAGGATCGCTACACGGGCGTCCGCCGCGTCGGCCCCGAGTCGCTCCGCCACTTCCGGCGCACGTACCGCGAAGCGCTGAAGCGCCAGATCTCGATGGGCTCGTACCAGGCCGGCAGCCCGGTCGTCGTCCCCATCCCCGACGACAAGCGTTACCGCTCGTGGAAGACCGAGCCCGAGCCGGTCGCGAACGCGGTCATCGTCTACATGATGGACGTGTCGGGCTCGATGGGCGACGAGCAGAAAGAGATCGTCCGCATCGAATCGTTCTGGATCGATGCGTGGCTCCAGAAGCAATACAAAGGGCTCGAGAGCCGCTACATCATCCACGACGCCGTGGCCCGCGAGGTCGATCGCGACACGTTCTTCCATACGCGCGAGAGCGGCGGCACGATGATCTCGAGCGCGTACAAGCTCGCCTCGCAGCTCATCGACGATCACTACCCGCCCGAAGAGTGGAACATCTACCCGTTCCACTTCTCCGACGGCGACAACTGGTCGATGGACGACACGCTCGCCTGCGTCGATATCCTGAAGCAGAAGATCCTGCCGCGCGTGAACATGTTCGCGTACGGGCAGGTCGAGAGCCCGTACGGGTCGGGGCAGTTCATCAAGGACCTCCGCGATCACTTCGGCAAAGACGAGCGCGTGGTGACCAGCGAGATCCGCGACAAAGACGCGATCGTCGGCTCGATCAAAGAGTTCCTCGGTAAAGGGAAATAGCGCGGCTACGACGCGGGGCTGATGCTGCGGTAGAGCGCCAGGGTTCGCTCGCGCATCACTTCCTTCGAGAAATCGCTCTTCACCCGCGCACGCCCCGCGTCGCCGAAGCGGCGCGCGAGGTCGCGGTCGCCGAGGATCGTGTTGAGGGCGCGCGCGAAGGCCGGCGCGTCGGAGTGCTTCACCGTCAGGCCCGACTCGCCGTCGCGGCTCACGAAGGGGACGCCCGACTTCGCGATCGCCGTGTTCACCACCGGGAGCCCGCACGCCATCGCTTCGAGCTGCACGATGGCGAACGCCTCGCTCTTCGCGATCGACGGGAGCACGTAGGCGTCGCACGCGAAGTAGTACGGGGCGAGCGCCTGGTTGTGCACCTCGCCGACGAAGTGAACCTTCTCGGCCACGCCGCACTCGCGCGCCGTCTGCTCGAGCGCCCCCTTCAGCGGACCGCTGCCGACCAGGAGCAGCTCGGCGTCGACGTCGCGCATCGCGCGCACCGCGTACTCGAACCCCTTGTAATAAATGAGCCGCCCGACGCCGATGAGCAGCTTCCGCCCGCGGTACTTAGCGCGAATCGCCGCCGCCTCACGCTCGACGGCCGGGGTCTTCTCGAACTGCGAGGCGTCGATGCCGTACGGGATGACGTGGCACTTGTCGCGGAACGGAGCCAGCGTCTCCGACCCATCGAGGTAGTTCGGCGACGTGCAGATGATGGCGTCGGCGCGCCGGAGCACGTGGTTCATGAACGGCCGAAACAGCCGGAGCAGCCGCTCCTGCTTCACGATGTCGCTGTGGTACGTGACGACGACCGCGTGCGGATGCGTCGGACGCGCGACGAGATACGCCATCACCCCCATCGGGTGCGGGAAGTGAATCTGCATCACGTCGTAGCGGCGCCGCGCGATCTCGAGCGGCATCGTCGGACAGATGGAGGTCGAGGCCGCGTGCGCCACCTGGATGCAGCGCGTGACCTGGACGCCGTCGACCTCGTCGTGCGCCGTCTTCGCCTCCGAGTTGCAGACGATCACGTCGAGCCCGACGCGCGACTTCAGCTCGTTGCACAGGAGGTAGAGGTGATTCTCGATACCACCCATGTACGGGTAGTAATATTTCCCGAGCTGTAAGACGCGCATTCCGCGGGGGCGCCTCGCTCAGAACAGATCGAGGTTTTGCTTCACCCAGCCGTGAAGCTGCTCGACGCCGGCGTCGGGCGAGACGCGCGGCCGCCAGCCGAGCTCGCGCTCCGCTTTCGCGATGTCGCAAACGAAGACGCGCTGATCGCCCGGCCGCCACCCCTCGTACTTCAGCGGGATCTTCTTCCCGGAGAAGCGCTCCAGCTTGGCGATGAGCTCGTGCAGCGACATCTGGTTGCCGGGGCCGCCGCCGATGTTGAAGACCTGTCCGCGCACGCGATCGATCTTCTCGAACGCGGCGGTGAAGCAGTCGACGAGGTCATCGACGAAGAGGACGTCGCGCACTTGCTTGCCGTCGCCATAGATCGTGAGCGGCGTGCCGACCGCCGTGGCGATCGTGAACCACGCGACCCAACCTTGATCCTCGACGCCGAACTGCCGCGTGCCGTAGATGCACGACTGCCGGAAGCAGACCGTGTTCATCCCGTAGATGCGGGCGTAGTCGCGGACGTACTGGTCGGCCGCCCCCTTCGAGCAGCCGTACGGGGAGTGGAAGTCGAGCGACTCCGCCTCCGAGATCCCGCCGCGCTGCGACTCGTACTCCCAGCGGCCGTTGCGCTCCGTGACGAGCACGTGCTCGAGCCCGCCGTACACCTTGTTGGTCGACGAGTAGACGAAGGCGGCCTTCGGCGAGTGGGCGCGGGCCGCTTCGAGCACGTTGAACGTACCGAGCGCGTTCACCTCGAAGTCGTTGCGCGGATCGGTCACCGACGTGGTGACCGCGACCTGCGCGGCGAGGTGGAGGACGGCATCGACCCCGCGGTGCTCGCGGAAGACGGCGTCGACCTGCCGCGTGTCGCGGATGTCGCACTTGTGAAACTTGAGCTTGGACGCGGTGGGGAGGCTCTGCAGCCACGCCAGGTTCTTCTCGGACCCGCGGCGCGACAGGTCGTCGGCGACGACGATGTCCCACCCCTGGTCGAGGTACCGCCTGACCGCGTTGCAGCCGATGAAACCCGCGCCGCCCGTAACGAGTACTCTCATCGATTCTTCCTCTACGACAGCGGGCTTTCTACCGGCTCGCCGCGGCTACGGCAAGCCCGCACGCGGCTGGGGCGCACGGCCACGACCTCGCGATGGGTTTGGTTGGCGTTTGGTTGTCCGGGGGCCCGGTCGCGTTCATCGCGGCGCCCCGCCTGTCGCCGGGGTCTTGAGCTAAGCTCGTGGCATGAGCGAGTTCGCGCTGAAGACCGCGCTCCCGCAGTACCTGCGCCTGGAGCAGGAGCGCATCCAGGGGATCGCTGCGGCGGCGGGCCTCGACTTCTTCCCCGTCGTCTTCGAGATCCTCTCGTACGACCAGATGAACGAGATCGCGGCGTACGGGGGCTTCCCGAACCGCTATCCGCACTGGCGCTACGGCATGGAGTACGAGCGGCTCGCCAAGAGCTACGAGTACGGCCTCTCGAAAATCTACGAGATGGTCATCAACAACAACCCCTCGTACGCCTACCTGCTCGAGGGGAACTCGCTCGTCGATCAGAAGCTCGTCATGGCCCACGTCATGGGGCACGTCGACTTCTTCAAGAACAACTACTGCTTCCGCGCGACCGATCTCGACGCCAGCGGGACCATCGACCCGGTCAAGAAGCACCAGCAGTACGATCCGAAGCGCGGCTGGATCGACAAGATGGCCAACCACGGCTCGCGCGTGCGGCGACACGTGGCGCGGATCGGCATCAACAAGGTCGAGGAGTTCATCGACCACTGTCTCTCGCTCGAGAACCTCATCGACCCGCACGCGCCGTTCATCGGGCGGCGCGCGAAGATCGACCCCGAGGCGGAGGTCGCGGCGACCGAGATCCCGCGGTTGAAGTCGAAGGACTACATGCAGTCCTTCATCAACCCCGAGGAGTACCTCGACGCGCAGCGGAAGAAGATCGAGGAAGAGAAAGAGAAGACGAAGAAGTTCCCCGAGCACTCGGAGCGCGACGTCCTCAAGTTCTTGATGGACTACGCGCCGCTCGAGCGCTGGGAGCGCGACGTCCTCGAGGTGATCCGCGAAGAGGCCTACTACTTCGTGCCGCAGATGCAGACCAAGATCATGAACGAGGGGTGGGCCACGTACTGGCACTCGCGTCTCATGACCGAGAAGATCCTCGATGCCTCCGAGATCATCGAGTACGCGGACAACGCCGCCGGCGTGCTCGCCACATCGAAGGGGCAGCTCAATCCGTACAAGCTCGGCGTCGAGCTTTACCGGAACATCGAGGAGCGGTGGGACCGCGGGCAGTTCGGCAAGGAGTGGGAAGACTGCGACGACCTCGATGCGAAGAAGAACTGGAACCTTCGCCTGGGCCTCGGCAAGCAGAAGCTCTTCGACGTGCGCTCGTTCTACAACGACGTGACGTTCATCGACGAGTTCCTCACGCCCGACTTCTGCCGCGACCACAAGCTGTTCTCGTTCTCGTGGTCGAACCGCAACGATCGGTACGAGATCGAGACGCGCGAGTTCAAGGCCGTGAAGGAGAAGCTGCTCTTCCAGCTGACCAACGGCGGCAACCCGTTCATCTACGTCGACGACGCGAACTTCGAGAACCGCGGCGAGCTGCTCCTGCGCCACGATCACCAGGGGCTCGACCTCCGCCAGGACTACGCGCGCGAGGTGATGCGGAGCCTCGTGCGCCTCTGGAAGCGGCCGGTGAACGTGGGGACGACCGCCGAGGGGAAGCCGGTGATGCTTCGCTACGACGGGCGCGAGCACACGACGCGGCACTTGCGATGACGATGGTCACGCTTCGCGAGAACGAGAACGGGAACGAGAACGAGAGCGAGAACGAAAGCGGCGCGCCCGTGATCCACTTCGTCCGCGACCCCGAGCACTGGCTCTTTCGGTACTCGCCGAAGGAGTGGATTCGCGCGGCGATGAAGGAGATGAAGCTCGCGGAGACGTCGTACGCGCAGCGAAACCTGCGCGCGGGGGTCGCCGGGTGCAAACGGGCGGCGGGGATGGCGCTGAACGCGGCGCTCATCGCCGAGCCGAACAGCGCGTGGAAGCGGACGTACGTGGAGCATCTGCAGGCGCTGGCGAAAGACGAGAGGGTGCCGAAGGCGGTGAGCGACGCGGCGCGCGCGATCCTCGAAGCGCCGGCGCCGAGCGTGAGCCTCGTGATCCTTCGGGGCCCGCACGCGGACGACAAGGTGCTCGAAGCGGCGCGCGACGTGATCGCGCACGCCTTCGCGGTGGTGACCCGGCATGAGGGGTGATGGCGCGCGAAGTGTGATCGCGTTCGGTGTGGCGATGGCGATGGCCGCGTGCGGAGGCGAGGAGGGGACCGCGCCGCCCGTGAACGCGCCGACGGCTCCGTCGACGACGACGACGCTGGTCCCGCCGGCACCGACGAGCGCGACGCCCGATCCGTCCGGGTTCGCGCTGCCGATTGCGGCGCCGAGCGTCGAGGACGCGGGTGCTCTCGCCAGCGCGGCAGCGCGCGCGCTGCCGAAGCCGAAGCCGGTGACCATTCCGCTGGCGACGCCGGTGAGCCCCAGCCCGGCGGACGAAGAGCTGACCGCGGGCGACGCTGCGTTCGAAGCGAACGACCTCGACGGCGCGTCGCGACACTACGGCCGCGCGCTGAAGCTCGCGCCGAAGTCGGTGGCGCCGAAGGTCGGCGTGGCGCGCGTGAACGTGGCGCGCGTCGGAGCGCCGATGGACTACGCCGGCGCGAAGGGGAACCGGACGATCGCGATCGCGGTGAGCGATCTGAAGAAGGCCGTGAAGAGCGATCCGACGTTCGGGCCGGCGTACGTGGAGCTGGGGCGCGCGCTCTTGCTCCTCGGCGACGCGGACGGCGCGATCGATTCGCTTCGCAAAGGGGTGACGAGCCTCCCCGATCAAGCCGAGGCGCACTCGGCGCTCGGCGTCGCGCTCCTCGCGACGGGGCACGCCGAAGAGTCACTGAGCGAGCTGGCGCGCGCGGCGGAGATCGACCCCGGGAGCGCGCCGCGGCACGGCAACCTGGGCACCGTGCTCTTCATGCGCGGACGAGTGGTCGATGCGATCCACGAGTACGAGATTCAAGCGCGCCTCGCCGACGGCGACGCGCGCGCGCACTCCGATCTCGGCACCGCGGTCCTGGCGCACAACGAGATCCCGCGCGCCGAGGCCGAGCTCCGCCGCGCGATCGCGCTCGACGGCACGCGCGCCGCGTTTCACTCGAACCTCGGCTACGCGCTCCAGATCGAAGGGAAGGTCCCCGAGGCCATCGCCGAGTACCGCGCGGCGCTTCAGATCGATCCCAGGAGCGCGAGCGCGTGGATCAACCTGGCGACGGCGCTGGCGAAGGATCCGAAGACGCGCGCCGACGCACGCGACGCGCTCCAGCGAGCGCGCGCGATCGATCCCACCGACCCGCGCGTGAAGGCGAACCTCGACGAGCTCGACGCGCTCGAGCACGGCACGGTTGCGCCTTAGCGTGAGCTGATTCGGCCGCAAGAATTCTTGCGCAAAACGAGCGCGAGCTTGGGCCGGGACCCGAGCCGAAAACGAAACTAGTCAAGCGACTCTTGTGCGCGCGTTCGCCTTCATTTCGCGGCGTGATCCGTTCTTGACCACCGCGTTCGGGCGCCGGTACGGTACGCCGTGTCAGAGGGATCGGCGCCACGTTCCGTGTTCGGAATGCGCGCCTCCATGCGGAAACGGAAGCGGAAAACGGAACTGGAAGTTGCTGCACCTGGAAGTGGAGGATTGCGATGGCAGTGGGCAAGGTGAAGTGGTTCAACGACGAAAAGGGCTGGGGCTTCATCAAGCAGGATGAGGGGCCGGACGTCTTCGTGCACTACTCGCAGATCGTGGGCGAGGGGCGCCGCCGCCTGTTCGAGGACGAGGTCGTCGAGTTCGAGATCAAAGAAGGCCCCAAGGGCCTCCAGGCCATCAACGTGCAGCGGACGCAGTCCGCCGCTGGCTGATCGCAATCTCCCTCCGACACATTCATTCGGCGACGCGCCTGGGCTCCTCGGAGCACCGGGCGTTTTGCTTTTGTTCGTGAGCGCGCGCGCTGGTCAGTGGCGCGGCTGCGTGACGAGCTTCGGCACGCTCGAGAGCTCGAAGCGCTCCTTCACCGGGTCGAAAACCTCCGCGCCGATGGTCCCGATCGCGCCAGAGTCGTCGATCTCGTAGACGTTGAAGCCCGCCATGCGCGCCTCGTCGGCGTCGTGAAGCGAGGCGCTCGTCGCGCCCACCGAGTGCATCGATCCGCGCGAGGTCGACCACGTGCGCTGGATGCGGCGGTGCAGGTGGCCGTGGAGCAGGAGACCGCGCGCGACGTCGTCCACCGTCGAGAAGAAGACCGCGGCGTCGTCGAGACCGCGAAGCATCGTCTTCACCTTCGAGAGCGGGTTGTGCGCGGGGTGGTGCATGAGGACCACGGGCGTGCGCTTCGCCACCTCGGGGTGAACGAGGATCTTCGCCAGCGCGTCGGTCTGCGCTTTGCCGAGCTTGCCCGCGGCGATGAGCGGCGCGCGCGGCACGGCGCTGGAGAGGCCGATGATCGCCGCCGGCCCGCGCAGGCGCACGAACGGGAAGTGACCGGGACCCACGTCGACCGCGAGCTCGGGGAGATCGCTCGTCATGTAGTCGCCGAAGTACGTCGTGAAGCGGCGCGAGGTGAGCGCGCCCTTCGTGTAGAGGTCGTGGTTGCCGGGGATGATGCTCACGTCGTTCGGCGAGAGGCGCAGGTCTTCGTCGATGATGCGACGGACCGCGGCGAACTCGGTCTCGAGCGCGAGGTTCGTGAGGTCGCCGGTGACGACGACGTGGTCGGCCTTGCTCTCGGAGATCGCGCGGGCGATGGCGCGCACGAGGCTGGAACGATGCACGTGCGAGCGGTTCATCCGCAGCATCGCGTAGCCCGAGAGGCGCTTGTTGAAGAAGCGCCCCGGGCCGACGCCTTCGAGATCGAGCACGTGGAGATCGGAGAAATGAGCGATGCGCATCGAGGTTCGGGTCTCTACGTACGCGCTCTTCGCACGCTTGCAAACGCGATCGCGCTACGAGGCGTCCGCGGCGCAGCGAAAGCCGACGTTCGCCGAGCGGGGGAGCCAGAGCCGGCCGCGTGAAGCGCCGCGAAGCCACGCCGCGCCGCTGGCGTACGAGCCCCCGCGCACGATGTGAAAGACGCCGGTGGGCGGCCCGCGCGGATCGGCGGCAGGGAGCGCGGAGTATCCGAAGCCCTGCGGGTCGGCCTCGCCTTCGAAATCCTCGACCCACTCGGCGACGTTCCCTGCCAGGTCGAGCACCCCTTCGGGCGTCGCGCCGTCGGGGAACGATCCGACGGGAGCGAGCGCGGCGAATCCGTCGCTGGCGTCGGTGGCGTCGTGCGCGAGGGCGCCGTGGTTCGCGAGGTGCGGGTTGTACGTGTCGCCCCACGGGAAGATGCGCCGGCGAACGCCGCGCGCCGCGTACTCCCACTCCGCTTCGGTCGGCAACCGACCGTGGGCCCATCGGCAGTAGCGATCGGCGTCTTCCCAGCGCACGAGCGTCACCGGGAAGTCCGCGCGGTCGAACCGCGCGTCGCCGGCCGCGAATCCCGCCGCCGTGCACACGCCGACGGCGACGCATCGCTCGTAGTCCGCGACGCGCACCTCGGTGCGATCGATGTCGAACGCGGGGAGGGTCACTTCGTGCGCGTACCCTTCCAGGCGGACCTCGAGCGATCCGTTGTCTTCGCAGGCGAACGCGCCGAGCATCTCGAGCTTCCGCGCGCTCGCGGTCGGACTGCGGCAGATCTTCAGCGCGTCGAACATCTCGGTCGTCGTCGAGCCCATGACGAACGTGCCTTGCGTCAGGCGGATGCGACCTTCGAGCGGCGTGCGAAGCGATTGCGTGCCGCGCGCCGGCGCACGGAACGAAGGGGCGTCGGGCCACGGCGCCACGTCACCACGCTTGGCGTCGGCGTCGCGCGCCAGCGGTACGAGCGCGAGGAGCGCGAGCGCCGCCACGCCTCTCGTCGTCGCGCGTGTCCGCATCGCGTTCCCCTTCACCCGGTGAGGATGCGCATCGGGTGCTCGATGAGCGAGCGCAGCTCGGCGAGGAACGATGCGCCGATCGCGCCATCGACCACGCGGTGATCGCAGGAGAGCGTCATCGACAATCGCTTGCCGGCGACGACGCGGTCGCCTTGCACGACCGGCTCCGCGCGCACCTGCCCGACGGCGAGGATCGCCCCCTCGGGCGGATTGATGACGGCCGAGAACGAGTCGACCCCGAACATCCCGAGGTTCGAGATCGAGAACGTCCCGTCCTGCATCTCTTCGGGCTTGAGCTTCTTCGCCCGCGCGCGCGCCGCCAGCTCTCGGACCTCGCGCGCGATGGCGACGACGCTCTTTTGATCCGCGTTGCGCACCACCGGCGTGACCAGCCCGTCGGGGATGGCGACGGCGACGGAGATGTCGACGCGACGATGGATGAGGATCGCCTCGGGAGTGAACGTGGCGTTGCACTCCGGGACGCGCACCAGCGCGGCGGCGCACGCCTTCACGAGCAGATCGTTGATCGAGACCTTGAGCGGACGCTCGCCCTCCGCGGCGCCGTTCTTCTTCGCGTCGGCCGGCGGCGCGAGGTCGAGGTTGATCTCTTCGCGGAGCTTCGAGAGCTCCGACGCCTCGACGTCGATCGTCAGATAGAAGTGCGGGACGGTCTGCTTCGACTCGGTGAGCCGCCGCGCGATCGTCTTCCGCATCATCGAGAGCGGGCGGACCTCGGGCGGAGCCAGTCGCGGCTCGGGGCGCGCGATGGCGACGTCGGTGGTGCGGGCGAGCGCGACGTCGGCGCGGGGCGCGTCGACCTTCATCGTCTCGAGATCGGTGGCGACGATGCGTCCGCCGGGTCCGCTGCCGACGGCGCCGTGGAGATCGATGCCGAGCTCGCGCGCGGTCTTGCGGATGTAGGGGGAGGCCATCACGCGATCGCCGTTCGTGGCCTTGGCGTCGGTGGAGATGGAGGCGTCGCGCGTCGTGCGATCGAGAGGAGAGCCTTGGGTGACCTTTTGTTTGGGCGTCGCGGAGGGGACGAGGGTCGGGGCCGCGAGCGGGGTAGGCGCGGCGGTCGAGGCCGGAGGCGCGTTCGCGTCCGCGTTGGCGCTCGCGTCCGCCTTGGAGTTCGCGTTCGCGTCAGCGTTCGCGGCCGGCTTCGCGCTCGTGTTCGGCGTCGGGGGAGCGGCGGTCGCGCCGGACGCTCCCGCTTTCGCGACGAGCGCGCTCACGTCCTCGCCCGCGTCGCCCACGACGGCCACGGGCTGACCGAGAAGCACCTTCGCGCCGGGCTGCACGAGGATCTTCAGCAGCGTCCCCTTGTCGAAAGCGCGGAACTCCATCGTCGCCTTGTCGGTCTCGACCTCGGCGAGGAGATCATCGACCGCGATCGCGTCCCCCTCCTTCTTGTGCCACGTCGCCAGCACCCCCTCTTCCATCGTGGGGGACAGCTTCGGCATCTCCAGAATCTTCGCCATCGCGTTAGGCCTTCCCGCGCGACGTCACGCGCTTCACCGCCGCGACGATGCGATCCACTTGCGGCAAACACAACTGCTCGAGCTTGGCGTTGTACGGCATGCCCACGTCGAGCGTCGTCACGCGCAGGATCGGCGCGTCGAGCCAGTCGAACGCCAGGCGTTGCACGCGATCGCAGATCTCGGCGCCGACGCCGCCGTACGGCCACCCCTCGTGCACCACCACGCAGCGATGCGTCTTTCGCACCGAGTGCACGATCGTGTCCTCGTCGAGCGGGCGGAGCGATCGCAGGTCGACCACCTCCGCGCTCACGCCTTCTTTCTCGAGCGCCGCCGCCGCGTCGAGCGCGACGTGCGTCATGCGCGAGTACGCCACGATCGTGACGTCTTTCCCTTCGCGCGCGATCTTCGCCTGCCCCAGCGGGATCACGTCGAGGTCGTCGGGCACGTCGCCCTTCACCGAGTAGAGCGTCTCCGACTCCATGACGAGCACCGGGTTGTCGTCGCGAATGGCGGCCTTCATGAGCCCCTTCGCGTCGGCCGGGAACGCGGGAGCGACGACCTTCAATCCGGGGATGGTCGTGTAGAAGTGCTCCATCGCCGTCGAGTGCTGGCTGCCGACCTGGCGCGCGCTGCCGTTCGGCCCGCGGAAGACGATCGGGCAGTTGAACTGGCCGCCGCTCATCTGCCGGACCTTCGAGGCGTTGTTGAGGATCTGATCGAACGCGACGGCGCTGAAGTTCCACGTCATGAACTCGATGATCGGCCTGAGTCCGACCATCGCCGCTCCGACACCGACGCCGGCGAATCCCCCTTCGGCGATCGGCGTGTCGATCACGCGCTTGGGGCCGAACTTCTCCAGCATCCCTTCGCTGACTTTGTAGGCGCCCTGGTAGTAGCCGACCTCTTCGCCCATGAGAAAGACTCGGTCGTCCTTCTCCATCTCTTCGGTCATCGCCTCACGGAGGGCGTCTCGATAGCGCAAGCTTCGCATGGGGTGTCGATCGTTCGGTTTGAGGGGTGTCGGGGAGAGCGGGACCGCCGCTCTCCCTGACCATGATTAGGAAGCGAAGGGGCCGTCGTACGTCGTCGGCTCGAGGATGTCGGGGCCGGGCTCGGGGCTCTCTTCGGCGAACTTCACGGCGGCTTGTGTCTCGGCTTCGACGTCGTCTTCGAGCGTCTTGATGCGCGCGTCGGCGTAGCCCATCTCGACGAGCTTCTCGCGCGCCTTGTGGAGCGGATCGCGCTTCTTGTGCGTGTCGAGCTCGTCCTGCGTGCGGTACTTCGCCGGGTCGCTCATCGAGTGCCCGCGGAAGCGGTACGTGCGGATCTCGACCAGCGTCGGTGTCGAGTGCTCGCGCGCGCGCGATACGGCCTCGGCGATTCGCTTCTCGACCTCGAGCACGTCGTCGGCGAAGAACCGGTCGCGATCCATCCCGTAGCCGAGCGCCTTCATCGACACGTCCTCGAGTGACATCGATCGCGAGAGCGGCGTCCCCATCGAGTACTCGTTGTTCTCGCAGATGAAGACGATCGGCAGCTTCCACAGCGCCGCCAGCGACACCCCTTCGTGAAAGCCGCCGATGCTCACCGCCCCCTCGCCGAAGAAGCACAGCGTGACCCGCCCGTCGGCGCGGTACTTCGACGCGAAGGCGACGCCGGCCGCGAGCGGAATGTGCCCGCCGACGATGCCGTAGCCGCCGAGCATGTTGTGCTCGCGATCGAAGAGGTGCATCGACCCGCCCAGCCCTTGCGAGCAGCCGGTCTTCTTGCCGTAAAGCTCGGCCATCAGCGACTTGGCGCTCATCCCCTTGGCGAGCGCGATGCCGTGATCGCGGTAGGTCGTCACGACGTAGTCGTCGGGGTGAAGCGCGGCGATCGCGCCGACGCCGACCGCTTCCTGCCCGATATAGAGGTGGAGGAACCCGCCGATCTTCCCCTGCGCGTACCCGCGCGCCGCTTCCTCTTCGATGCGCCGAATGAGGAACATCTGACGGTAGAGGAGAGCGAGGCGGTCGACGTCCGCGCTCGGCCGGGTGAGCGGCATCGCCTCCTTGGAAGGCTCGGGTGACGACGACGGACGGGCGTCCGGTGAGGACCTGTCCGACGCCTTGCTCTCTTGTGGCTTCGTTTCCTGCATGCGCGCCGGAAGTGTAGCCGAACGAGCGCGTCGAAATGGTCACTTTGCGGGAAGAGCGGTACAAGTAGAGCTCGCAGCGCGAGAGCCGTGACCCCACGGGTGATCCGCGCGACGAACGAGGCGGAGTGATGGCCGACCGGCTGAACGACACGGACCCGCAGTCGCCCGCAGCGATGCAGTCACGCACCGATCCGGGTCTCGGCTCGCCGCCGCCGATCATGATCGCGCACGGGCAGCCGCCGCCTTCGCAGCACGTGGAGCCGGAAGACTCGCCGCTGCCGCCGACGCCGGTGCCGGGGTCGGCGTCGATCGAAGAGCTGCTCGACGGGATCACCGGTCCGCGTCCGCCGCCGTCGTCGCGTCGCGAGGGGCCCGACGCCGTGCGCGCCTACTCGGCCGCGCGTCCTGCGCCCGCGTCGCATCCGACGCCGCCGATCGAGCCCGCGGTGTTTTCACCCGCGCCTCCGAGCGTGAGCGAACGCGATGCGCTGACGGTGCCGAGGGCGCCGCTGGAGCCGGGCTCGGTGCGGCCGGTGGTGCGTCGTGGTGAAGAGCGAACCGTGTACACGGGGCGGCGCGCGCTGTTGCGAAACACCGTGGCCGTGATCCTGTCGGCCGTGGCCGTGACGGCGATGATGATGGGGATCATGCGCTGGAAGGAGGGGCATCGTCCGCCGCGCGCCGCGATGCAGCCGATCGTCGAGTCGCCGCTTCCGCCGACGCCCGAGGTCGCGACGGCGGGACCCGCGCCGACGATCGTGATTGTGTCACCGCCGCCTGCGGAGACGAGCGCGCCGAGCGCGCCCGCGGCGTCGAGCGCGCCGGTGGTGCCTGCGGCGAGCGCGCCGAAGCGGTTGCAGCCGGTGAAGAGAGTGATGAAGCCGGCGCCGCCGCCTGCCGGATCGCTCGACGATCTGAATCGCGAGATCTCGCACTGACGCGCGAGAGGCGCGGCGGGAGTTAGAGATCGCTCGGGGGGAGACGCGACTTGGGGTGAGCGCTCGCGGCGGGCGGG
>PLXW01000020.1 GCA_003151595.1 Myxococcales bacterium
CTGACCGTACTCGCCATGGCCGCGCTGGGACTGAACGTCGACATTCACGCCATTCGGAAGGTCGGCCCGAAGGTCGCGCTGACGGTCACGGGGTCACTGGCGGTGATGGTCACGATAGCGCTGGCAATCGTACGCTGGATCCCGCGCTGATCTGTGAAGCTCACGGCTACCCGCACACGGCTGGCTGCTCACAGCTGGGATTTGTCACAGCTTGAAGCTCAAAGCCATGACAAATCCAAGCTGTGCGCAATTAGCGCTGAGCAGTTGGCTGTGAGCTTTCCTAATAATTTGTTCCTCAGCTAGGTATCCAGCACTTCCCGAACCTTGGTCGCCAGCATCCCCGAGGTGAACGGCTTGCCGAGGTACTGCACTTCCGCCTCGAGAATCTCGGCCTTCACGATGGCGTCATCCGTGTATCCGGACACGAGCAGGATCTTCGATTCGGGCCGCAGCCTGGCGAATCGCTCGGCGAGCACCCGCCCATTCATCCCGGGCATGACGACGTCGGTGAGCAGGAGGTCGATCTCCGGATGCCGCGCGCACATCGAGAGCGCCTCCTCTGGTAGTCGGGCCTCGAGCACCTTGTAGCCGTGCAAGGCCAGGATGTTCCGCGTGACGGTCCGCACGGAGTCTTCGTCTTCCACGACGAGGATGGTCTCGGTTCCGCGGCGCATGGGCGACGGCGCGTCCTCGTTCGGCGTCTCCACCGCGGCAGAGACCTGCGGGAAGTAGACGTTGAACGTCGCCCCCTTCCCCGGCTCGCTCACGACGCCGACCGCGCCGCCGCTCTGCTGCATGATCCCGAACACCGTCGAAAGCCCGAGCCCCGTCCCCTTGCCGCGCTCCTTGGTCGTGAAGAACGGCTCGAAGATGCGCGCCTGCGTGGAGCTATCGATCCCGACGCCGCTGTCGGTCACGGCCACGAGCACGTGCGCGCCAGAGACCGACGGCCCCACGTGAGAGACGAGCGACGTCGCGATCGTGAGCGTGCCGCCGGTGGGCATCGCGTCGCGCGCGTTGATGGCGAGGTTCATGAGCACCTGCTCGATGTGCCCGCGGTTGGCGCGGACGCGCGCCGGCGCGTTGCATGGGCGGCACGCGAGCACGACGTCTTCGCCGAGCGTCCACTGCAGCAGCGACGCCATCTCTTTCAGGAGCGCGTTGAGATCGAGCACCTGCCGCTCGAGCGCCTGCTTGCGGCTGAAGAGGAGCAGCTGCCGCGTGAGATTGGCGGCGCGCATGCCGGCGTCGCGAATCTCGCGCAGGTCGGCGAGGCGCGGGTCGCCCGCCGGCATCGTCTGCTCCAGCAAGACCGAGTAGCTGAGGATGACCGAGAGCATGTTGTTGAAGTCGTGGGCCACGCCGCTGGCGAGCCTCCCCACCGCTTCCATCTTCTGCGACTCGCGCAGCTGCTCTTCGGTCGCCGTCAGCGTCTGCCGCAGATCGTTCGCGGCGCGCTTCTGCGCTTTGCGACCTTGCCGTTCGCGCACCTCGCGTTCGATGGCCGGCGCGAGGCGCGCGAGGTTGTCCTTGAGAAGGTAGTCGCTGGCGCCGAGCTTCATGGCGTCGACGGCGGCGTCTTCGCCCACGGTGCCGGAGACGAAGATGAACGGGACGTCGATCCCCTTGGTTCGAAACAGCGCGAAGGCCGCGGCGCCCGAGAAGCTCGGCATCGTGAAGTCGGAGAGGATGACGTCCCACGCGCGGTGATCGAGCGCCTCATTCATCGCCTCCGCGGTGTCGACGCGCTCGACGACGACGTCGAGGCCGCCGCGGCGGAGCGTTCGTTCGACGAGCTCGGCGTCGACTTCGCTGTCTTCGATGAACAAGACGTGCACGGTCTCTGACATGCGTCGGATCGACCCCCCAGGATCGCTCGAGAAACGATCATGGTAGGCGTGCGAACGACCCGCGTCGTTAGGGAGAAGTCCTGGGGTGATAGGGAGATGTGTGACGTCACGTCACAAAAAAAAGACGCCGCGGCGCGCGATCTCTCGCGCGCTGCGGCGTCTCCCCGAGCCATCCGTCTTTGACGGAGGGGCGCCTCGCGGCGCTAGTTGCTCGTACTCGCGACGACCGGGGTGGTCGCCGCACTCGCGACGGCTTTGGTAGCCGACGCTGCCGTGGACGAGTCCGAAGCCGCGCTCGCCGTCGCCGGGGTGGCGGCGGTGGTCGCGGGCTCGGTCGTCTTCTTCGCCCGCTTCTTGCGCGGGCGATTCTTCACGATCGCCTTCATCTGCACGTAAGCCGGAGTCAGGGAATTCCCCGACTTCGTGTTCACGAGTCGACGAAGCGCCGTGAAGATGGCGAACGACGGATCGGCCACGGTTGCCCGTTGCTGAATCATGTCGTCCTCCATCCGCTGCAGGAGCTGCCGCGCGACGCTGATCTGGGTCTGCGCGGTGCTCGTTTGGGCGAGCACCGTGCGTGCCGTGGCAGCGTCGAAAGGCATGCCGAGGATGTGGCCACCGTTCTGTTCGGCGAGATGACAGAGCATCTCGACGAGCTCGTTGGGCGTCCGCTCGTTTCGGCCCTGCAGATTTCGCCGATCGTTCTTGCTCAACACCGGGGACTGAATCTGGTCCGCAATGCTGGTCAAGGTCGAGGCGACTGTCTCGGGACTGATGGTTGCTTTGACTTTGCTCATGACTGTTTGGTTCCTTTCTCCCGCGAGGGCCTCACAACGTGTTTCGAGGCGGGGACACGCTGCGATCGAGAGCGCCGCGTCGGACCATCCGTCCGCGCCGCAACCGACGAGCGATAGATAGCCAGCCGTTCGCGCCGCGAACCTGCAGTTGACCTGCAACCCACCGGCAACGTGCACCGCACGCCGAGGAAATGGCCACGCTTCGCGTCGCCGACTGCATGTCGGTTGCAGGTTGGTTGCATGTTGGGCCGCACGTCCCTCACCCCCCCGGCCCCCTCTCCCGCAAGGGGAGAGGGGGAGCGCATGTCGATCTCTCCTCCCCTCTCCCCTCGCGGGAGAGGGGCCGGGGGTGAGGGTTCGCGAATCGCGCGCGCCCCAGCGAAACGCTGCACGCCCCAGCGGGGGCGCACGCGCCCTGGCGAAAACGCGCGCGCCCCAGCGAAACGCCGCGCGCCCAGGCCAGGGTGCATGCGCCCCGGCGAAAACGCGCACGCCTCGGCGAAAACGCGGACGCCACGGCGAAACTGCGCGCGCCCCCGCGGAGGCGCGCACGCCTCGGCGAAAACGCACGCGCCCCCGCCAAATCGCGCGCACGCCCGCTTGCGCTCACGCCGCCCCGCGCGATAACCCGGTTCCCCGATGGCCAGCTACTGGTTCGTCTTCCCCGCAGGGCTCGTGCGCGCGCGCAAAGCGCAGCTCATCACGCAAGACGAGCTCGCGAAGCGATCGGGCGTCTCGGTGCGATCGATTCGCGCGTACGAGCGCGTGGAGCAACGCGCGCAGATCGAAACGCTCCAGTGCCTCGCGAAGACGCTCTCCGTCGAGGTGAAGGAGATCGCCGTCCTCCGCTCGCGCGGCAGGTCGGAGAGCGCCGCGCCGAGCAATCCCCCGCGCGCCCCCGATCCCCCCTCCGCCCTCCCCGCGCGCACGCAGCTCGAGACGCTCGTCGATCTCGAACGCGCCGCCGGCGTCGCCACGCCGCGCATCATGACGCCGCGCGGCCCCGTCGAGGCGCTCACCGCCAAGCGCCTGCAAGACATCTTCACCGCCTACGCGCTCTACGAAGGGGCGCGCTTCGCGCTCGAAGCGCGCGTCGAGGGGATGCGCGGGATCTCACCCGACGAAGCGAAGCTGCTCGGCAGCCGCGGCGGCGTCGCGGCGCGGTTTCATCTCCTGAAGGAAGTGGTGCCCGACAAGAGCGTCGGCGTCACGGTGCACTCGGCGGATCGCGCGCACACGACCAAGCTGCAGGCGCTGTACGGCGATACGGCGCGCGTCTTCGTGCGCGTCGCGGTGGTGCCGGGCGAGCCGAACGACGACGGGCCGGGGTTCACGTCGTTCATCACCAAGCTGGCGACGAAGCGCCCGTGGACGTTCGTGGTGGAGGAGGTCGTGGGCGGGGAGAACGGCGACGGCGCGAAGACGCCGATGACGAAGAAGACGAAGAAGACGAAGCGCGTGTAGCGACGCGATCGCGCCGCTCCTCGACGCGTCACGCCAGGCGTTTCGACCGGCGCCGCAGAATCGGCGTGTTAGTAGAGAACCCATGCGACTCACCTGGCAGCTCCTCCCCGCGGTGGTCCCTTTCGCCTTCGTCGCCTTCACGGCGTGCAGCTCGTCGACGCCGAGCGTCTCGAGTAACCCCGACGCAGGAGGAGGCAGCGGCTCGGGCTCCAGCTCCGGTTCGAGCTCCGGCTCCAGCTCCGGTTCGAGCTCCGGCAGCAGCTCCGGTTCGAGCTCCGGCTCCAGCTCCGGTTCGAGCTCCGGCAGCGGCTCCGGTTCGAGCTCCGGCTCCAGCTCCGGAGGCGACGCGGGCGAGACCCCGTGCTCGGCGCCGACCGACTGCCCGTCCACCGAAGTGTGCTGCGGGACGATCCCCATCACCGGTGGAACGGCTCCCAACTGCACGACGGGCACCATCTCCACGGTGTGCAAGTCGCCGAGCGCGTGCGCGACCTCGCTCGGCACGACGTGCACCGGAACGCAGACGGTCCGCCTGTGCACGACGGCGACGAAGACCGCAGAGTGCACCGAGTCCCAGTACACGCAGTGCTGCACGTTCGGCGGCGCGGACGCCGGGGGCTCACTCAGCTTCTGCGCGAGCGGCGTCATTGGATTCTTCGGCGGCGGCACCTGCAACTAGGGCTCTGTCACGACAAAGAGACGCGGCCGCGCGCCATGATCCGACGCGCGCGTGGCAACCCACATGCGGACTACGCATGCCCCATTGCTCCGGAAGATCTCGGCGCCTAGGGTTACGCGCGCTTCCGGCACGTACGCGCGAAGCGCAGAACGGAGAGAGCCCATGCGTCGACCGAGGTTCGGGGTTGGAGTCGTTGGGGCAGCTCTCCTGGGCGTGAGCGGCGGGTTCGCCGCGCTCGTCGCGTGCTCGAGCACCCCCACCGGCGGCGGCTTCACGGGAAACGACGGCGGCCCCGGAGGCGGCGACTCGGCGTCCGGCGCATGCACCCAGAGCAGCGCGCTCCAGATCCATTTCGCGCCGATGTACTCGGCGTTCGTCACCGACAGCACGGCGCAGACGTTCCAGGTCCCCGCGGTGGTGACGGGCGGCACGGGCACCGCGACGTGGAGCGCGTCGGATCCGGCGGCGGTCACGTTCGCGGCCGACCCCACGTCGGGCGGCACGATCATGACGGTGAAGTCGGCGGCGCCGTCGGTCACCATCACCGCGCAAGTCGGCTCGGCCTGCACGTCGACCACGCTGAACGTCACGTCGGCGGTCGAGGCGGATTGGGCGGCGGGCAACGCGCGCTACAACAACGGCGTGCCGCTGTACCCCGGCTGCATCGACCAGAAGGTCGCGCCGCTCTTGCTCGACTCCGGCATCGACGTTCCGGGCCCGCCCGAAGCGGGTTGCCCCGACGCCGGTCCGGCATGCAC
This sequence comes from Myxococcales bacterium, assembly GCA_003151595.1. The sequence goes on from PLXW01000020.1 coordinate 5,549, forward strand.
GGGGTGCCACGGGTCGAACCCGACGGGGGGCTTCTTCACGGGCGTGCAGCACACGCCGGAGCAGACCGCGGGCTTCACCGACGATCAGCTCATCGACATCTTCGTCCGCGGCATCGTCGTCGACGGCGGCCCGTTCGAAGACAGCCTCGTCCCCTACGAGTACTGGACGCTCTTTCACACGTGGTCTGACATCAGCACGCCGGAGCAGCAAAAAGGGATGGTCGTGTACCTGCGATCGCTGACGCCGGCGGTCGAGCAGGGGGGCTTGAACTTCGGCGGGCTGGCGGACGCCGGGATCACGACGAACTGATCGGGCGGCGCGGCTAGTCGCCCGCCGCGTCCTCGGCGTCGGTCGAAGCGTCGCTCGCGGCGTCCGCGTCCGGCGCCGACGCGTCTCCCGCGTCCGGCGCTGACGCGTCTCCCCCATCGCTCGCGCCATCGTTCCCCGCGTCTTCCGGCGGCCCCGCCTCGGGGATCGGGCAGTCGGGGGTGTCGGGAATGTTCGACGACACGGGCGCGAGGCTCCGGAGAAACGCGAGGACGTCCTCGGCTTCCGTCGCGCTGAGCCCCGCGTCGCCCGCGAGACTCCCGAACACCGGCATCGGCGCGCACAGCGACAGGCCTTCGTCGTCGATGCCGTGGAGGATCGCGCCGAGGATCTGATCGTGGGTCCAGCACCCGAGCCCCGTGGACGGATCGGACGTGAGGTTCGGCGGGTACGCCAGGCCGCCGATCGCGGTTGGCGAGGGAACGCCGTTGGGGTTGCCGCTCAGCGCGAGGCCGTGACAGCTCGTGCACTTGTGCGACTCGACGAGCTTCAGCCCTTCGGCCACCTGCGATGCGTCGAGCGCGCCCGCATCGACGATCGCGCAGCTCGCTTCGATCTCGCTCCCGGCGTCGACGCCGGCGTCGACCACGGCGACCACGGTCGCATCGCTCCCCGCGTCCTCGGGCGGAGGCGAGAGCGTGCCGCTGCTGGTGCACGCGGCGATCTCGAGGCCCGCGGCGGAGAGGAAGGAGAGAAGAAGAACGGCGGCGAGGAGTGGTCGGCGCTTCACATCGGAGAGGGTACACGCCGACGACGCGCGCGAAGATTTCCTGACAGACCTCACCCCGTCGTCACCAACCCCTCTCGCGCCGACGAGATCCTCGTCGCGCGATGAAACTCAATCGGAGGGTGTGATGACGATCCAAGCGAAGAAGATGGCGTTCGGCGTGGTGACGATGCTCGCGGCGGCGCTCGGCGGATGCTCGGCGAACGTGGGCGCGGGCGAAGAGGTGGGGAACGGCACCGAAGCCATCGAGCAGGCGGCGTGCGCGACCACGCCGGTCAACACGGCGGGCGGCACGAGCGGGACCATCGACTTCAGCGAGCGCGCGCCGAACGGCGCGGTGTGCAACGGCTTCTTCGCGGCGTCGCCGAACACCCACTACGGCAACGCGGCGTGCGGGTCGGCGTACCTCATCGACGTGGCGCTCGTGAACGCGACGCAGGCGAGCAACTTCCCGCTCTTCGTGACCGACGTGAACGCCGCGACGGCCGCCGAGTGCGCCGCCGCGCGGTTCACGGTCGACGTCTACGCCGACGGGTCGCAGGAGGTCGTGCAGCAGGACAACGTCGCCGGCGTGTGGAACGACGGCGCGTGCACGGTCACCTCGACGGTGCCGGCCTCGTACGTCTCGACGGTCGGGTATCGCCTGATGCTGAGGGTCGCCAAGACCCTGCGCGTCTCGGTGAACGCCGTCTCGGCCAAGCCGTTCGGGAAGGGCTTCGTGCTCACGCCGGACCTCCTCGAGGTTCGCGGCGGCATCCCGACGTGCATCTTCTGAGTCGGTGATGGAGCGCGCTGGAAAAGACGAAGGGGCTCTCGGCGTGTGCCGGAGCCCCTTCCTCATTTCCTGCCGCTTCTTGTAGGCGCGATAGGGGTCGAACCTACGACATCTACCGTGTCAAGGTAGCGCTCTACCACTGAGCTACGCGCCTTCGTGAACGCGGTGAATTAGCCCCCGTCCTTCGGCGAGTCAAGCTTGGCGCAGCGCCGGCGCGCATCTACGGCTCGGACGAGCGGGAGGGATCGACGCCGATCGTCCCCACGACGTAGTCCGAGTTGCCGCGCCGCCAGCGGGACTCCGTCTCCCAGTGCAGGCCGTACACGATGTTCCCGCCGGCGGCGCAGGCGTGCCTCCGCACCAGCTCGTGGCAGCTCTCGCCGAAGCCGGTGTACTCGCACCGTTCGATGGCCAGGGTCTCGGTGCCGCGCGGTGCGCTGCCGGCGGTGAGAAGCACGGGGCAGTCGGCCTCTCGTCCGGCGTGCGAAGGGGCGATCGGGGTCGTCCAGGCGCTGTTGCCGGCGCAGCCTGCGAGCAGGGCGAGAACGAGAAGAGCGAGAAAAGAGGCGCTGATTCGAAGAAGTGGAAGGGGGCGCATGAGGGGGGAGTTTGCGACGATCGTGCCGCGGGTTGTGCGCCGCGCCGGCATCGTGGACTCTCCCGTCCGATGCGCAGCCGATACACAGACGCCGACGCCGCCCGCTTCGTCACCGAGGCACGGGGCGCGATCGCCTCCTCTTCTCTCTATGGCCTCGCCGCCGATCTCCTGGCGCTCCGCACGTACACCGCGCGCCTGCTCGGCGCGGACACGGCGCTCGTCGTGCACGGCGGCGGGAATACGTCGGTCAAGGCGCAGGCGACGGATCTGTTCGGCAACGCCGTCGAGGTCATTCACATCAAGGGGTCGGGGTGGGACCTCGCCACGATCGAGCCCGCGGGGCACCCGGCCGTGCGCCTGGAGCCTTTGATCGCGTACCGCGCGCTCGAGACGATGAGCGACGAGGCGATGGTGAACGAGCTGCGATCGAACCTGCTCGATGCCTCGGCGCCGACGCCGAGCGTGGAGACGCTGCTGCATGCGTACCTGCCGCATCGCTTCGTCGATCACACGCACGCCGACGCGATCCTGGCGCTGGCCGATCAGCCGGACGCCGAGCGCGTGTGCCGGAGCGTGTTCGGTGCGGGGATGGTCTGGGTGCCGTACGTGATGCCGGGCTTCGCGCTGGCGAAGCGAACGGCGGATGCGTACGACGCGGCCGTCAGTGAAGGGCGCGAGCCGAGCGTCATCGTGCTCGAGAAGCACGGCGCGTTCACGTTCGGGGCGACGGCGCGCGAGAGCTACGAGAAGATGATCGCGGCGGTGTCGCGGGCCGAGGCGGCGATCGGAGACCTCAGTCGCACGGTGAACATGCCGGCCGCGGCGTCGTACGACGTGGCGCGCGCGGGCGAGCGAGCGTCGATCGCGCTGCCGCGGTTTCGTGGCGCGCTGGCGAAGCTCGCGGGGGACGACTTCGAGCGCGGCGCGATCTTCGAGCTGCGAACGAACGAGCGCGTGCGCGGCTTTCTCGCGCGGACCGACGCGTTCGATCTGGCGCACACCGGCTGCGCGACGCCCGACCACGTGATTCGCACCAAGCCCACGGCGCTCACGCTGCGCGCGCTGCCGCTCGGCGCGCCCGACGCGCTGTCGGCGCTCTTCGAGCGCGAGATCGCGAGCTACGCGCGCGCGTACGACGCTTACTTCGAGCGCATGTGCGCGGAGAAGGGCGTGACGCGCGCGAAGCTCGACCCGTGGCCGCGCATCGCGCTGCTCGACGGCGTGGGCCTCTTGGCGATCGGAAAGACGCGCGCCGAAGCGAGCATCGCGGCCGACGTGTACGAGCACACGATGGACGTGATGGTGGCGGCGGCGGACATCGGGGCGTACGCACCGGCGTCGCGATCCGATCTGTTCGACGTCGAGTACTGGAGCCTCGAGCAGGCGAAGGTGAAGAAGACGACGCTGGCGGCTCTGGCCGGGCGCGTCGCGCTGGTGACGGGGGCGGCGTCGGGCATCGGGAAGGCGACGGCGCGAAAGCTGGCGGACCTCGGCGCGCACGTGGTGATGGTCGATCGCGCGGAGATCGAGCTGGAAGCAGCGCACCTGGAGGTCGCGCGTGGCCGCGCGCTCCAGGTGACGAGCTGCGCGTGCGACGTGACGAGCCGCGCCGACGTCGAGCGCGCGGTGGCGCACGCGACGACGACGTTCGGTGGCCTCGACGTGGTCGTGTCGAACGCGGGGAACGCGCCGGAGGGGGACCTGTCTTCGGACGCGGGGAACGCGGCGCTGCGCGCGTCGCTCGATCTGAACTTGCTGGCGCACGCCGAGGTGGCGCGCGCGGCGACGGCGGTGATGGAGGCGCAGGGGCGCGGCGGGTGCCTCCTCTTCAACGCCAGCAAGAGCGCGTTCAATCAGGGGCCGGGCTTCGGTCCGTACGCGGTGGCGAAGGCGGCGCTCGTCGCCTTGATGCGCCAGCTCGCGGTCGACCTCGGCCCGCGCGCGATCCGCGCGAACGCGGTGAACGCCGATCGCATTCGCACCGCGCTCTTCGGCGACGGGGTCCTCGAGTCGCGCGCCAAGGCCCGCGGCCTCTCACCCGACGAATACTTCCGCGCGAACCTGCTCGCCCGCGAAGTCACGGCCGACGACGTGGCCAGCGCGTTCGCGTACCTCGCGACGGCGCGCGCCACGACGGGATGCGTGGTCACGGTCGACGGCGGGAACGCCGCGGCCTTCCCGCGCTGAGCGCGCGAGCGGATCAGCGCGTGCGTTCTTCGAGCGCGCCCAGCCGCTGCTCGTGGTCGTCGACGCGCGTTCGTAGCGAGCGGTCCGTGCGCAGCTGCTCGCTCAGCTGACGGACGACGCCGGTGAACGCGACGACCTCGGTGCTCAGACGGATGTCCATCTCGTTCATGTGATCGCGGATGCCGTGCACTTCCTCGCGCAAGCCCTGGATCTCGCCGCCGAGATCGACGCGCACGCTACGTATCTCGACGCGCAGCCCCTGGATCTGGTCGCGCACTTCCTCGCGCACGCCGCGCACCTCGTCACGGATGCCCTTCAAGATCTCGATCGTCAGGTCAGTCGGTTCCATCGCGGTCTCCAAAAGTATGACTCCAGGCGAGAGCAAACGCGAGGCCAGGCACGGCGGGGCGCGATTCGCGCCGTTTCGCGCGCGCCTCGTCGCCGCGAGAGCGTCCGCGGGCCACCCAAAAATCGTCCGGGCCACCTCGCGCGATCACGCGCGCCCGGGAAATTCGCGCACTTCGCGCTCGGCACGCGACCTGCTCTAGCCGTTCATGCGCGCGGCGGTGCAGGTCAAGCCTCCCCCACTCCCTCCAAGGGAGCCTCCGCTCCGCCGCGCGCGCCTTCTTCTCTGTGCGAGCCCGTTTCCTTCAACCGCCCCACCACCACGTCAATTTCGCCAGCACGATATCCGCCGCCGGCGCCTTCCCCACCGCGCCCAAATTCAACGACCCGATCTCCGTCGGGTCGAGCGTCGTCGTCGGCACTTGCGAGCGCGTGTACACGAGGAACAAGGTCGAGCCGAGCGTGTACTCCCAGCGCAAGACGACGTTGACGTTGAGCACCCCTTGCTCGAAGTCGGGGTTGTACGCGAGCTGCCCGGCGTACGGGGTGAGCTGCGAGACGCGAATCACGGCGCGCGGGCCGTTGGGATCGGACTGGAACTGCGTGATGCCCGAGTAGTGCGCCGACGCGAGGAACAGCTGCGCGTAGCCCTGAAGCGTGAGGCGCGGCGCGAACGTGTACGTCGTGCGCAGCGTGAGCCCGACGGCCTTCGCGTCGAGGTTGCCGAACAGGTACTGGCCGTTCGTCGCGCCATCCATCGCGAAGCGCGGCTCGCCGTACGTCCATTGCCACGTCGGGAGCACGTCGAAGTCGAACTGCGGCATCACGCGAAGGTTGAGGTCCGCGTTCCCTTGCAGGTTGAGGCCGTCGTAGATGACGTCGGTGATCTGATCGACGCCGAGCGACACGCGCTTGGTCGAATCGGTCCCGAGGTAAAGCTCGTGACCGAAGCGCCCCTCGCGCTGAAGCGCCGCGCCGTCACCGACCTCGCGATCGTCGTACTTCGTCCCGCGGTAGTGGACGTCGGTGTAGAAGCTCCAGAAATTCTTGAAGCGTCCAAAGCTGTTCAGATAGAGCCCCTGCCCGATGAAGAGGCCGTTCGCGTTGTACGTCGTGCCGTACGAGAGCTGCGAGTGCGTCTCCAGGAAGGGCCCCGTGGGAGTGAGCTCGCGGTACTCGACCTCGCCCGAGCCCGAGAACTGATTCGCGCGCTGGTTGTAGCCGAGGTCGTTGATCGCGAACTTCGTCGACTCGAGATCGGTGGCCACGTTGCCGAGCCAGTGCTTCCCCCCTTCCTTGTTCAGGTACGCCTTCAGCCCGAACCCGAGCTGCCCGGGCTTCACCACCGTGGCGTCGGCGTTCTGTCGATCGGGTCCGCGCTCGAGGACGCTCGACGCCACCTGCCCCCCCGTCACCCAGTCGCCGTTCGACGATCGCCATCGCCAGTCGACCGCGCCGACGTACGCGTCGTTGAAGCAGCGCCCGAGCCGCGGCACTTGCAGCGGAAGCGTCACCACCTGCGTGAGCTCCACCGGCCCCGGGCAGAGCGCGCTCGGCGAGCTCGGAAACCCCACGCCTTGCCCCGGCGCGACCACCGGATAGTTCGACGTCGCCTCGGCGTGCGTCGTCGCCGTCATCATGACCGCGATGCTGGCGTTGTCGCCGAGATCGCGCTTCAGGCGCATCACGTTGAACGTGCTCGTGGGATCGATCGATCGCGTCACGCGGCCGCCGTTCGCCAGCTGCACCTGCACGTCGTTCTCGGCGGTCACCGCTTGAATGGTCCCGATCGACCACTTCTCTCCGAGCCTTCCGGTGAGCTTCGTCGCGCCGTAGATCGTCGCCGGCGTCGGCACGTCGACCAGCTGCTCGCTGTTGATCGCGTCGTAGCGCAATGACGGAATCGGCGCCGCGCGCCCGATGCGCCGCGTGTAGAGGAGCTGAAACGGCGTGCTGAACGCATCGATCCCCTCGAGAAAGAACGGCCGCTTCTCCGGGTAGTACGTCTCGTACGTCGTCAGGTTGAGCACGACTTGATCGGCCTCCACCTGCGCGAAGTCGGGATTGAACGTCGCGTCGAGCGTGAGCGCCTGCGTCGGATGCCACTTCAGATCCAGCCCGGCCGACGCCAGAAAATCCGTCCCGTTCGCGAGCTGCGACGTCGTCGCGTCGCGCCTTCGAAGCTCGCCCACGACGAACGGCCGGATCTCGAGCGGCGTCCGCTCCCGCAGCCCCTGCAGATCGTCGAGCCGCCCGTAGTGCGAGACCACGCCCGCCGCGCTCCGCGGCACGTACGCCCAGTCGTCGCTCTCCTGCTTCATCGAGATGTAGCGGCTCGCCTGGAAGTCCCACGACTGCACGGCGCGCGTCGGAAACCGGAGGATGCGCAGCGGAATCCGGAACTCCGCGGTCCATCCGGTCTCGGTGACGTGCGTGCGCGCTTCCCAGTTGTCGTCCCAGTCGGACGAGTAGTCGGTGTCGTTGAAGCGAATGGCGTCGGCGAGCGTTCCCGACGCGCTCACGTAGAACTCGAACGCGCTCGTGTGGTCGCCGCGCGTGCCGAGATCGAACTGGATCGAGTCGGCCTCGACGAACCGATCGCGCCGAGTGAGGTGCGGCGTGATCGCGCTGTGCGTCTGCACGCAATCGAAGCCCACGTAGACGGCGTCGTCGTCGTAGAGCACGCGCATCGTCGTGGGATCGCTCGGCGCCGCGCCGTCGTTTGGCACGCGCTGCGTGAAGCTCCCGGACGGCGCAGCGAGCTTCCACGCTTCGTCGTCGAGCACCCCGTCGATGGCGGGCGGCTTCGGCGCACGCACGGCACGCACGTGCGGCGATTCCAAAATCGGGACGGGCGCGGCGGACGGATCCGCGGCGGCGAGCGACGTCACGAAGACCGACGCGACGAGCGAAGCGATTCGAACGAGCGTGTTCTTCAAAACCGCAGCGTCAGCTCCACACGCGCCCCTTCGAACGCAGGAAACAGCTTACAAACCCCGCTCACGCACTTCAGCCCCGCGCGTTGCTGCCCGACGAACAGCTTGATGTTGCTCCCGCCCGTGAGCCGATAGAGCAGCTGCCCGTTCAAGTAGATGTTCGGCTGCCCCACGAGCGTCGTGTATTCGACCCCCTGCGTGATCACCCACTTGGGCGCGATCTTCAGCGCCGTGTAGTTCTCTCCCTCGTTCCAGTACGCGTTCGCGTTTTGATCCTGCTCGAAGCGATAGCGATGCCGCCCTTGCAGCTCGATCGAGTACGGCCCGGCGATGTGCTTGGTGAAGGCGTAGTCGACGTGCACCTCGCGATAGAACGCGTCTCCGTCCTGATACGTATCGTTTCGAGCACCGGCCCACGCGAAGAGGTGTGACTGCGCCTCGTCGAACGTGAGCTCCGTGCCAGCCAGCACGTCTTCCACGTAGTTCTGAACGCCGTGTGCCGGCGGCGCATTCCCGCTGACGACCGTGTGCCCCGCCGCGTCGCATCCGCCGGCGACCTGCTCGCTCTTCGAGTGGAAGTACGAACCGGTCACGTAGAAGAGGAGCGATTTACTCGTCCGGAGATCGGTGCGAAGCCGCCCGCCGTCGACGCACGCGCTGAAGAACCCGAACTCGCTGTCTTGCGTGATGAGCTCCGCGGTCGGCGGCGTCGAGTAGAAGACGTTGTTGAACTCCGCGGCGTGCGTGACGTCGACGCCGCCGGGGACGGGGTAGAAATTCCGGAAGCTCTTGATCTCGAGCGTCTCGGTGACCGCTCCCGCATACGCCGAAGCCGCTCCGTAGAAGGCGTTCCCCGTCTTCCGCGCGTCGCCTCGATCGCTGTCTTGCGCCGCAGCTTCCAGGTAGATCTGCCCGTGCCCGGCGATGTCCGGCACTTCGATCGCCTGCCCGACCATCGTGATCTCGCGCGCGTTGAGCAGCGGACCGTTCGCCGTGTTGCCCAGCGTCGAGAGCCACAGCGACGTGTCGTTCGCGTCGCACGTGCCGAGTCCCGGATCGAGCACGCTCCCTTCGACCACGCGCCCTTGCGCGTCGTAACGGTACGGCGCGCAGCGCGAGAAGTGCACCGCGTGCGTCGACAGCACGACCGGCGAGCCGCGTCCCGCCTGGATCTCGGCGCCGACGATGCGATCGGATCCGAAGAGCGGCTGCGCGCCGAGCGGCTGGTTGGGCGCGGAGAACGGAAGGAAGAGCGCGCGCCCCGTCGCTTCATCGACGCGGTTCGGATTGGCGAGTCCGGCGACGAGCGTGGCGGCGAACGGATCCGATCGCCACGCGATCTTCCCGCCGCGGATGGTCGTATCCAGCCCGAGCTCGTCGATCTTCCGCATGGAGAGAATGAGCCCGCGCCCAAACTGCGCGTATGCATCGCCCGCCGTGATCTCGATCCCCGGCGCGGAGTACGTGACCCAGAGCTTCGCGGGGTAGATCGCGTTTCGATAGCGCGACGTCTCGTCGACCGTCGCGCGCGACGTGAGATCCGCGGGGAGCGTGCCGTCGATGGGGCGGAGCCAGTAGTACGACGAGTCGAGCCGCGCGCCCGCGGTGAAGCGATCGTACGAGAGCGCGAGGTTCAGGCGATTGAGCCAGTCGCCGTACCCTTGATCGAGCGGGCTCTCGCCGCCGCGCGCGTTGAAGTGCTGCGCGACGATCGTGGTCTCGGTCACGTCGAGCCGCACCGGATCCGCTCCGCCGGTCACATCGACCGCGAACGCACGCGCGCTCCACAGAGACGACGCCGCCGACGCCGCCATCGCCGCGAGCCCGATTCGAATCGCGCTGCGCGTCCTCACCGCGCTTCAGGCTATTTGCCGCCGGGCGCTTCGTCGAGCGGCTTGCCGAGGACCACGTTCGCCACATCGGCGCCTACGAGCTTCTCATCGCCGGGGTTGTACCCTTCGCGCACGCGGACGACGTTCCCCTGCTTGTCGATGAGCACCGAGAACGGCGCGCTCTTCTTCGGGTTGTAGATCGCCGCCACGTGCGAGTCCTCGTCGACCACGACGGGGAACGTGAGCCCGTTCCGGCTGGCGAAGCTCGGCACTTCAGCGACGGTCTCCGGTCCATCCATCGACACCGCGAGGATCACGAACCCGGCGCTCGCCTGGTCTTCGTACATCTTCTCGAGGTGCGGCATCTCGGCCAGGCACGGCTCGCAGAACGTCGTCCAGAAGTCGATGAGCACCGCTTTCTTCCCGAGGTAGTCGCTCAGTCGAACCGTCCGCCCCTTCGTATCGCTCGACGCAAAATCGGTCGCCCGCGTCCCCGCCCGCACTGCGCCGGCGCTCGTCGCATCACTCGCCGCCGGCGCACCGCTCTGCGCGCACGCCGAACAGAGAAGAAGCGCGAGAACGACGGTGGCGATCCTCATCAGTACTTCGTCGGCGGATTCGCGTTCACCCAGTCGAGCCACACCTTCGCCGAGTCGGGCGAATCCTCGCCGACGCCGGCCTGCAAGATCTCCATCGAGCGCGCGTCGATGTCGGCGTTGAACGGCACGGCCGCGGCGTTGAAGAACGCTCCCAGATCGTACGCTTCGGGATCGAGCACCACGGCGAACCCTTGATGGTACTTGGCGACCCAATCGTTCAGGTCCGCCGGCGTCGCGCCGGTGCTCGGGGTGAACCCTTCCACGAGCGTCTGCAGATACACGACGCCGGGATACGTCGTCGCCGACGACTTCAACGCCGTCACGAGCGCCGAGGTCTCGTCGTTACAAGGTCCGCACCACTCGGCCGCGGCGATGATGTGGAGCACTTTGTATTTCGTCCCCGTCGGGTCGTAGTAGTCCGCGAGCGAGACCGTCTGCATGGCCTTCGACGAGTCGCCGTCGGGGTAGCCGAGGAACTTGTAGTTCTGCATGACGTCGCCGTGGTGGTTGGCGTTCGGCGCGTTGCTCGCGTCGAGCCCGCGCGCCCCGATGCCGATGCCCGCCGACGGATACGGAATCCCCTGAGGGTTCGTCCCTTGCGGCGTCCCGTCGATGCCGCCGCCGGTGGCGCCTTGCTTCGAGGAGCATCCAGGCAGCACGGCGACGACGGAGAGTGCGAGCGAGGCGACTGTGAGCGCGAAAAAACGCATGAGATCCACACCTCGGTTCGATGTGCTAACTGATCTTGGTTCTATCCCCTGGCGGCTCGCGGTCAAGAACGCGCGCCGAATCGAGCGATGGCAGACCCGCGCGACCCGCATTTTCGCCTGCGAATCCCAAGGCTCGCGGCAGCGGCGGTGAACGCGCTCGCGGCAGCGGCGATCAGCGCGCTCGCGTTCGCGCTCCTCGCGCCTGCGGGGTGCTCGAAGTCGGCCGCTTCGTGCGTCACGGCGCAGTGCAACCAGGGAAACATCTGCATCGCCACGGCCGACGAGCAAGCGAGCGGCGACAAGGAGTGCCGCTTCCCGTGCGCCACGCACACCGACTGCCCGTTCAACTACCACTGCGACGCCAACGCCGGAGGCTCGTCCCCCTTCTGCGTGATCAACACCGTCACCTTCACGCAGAAGGCCGGCCAGTTCGGCGCGGCGTGCAAGCCGACCGGCGGCCTCGCCAGCAACCCCGACTGCGACGCGGTCGACGGCTTCTGGTGCAACGGCGCCTCGCGCACCGACGCGAACGCGTACTGCACGCTCTTCGGTTGCACCGCCGACACCGAATGCGGGCTCGGTTACTACTGCGGCCTCGTCAACAAGTACCCGAACGTCTCCTCCTCGAAGCTGCAAGACGGCGAGACGTGGCCCGCGTGCTTGCCGCGCGACTACTGCGCGCCATGCAAGAGCGACATCGACTGCGGTCCGGCCAACGGCGCTCCTCAGCACTGCGTCGCCGGCACCGACAATGCGACGTACTGCGCGCCCGAGTGCAGCTCGAACACGCAGTGCCATCTCGACGCGCAGTGCCTCCCGTACAGCAACTTCAACGCCTGCACTCCGCGCGCGGGTCTCTGCAAAGGCGACGGCGGCCTGTGCAGCCCGTGCCGCTCCGACGCCGACTGCACCAACGGCTACTGCGTCGGCGCATACAACTCGCCAGAGAAATTCTGCTCGGTGGAGTCCGGCGTGGCGTGCAGCATCTCGTCGACGAACACGCTCGTCGCCCAGTGCCCCACGACGTCAGCGGCCACGAAAGAGATCACCTGCTCGCTCGCCGAGTTCGACCCCGACATGCCGGCGAGTCAGTGCATCGGCTCGGTGGTCGACGGCACCGACGACCAAGGCAAGCCGGCATACGTGCCGGGCTGCTGGACGCACCGCTGAAGCGCGCGCTCAGACCGGGACTTGGTAAAGCATCACGTACACGACGACGCCGGTCACCGAGACGTAGAGCCAGATCGGGAACGTCACCCGCGCGACCTTCCGGTGCTTCTCGAAGCGCGCCTTCCACGCCAGCCACAGCGCCGTGAGCACGAGCGGTACGACGGTGATGGCCAGGATCATGTGCGTGATGAGGACCGTCAGGTAGATGACGTGAACCGCGCCGTGATGCGGATCGGCGTGCGTGCCGGTGAGGGCGACGCGCGTGAGATACGACGCCAGGAAGATCGACGACGTGACGAACGCCGTGAGCATGAAGCGGCGGTGAATCATCGGCCGCTTGTTGGCGATGGCGATGCGACCGCACACGAGCAGGATGGCGCTCGTGCCGTTGAGGATGGCGTTCAGGAGGGCGAGGTGCTCGCCGATTTCAACGGTGGTCATCGGGTGCTCGGAGGGATGGAAGCGCGCGGTGGTGATGCCGAGAGCGCGGCCCACAGGAGCCGCTGATCGAACGCCGCGCAGAAGGCCCACATGGCCGCGGCGACGATGGCGATCGCGCGGAGGGGTACATCGAAGGCGCCGCGCGACACAAGAGCGAGCGCGAACGCCGACGTGATGGCGGCCGGCTGCGCGCGAAGAAGGAGCGCCGCGGCGGCGAGAAAGATCGCCGACGCCGACAGGAACGACTGCGCCGCGCTGAGCGCATACGGCGCGGGAAGAGCCGACGACTCGGCGAGCGCCGCGTGCAACGCCGACGCCCACGCCGGCGCATCGACGTGCGCGCCCGACGCCGCCCCCCACGTCACCGCGAACGCCAGGACGGCCGCGACCGACGAGCACACGAGCCCGAGCTTCCCGCGCGATCCGATCCACGCCGCCACCACCGCCTGCGCCACCGCCTCGATGACGACGCCGAGCGTGACCGCGATGCGGCTCACCGATCCCAGCCCCGCGCTCCCCCGCTCACCCGCCACGCGCGCGATCTCCCACGCGCCGATGCGCACCAGCGCCGCCAGCGTGAACACCGAGATCGCGATCGCCAGCGCGCGCGTGTGCGCCCCGTGCATCGCGCGCCACGCCGACGTCGACGCCACGGAGCTGGCCACGATCGCGATCCCGATCGCGAGCTGCCAAGGAAACGGCGCGTCGCGAAGCACGCGCGCGCGCGTGATGGCCACGACGAGCAACACGATCACGAGCGGCGCCCCCGAGATCACCAGCGCGCCCGACACCGACTCCGCGCGTCGCGTGAACACGAGCTCGGTCGTGCTCGACAGGATCGCGCCCGTCGCCAGGATCGCCATCGCGTACGAGAACACCGCCGCCGCGTGCTCGCACCACTCGACCGCCGCGTCCGAGGCGTACCCCTGCATCCCCGGCGCGACGATCACGCCGAGCACCGTCGCCACGAGCGCGCTCACGCCCGTCGTGCGAATCAGCCAGCCGAGGTTCCGCGTGCGCGCAGCCTCTCCGAACCCAGCGTCGTCGTCGTGATCGGTCGAAGCAGAGGTCACAGCGCGGCCACGAAATCTCGTTTCGGCGTCAGCATCAACATTCCCTCACGCGATTCGTTCGTGTTCCCCGGCACGCCGCGCTCTTGCGTCGGCGCGGGAGGCGAGCCGGGCGGCGCTTGCGGATCGGGGATCCCCTTGGGCGGGACGTTGAGCAGGAAGGGGCGCGCGTTCATCGTCGAGCAGGCAAACACTTCGTCGCGGTGGAACTCCCAGTGCAAGTACACGTTCCCGTCGGCCGAGACGATCGCCGTCGGCGCCGGTCCGAACGGAGAGGCGCGCTGCACCGAGTCGAGCGCCGCGATGTCGAACGCGGTGATGCCGCTCGTGTGCACCACCCCCATCTTGTGCACGTGCCCATCCTTGGAGAGGACGATCTCGAGCGACGTGAAGATGTGCTGATCGTTCATGGGGTGCGTCGCCGGCAGGTTGTCGAGCGAGCCCAGGAAGCTGTCGGCGAAGATCGGGTGAATGCGGTTGTGCATCGCGTTCAGGTACGACGCGAACGGCACCTGCGCGGTGTTGAGCGCCGTCTGGTTCCCCGGCTTCACGCTCGACACGTAGTTCTCGATCGCGCTCCGCCACCGCTCGAAGCTCGACGCGATCCACGACCCGCGATGCTCGCTGCGCCGACGCTCGCCGTCCGCCTCGCGCTCCTTGCGGAACTGATCGGCCCCCACCGCGGCGATGACGCCCTGCTGCGACAAGTTCAGGTTCACTTGCCCCGGCCCTGGCTTCCCGCCGAGCCCAAGCCACGCCACCGACGCCGGCGGCGTCTGCGGTCGCGCGTTCTCGTTGCCCGGCCCCTGCTCCTGCGCGACGGCGCCGGCGTTCGGGCGAATCGGATTGAACGTCCAGTTCCCTTCGGCGCTGTTCGTCACCTCGGGTGACTGCTGCCCTTGCGATCCGGGCGCGAGCGGCGACACCGGCGCCGGCGCGTTCATCGCCTGCTTGCCGTCGCCGCCCACCGCGGGCACCGCTTCGGTCTTCGGCCCCGTGACCGCGACGGCCGCGGGGGTCTTCGGCATCGGATCCTTCTGAACTTCGAACTCGGTCCCCTTCTCGCCGGGCGCGCGCGTCTTGTCGCCCGCGTGATCCTCGGCCTCGCCGATCTTGGTCCGCTCGCTGTCGCCCGTGTTGTCCTTCGGCCCTGCGTGATTGCCGCCGGGCGTCGGATCCGGATCGTCGCGATCGTGCGACGTCAGCTGCGCCGCGGTCTCTTGCTCGACCTTGTTCGCGTTGTCGGCGATGAAGTGCGCGTTCGGGTTGTCCTTCTGATTCGGATCGGCGTGCTGCTTCACCGCGATGCGATGGTCCGCTTGCGGCGGCGGCGGCGGGAGCGGCTTGGCCTTCTCGTCGGCGACGATGATCGTCTTCTTCTCTTCCTTCTTCGGCTCGAGCTTCTTCTCGTCCTTCTTGGCGAGCTCCGGCGGCTTCGGCTGCTTCTTGTCCTTCTCCGGCGGCTTCGGCTTCGGCGGCGGAGGGGGCGGCGGCGGAGGCGTGGGCTCGACGTCGACCTTCTTCGACGAGTCGAGCAGAGCCACGTCGAACGTCTGCTCTTCCATGCGCACGCGATCGCGAACGTCGGACGCGAGGTGATGCAGGTACTGGTGATCGTCGTGAACGGTCGCCACCTCGTTCGCGCCGCCACCGAAGATGAAGTGCACGCAGATCGCCGCGCAGATCCAAAGGATCAGCGGGGTACTGGTGGAGCGCTTCATGGGAGTGCGGGGGTCGATCGGGTTCTGTACAAACCTATGGCGGACCCGGAGTGAAGGTTAGCACTTGCAATGCCCGCGAGGCCACGTACGGAGGTGCGACCCTCGACGCGCGAACCCGCGCATTTTTCCGGTCGTTCCGCGCTCCTCGTCCCGCTCGGTGAGGCGTGCAGTCTCGCCTCAGTGGAGCGCTGCTTCGAGCGCGGCCGTGTCAAAACGGATCAGCGCCTCGTACGAGTCGGTCTGCGCCGTGCCGCCGGTCGAGTCGAGCGTGACGCTCGGAGCGCCGGCGGTCGCATCGTGCGCGATCGCGAGACGGTAGCGCTCGGCGTAGTACGCCATGCCGACATCGGTCGTGGCGAACGCGCGCGTCTTCCATTTCGCCACGCGCGCGTCGGTCTCCTGATCGAGCGCATCGAGCGAGGCGTCGAGCGTCGCCGCGCGCGCGCGGAAGGCGTTCGCGTGCGAGGCGTCCGTGCGCGCCATGTCCTCGGCGATCGCCGTCGCGATCAGGCGCGCGCGCTGCGGATCGAGCCACACGTGGCTGTCGATCGCCCCGTCGTTGCCCGCGATCGTCGGCACGCGATCGCCCACCTTGAGCACGCGCACCTTCGGCGGTTCGAGCGGCTCCATCCACGCATCGAGCCCCAGCCCCACGAGGACGACGAGCCGCGCGTCCTCCATGCGCGGCGCGCTCGGCTCCACCAGCACGACGTCGGCGTCCGGCCCGGCGATGCGACGCACGAGGTCGTAGATCGGGAAGATCGACACGGCGACCTTCGCCCGCCCCGATGTGCGATGGCACGCCACGAGCGAAGCGAACGACAGCGCAAGAACCGCGACCACGAGCTTCCGCACGGCGCGGACCCTAGCACCGCTTCGCGCGAAAAATTGTGTGTGGTGGTGGTCGGGAGATCCAGCGTAGATGCCAAATGGCAGCAATCGATGGGCCAGCGGCTCAGCGCAAACCCTCACCCCCCCGCCCCCTCTCCCGCGAGGGGAGAGGGGGAGCAAGCCACGATTCTCCTCGGATTCCTCCCCTCTCCCCTCGCGGGAGAGGGGCCGGGGGTGAGGGTTCGTGTTGGCCCTCCGCGTGCACTAGAGGAAGCCGTCCTCGATGCAGTCCTCGTCCGGCGTGCCCAGCAAGCGTTCCTCTTCGGTCCCGCCGCGACCTCCGTCCGTCCCGCCGCGTCCGTCGTCACCGCCGGCCGAAGGGGCGCGCGTGGTCACGCTCCCCGATCACGTGCGGGCGCTGGAGATCGCCGACGGCGCCCGTGACGCGATGCTCGCGTTGCTTCGCGGCATCGGCGACGGCTGGGGCAAGCGCGAGGTCGCCGCGTGGTTGGCGCTTCCGTACGCGGAGCTCACCGCGTTCGCGCACATCGACGGCGACGACTACGAGATCGACGACTCGTCGACGTTCCGCCGGTTGCCTACGAAGGTCGCCCCCACGCGCCTCGAAGAGGTGCTCCGCGCGGCGAAAGAAGAGACGCTCGCCACGCTGATCCTCGCCGCGCCCCCCGGGAGCGACGTCCGCTTCACCACGCGCGCCATCGCCGCCGGCCACGTCATTCGCACGCGCGACGCCACCGGGCGCGGCGGCTGGACTCCGGTCGACGCCCCGGGAATGCTGCTGGTCGATCGCATCCTCTCGCTCGCCAGCGCCGACTACTTGATGCGCCCGGCCGACTACCTGGGCCGCCTGAGCGTGTGCGGCATCTGCCAGGCGGTCTCCTTCGACGCGCAGGTCCGCGAGCGCGGTCACTGCCCGAAGCACCGCCGATCCAGCGGGAAAATCCCTGTTTCACGCAGGTGAGCGCGTCGAAAACGCGGCCGTGGTAAATCACCGCGGCTCCCATGCTCCCGTACGAGATTCGCGGCGCCGTCCTCTCTGACGAGGACCAACTCCTGGCCGTCGCGCGCCACCTCAACACGGTGAACCTGCCCGACGATCGCGAAGCGATCCACACGCTCCTCGATCAGGCGACCAAGAGCTTCACCGGCGCCATCAAGGATCCGAAGCGCCGCGAGTACGTCTTCGTCCTCCGCGACACGGCCAAGGACCTCATCGTCGGCACCTCGATGATCATCGCGCAGCTCGGCAGGCGCGACGCTCCGTACATCTTCTTCGACGTGCTCGACGAAGAGCGGTACTCGGCGACGCTCGATCGCCACTTCAAGCACACGACGCTGAGCATCGGTTACTCGTACGCCGGGCCGACCGAGATCGGCGGCCTCATCCTGGTGCCGGAGTACCGGAAGGCGGCCGAGCGACTCGGTCAGTTCATCTCGTACGTGCGGTTCCTCTACATCCGCATGCACCGCGATCTCTTTCGCGACGAGCTCCTCGCCGAGCTCCTCCCGCCGCTCGAGCCCGACGGCACCTCGCACTTGTGGGACGCGGTCGGCCATCACTTCACCGGCCTCACGTACGCCGAAGCCGACCGCCTCTCGAAGCAGAACAAGGAGTTCATCCGCGGTCTGTTCCCCGAGAGCCCCATCTACGGAACGTTGCTCAGTCAGAAGGCGCAAGACGTCATCGGCAAGGTCGGCGTGCAGACGCGCGGCGTGGAGAAAATGCTCCGGCGCATCGGCTTCCGTTACGCCGACCGCGTCGACCCGTTCGACGGCGGCCCGCACTTCTCGGCGCCGACCGACGAGGTCTCGCTGGTGAAGCGCGCGCACGTCGCGAAGGTGACGAAGATCACCCCCGAGGTGATCGTGAAGAGCCGATCGCTCGTGGCGATCGAGCTGAAGGAAGCGCCGTTCTTCCGCTGCGTGCTGGCCGAGTGCGCCGCGGTGGCGGACGACGCGGTGATGCTCGGCGAGGACACGGCGTCGCACCTGAACGTCGCGGTGGGCGACGAGGTGTGGGTCCTCCCGATGGAGTGACGAGTGGCCGCACGACGTAGCGAGCCCCCCGCGGGCGACGAAGGCATCGAGTCGATCGAGGTCCACACGACCGACGGCTTCCCGCTCCGTGCGACGGTGCGCGAGCCGAAGCGCGGCGTGAAGTTCCGCGGCGTCGCGGTGCTAGCGCACGCGATGTTCGCGCGGCGAAGCGAGTGGGGGAAGGCGGGCTTCGCGCGCTCGCTGAGCGATCGCGGATGGCGCACGATCGCCTTCGATTTCCGCGGCCACGGCGACAGCGGCAAGGGCGCGGCGACCGGCGCGGACTGGACGTACGACGATCTGGCGCTGCGCGATCTCCCCGCGGTCACGCTCGGCGCGCGCGCGCGGGCCAAGGGGAAGAAGGTCATCGTCGTCGGTCACTCGCTGGGCGGGCACGTGGCGATGGCGGCGCAGGCGTCGGGCGCGATCGACGTCGATGGGGTCGCGCTGCTCGCATCGAACGTGTGGCTGCCGGAGACGGAGGCGTCTCCGGTGCGACGCATGGCGAAGCTGGCGCTCGGCCGCGCGATCGAAGCGACGCGCGCACGCCGCGGGTTCTTCCCGGCGCGCGCGCTGCGGCTCGGCAGCGATGACGAGTCGTCGTCGTACATGAAGGCGCTGTGGAGGATCGTGCGCGGCTTCTGGGGGAGCGAAGATGGTCGCGTCGATTACTGGGACGCGATGCGGAGCGTGCGCCTGCCGCTGTACGCGCTGGCGAGTGACGGCGACGCGATCAACGCGCACGTCGACTGCGCCGCGCGGTTCGCGCTTCGCGCGGCGGGGGTGGTGACGTTCGACCGGATTCGCGCGAGCGACGACGGGGGGAAGCCGCCGGGACACATGGAGATCGTGACGACCGCGGCGAGCGTGTCGGCGTGGGGGCGGTTGGAGCGGTGGATGGGCGACGTCTGAGACTCTGCGCTGGCGGTCCGCGCATCGGGAGCGCGTGGTCGCCGGCGAGCACGCTCAGGGGATCGGCGCGACGTAGACCCCGGGCGTTGGTCCCGCCGTCTGCGCGAAGGCGACCTTATCGAGCGCGTGCGAGAGAGCCAGCGTGCCGTCGGTCCCCGTCCCCAACGCGACTTTCGAGGGGTTCGGTTTCGCGAGATCGATCACGCTCAGGTCGAAGTAACCCGAGACGCCTCCATCGGCCGCGATGGCTTCGCTCTCGATCACGACGCGCGCGCCCGCGCCGGGGAACAGGTAGGAGCTCGTCTGGCTCGTGATGGCGGTTTGGTTCGTGATGGGGATCAGCGCGCCGCCGTCCACGGGAGCGGCAGAGAAGGCCGATGGGGGATTCAGCACGATGGCGTAGCTCACGTCGGTCGTGAACGGCCCGGGCGACAACTGTCCGAGTGCCTCGCTCGCCCCGTCGATGAGGGAGATCAGCGCCGTCACGTCCGTGCTTCCTGCGTCGTCTCCTGCGTCCGCCGGCGCGACGGAACCAAGCATCCACTTGCTGTCGCGAGACGGATCCGCAATGCCAGTGACGCCCGCGGCGATGAGCGTCTTGGGGATCCCGGTCGTCGCGGACGCGATCTTCAAAGCACCGCCAGTCGTCTCGTAGACGACGTTCGCGCCGTCGGGCGTCATGCGCGCGTCGGCGACGTTGCTCTCGATCGGGACGCTCCCGACGCCATACGTGACCACGGACGCCACGCCATCCGACCTGTTGACGGCGATGTTCTTCCCCGTGGCGTCGAGCGAAACATCAAACAGGCTGACGTTCGGCGCCAACTCGCTCTTCGTGCCCGAAGGGATCGCGTACGCATACAGGTCTTGCGCGCCGCTCGATGCCTCGGCGTCCGAGCACAAGAAGGCGCCCACGTAGAGCGAGGGGGTGACGAAGAAACCCGGAGAGCACCCCGACGAGCTCGCGACGACCCCCGCCTCGAGCGTCACGACGCTGCTCCCGTCGGTCTTCGCCAGCACGGCGTCTCCCACGGTCCCCGCGTCCGTGACGGTCAGGTTCGCCACGTAGCCGATGTACTGACCGTCACTCGTCGCGCCGAAGAAGGTGGCCGCGGGGATCGTCCGCGGCGCTACGGACGAGGACCACACGGTGATGGACGGCCCGTCGGAGACCACCGCCACGAATCCGTCGACCTTCACGCTGTGATTGCCGTTCACGTCGTACGTAGCGATCATCGTCGCCGCGCCGCCGGCGATCGGCATCGCACGCACGATGCCGGTGGCCGTATCGTCGAACACGACGTAGTCGTCGGTCGTGGCTCCCTCGATGTTGAATCGGGCGCCGATGTACAAGGCGTAGGACGCGGCGTCGAACGAGGCAGAGTCGCCGCTCGGTGCGTCGATCGCGCTGGAGCTGTCACTCGCGTCGTCGGGCGACGCAGCCGAATCGGTCGAAGCGCCGGCGTCGAAGGAGCTCGCCGGCGTGGCACTCGAGCCGCCGCCGCAGCGGGCGGCGCCGAGGATCGTGAGCGCCACACCAAGCGCCGAGAGAGACGTCGTCTTCAACTCGCGCGTGGACATATGTCGCCTCCGTAAGCCATCGCCGGTGGACCCGCTCCACCGGCCTCGCCGCCCCCCGCTAGGTGCTCGACGCCCCCCTCAGCGGTACGTCATATCCGCCGACAGCGACGCCTTAATCTCGATCGGATCGCTCCGGGAACGAGTCCTCGTCTCATCATCGGGCGTCGCTGTTGGCGCACCCGAGGTCTATTCCGCCCGTGCCCGGGAGGGGCCACAGCGCCCGGCGCGAGAACTGCGACGACCCACCATCTGCTGTCACTTGTCCCGCACGGGAACGGCCTTCGTTGCGCGCGACGTCGTGTCCTGTCGGTGAACTCTCTGAGAGTGGGCAGTGGACGTGAAGATGCGGACTCCGCGGGTTCACGGCGCCGCCGATTTCTCGCGCCCTCTAACCTCCCATCTTTCCTCGCAAATCGAACCCGCCGCGGCTCCGCGTCGAAAAAAGTTAGCAACAACCTCGCCCGACGATCCGATGGGATCTTTGAAGGCCAAGAAATGACTTCCGGCACCGCCGGAGGGCCGTCGTGCGCCTTCGTTCCCGAAAGGACGTGAGAACGATGACGAATCATTCACCGGGGGCGCGTTCCGCCCCCAAGCGGTCCATGACCGCGTTCAACGGGTCCACGACCGCGGCGCACAGGTCGACGACCGCGGCGCACAGGTCAGCGACCGCGTTCAACGGGTCGACGACCGCGGCGCACCGGTGGGCGATCGCGGCGCATCGGTCGGCGATCGTGGCGCACCGATCCGTGACCGCGAGCCAGCGGTCATCGACCGCGGTCCCGAGGTCCGCGACCCGTGCACCGCGGTCACTCGCCCCGTGTTCCCAATCCATCACTTCAACCACGAAAAACTAGAGGTCCATCATGTCTACGATTCGCAAATCCACGAAGTCTGCTGCCGTCGTCGAGTCCACCCCCGTCGCCGTCCCCGGGACGCCCACCGCGCCCGTCGCGGCCGACGTCCTCATCGCTGCGCCCCCGGCGCTCTCGGCGATGCTCGCGCCACCGGAAGGGTTCGTGCCCACTGACGCCACCGCCTACCGCGGCGTGATGCCGACGACCGCTCAGCTCGCGGTCATGCCGGGGGTCGTGAAGGAGCTCCTGCGGTTCACCGACTACCTGATCGTCTTCGGGAAGACGGCGCCGCCCCTCGCGATCGTTTTGCAGACGTTCTCCGCCGCGATGCAGTGGTCGCAGATGCGCGCGAAGACCGACGCGTGGGACGTGTTTTGCCACGCGCAGGAGGGAATGTCGTGGCGCGACGTCCACCTCCTGATGGAGAAGCTCCAACCGGCGTTCGAGCTGGCCGCATCGGCCGACGCCAGCGTCACGGCCGACAATCCGATGCTTGCGCGCCTCTTCGGCGCGGCCAAGCTGGCCGCGAGAAAGGGCGTGGTGACCAAGAAGGCCAACGCCAAGGCGAAGGCTGAAGGGAAGCTGCCCGTGAGCGGGAAGGTCGGGAAGGCGCGGAAGAAGACGGCGGCCAACGCGGCGCTCGAAGCCGCGAGCGCGCAGCAGGACGCGAGCACCGCCACCGCCGCCGCGCGATCGACGCAGTCGAGCGCCCCCACGACCGGCGATACGGCCGCGGCGGCGACGTCACCGGCGACGACGACGACCGCACCGCACGCCGCAGAGTGAGCAAGGTGGGCCGGCCGGCTTGCGTCGTGTAAATTCTGCGCGTACAGAATGCACGTGGCGCAACCGGCCGACTCCCAGCTCACGAAGCACGAAGAGCGCATCGCCGCCGCCATCGCCGCGGCGACGATGCCTGCGGGGAGGTTCCTCGACGCCGGCGGCGAAGAGACGGTCGCCAAGCTTCGACGATGGCTCGTCGGCACCAGCGCGACGCAGGTGAAGGGGATTCGCGCGCTCCTGTGGGCGGCGGAGGCTATGGCGCTCGCGCGAACGGGGCGCCCGCTGTCGCTGCTGCCGCGGGCGCGCGCGGAGAAGCTGCTCGTGTCGTGGCAGCGGTCCCGGTCGCCGCTGCGTCGCTTCTTCGTGCGCGGCCTCGTCACGCCGCTGAAGGCCGCGCACTTCGACGACCCCAAGATGTTCGCGCACGTCGGGTGCGCACGCGACACGCCGAAGCTCACGGTCGACGAGCCGGTGCGATGGATGCGCCAGGTGACCAACGGCCGCGACGCGACGAGCGATCTCGATCTCGAGTGCGAGGTGGTCGTCGTCGGCACGGGAGCGGGCGGCGCGGCGTGCGCCTACGAGCTGGCGGCGCGCGGTCGCGCGGTGCTCCTGATCGAAGAGGGGGACTTCCATCGTCGCAGCGCGTTCACCTCGCGCGCGTCGGAGACGTTCAAGAAGCTCTATCGCGATCAGGCGATGACGTTCGCGCTCGGCAACGTCGGCACGCCGGTGTGGAGCGGGCGCGCCGTCGGCGGGAGCACCGTCATCAACTCGGGCACCTGTTACCGCGCCACGTCGCGCGTCTTTCAATCGTGGCGCGACGAGCTCGGTCTCACGCAGTTCACCAGCGACTCGATGGCGCCGTACTACCAGCGCGTCGAAGCGATGCTCCGCGTGGAGAGAGCGAAGCGCGATCTCACCGGCGGCGTCGGTCGCGTCGTGGCGCGCGGCGCGGAGTCACTCGGTCTCTCGCACCACCCGCTCGTCCGCAACGCGCCCGACTGCGACGGGCAAGGCGTGTGCTGCTTCGGCTGCCCCACCGGCGCCAAACGCTCGACCGACGTGAGCTACGTCCCCGAAGCGCTCATGCGCGGCGCGCAGCTCGTCACCGCGGCGCACGTGGACGCGATCGAGGTCGTCGCCGGCCGCGCGCGCGGCGTTCGCGGGACGCTCGGCTCTGGGCGTCAGAAATTTCGCGTGCGGGCCGACGCGGTCGTCATCGCCGGGGGCGCGCTCATGACGCCGCTCCTCCTCGCCAGGAACGGCGTCATTCGTCATCCGATGCTCGGGAAGAACCTGTCGATCCATCCAGCGACGAAGGTCATGGGCGTATTCGACGAAGACATCGACATGTCGCGCGGGATCCCGCAGGGCTACGCCATCGACACGTACGCCGACGAAGGGATCATGTTCGAAGGGGCCTCGACGCCGCTCGACGTGACGGCGATCGCCGTGCCGTGGATCGGCACGAAGTTCGTGGAGGTGATGGAGGCGTACCGGCACGTGGCGACGTTCGGCTTCATGATCAAGGACACGTCGCGCGGCTCGGTGCGCGCGGGGCCGAACGGCGCGCCGCTGCTCTGGTACGACATGAACGCGGAAGACACGCGGAAGATGCAGCGTGGGCTGGCCATCTTGTGCGAGGTGTTTCTCGCGGCCGGTGCGCGGCGCGTTCTCCCGTTCGTAGCGGGCATGGATGAGGTCCGATCGCACGCCGACATCGCCAAGCTGCGCGACCGGAAGTTCGCGCCGTCGGACGTCGAGGTGACGGCGTTTCATCCGCTGGGCACGTGCCGCGTGGGATCGGATCCGCGCACGAGCGTCATCGGGCCCGATCACGAGGCGCACAGCGTGGAGCGGTTGTTCGTCGCCGACGGGAGC
Source organism: Myxococcales bacterium (assembly GCA_003151595.1). The sequence continues at coordinate 29,894 of PLXW01000020.1, forward strand.
GCGGTGCCGTCGTCGCTGGGGGTGAACCCTCAAATGACGATCATGGCGATGGCGCTGCGCGCCGCGGAGATCATCGACGCGCGTCTGTCGTGAGCGCGAGCTCGCGGGTCATCGCCGCGAGGAGCACGCGAGACTGCGACGCCGTGGGCAGTCCCGCCTCGCGCACGAGCGAGGTGTCCGGCTCGTCGAAGCCCGCAGCCAGCGCACCAATCGCGCGCGCGCGGGCGCTGGCGATGCGAGCGCGTCCGGCGTCGTCGAGTCGCGGCTCGAGCCAGCGCGCGAGGGCCCACGACAGCGCCGCGTGACGCGCTTCATCGCGCGCGATCGCGGCGAACGCGCGCCGCAGCTCGCCGTCACCCGCGTGAGCCGCCTGCCACTTCGCGAGCAGCGCACCGAACGTCTCC
>PLXW01000011.1 GCA_003151595.1 Myxococcales bacterium
GGCGGCGGCGGCGGCGGTCGTGGCGGGGGCGGCGGTGGTGGTGGTCGTCGCGACCGTTACTGAGCGCTGCTGAGTGAATGAAGCTCGCTGAAGTAGCGAGCTCCGTTCACGAAGAGATTGAGAGCCCGCTGGGTGTGAGCCCAGTGGGCTTTCGTCATTTCGAGCTTCGGCCGGGCTTCTTCGGCAGATGTCGAAGGCCCATCCATGCGAGCGCGGCGATGTGATTGGCGACCTCTTCGACGCTGGGTTTGCGCGTCGTGGTCCACCACTGGCCGACGAACGTGACCATTCCAACGAGTGCGTGCGCGTAGATCGGCGCGGCGCGCGGATCGTACCCCGCGGCCTTGAACGAAGCGGCGAACACGCCGCCGACCCGCTCGGCCACGTCGTTGAGCAGCGACGACATGCCGGTGCCGGCGGCCGAGACCGGGCGATCGTGCGTGAGGATGGCGAACCCCTCGGGGTGGTCTTTGACGTACGTGAGGAACGCGAGCGACGCGCTCTCGATGCGCTGGCGCGGGGAGCCGGTGGAGATGGCGTCCGAGATGCGGCGCACGACGTACTCCATCTCGCGATCGACCACGACGGCGTAGAGCCCTTCCTTGCCGCCGAAGTGCTCGTAGACGATGGGCCGCGAGACCTTCGCGCGATCGGCGATCTCTTCGATCGACGCCCCCTCGTAGCCGCGCTTCGCGAACACCACGCGGCCGACATCGATGAGCTGCGCGCGCCGCGCGGAGGCCGAAAGACGCTCTCCCATGGAGCCAGCTTACTACGAGAACGTAACTTACAGCGGTGTCGCCCGCGCGACTCTCGCCGCTGCCGGGGCCCTGCTCCACGCCTCGAGCGTGCACGAATTGTCGTCGTTTGGTCATCTTCAGAAAATCGTCATGACGCACCTGGACAATAACTTACGACGCCGTAACTTACAGCCGTGTAGGGTTCGAGTCGTCGGGAACACCGCCGGCCGGGCACCCTCTTCAAGGAGGACTCGCATGACTGCCGTCCGATCCATTCCGGCCCACGCGCCGACGACCGTACCTCTTCGCCCTCGCGGCCTTCGCGCCGTCGGCACCACGATCGCCAAGCGACTCATGCTCGATCGCCAGATCGAGTTCTGGCTCGGTGAGATTCGCCCCGCGTGGTCGATCGACGAGCTGAAGGCCCGCGTCATCGACGTCATCGAAGAGACGCACGACGTGAAGACGTTCGTGCTGGCTCCGAACGCCGCGTGGCCGGGGCATCGCGCCGGGCATTACGTGCCGGTCGACATCGAGATCGACGGGAAGCGCGTGCGGCGTTGCTACTCGATCTCGTCGGCGCCGGGATCGGCGCGCATCGCGATCACCGTGAAGCGCGTGGACGACGGACGCGTGTCGACGTGGATGCACGAGCGCGTCCAGCGCGGCGACGTGTTTCCGCTCGGCGCACCGGCGGGCGACTTCGTCGTCGCCGAAGAGATGCGCGCGAAGCTGCTCCTCATCAGCGGAGGAAGCGGCGTGACGCCGGTGATGGCGATCCTTCGCGACCTCGCGGCGCGGGACGAAGTTCGCGACGTCGTCTTCGTTCACTGCGCGCGTTCGAAGCGCGACGTGATCTTCGCCCGCGAGCTCGAGCGACTCGCGTCCGAGCACGCCGGCCTTCGCGTCGTCCTCCGCCTCGACGACGCCCCGAGTGGCGGCCTTCTCGACGACGCCGCCCTGCGCGCGCTCGTCCCCGACTTCGCCGAGCGCGAGACGTTCCTCTGCGGCCCCGAAGGAATGATGAGCGCGGTCGCGCGCTCGTGGACCGACGCCGACTACGCGCATCGCTTGCACGTCGAGCGGTTCGTCGCGCGTCGCGTGGCGCCTCGCGCGCCCGGCGCCGAGACGAAGGTGCACCTGGCGATGGCCGAGCGCACCGTCGTCGCCGACGGCAAGGGGACGCTCCTCGAGCAACTCGAGCGAAGCGGCGAGAAGCCCGCGTACGGATGCCGCATGGGCATCTGCAACACCTGCCGCTGCCGGAAGCGATCCGGCGCGGTGGAAGATCTCGTGACCGGCGCGATCTCGGATTCGCCCGACGAAGACATTCGCCTGTGCACGTCGATCGCCCGCTCCGATCTGGAGCTCGCGCTGTAACGCGCGCCAAGTTTTCTTTTCAGGAGAGACCCATGATTACTCAGCACACCAGCCGCTCGTTGACCCACGACCAAGCCGAGGCCTTCGGACGCGAGCTCGACGCGATTCGAGAAGAGGTCAAAGCCGATCTCGGCCAGCGTGACACCGATCACATTCGCAGCATGATTCGCGCCGTTCGGTACACGTCCGCCAGCGGGCGTGCGCTCCTCGCCTTCGGCTTCGATCCGATCACGTTCGTGCTCGGCGTCGCGGCGCTCGGCACGTCGAAGATCCTCGAGAACATGGAGGTCGGGCACAACGTGATGCACGGCCAGTACGATTGGACGCGCGACCCGAAGCTCGACTCGCGCACGTACGAGTGGGACACGGCGTGCACCGGCGACGACTGGCGCCACTCGCACAACTATGAGCACCACACGTTCACGAACGTGCTCGGTCGCGATCGCGACGTCGGCTACGGGTTCCTGCGCGTGACGCCGGAGCAAGACTGGAATGCGTCGCACCTCGCGCAGCCGATCACGGCGACGCTCCTGGCGTTCTTCTTTCAGTGGGGCGTCGGCGCGCACGACCTCCGGCTGTCCGAGTCGCTCGCCGGCAAGCAACCGGTGGCCGAGCTGCGCGAGCGCGCGCGTCCCTTCCTGAAGAAGGCGGCGTGGCAGTTCGGGAAGGACTACGTGTTCTTTCCGGCGCTGGCGTTCTGGAACGCGCCGCGCGTGATCGCCGGCAACCTGCTGGCGAACATGGCGCGGAACCTGTGGTCGTTCGCGATCATCTTCTGCGGGCACTTCCCGGAAGGCGTGCGCGTGTACAGCGAAGAAGAGACGCGCGAAGAGAACCGCGGCGAGTGGTACGTGCGGCAGCTGAACGGATCGGCGAACATCGAAGGGGGAAAGCTCTTGCACGTGATGAGCGGTCACCTGAGCCACCAGATCGAGCACCACCTGTTCCCCGACCTGCCGGCCGCGCGCTATCCGGAGATCGCGCCGCGGGTGCGCGAGATCTGCGAGCGGTACGGGCAGACGTACAACACCGGGAGCTTCGGCAAGCAGCTCCTCAGCGTGGCCCGCACGATCGTGGTCAACGCGCTCCCGACGCCGGCCGCGCTCGAGGCTTAGAGCAACTGTCCGGACCGCGCAGGGAGAGCGTCCCTTCGCCGGTCTGATGCGATAGACCGCGCAGGGAGAGCGTCCCTTCGCCGGTCTGACCCTCCAGAGTCGTGGGGGTGAACAGCGTCGCCAAGAGGCAGGGCGAGAGGACATCGACCGGATCGCCCGACGTCGCCCTCGGTCCTCGGGAGGGGCTCCGTGGAGGCCGCTCGGGCTTCGTGGTGGTGTTCGATCTCGCGCTTCGAGGTCTTTTGATCGCCCCTCCCTGCGATCCGAGGCCTCCACCGGGCTCTCGTGGGAAGAGAGTCACGCGAGTGATCCCCGGCTCGCTCTCCTCGAGTCCAGGAGGTTTTCCATAGCCCGGCGGAGGCCTCGGATCGCAGGGAGGGGCGATCAAAGACCGT
>PLXW01000188.1 GCA_003151595.1 Myxococcales bacterium
CGATGATCTTGCGACCGGTGAGGCCGCAGTCGCCCTGCGGTCCGCCGATGACGAATCGGCCCGTCGGGTTCACGTGGTACTTCGTGTTCTTGTCGAGGAGCTTCTTCGGAATCACCTTCTCGATGACCAGCTCGACGATCGCCTCGCGGAGGTGCTTGTACTTCACGTCTTCGTCGTGCTGCGTGGAGACGACGATGGCGTCGACGCGCACGGGGCGGTCGTCCTCGTACTCGAGCGTGACCTGCGTCTTGCCGTCCGGGCGGAGGAAGTCGACCTTCTTCGCCTTGCGGATGGCGGCGAGCTCCTTCGCCAGCGCGTGCGCGAAGTCGATCGGCGCGGGCATGAGGTTCGGCGTCTCGTCGACCGCGAAGCCGAACATGAGCCCCTGGTCGCCGGCGCCCTGCTCCTTGTGGAGCCCTTCGCCTTCGGTCACGCCCTGCGAGATGTCCGGGCTCTGCTTCTCGACGGCCACGAGCACGGCGCACGTCTCGGCGTCGAAGCCCATCTGCGAGCTGGTGTACCCGATGTCGCGCACCGCCTTCCGGACGATGACCGGGTAGTCGAGGATCGCGTTCGTCGTGATCTCACCGGCGAGGACGACCATCCCGGTCTTCGCCAGCGACTCGCACGCCACGCGCGAGCGCTTGTCTTGCGTGAGGATCGCGTCGAGCACGGCGTCGGAGATGGCGTCGCACAGCTTGTCCGGGTGGCCTTCGGTGACGGACTCCGACGTGAAACGATAACGGGACATGCGCGCTCCTCTGAGAGGTGAGTGGTGACTACGAGTCGTCGTGGACGTTCATGGCGCGCAGGCGAGAGATGCCCGGCGCGAGGCCCACGGTTTGCCTTGTTTTCGAGCCGTTCGCAAGCGCGCGAATGCGCTTTAGAGCTTGGGCACCCGGAGGCTGGGGCGATTCTCCAGCTCGATCTCGTCACCCGGCAGGGCGGCGATGGCGATCGTCGCCGGCGAGTCGAAGGAGAGCGGCGTCTGCGGACCCCCGACTTTTTCGTAGAAGAGGCCCGCGATTCGCTCCATGCGCGCGTCACCGAGCTCTTCCCAGATCCGACGCCAGGTGCACGCCTCGCGCATGGCGCGGACGAACTTCTCGGCGCTCTTCCAGACCAGCGTGTGGCGAATGACGGTGTGGCGGACCATCACGAGGCCCCCCTGATCGAAGAGGCGCGCCATCGGCTCGCGCTCGGCGTGGACGTGCGGGCTCGGGACCGAATGCGCCGGCTCGAGCTCCTTCATGCACGACGCGAGGATCTCGAACGGCCCTTCACCGGCCGGCGGGCCCCACGTGAGCACGCCGACCTTGCCGCGCGGCGCGAGCCCGCTCGCCCACGCGCGCACGAGCGACGCGCGATCCTCGATCTGCCAGAGCCCGAACGCGCACACGATGGCGTCCCACTTCTTCCCGCGCGTATCGCTGGCGTCGGCCACGACCGATTCGATGTTCGCGAAGCTCGCGGCCTGCGCCTGATCGCGGCAGATGCGGACCATCTCCTCGCTCTTGTCGGTGGCCACCACGGTCCCGCGGTCGCCGACGGCGCGCGCCACCGCGAGCACTTCGCTCCCTGGACCGCAGCTCGTGACGAGGACGCGCGCGCCGCTTTGAAGCGCGAGCTCGCGAACGAGGTCGAGGTGATACGGCACGAAGCGCGGCACCCACTCGTCGAGGTAACCAGCAGCGGCGCGATCCCAGGGGGTGGCCATGGGTGAAGCATAACCGACCCGGCCCCTCGGCAACTCCCCCTCCCGCTCCGCACGGATTCCATTAACGTTTCGTCCATGCGCCGACGACTCGCCCCCTTGACCCGCGCCTCCCTTGCCGGTCTCGCGCTGACCGCGACGCTCCTCTTCGCCACGAGCGCACGCGCCGACGTCCTCGGTCTCCACGCCGACGGCTACGCGGGCTACTCGAACTACTCGAAAGCGGGGGGCGGCCTCACGCTCGGCGTCGACGCGCTGGCGCGCATCACCTTCTTTCAAGCGGGGCTCGTCATCGACGAGACGACGGGCGCAGGCAACGCCGGAAACGGGAACGAGACCGCGCAGACGTACGGCCTCATGGCGGGCCTCGCGTTTTACGGGAAGCGCCTCGGCTGGGATTTTCTCGCGGTGGGCGGCGCGCACGTCTACGAGCACGTGAGCCAGAGCGTCGAGACCGGCGGCGTGAACGCGACGGCGCCCTTCATTCAAGGGCGCGTCGGCCTGAACGTCCTCACCCTGACGCCGCTGTCGCTGGGCGTGTGGGGCTTCGCGGGAGACGACCTCACCCGTTCGAACAGGTCGTTCTCGATCGCCAGCCGCGCGCCCGGTGGCGGGCTCGTCGTGGAGAACGCGAGCGTGGGCGAATCGTCGTGGGGAATCGCGCTCCGAATCGGCATCGACTTCGGAATCTGATCGACTAGTCTCCGCGCCTCATGGCCGAGCAAGCCGGGCAAGCGAAGGAAGCGGCGCACGAACCGCTCCGCAAGACGCCGATGTACGAGAGCCACGTCGCGCTCGGCGGCCGCATGGTCCCGTTCGCCGGGTTCTCGATGCCGGTGCAGTACACGGGGATCGTCGACGAGCACGTCGCCGTCCGGACCGCGGCGGGCCTCTTCGACGTCTCGCACATGGGCGAGCTCGAGATGCGCGGCGAGTACGCCATCCAGGTCGTGAACTACCTCGTGACGAACGACGTCACGAAGCTCGTCGACGGGCAGGCGCTTTACACGTGCTGCACGAACGCCAAGGGGCTCATCCTCGACGACCTCATCATCTACCGCGCGGCGTACGACCGCTGCCTCATCGTCTGCAACGCGTCGAACCGCGACAAGATGGTGAAGGTGTTCTCGAACGCCGCCGAGCACCACTGCGAGTTCCACGACCGCAGCGACGAGACCGCGCTCATCGCGCTGCAAGGGCCAAAGGCGTTCGAAGTGCTCGATCGCGCCGGCGCCGACGCGGCGACGCTGCGCGAGCTGGGGAGCTTTCGTTTTCGCGACGCGGTCGTCGCGAACGTGCGGTGCACGGTGGCGCGCACCGGGTACACGGGCGAAGACGGCGTCGAGATCTTCTGCGCGTGGGGCGAAGCGCTCGGCCTCTGGAATACGCTCCTCGAGCTCGGCAAGCCCTTCGGCGTGAAGCCCGCCGGCCTCGGCGCGCGCGACACGCTCCGACTCGAAGCGCGCCTGTCGCTCTACGGAAACGAGATCGACGAGACGACGAACCCGATCGAAGCGGGGCTCTCGTGGGTCGTGAAGATGGACAACGGCGACTTCGTCGGCCGCGGCGCCATCGAAGAGATCCTGAAGAAGCCGCTCACGCGACGGATGGTCGGCTTCGAAGTCACGGGGCGAGGCATCGCGCGTCACGGCTACCCGCTCCGGGATCTCGAGGGGAACGAGGTCGGTCTCTGCACGAGCGGCAGCCCGGGCCCCACGGTTGGCAAGACCATCGGCCTCGGGTATTTGCCTGCGGCGATGGCCGAGATCGGGACGCGCTTCCTCGTCGATTGCCGCGGGAAGAACGTCGAAGCGGTCGTGACGAAGACGCCATTTTACCGGCGTCCTTCCACCAAATGAGGAACGAGCGATGAGCGAGCAGGTTCCGGGCGATCTCCGCTACACGAAGGATCACGAGTGGACGAAGCGCGAAGGGGCTGACGTCACCGTCGGCATCACGTCGTTCGCCGTCGAGCAGCTGGGCGACATCACGCTGGTGAACCTCGACGTGAAGCCGGGCGACACGGTCACGGCCGGCAAGGCGTTCGGGACGATCGAGAGCGTGAAGACGCTGAGCGATCTGTTCGCGCCCGTCAGCGGCAAGATCGTCCGCGTGAACACGGAGCTGCACGAAAAGCCCGAGCTGGTGAACGACGACTGCTGGAAGGCGTGGATGGTCGCGATCGCGCCGGCCGACGGCGGCGCGGTCGATGCGCTGCTCGATGCGAAGGCGTACGCCGATCACGTGAAGGCATCGGCGCACTGAGTTTGGTTCGCGAAGTAGCCGACGAGAAGTGACGAGCGAAGAGAGCTGAGGAAGTTTTGCGGTACCTGCCTCATACGCCCGGTGAGATCGACGCCATGCTGTCGGCGATCGGCGTCCCGTCGATCGACGCGCTCTTCGAGGTGATCCCGAGCGACGTGCGCCTCGCGCGCCCGCTGGCCATCGAGCCGTCGCTCGACGAGTCGCGCTTGATGGATCACCTGGACGCGCTCGCGCAGAAGAACACGGCGGCGCGCGCGCTCTCGTTCATCGGCGGCGGGATCTACGATCACCACGTGCCGCCAGCGGTCGATCAGCTGCTCCTTCGCAGCGAGTTCTACACGGCATACACGCCGTACCAGGCCGAGGTGGCGCAGGGGACGCTGCAAGCGATCTTCGAGTTCCAGACGATCGTGAGCGAGCTGTTCGGGATGCCGGTGGCGAACGCCTCGATGTACGACGGCGCCAGCGCAGCGGCCGAAGCGGTGCTCATGGCGCGCCGGCTCACGAAGCGCACGCACGCTCTCGTGAGCGCGGGGGTTCACCCCGAGTACGCGGAGACGATCCGCACGTACGTTCGTGGACTGCCGCAGGGGGCCGATGCGATCGAGACACTGCCGATCGGAAAAGACGGCGGCGTGGATCTCGACGCGCTCGCGGCGGCGCTGAAGAAGAACGAAGACGTCGCGTGCGTCGTCATCGGCTACCCGAACTTCTTCGGCTGCGTCACCGACGTGAAGGCCATCGCCGATCTCGCGCATGCGCACGGCGCGCTCCTCGTGACGACGAACGCCGAGCCGTACGCGATGGCGCTGCTCGAGCCGCCGGGGAAGCTCGGCGCGGACATCGCCGTGGGCGAAGGGCAGGCGCTCGGGCTTCCGCCGCAGAACGGCGGGCCGGGATGCGGGCTCTTCGCGTGTCGCGACGCGCGCGAGTTCCTTCAGAGCATTCCTGGTCGCTTGTGCGGCGAGACGGTCGACAAGAACGGGCAGCGTGGGTACGTGCTCACGCTCTCCACGCGCGAGCAGCANNCGACGAGCAATATCTGCACGAACCACGCGCTGTGCGCGCTCGCTATCACGATTCGCGCGTGCCTCCTCGGCAAGCGCGGCTTCGTCGAGGTGGCCAAGCAGTGCCTGGCGAAGAGCGAGTACGTGAAGAGCGCGCTCGTGGCCTCGGGCGCGTGGGAGCTCCCGTATTCGGCGCCGACGTTCAACGAGTTCGTCGTCCGGAGCAGGCGCGGACCGGTCGCGCCGCTGGTCGCGAAGGCGGCGAAGGCCGGCGTGCTCGTGGGGATCGATCTCTCGCGCTTCGGCTCGGCGTTTGCGCCGGCTCGCGCCGGCGACGCGCGCGATCGCGATCTGCTGGTGTGCGCGACCGAGCGGCACTCGCGCGCGGATCTCGATCAGCTCGTCGCGGCGCTGGCGTGACCTCATGAGCCTAGGCCCGCGCGTCCACGACTACGAGGTGTGGGGGCGGCTCGGCGAAGGCGGGATGAGCGAAGTCTGGCTGGCGAAGCACAGCCTGCTGAGCGTGCCGGTCGTGATGAAGACGCTGAAGGTGCACGCGCTGGGCCTCGGCGCCGACGGCTGCGCGGCGCGCGTCTTCAACGAGGCGCGCCTGATGGCGCGCGTGACCAGTCCGCGCGTCGTGCGCGTGGTCGATGCGGGCATCCACGACGACGAAGAGAAGACCGCGTACCTCGTCGAAGAGTACGTCGACGGGATCGATCTGGCCGAGCTCGACAGGCGCAGGCGGCGCGCGCTCGGCGTGGGGCTCCCGCTCTGGTTCGTCTGCCACGTGATGCACGAGCTCTGCGAGGGGCTCCGCGCCGCGCATCAAGTCGGCGTGCTCCACCGCGATCTCAAGCCGTCGAACGTGTTCGTCGCGCCCGGCATGGGCGTTCGCCTGGGCGACTTCGGTCTCGCCGTCGCACGCACTGACGCGACGACGGGCGACGCCAGCGGGACGCTCCGCTTCATGGCCCCCGAGCACCTGCGCGGTGAAGCGGTATCGCGCGCCAGCGACGTGTACGGCGCCGGCGCGACGGCCTGCGATCTTCGCTACGGCAATCCGCCTTTCCTCGACGCCGCGAGCGCGTTGAACCCGAACGTGGCGCCGAAGTTCGCGGCGCCGCAGTCCGCGGCGGAGGCGTACTTCCAGCACGTGCTCGGCGAGATGCTGCGGAAGCGTGCCGAAGATCGCCCGAGCGACACCTGCGAGCCCTCGCGAAGCTTTCTCACGCTGGCTAACACGCTGCGGCCGATGCGCGCGCGCTCGTCTTACATCCCGGTCACGCGCGACTCGTTCAGGATCGGCGACGTCACGGTCACCCTCGCCGTCGGCGACATCGCCGTCGAGGAAGCCGACGCCATCGTGTCGTCAGCGACGGACGACATGCGCATGCGAAGCGGCGTGGGCGACGCGCTTCGTCTGCGCGGCGGCGACGCGATCGAGGAAGAAGGGCTGCGCGGCGGGCGCCAACCGCTCGGCGCGTGCGTCGCCACGGGCGCGGGGACGCTCCACGCGCGCCACGTGTTTCACGCCGTGAGCGGGTGGAACGAAGCGTCGTGCATCGGCCGTGCGATGGATCGCGCGCTGCTCCTCGGCGACGAGCTCGGCCTCCGGACGCTCGCCTTCCCCGCGCTCGGCACGGGCTCGGCGCGCGTGAACATGGAGACGTGCGCGCGCGCGATGACGTCCGGCATCGCGTGGTACCTCGCGCTCGGCGGCTCGCATCTGCGCCAGGTGCGCATCGTGCTGGCCGACGACGAGAAGCTGCGCGTCTTCCGCGAAGTGGTGGACGACGTCATGCGCGATGGTGCCGACGATCCCGCGCCGGACTTCGGGCTCCCTGTCGATGACGCAGCCGTTCGCGTCGACGCCGCGACGTATCTCGATCCGCGCACGAAGCGCTGACGCTACGGCTCGGTCACCGTCGCCGGTTGCTCGAGCTCGAGTCGATCGCGCCCGCCGCGCTTGGCGCGGTAGAGCGCCGCGTCCGCGCGCGCGACCAGCTCGGCGGTCTCGAACGAGTTCTTCGCCGTGGCCGCGGCGATGCCGCCGCTGAAGCGGATCGTGTGTGGCGCCTTGTGGAGCCCGAGTGCCATCGGGCTCGCGCGGAGGTGCGCGCGAAGGCGATCTCCGACGATGGCCGCGCTCTCGGCGTCGCAGTCGCGAAGCAAGATCGCGAACTCCTCGCCGCCGTACCGGAACGCGGCGTCTTCGCTCCGCAGGAGCGAGCGGATCGCCACCGCCGTCTCCACCAGCACGTTGTCCCCTTCTTCGTGGCCGAACGTGTCGTTCACCGACTTGAAGTGATCGAGATCGAAGAGGATGAGCGCGAGCGGCCGCTGATGCCGTCGGGCGTTGCTCGACTCGCCGCGCAAGCGCGACTCGAAGTGACGGCGGTTGAAGAGGCCGGTGAGCGCGTCGATCGTCGCGTGCTTCTCGGCGAACACGAGCTTGTTCCGTAACGTCTTCTCTTGCCGCGCACGCGCGACGAGCGCCTTCACCTTCGCCACCAGCACCGGCCCGGAGAACGGCTTGGCGATGTGATCGACCGCGCCCACCTCGGCGCCCCGCACGATCTCGCTCTCGGTGTTCGCGTGCGCCGTCAGCAGGATGACGGGGATGGCGGCAGTCGCCGGGTTCGCCTTCAGGCGCTCGAGCACGGCGAACCCGTCGAGCCCGGGCATCATCACGTCGCACACGATCGCGTCGAGCCCGTCGGCCATCTCGATGGCGCGCTCGATCCCCTCTTCGCCCGACCGCGCCTCGACGCACGCCAGCCCGGACTTCGAGAGCCATCGGACGACGAGCAAGCGCAACGAATCGTCGTCGTCGACCACGAGCACCGCGCCGGGCTTGGCGATCAGGCCGGACGAGGACAGTGAGTCGAGCGATTCTTTGGTCCCCATGGCCGACTTGGAACTATACGCCACGCCGCCTGCGGGCGCGGATCAGCCGCGCCGGAGCACCACGAGCACCGCGCCGGTGAGGATCAGCGCGCCGCCGAAGACGCCGATTCGACCGACGCTCTCGCCGTAGACGAAGGCGCCGAGCATCACCGCGACGAGCGGCTCCAGGAGCGTGAGGGCCCCCGCATGACTCGCGGGAATGCGCCGCAGCCCCCACACGAAGGCGAGGCCTCCGACGACGCCCGGACCGAGCGACCCCATGGCGACGAGAGACGCCGCGCGTACGTCGAACGCGCGCCACTCGGCGTGCGGCACCATCGCCGCGAGGAGCGGGAGCGCGATGAAGCAGTGGTAGAACATCAGCTCGCTGGCCGAGAAGGCGTGGCCGAGGCGTTTGTTGACGAGGACGTTCGAGGCGTAGAAGACCGCGCTGCTCGCGCCGAAGACGGCGCCCATCACGTTCCGCGCGTCGCCGGCGTGTCCCGACGCGCTCCACGGTTGCAGGAGGAGCACGAGCCCCGAGAACGCGATGGCGACGGCGGTGTACGTGCGCGCGGTGGGTCGCTCGCGGAGAACGAGCGGAGCGCCGAGCGCGACGAAGAGCGGCGCGAGGTAGTGCGAGAGAACGGCGATGGCGACGCTCGTCTTCTGGTACGCGGCGAAGAAGAAGTAGTCGTTGAGCGCGTCGCCCACCCCCAGCCACGCGATCCCGATCCACTGGAGCATCGTCGCCTTCTGCGCGACGCGATCGCGCAGAACGAAGACTGCGCTGCCGGCGAAGATGACGGCCATCAGCACGGTCGACTCGAGCGCCGGCGAGATCGGCGCCAGGTGCTCGGCCGTCCGCAAGATGAGCGGCCACGTCCCCCACGACATGGCCGCCAGCGCGACGCCGGCATAACCGAAGGCGAGGAACGAAACGGCGTGCGTGCGCTCGCGAACGGCCGTCACGGCGTGGGCTTGTCGGACAGCGACTGCTTCAACGACGCGACGAGCTGCAGCGCCTCGAGAGGCGTGAGGCGATCGACGTCGATGTTGCGGAGAGTCTGGAGCGCGACGTTCTCTTCCGGGGGCTCGCCCGCCGCGGCGCCGCCGAAGAGATCGAGCTGCGTGCGTCCCGCGCGCGTGCGCCCGCGAAGCGAGGCGTGCGCGCCGCCTGGGAGCGCCGCGCCCTTCTCGAGGTCGTCCAGGATCGCCCGCGCGCGCGCCAGGACGGGCTCGGGGATCCCGGCGAGCCGCGCGCAGGCCACCCCGTAGCTGCGCGACGCGGCGCCGCGCTGGAGCTTGTGCAAGAAGACTATCTCCCCTTCGTGCTCGCGCGCCGAAACGCTCCAG
>PLXW01000154.1 GCA_003151595.1 Myxococcales bacterium
CCGCGCTTTCAGGCGACCGACAACAGAAGCCGAAACGTCGCGTCGCCCCGAGGTGTCGTTCGTCGCTTCCACCGCATCGTTCTCGCGACGCGTCGATGCTCGACCCGCTGCCGGACCCACTCCCGGATCCGCTGCTCGACCCGCTACTGGAGCCACTGCTCGACCCGCTGCTCCCTCAAGATCGCGAGCTGCTGGCGCAACACGAGGTTCTCGGCCACGAGGCTCGCGCGGGGGCGGAAGGAGGATAAGAGCGCGCCGAACTGGCCGAGAGGATCGCGAGCACCGTCGACGAGCGTGACGCGGACGGCGCCGGTCGTCACCGGCGAATCGCCGTCGCGGATCGAGTAGGCTCGACGGCGCCGTGGTCCCACGAACCGCCCCAGAAAAGCCTTCGGAATGCGTTTTCAGTCACCACAGGCCACGGAGCCCCGGCAGCAGCCGCCGCGAACCGCTAAGCTCACCTTTCATGGGCGAGACCGAAGTCGTTCTCCTCTGGCTCGCGACGACCCTCGATCGTTTCGCCATCGTCCAAGCACGAGCGGCCCGGCAGGAGATGCGTGTCACAAGGTGCGCGCCAAAGGCTCTTCGGGCGCGCGATCTGAAGCTCGGGGCCGGTCCTGTCATCGCCGTCCTCGACGATGACTATTCCGCGCCGGGAGCGCTCGGTGCCGGCGTCGACGAGGTCGTTCGCCACTCGGAACTCACGGACGCCCTGCTCGACCGAGCCGTGGTGCGCGCTTCCGCGCGCGCGCAGGCTCGCCACCGTTGGCTCGCGCAGGAAGCGCGTGAAGACCGCTCAGAAGCGCTGCCATCATTGCTCGACTGGATCTCGATCGAGCTTGCCGCGCACCTGAGCGCCGCGGTGCTCGAAGCGGAAGGTCTCGAGGAGAGCGTGCAGGGACTCGCGACGCATGACGCGAAGACGCTCGAGTCGATTCCGCGTCACGCAGAGATGCTCGAGATGACGGAGACGGTCCGACACGGGCTGGGGAAGATGACCGAGCTCCTTGCTGCGGTTCGTACGCTGAGCGGATCGGAAGCGCCCGGAACATCCGTGCGCGAGGTCTTCGTCGCGCTCTCAACCGTGCTCACGAATCGGCTCGTCCCGATCGCGGATCTCCAAGTCTGCGCCGACGAAGGATGCACTACATCGGTCGCCTCGGCGCGGCTCGTTGCCGCACTGGTGATGCTCGTCGATGACGTCTTGGCTCGCGCCGCGCGCGCGGGACACGCGCAGTCACAGAGACGCGTGACTCTCGCGCTACGTGCGTACGTCGTCGGCGACACGACGATCGTCGAGGTCGAGGATGACGCCGCTGCGTCGAGCTCGGCGGCCGCGCAGCGGCGGCCGTCCGTCGCAGACCTTCGCCTCTGGCTCCGTGAGGAAGGGGCCGACCTCATAGTGACTACGACGCCCGACCGCAGAACCACGCGCCTCGTCCTTCCCCACCCGCCAGTCGAGCCGACGACCGACGATCGGAGCCAACGATGGCAATCCTCCTCGTAGACGACGATCCGCGCGTTCTTCGCGCGGTCGAGAGGGCCCTTGGCACTTTCGACCTGTCTACCGCGAAGACTTCGACCGAAGCGCTCGCGCTCCTTGCGACAAGGCCGTTCAACGCGATCGTCGTCGACTACGGGCTCGCACCCGCCGATGGCGTGAGCGTCCTACGCGAGGTCGCTGCGACGTACCCCGCCGTGCGCAGATACATGATTTCGGGGTTCGAGAGGAAAAGGTTCGACGAGCACATTGCGTCCAATCTCGTGCGATATTTTTTCCGTAAACCACTCGATCTGAACGAGCTGCGGAGCGAGTTGGGGACTGTGGGCCTTCACGCCCGCCCAATCTAAAGCCGAATCTCCGGTGCAAGCGGGGTGGCTCCCACGCCGACGTCGCCCCACCGAAGCACGACGGCGCTGGAGCTGGCCACGCTACCGATTGAATAGAGCACGACGAGATCATCCGGCTGGAGACGACCACCGGCCGCAGCCTCGTGGAGCGCTGCAGGCCACAAGACCGGACCGACGTTTGCATAGCGCGGATAGGTGTTCACGACGCGGTCTCGCTCGACACCTAGCTTGCGCGCGATGAACGCGGAGAACCACGCCGTTGGTGCGTTGCATGCAAAGACCTTGATGTCGGCGAGCGAAACGCCCGCGATATCAGCCGCCCCGCGGCAGCATTCCTCCACTGTGCTCTCCGCGACGTTGCGAAGCGCGTCGGCCGCGCCGGGAAACGTTTTCATCCGCATGACCGCACCATCAGAGCGCCCGACGAGCTCGTACGAAATGGCGCCGCAGCTCTCGGCAGTGTGCGCATTCCGCGCGCCGAGTACCTCGGCTCCATTGCCCCCCGCGGCGACGACGAACGCCGCCGCGCCGTCGCCGATGGTCCAGGCGAGCGTGTCGGCCGGCTCTGTCACGCGCGAGTAAACGCAGCTCGTGACCACGAGCACGCGATCGTGCCGTCCCGCGCGAACCAGCGAGGACGCGACGTCGAGCCCGACCAGCGCACTCGAACATGCACTCTCGAGGTTCCATGCCGCCCCTCGCAAACCGAGCGCGCGAGCAAGGAACGCCGATTCGCCGATGCCAGTCTGGTCCGATGGAAACGTGCAGGACATGAGGAGGTCAATCTCCTCGATCCGCATACCAGCCCACGCGAGCGCCGCCTGCGCAGCGGGGACTGCGATTGCGGACGCCGGTTCATCGGCGGCGAGTACGCGGCGCTCGACCGTTCCGCGGAACGGGTCGCCGAGGTACGGCAGCATCTCGATCTCGAATGCGCTGAGCGTGCGGCCTGAGCCTTGATCCACATTCCACACTTTGCCGAGAGCCCGTTGCTCGATCGAGGACACCGCCTCGGGAAACTCTCGGCGGAAGAAATCGTTCGTCCGTACCGTGCGGGGGAACTCGATGGCGATGGATCGCATCGTCGCGCGCCTGGTGCTCATGGTCGCTCTATCTCGATGAAGCCGGCTAGCGAACGCATTCGCTCTCCCAGTGGCGGCACGATGTCCGGATCAACGCGCACCTCAATGAGCGATGGCCCACCGCGGCGCATCGCTTCGCGGACAGCATCCTGCATTTTTCCGGGAGCGTCGACGATCCAGGATGACATGCCCATCGCACGCGCAATCGCGGCCACTTCGAGCGGACGGCGATACTTGATGGATTCGAACGCCGTCCCATGACCCAGGATCTTGCTGCAATGCCAGGTAATGCCGTGCATGTTGTTGTTCTCGACGACCCAGATGACCGGTATGTCGTATTCGACGGCAGTGAGAAGGTCCATCCCCTGCATCGTGAAGCAGGCGTCACCAACGATCGCAAAGACCGGCCGGTTCGCCTCCGCGAGCGCGGCACCGATGGGCGCAATCGTGCCGTGGCCCATGGAGCCGAAGCCGAGATTGATCACGAAGTGCTGCCGCTCGCGGATGCAAAGGTGGTGCATGTTGAAGAGCATGTGCCCGCCGATGTCCGAGAAGATGATGGCGTCGTCCGGAAGTACCTCCTCGAAGTCGGTGCGCCAGCGTTGGGGCGTGAGAGGGCGCGCCTCCGACGTGCGTTGATCACCATCTTCGTAGCGAGCGTGCGAACGCACGAGCGGTGGGCTCGCATTCCACGCGGATTTTGGAGATGCGCCTTCGCGAATGCTGCGATGCAGGTGGTAGACGATCTCGACGAGAATGCTCTGCGCGTCGCCGACGAGCGCCACCTCGACCGGATAGTTGCGTCCGATCCGATCCGCATCGATGTCGACTTGAATGAGCGCACGCGACGGAAGGAGCTGGGGGCTCCAGTTGAACGTCGTGGTCTCATTGAGCGAAGCGCCGACCGTCATGAGTACGTCGACGTCGGGGCCAAGGATCGTGTCGCGCGCATCGCGATGACCGGCCACGCCGAGGATGCCGAGCGAGCGCGGATCGTTCTCGGGGAAAACCCCTTTGCCGCGCGGCGTGGTGGCCACGCGTGCTGGGAGGAGTTCGGCGAGTGCCTTTAGGTGCTCCTCGGCACCCGCCGTATAGACACCAGAGCCGGCGAGCAAGATAGGGTACTTCGCGGCGAGGAGAAGCTCCGCGGCTCGCTGGACGGCCTGCCGGTCGAACGTGCGCGTCTGCGGTCTATAGGTGCGTGGATTGAACCATTCTTCGGTGAGTGGCTTCTCCCACAAGTCGACGGGCACATTCAGGTGTACGGGACCAGGCCGTCCCGTGAGCGCAAGACGCAGGGCGCGGCGCAGATGGTGCCCGAGGCTGAGCGCTGTCGTCACCATTGCCGAGTACTTCGTGACGGGATCGAACATCGCGACGATGTCGATGTCCTCGCGCGGTGTCTCTTGCGCAGCCCCTTTTCCGAGCGCATGAGAAGCGACCTGGCCGCTGATCACTAGCAGTGGCACGCCGTCCGCGAACGCGCATGCAACCGCCGTGAGCATGTTTGTCGCGCCAGGTCCCGACGTTCCGGCGCACACCGCGAGCTGGCGACTCACGCGCGCGAAGCCGTCGGCCATGAACGCGCCGCCTTCTTCGTGCTTGGGAACGATGAGCCGCATCACCTTGGAGCGCTCGATGGCCTCGAAGAAAGGATGCAACAGCCCACCGGGTATGCCGAAGACGACGCGCACTCCTTCGGCGTGCAGATATTTCAGGAGCACGTCGACGACGCGCGGTTCCTGCGGCGTAGGTTCTGGGGACGGCGCCGACGGGTGGCGCGAGGTACTCATGCGCTTTTCACTCTCCGGATTGTAAGGACGCGGCCGAGCGTCTGCTCGTAGGGCTCCGGCCTCTTCTCGCTAGCCGCGCGCGGAGGGTCGCTCCGTGCCGGCATCTCGATTGGGAAGTGCACCCAGAACGTCGTACCGTGCTGGGGCTTCGACATGACGTCGAGGTGTCCGCCGACCTGACCGAGGAGCTGGACGACGACCGACAGCCCGACGCCATGCCCGGACGGACCTCTCGGTGCGCGCGGCACGGTTCCCGGCCGGAACATCCCTTCGAGATCGGCGGCAGCGATGCCTCGCCCAGTGTCCGAAACCTTGATGATGAGCGAGGTCGGAGTGCCATCCACCTCGACTACGATGCTCCCGACCTCAGTATACTTCGCAGCGTTCGTGAGAATGTTGTCGAGTACGCGATCGAAAAGCAGAGGATCGGTGGAGACCGCCTCCGGGGCCTCCCGCGTTCGAAAGACGCTTGCGCGGATGTCGCGGCCGAAGACCAGCGCGCGGATGCGACGCCGGAGTCGGTCTGTGATCGACGCGACGTCGAGTCGCTGCGCCGACACCTGCTTCACGACCATCGAGCCGGTGATCGCTTTCATCAACTCGTCGAGGAGCGCGCTGATTTGTACGGTTGCTTCGTCGAACTCGCCGAGCACCTCACCCGTCTGAGGGCCGAGGTCCTGCTGCCGCAGGAAATCGATGTTCGCGCGCAGGGCCGTGAGGGGGTTGTTGAGGTCGTGTGATACGCCGCGGAGCGTCGAATCACGAGCGTTCTGCACCTCACCGATGCGATCGAGTACTTGCTGGAACGCGAGCGTGCGCTCCGTCGTTTCGTCCTCAAGCATCCGCCCCCAGTCGCGTTGGCGCTGGTGGAGTTCGAGGAGTTCGCGACGCGCGTCTGCCGCTTCGAGCGCGAGGTCCTTGAGCGCATCGTTGATTTCCTCGCCGACCCTCAGGTTCGTTCTGCTGGTCGTACGAAGTTCGTAGATGTGGCCAACGGCCAGGCCGAGCAGCGCAATCGACGCCGTTGCCGCAGTCGCGATGAGATGCGTTCCAGCGAGCAGTGACGCGATCGCCGAGCCACCTGCCAGCCCCAGGACCGGCGGAAGCCATCGTCTCGCGTCGTACCATTGGAGCCGATAGACGCAGGCATCGTCTCCGAGCGCGACGCATGCCTCCTCTCGCAGGAGCGCTGGCGGGAGATCCCAGAGCGTTGGAAGCGCCGCGGTCTGCGCCTGCTGCATCAAGCAGTGCAGGCGGCTGATCGGAGTCGGTCGCAGGAGCCGCGCGTGCATCGAAGTGCGCGTGTGGGAAAGGATTTTCACCTCGCCGTTCGTCGTCACGAGCTTGTAGGTTTGCCCGGCGGCTGCGTAGACGGCACCTGGTGACGTCGCCCACATCACGTAGCGGATGGCGCCATAGGCGTCCGCAAGCCCGTACACGCTTGCCTGCTTGAAAACCTCGTCGCTGGGCATGCGCGCACGCGCGGCGGTCAGCACCGCTTCAATGCGCTTCAGCGCCACCCACAGGGTCCGGCCGTCGAGCTCTTCCGGCGCGAAGCTGCCCGCTCCGGCGACTTCGGCGAACACCGTCGCGCCGTACTCGGCTCGCACGAAATTCATGAGCGTGCGGAGAATTCGGGCGTTGTACTGCGCCGTCTCTCTGGCGTTGGGAGCAGGATTGGACACCGAAACCTCCCAAGAGATCGAAGGGATGAGCCGCCGGAGAGCGTGCTCGCTCGACGTGTTCGGGGCAACGCACCAGCTCGACTACCGCGGAAAACAGCTTCGTAGCAGCATCGCGGCTGGTGCGCACGCTACGGGCCCCTACGCTACGGATGCTGCCCCGATGGACGACGGTGTCGAGTCGGGCCGCCGAGCGGCAGGCGCGGCGACCCGAAGCGACCCCGAGCCCGCCAGGCGAGCGGGCGCGCCCCGCAATCGAACTACGGCGACGAGCAGTACATCGTATCAGCCGTGCAAGTACCTCTCGTCGGAGGGACCGGGCACGGTGGACTGCCAGTGCACGCCTTGGTGCAATGGCTCAGTTCAGTGGGACAAAGCGGATATGCGGTAGGGCACAGGTTGTTGCTTGGCGAGCAAGGAGAACCGAAGCTGAGGCTCCCGCCAGCGTCATTCGGCTGGGTGACGTCGGCAAGAGACGACGAATCGGAGTCGCTATCGCCGCTCCCCTCCGCCGGCGCCGTGACGTCATCGTTCGCGCCCGTCCCATCGCTTGAGCCATCGCTGGCGGCGACGGCGGAATCGCTCGTGCCGAGCGGGGAATCCACGGCGTCTTGAATCTCCTGCGCGCCGTCGCTCGAAAGAGACCCGTCTTCGGTTGCGCCGCCATCGCTCGCGTTGCCGCCAGTGAGATCCTGGAGTCCGAGCACGCTCGCGCAGGCGACACTCGACAGCGTCGCAACGGCCGCGACGAAGGCGACGGGCCGCTTCACCAGCGACCTCGGAGAGCCACGCCACCGCCGCCAATGAGCATCGACGGTCCGATGCCAACTGTGACGTTGCGGGATGTCGCGAGGTAGAGCACTGCGCCACTGGCTGCGAGCGCGCCGCCCGCGATGAAGGCCACAGTCGAGACGGCGGCATTGGAGTGCGCGTCGCGCCCTTCCGACACGCCGATGGCGTCGCACGATGTCGGCCCGGTCGGGCAGTGATGATCGAGCGCGTCGTGATACGCGGAACTCGCTTTCAGCCCGAACACGGCGCCAACGACCAAGCCCACCGCACCTGCTGCGCCCAGGCCGATCGCGAGATATGGGGGCCGCGCGGCCGGTGGGCCGGACAACTCCGCTCGCTCATCGAGAACTACAGTGACGCGCTTCACGTCGTGCTCCTGAAGCTCGATGTGTCGCTCGGCACACGCTCTCCCAGCGCTGATCGCGATCACGTGCGAGCCCGGATCGAGCGGCACAGGCTGCCCTACGGCGGCAACGTTCAGAACGTGACCGTCGATGTGGATCTCCAGGCCCGCTGCGTTGGGTGGCGTGATCGCGAGCGTCACCTTCGGAACGCGCGGTTCCAACAGCGCCAGCTCTTCGCGCGCCTGATCTTGCGCGCGTGAAAGCGCGGTCGGCGCGTCGGGCGGGAGCGGCGTGCGAATCGCGGCGCGGTAAGCCTCCGCGGCTTCGAGGAGATGGTCGAGCGCCGCGTCACACTGCGCAATGCGAACGAGGTTCGTGGGAGCTGAAACGAGCCGCTGCGCTTTCTCGAACCTCGCGAGCGCATCCGGGTAGTGCCCAGCGCGCTGCAGCTCGTCCGCCTCGTGAAATAGGTCGCGTGCGACCGCGCGCTCGCTGTCGGATTGGGCGCGTGCCGGCGTAGCGCCGAGCAGGAGGACGGCGCAGGTAGCAACGAACACGTACCGCGGCCAATCGGAGAAGTGAGCACGCGCGCGCTCGCCATCGGTCCCGCACGACTCGGGGCGGGTTCGTATGACCCCCGCGGGGACGTCCTCCGTTTCGCCACGAGCTGGGTCAGTCATCGGGCGCGCGGGCCACATGTCGTAAAGGGAACTTATCGCGTCACTTTAGTGCGCCGTCAAGTGGCGCAGCGTTGCGCCCGGTGCAGCGTCGCAACCCGCAAGCCGTCATCGAAGCCGTCGGGCGACGCATCGCGGAGGTGCGCCAACATCACGGCCTGACGCAGGAAGAAGCGGCCGAGCGGCTCGGGATCTCGCTGCGCCACATGAAGCGGCTCGAAGCGGGCCATAACATGACGATCTTCACGCTCGCGAAGATCGCCTTCGCGCTCGATGTCGCACCGGCCACACTGCTCGCGCCTCCGCAATCGTTGGCGCCGAGAAGGCCGGGACGTCCCCGCGCATCTGAGTAGCGGACCGGGGGTAGCGCGAGACTGCCCATGCCTCTACGAAGCTCGTCCTCTACGAAGTTCGCAAGGCACATTTCGCACTTGCCCGGAGCTGGTCAGTGAGCGCCGCGGCCGGCTCGGGTCGCCGGGAGCGCAGCACGAGACAGCGCTGTCAGAGCGCACGACGGCGTCATCGCGTTCCAGAGCGAGCGAGAATCTCGGGCCCCCCGTGGGCTTTCCGGGCCTCGCACGGCACCGGTAGCTGTCATACACGGTTCCTCGCGCATGCCCGCCGAGCTCTCACCGCGTGGACGTCTCATCACCTTGGCCCTCGAACGCTTTCCACCACACTGATCTTCCCCCGGTCGAGTAGACA
>PLXW01000066.1 GCA_003151595.1 Myxococcales bacterium
GTTACACGGAATTTCGGACACCTCCTTTCCACAAAACGGTTTCGCGCGGGTCGAGATCTCTCTCGCCCGCGCGTCGCCCCTTCGAAGCACTCCCTTCCTACGGCGCCACGACCTCGCCCCCGCGAATCCGCGCCACCACGCGCACCGCGCTGTTCGCGTCGGCGCTCGGCACGTAGCCGATTCCCGTCGGGTCGCTCCCCACGAAGCGGACGACCGACGCCGGGCCCGAGAGCTTGCGCGGTGAGCCGACGCCCGAGCGGATCTTGCTGTCGAGCCAGAAGCGCTCGACTTCGTCCGGCGTGAGCCCGAGCACCGTGGAGTCGAACTCCTGGCGCGACGGACTCTCGGGCGGAAGGTTGACGGCGGTAGCCGAAGCGCCGCCTGGGAATTGCGTCGCCTTTGCCTTGAAGATGGCGCTCAGCTGCGCGCGGTTCATCGACGAGACCGTGCTGGCCTTGTTCACGACGACGGAGATTTCGTCGACGCCGGCCTGCGCGTGCTCGTTCCCCATCATGAAGGGGGCGACCAGAGCGATCGTAGCAACGAGTAGACTTCTGCGCTTCATTGGACCCCTCCGTATCAGAACGAGTACGCGACTTGAGACATGATTGAGTAGGCCTCGCTGCCGACGGCCGCCGTGTTGGGAAGCCACCGCGCCACCTCGAGCTTGAGCGTGACGTACGGCGACGGCTTCACGTTGATGCCCGCACGATACTGATGATTCGAACGCACCGTCTCGGTCGTCGAGGGGGTCACGAAGTCCGCTCCGACGTACGGCGTGACGCTGAGGTCCACCGCACCGTGAAAGGGAATCTCGTACGCGGCCATGACATAGCCGCCGTATCCATAGTGACTCGGGTCGTAGAGGTTCACGTTGAGCGGCGCCTTCAGGAGCGACTCCGCCGCGCCGATCGTCGACGGCGACGTGTAGATGATCGTGGAGTGCGCATACTCGGCGAGCACGCGAAGCTTCTTCCAGCGAATCTCGGCGTCGGCCGTGAGGATCGACTCGTCGTACGAGCCGTTCACGGTCGTCGAGCTCCCGAACGACGGGTTGTACGACGGATCGAGCGTGAGCTTCGGCGTGAGGTGAACGGTGATGTTCTCGGTGCTGTCCGTGTACTGGCTGTAATAGGCGTACCCGCCGAGCCGGAACGTGAACGAGTCGTGGCTGTAAACGAGCTTCAGTCGCGCCCCGAGCGCCTTCATGCTCGAGAGATCTTTGTAATCGGGGGACGGCCCGTCGCTGTTGGCGACCGTGAGCGCGTACTCCGCGTGGAGCTCGTCGCCGATGGGGATGGTGCCGAAGGCTTCCACGCCCAGCTGCTGAATCGGGATGATGTTGTAGCTCATGAACTGCGGGTACCCGATCCCGATGAGCACCGGGCTGCCGTGGTCTTCGTTCCAGATCCCGAACGGCGTCAGGAACTTACCGGCGCGAACGCCGAACCAGTCTTTGGGTTTCCACTCCATGTACGCGCGCTCGATGTAGATGCCACTGAGCTGGTAATTGAGCTGCGAGAAGGGCTGCTGCACCGTCGTATCGATGCGGTTGTTGCTCCCCTGCTTCGCGATCGTCGTGTTGCCGACCATCACGCTCTGCGGCCAGTCCGAGACGAACCCGCTCGGCGCGTAGGTGAGCTGCGCCTCGACGAGCGCCGAGAGCGTCCGCGTCATCTCGCTCTTGGCGTAGAGGTTGATGCCGCTCGAGAAGAACGTCGGGTGATAGGGCGTCTGGATTTTGTAGAGCGCAGTCGGCTTGTCGTAGAGCATCCCGCCGAACGTGAGATCCGAGAAACCCCAGAACGAGAGCAAGCGACTCGGCGCCGACGTATCCTCCGTCGCGGCCGCGCTCTGCTCCTGCATCGCCGCGACCTGCGCGTCTTGCGCCTTCACGTGAGCGACGAGCTCGTCGATCTGCTTCTGCTGCTTCGCCAGCGTGTCGCCCGCGTCGCTCGGAGACGTCGGGAGAAGCGCGGCGGCTGGTGCCGCTTCGGCGCTCTTCGGCGCGACGTCGGCGCTCTTGGGCGCGGGCGCCGGAGTCTCTTGCGCGGCGGCGATCGCGGGCGCGAGGAGCACGCTGGCGAGCGCGGACGCGCGAAGGACGATGCGACGCAGACGACGAGGTTCCTGGTTTTTCATGATGTCTCTCGCGGAGTGTTGTGAGCTGATTGGGGCGCTCATTGGCAGGTGCATCCGAAGGACACCAAGGTGGGTTTGTCCGAGGGGGTCACGCACACGGGCGGGAGCGCCTGGAGCTGACTGACGACGGCGGCCGTGCACGTGCAGCACGAGAACGCGCTGCCGCACTCCGCCTGCGTGCAGTTGGGCACCGTGCAGTAGCCGGGCGCCGTCGGGGCTTCGGGCGACTTGAGGCAGTAGTTGGAGAGCCCGGTGCAATCGGGATCGCCGTTGCACGACTTACCGAGATCCGCGGTGCTCGCGCTGCCGCCGGCGTCGCTCGCGTCGCTCGCCGCGGCGCCGTCGCTCGCCGGCGTGTTGCCCGCGTCGGCGATCGTGTTGCTACCGGCGTCGGAGCCGGCGTCGAGCTCGAGGCACGCCTGATAGGCGGAGGAGTACTCGAATCCTGGGAGACAACGATTTGCGTTGGTCACACATGCCGTGAGACTCAACGCGCCGAACGCAGCCAACGAACGGAGCGCGATGACCTTCATGGCCACCCCTTGAGCAACGAGCGCGCCACGGGCGAATCGCCCTAGTTTGGCCGCGAATCATGCGCGCCGGCGCTCTCTCCGCACGGAATCCGAACAGGCGCGCGAAGGCTCGTTCGAGAATCGAGCGCGGCGTCTCTCAGGCGCCGGCGGTGAGCTCGCGCAGCAAGCGATCGAGCTCCAACTCCACGGCGAGCAAGGTCGCTGCGGCGACCGTCCAGTTGTCGCGGCGCGCGGCCTCTTCGAGCGAGGCGGCCGCGGCGACGAGGGCGTCGGCGTCGAACGACGAAGACTGACCGCGGAGGCGATGCGCGAGGAAGGCGAGCGTGCGCGCGTCGCGTTGCTCGACCGCCGTGCGGATCTTCGCGCGCGCGTCGGGCGCGGCCTCCGCGAACTGAGTCGAGATTCGGTGAAGGAGCGCGCGATCGCCGCGCAGTCGATCGAGCGCGCGATCGAGATCCGCCGCCGGGCGCGCGCTCGGTCGCTCCGAACGGAGGCGCGTGGGCCCTTCCGCCGAGGGGTCGAGGTGACGGGCGATCACCGCGAGCAGGCGGCGCGCGTCGACCGGCTTCGACACGTGGTCGGTCATCCCCGCAGCGAAGCAGCGATCCAGATCATCCTTGGTGACCCCGGCCGTCAGCGCGACGACGGGGAGCGCCGCCTTGCGGGCGCCGGGGAGCGCGCCGTCGCGTTCGAGGGCGCGAATCTGCTTGGTGGCTTCGTAGCCGTCGACCTCTGGGAGCTGGCAATCCATGAGCACGAGATCGTAGGCGCGCGCGCGCGTCGCCGTGACCGCCGCTCCACCGTCCCCCGCGAGGTCGACCTCGTACCCCGACGATCGAAGGATCTCGCCGGCCACCTCGGCGCTGATCGCGCTGTCTTCGACCAGAAGAATGCGCGCTTCGCGCCTGCGCACCGGCGCATCGCGTACGCCGCCGGGGAACGTGGCTTCGAGATCGGCCCCTTCGAGCGCCGCGCGAAGCACGTGCAGGATCTGCCGTCGCCAGATGGGCTTCGTGCAGTAGCCGACGATCCGCAGATCCTTCAGCTCGTGCGCCGTGAGCGGCCTCGCGACCGAGCCGAGCATCACGATGCGCAGCGCGCGAAGACGCGGGTCGACCGAGACGCGGCGCGCCAGCTCGCGGCCATCCATCCCCGGCATCCGGTGATCGACGACGGCCAGCGCGTACGGACGCCTCGGCGTCGCATCGGCCAGCATGCGCATGGCCGTCGCGCCGTCCGCGGCGACGTCGCAGATCATTCCCGCGAGGCTCAGCTGCGCGCGCAAGATCTCGCGGTTCGTCGCGCTGTCATCGACGGCGAGCACGCGCACTCCGCCGAGCCGCGGATCGGGGGCGAGATCGCGCGACGACTCGCCGGCGCTCTTGGCGAGCGTGACCTCGAACCAGAACGTCGAGCCCACGTTCGGCGTGCTGGAGAGCCCGATGACGCCCCCCATGCGCTCGATGAGCTCGCGGCAGATCGCCAGGCCGAGCCCCGTTCCGCCGTGCTCGCGCGTCGTAGAAGCGTCCACCTGCGTGAACGGCTGGAAGAGCTTCGCCTGCGCGGCCGGCGCGATGCCGATCCCCGTGTCGCTCACCTCCACGCGCAGGCGCGCCGACGACGCGGACTCCTGGACGATCGACGTGCGAATCGACACCTCGCCCTCGCGCGTGAACTTGATGGCGTTGCTCACCAGGTTCACCAGCACCTGACGCAAGCGCGCCGGGTCGCCGAGCAGCGGGATCGATAGCGGCGCGGCGAAGTCGCACGTGAGCTCGAGCCCTTTCTCTTCCGCGCTCAGCGCCAGGATGCTCGCCACCTCTTCGATCACGTCCGGCAGCGCGACCTCGATCGACTCCAGCTCCAGCTTCCCCGCTTCGATCTTGGAGAAATCNNAAGATCAGGTCGTACGGCAGCATCGCGCACAGATCCACCGCCTCGCGCCCATTGCCCGCTACGTCGGGACGCAGCCCCAGCCGCTCCAGCATACGTACCGCCACCGTCTGGTTCACCACGCTATCTTCCGCCACCAGCACCCGCACCGGCACCCCGGCAAATCGGCCCGCCAGCTTCGATTTCACCGCCGCGATCTCGTCGAGCGCTTTCGTCCGCGTCGCAAACCTGCTCTGCAGTTTCTTCGACCACGCCGTCGCCAGCGTGTTATGCAACTGCGATTGCCGCACCGGTTTCACTAGGCAGGCATCGATGCCGGCTCCAGGCATGTGCCGCACTTCGCTCCAGTGACCCACCGACGTGAGCATGATCACTACCGTGCCGCTCAACAACGGGTCCGCCTTGATCGCCGCCGCCAGCGTCGCTCCGTCCGCCTCGGGCATCTGGTAGTCCACCAGCGCCACCTGGTACGGATCGCCCGCCGCCCTCGCCTCGCGCAACGCCTGGAGCGCCTGCGCCGCCCCCGTATAGCTGTCGTTGCGCATTTCCCAACTGGTGATCTGTTCATGCAGCACCCGCCGGTTCACTTCCTGATCATCCACGATCAGCACCCGCAAGCCCCGCAGGTCGGCCACCGGCACTGGCTCCGCGTGCGGCTGCGCATCCAGGTGTAAAGGCAACGTGAACCAGAAAGTTGAGCCCTGGCCCACCTGGCTGACCACTCCCACCTCGCCGCCCATCAGGTTCACCAGTTGTTTGCAAATCGCCAGCCCCAGCCCCGTGCCGCCGTATTTCCGTGTTGTCGAGCCATCTACCTGGTTGAACTTCCCGAACAGTCGGGTCACCTTCTCCGTCGGAATTCCCAGACCGGTATCCTCAACCGCAACCCGGATATGCGCCTTCTCCCCGTCGTGCGATTCACAGCTTACCGTGATCAGCACGTGCCCGCCCGCCGTGAACTTCACGGCGTTGCCCACCAGGTTGGTCACCACCTGGCGGATCCGCCCCGCGTCTCCGATGAAATGCCGCGGCACGTCGGGCGGATACTCCAACACCAGATCGAGCTTGCGGTCTTCGATCCTCGGCGCCAACATTTCATTAACTTCCTCGATCACCAGCCGCAGGTCGAATGCGAACGATTCGATTGCCATCCGCCCCGCTTCGATCTTGGAGAAATCGAGCACGTCGTTGATGACCGAGAAAAGAAGGCTCGCCGACGCCCGCGCGATCTCGGTGTACCGCCGCTGGCGGGGATCGAGGTCGGTCGTCGCGAGAAGATCGACCATCCCCATGACGCCGTTGAGCGGCGTTCGAAGCTCGTGGCTCATGTTCGCCAGGAACGCGCTCTTCATGAGGCTGGCCGCCACCGCGTCTTCTTTCGCACGCGCCAGCGCGAGCTCGGCGGCGCGCCGCACCCGTCCGACGGCGATGAGCTCGCCGATCATCCGCAGCGTCGCCGAGTCGTCGTCAGTCCACTCTTCCCCTTCGCGCAGTCGCACCGAGAGCAGCCCGAAGACGCGCCCTCCATACCCGACCGGCGCCTGCACGACGCGCTTGCCCGAGTCGCGCGTCAGCTCCGCCAGCCATTTTTCCGCGCTCGCGCGCGAGTCTTCGTCGCCCATCGTCGCCAGCGCGGAGTCGACCTGCGCGAACATCCCTTCCGGCACGGGGTAGGCGTCGAGCGACTCCCACGTGGTCGTCGCGCTCGGCCCGCACCACTGATGCGTGCAGCGAAGGCGCCGCCCGCGCTCGTCGGGCGCGAAGAGGCTCACGCGATCGGCCGAGAAGGTGAGCCCCACGCGCTCGAGCGTCAGATCGATAGCCGCTTCCGGCTCGTGGTTCAGGAAGCGCCGCGAGATCTCGCTGAGCAGCTCGTCGCGTCGCGAGCGGCGCAATTGCGCGTCTTCTCGGCTCCTCTGATCGGTGACGTCCTCGATCATCGATTGCATGATCGCGCGCCCGTCTTCGAGCCGGATCACCGTCGTCAGGATCTCGGCCGGGAAGGCCTCGCCGTTCAGCTTTCGCGCGAGCCACGACGTGCGTACCGCCCCCTCGCGATTCGCGCGCTGAACGTGATCGCGCAAGGCTTCCAGCGTAGGGCGCCCGTCCGCTTGGGTCGGCGGCGCGAGATCGAGCGGCGTCGTACCGGCGAGGACCTCGCGCGAGGGGCAGCCGTACATGCGGAGCATGGCCGGATTGCAGTCGATGAACGTCTGATCGCGCAGGTTGCGGATAGAGACCGCGACGCTCGTCTCTTCGAAGAGCGCGCGGAACATTCGCTCCGAATCGCGGAGCGCGATCTCGGCGACCTTCCGCTCGTGCACGTCGGCGGAGTGCCCGATGAGTCGCACCGGCCGCCCCTCGGCGTCGCGGATCGCCTGGCCCACGAGCCGATACCAGCGGTACTCGCCCGTCTTCCGGCGGATTCGAACCTCGACGTCGTACGGGCCACTGCCCGCGAGGTGCTGCTCCACGGCTTCGCGGGCGCGCGCGCGATCGTCCGGGTGCATGAAGCTGCGGAGCACGTCGAGCGCGCGCGGCAGATCGCCGGGCGCGTAGCCGAGCTGCTCGAGGATCCCCGGGGAGAGATCGATCTGATCGTTGAGCAGATCGCGCTCCCAGATCACCTCGTTCGAGGCGCCCATCACGATCTCGTACCGCATCTGCGTGTCGCGAAGCTGCTTCCGCAGGCGCACCGCTTCGTTGATGTCGCGACCGACGACGACGATGCCGCGCACGTCGGGGTCGCCCAGCAGGTTGCGCGCCGAGGCTTCCATGTCGTCCCAGCCGCCGCCGCGCGCCTCGCGCCGGTATTCGACGCGCATCACCTCGTTCGGTCCGGCGGCCTGGATCTCCGAGAGCGCGCGCTCGACGTGCGCGCGATCGTCGGGATGGATGACGTCGAACGCGTGCAGTCCGAGGTGCGCCGCCGCCCCACGCCCCGTCGCCTCTTCGAACTGCTTCGAGAGGAAGAGCGCGCGCCCCTTGCCGTCGAGGACGGAGATGACATCGACCGCGCCGTCGATCACTTTGCCCAGAAAACGAGCGCGCGCGGCCTCCGTGCGCGAGAGCTCGAGGTCACGCTCGGTCTCCGCGAGCCGGTGCTCGCTCCGCGAGAGGCGTTGCTCGCTCTGAGCGAGTCGCCGCTCGAGATCCGCGATCTTCTCTTCCGCAGTCACGTTCACGGCAAGATATCAGCACGCGATGTGCCAGCGCCGGCCGTCGCGAAACGCGCCCGCTTCTCATCCGATCGTCAGGGCATCGTTCGGATTCCGAACGCGCCCGGACGCCGGACTCTCGTTTCAGGTGCGCGCTTGGCCCTGCGCCAGAGCTTGCTGCTGCTGCGCGAGCATCTGCGAAATCGCGCGCGAGCGCTCGATCGCGAACTGCTTCACCTCGCGCACGGGCGAGGTCGCCAGCTTGTTGAGGAGCGCGGTGAGCTTCCCCATGTCGCGCGACTGGAAGAGCGCTTCGAAGTAGTTGTGCGCGAGCCGCACATCCTTCTGCATCTGCGCTTCGTGCGGCGCGAGGAGCTTCACGACCTCTTCGAGCTTGCCGGCCTGCCCGTAGAGCGCCGAGAGACAGAGGAGCGCCAGCGTGTCGGCCGGAGCGCGCTCGAGCGCCTTCTTCGCGTAACCGATCGCCGTGTCGCGGGTCTTCTCGTCGCCCGCGTAGAAGCCCTGGAGCGCGATGTACGGCGCCGCGATCTTCGCGTTCACCGGCGCGTTCGCCAGCTCCTCGAGCTGCGCGACCCCCTTCTCGTCGCCGTCGCGCTCGCGCAGCATCGCCGCGAAATACGCCCAGGCATCGACCGAGTTCTGATCGACCTGGATCGCGCGCTCGACCGACTCGCGCTCTTTGGCCGTGTCCTTCTTCGCCTTGTAGAGCTTCGCCAGGTGCAGGCTCGGGAACGCCGAGTCCTTCAGGATGTTCTGCGCGCCCTTGAGCGTGCCTTCGGCCTTCTCGAGCTTGTCTTGATTGAGCTGCGTGACGCCGAGCGCGAGCCAGTCTTCGCCGTCGCCGCCGAGCGCGACGATCTTCGCGAGCACCTCTTCGGCCTTCGCGAAGCGCGTGTACTTCATCAGCTCCTGCGCGTAGATCCGGCCGCGCACCATGTCGTCGGCGCTGTCTTTCCAGTGCTTCTCGAGGCCGCCGAGGAGATCCTCGAGGCCGATGGCGATCGGGCGCCCCTGATCGTCTTGCACTTGAACCGCCGGGCCGTTGAAGCCGAGCAGCTTCCACACTTCTTCCATCTTCAGCGCGACGGGACCCTCGACGATCTTCTTCTCCACCGGCGCGCCGTTGGGGCCGAGCGGGATGAGGACCATCGCGTTGCCGGGGACGCCGTTCGGGAACGCCGTGATGGGCGCGAGGATTGCGGCGCCGCCCGTGAGCGTGATGCCGGGACCGGCGGCGGGAGCGGGCTTCTGTGCGTTCGGAGACTGGGGCGTGTTCATGAGATGCGTCCTCGTTTTGGGGGGCGGAAGCTAGCACAAGGCGAAGCCCGAAGCAGGGCGCGAGGCGTCGCGCGAGACGGTCGCGTTGAAGAGGTCGCGCGTCTCCCTCGCGTCGCCGGGCGTAGCCGAGGCGCGATCGAACGTTCCGAGATTGCAGAACGCGTGGTACGCGACACGGCTATGAAGCATCGAGGGGGAAAATCGCCGCTGTTCGCCGTCCTCTTCGCCGCGCTCGTCGCGTGCGGCACGAGCGGCTCGGTCGATCAGGGGCACTGGGAAGGGACACCGGCTCCGGCCAGCGCCGTCGGCGCGATCGACGCCGCCCCGTCCTTCAGCGGATGGCCGACCAGCGATCCCGATCCCACCGCGCCTCCTCCCAGCGCGCCCACGTTCGGCGTCGATGCCGGCGCGCCCACGTCGACCGTCGCCTGTCGCAACAAGACCGGCGCGCTCGGCGACACCACCATGACCCTCCAGTCGTCCGGCGGCCTCCGCGACGCGCTCGTCCACGTCCCCGCGTCGTACGACCCGACGAAGGGCACGATGCTCGTCCTCAACTTCCACGGCTACAGCAGCAACGCGATCGAAGAGGAAGTGCTCGCGCGAATGAACCCCGTGGCCGACACGAAGAACTTCATCGTCGTCTATCCGGACGGCGTGCAAGCGAGCTTCAACGCCGGCACGTGCTGCGGCGTCGCGTGGAGCAACAGCGTCGACGACGTTCAGTTCACCAGGGACCTGCTCGCGAAGCTCGAAGGCGACTACTGCATCGACCCGAGCCGCGTGTACGCCACCGGCATGTCGAACGGCGGCTTCATGTCGCACCGACTCGGCTGCGCGATGTCCGACGTCTTCGCGGCGATCGCTCCGGTCGCAGGGGTCCTCGGAATTCCGGCCGACGAGTGCAACCCCGTGCGCCCGATGCCCGTCATCGATTTCCACGGCACGGCCGACCCCGTCGTTCCGTTCTCGGGCGGCCCGCCGGTCACGCCGCTGCTGCTCGGGCTCACCACGTTCGAGTCGGTCGACAACACGATCGGCACGTGGCGATCGAAGGACGGTTGCGTGGGGACGCCGACGACGATCTACGCCACGGGCGACGCCACGTGCACGTCGTTCGGCGGATGCCGCGGGAACGCCGAGGTAGTGCAGTGCACGATCGAAGGGGGCGGTCACACGTGGCCGGGCGGCGTGCCGATCCCTCTCGGCAAGACGAGCAGCGACATCAGCGCGACCGACGCGATGATCGACTTCTTCCTCGCGCACCCGATGCCGAGCACGGTCTCGCCCGCGTCACTCTGATCGCCACAGCGCGCTGAGGAGAAACGTGCGGCCCGGGAGCGGGTACTCGTACGCGTCGCCGATCGGCTCGCGCGTCGGGCCGAGCGCGCCCTGGTACGTCGCGGCTCGCACGTCGAAGAGGTTGCGCGCGTCGAACGCGATGCGAAGGCCGCGCACGTGCGGCACGTCGAAGCGCGCGCCTGCCGATTGAAGGACGCGCGGCGGAATGCCGACCGAGCCCGCTTGATCGAAGATCATGCCGGTGACCGCATCGACGCCGTAGCGAAGCCGGAGCGGACCGACCGTGTAGGCGAGGTCGGCGACCAGATCGTTCGTGGGGCGCCCGGGAAGCTCGGGGCGATCGCACGGTGAGGTCGGCGAGAGCTGCCCGCCATTGGCGCTGCACTCCGATTCGTTCGCGGTCGACAGGAGCGTGTACGAAGCGCGGAGCTCGAAGCCGAGCGCGCTCGCGGCGCCTTCCGCTTCGAGGCCGAGCATGCGCGCGCGTCCGATGTTCGTGGCGCGCACGCGTCCGTATGCCCCTTCGGGAACGAACACGATGAGATCGGTCGTCCACGTCGCGAACCCCGCGATCTCCGCGCGCCCACGCACCTTCGCGCGCGCATCGGAGGCGACGCGCGCGCCGGCATCGATCGTCCACGCCGACTCCGGAAGCAACGTCGGGTCGCCGAGGAACGCGCCGCGATCGCCGTACCGCTCGACGAAGCTCGGCGCGCGCGCGACCGCTCCGCCGTGCGACGAGAGCGTGAGCGCTCCTTCGTGCAGCTCCGTCCCGAGGTGACCCGTGGGTCGTGCCTGCATGCGCGAAGGGGAGGCGGGATCGTCGCTGGCGTCGTTCCATGCGTCGGCGCGCAGCGTCGCCGTCCACGTCCACGTTCGCGTCGCGCGATACGACCCGTCCATCGCGCCGCCGATCGACGAGCGCGACGCGCCCGGAGGAATCGTCGATCCCACCCACGCCGCCGGCGCATACCGCTCGCCGCTCCCGTCGACGTGCACCTGGAGCGACGCGCGCTCGGCGTCGTCGATCGGCCCACCCCACTCCAGCGAACCCCCCGTGGCCACGATCGCGTCGTCCGTATGCGTAGGCCCCAGCGCGGCCGATGCCCCGGGGTCATTCAAGCGCAGCCCGTCGCGTCGCCCCCACGCGTGAACGGCCCACGCGCCATGACCGCTCTTCCCGCTCGGCATCGCCAGCGCGACGGAGGCCAGCTCGCGATTCGAGTCGAGCACCTGCGACGGCGTGGGCGCCAGCACCGTCCCCGGGATCTCCTGACGGCGCGCCTGAAGGAGAGTCGTGACCGTCAGCGTTCCGTCGTCCCGCGCGCCGAAGCGAACGGGCAACGCCAGCGACGCGAGCCCGTTCACCGCGGCGTGTCGTGA
Source organism: Myxococcales bacterium (assembly GCA_003151595.1). The sequence goes on from PLXW01000066.1 coordinate 11,711, forward strand.
GTTCAGCCGCGTCGCGTAGACATCGTGGCCGGGCGTCGATGCGGTCGGGTCGAAGTACGAGAAGGCGTCGTCCGCGCGTGACGCGCTCAACGCCGTGACCAGGCGCGTACGGTTCGACGCATCGAGAGAGCTCACGTTCGCCACGCGCATGCGCGCCGCGCCATACGATCCGACCGCGCTCCACACTTCGGTTCCCAGCGGCGCTCGCGTCGAGGGCGGGTCGAGCACCAGCGTTCCCCCCAACGACCCCGGCCCCAGCGACCCAGGCGCGAACGATCGGTACACGCGCGCCTGCGCCCCCGGCCATAGCGGCAGGGTCGCCAGGTCGAGCGAAGGGTCGGCGCCCCCCGTCAGCGGCACCCCTGCGAGGATCACGGCCACCTCGCTCGACGACGACCCGCGAATCGATAGCGACGCGAACGAGTCGTCCGCCCCCAGGCGCCGCACATGCACTCCGGGCATCGGCTCCAACAGGCTCGCGGTGTCCGTGATTTCGCGCGGCGCGTCGTCGACGCTGGCCCGCGAGACGAACCCCCCGGTGTCCCGCGACCCGCGGACCGTCACCTCACCCGGCGGCGGCTCCTCGGCGCGTGCATTTGTTGACGTGAACGCCCCCGATAGCGCGGCGAGCGCGCACACCACGCGCGAATTTCGGGGGCGAAGCGAAGGCATGCACGTTGCGTAGTGCCTAACCGGGACGCGGCTCCGGCGGCAAGCGGGGTCTCGGCTCGTAACCAAAGGCTTGGTGAGAACGTTATGCGCGGTGACGCGAACCACGTCTCCGTGTTAGGCGGCTCTTGCGGTTCTTCGCCCCTACTCAGGAGCGAAGGGCATTTTCCCGGGGCGGGATCCGATGGCCACAGCTTCAAATGACCTCGATATTCTTGGCGAGCTGCGACAGCTCGCTGCGTTCGCTGAAGTCGGCAAAGAGGCACTCGCCGAGCTCGCGCTCGCGTGCTCTCAGCGTCGCGTCCACGCAGGGCTCTCGCTCGTAGACCAGGGTGTCCCGAGCCAGATGCTCGTGATGCTCGTCCGCGGCGCGGCGAAGCTGGTCCGCACCATGAGCGGCGGCAAGGACGAAGAGAGCATGGTGCTCGATGTGATGCGCGCGCCGTGCATCATCGCCGACTCGGCGGTCATCGACGGCGACGCGGCGTTCGCCAGCGTCGTGACGCTCCGCTCGTCGCACGTGATCACGGTCGACCGTCGCGCCCTCGTTCGCTTGATGTCGGCGCATCCGTCGCTGGCGCGCGCGTTCCTCTCGCGGTTCGCGGCCGAGGTGCGGTGCAACGTGCGTCGTATCGACGAGATCGTCTCCGGTCCGGTCGACGAGCGCGTCACGAACCTTCTCGACTCGCTGGCCCTCGCCCACGGCACCCCGCTCGGGCAAGGGCGCTTCATCGCCATCCCGCTGCGCCGCCGCGACCTGGCCAACATGGTGAACGCCACGACCGAGACCGTGAGCCGCCTGCTCGCGAAGTTCGAGCGCGAGGGTCTCGCGCGAAGCACGCGCGACGGCATCTGGTGGCGCTCGGCGACGGGAGTCGCACCGGTCAGCGTGAAGCGTCTGTCGAGCCCGACCGCCTCGGCCGTAGCCATGGCCGTGCCCGCCGTGCGTCACGGAAGCAGCATCGGCTGACCTTTCCATCGCTCCCATGGCGCGCTACAGCACGCCATGGTCCGAGCTCAGCTTTCTCTCGCGTTCGTCGCGCTCGCGGCATCGTTGACGCTCGCCCCGAGCGCTGCCCTCGCCGACGACACGATCAAGCGCCCCGGTGATCACCCGCAGTACGCCGTCGAGATCGAGCCGCACGTTCTCTTCGGCTGGGACAACCTCTTCCCCGGTGACAGCTACGGCCTCGGCGCCCGCTTCTCGATCCCGATCGTCGATCGCGGGTTCGTCCCGACGATCAACGACACGGTGGCCATCACCTTCGGCGCCGACCTCCTCCATTTCGAAGGGTGCTACGTCCCGCGCGCCTCATGCAGCGCGAACTTCCTCGTGCTCCCCGTGGCGATGCAGTGGAACTTCTACGTCGCTCACAACTGGAGCGTCTTCGGCGAGCCGGGGCTGTTCATCTACCACGGCTTTTTCGACGCGTGCCCGCCGGGCATCGTGTGCCTCTCGAACCCCCGCGAGACCGGCGTTCAGCCCGCGCTCTACGTCGGCGGTCGCTACCATTTCAACGACCACATCGCGCTGACCATGCGACTCGGGTTTCCAACCGTTTCGGTCGGCGTTTCATTCCTTTAGCCCGGCGCGCTGCATTACGCGCATTCGGGTGATGGCGCTGCGCGGACGCGCACCTTACAGTTAGGTCAATGACCTTCGGCTCCATCGTCTTGGCCGCGCTCGGCTTGGCCGTCTTGATGGTCGTTCACGAAGGGGGGCACTACCTCGCGGCGCGCCGGTTCGGCATGCGCGTGGTGAAGTTCTCGATCGGGTTCGGTCCCACGCTCTACAAGCATCAGCCGAAGGGGAGCCCGACCGTCTACCAAGTCGCGATCATCCCGTTCCTGGCCTACGTGCAGATCGCGGGGATGAACCCGTACGAGGACAACGACCCGAAGGACAAGGGGAGCTACCTCAACGCGTCGCTGTGGGCGCGCATCGTCACCATCGCCGCCGGTCCCCTCACGAACTACTTCTTCGCGAGCGTCCTCTTTTTCATCGGGTTCCTCGTCGGCGGCAAGCCGCTCATCGACAGCACGTCGATGCGCGTGTCGGTCGTGCCGGACGGTCCCGCGGCGATCGCGCACATCGTCGACGGCGACAAAGTGGTCGCCGTGAACGACGCGAAGATCGCCACGTGGGACGACCTGAAGAAGGCCGTGAGCTCGCACGCCGGTACTGCGATCGACGTGACCATCGATCGCGACGGCACCGTCATCCACACGAAGGTGACGCCGGAGGCTGCGGGCGCGAAGGACGAAGGGAAGATCCTCATCGGTCCGTACGCGCGCATCGTTCCGGTCGGCGTCGTCGAAGCGGCCAAGATGTCGCTCATCGAGCCGCCCCGCTTCGTCTGGGAACAGCTCCGCGGTCTGGCGCGCACGATCACCGGCAAGGAGAAGCCCGATTTCGCCGGGCCGGTGGGCATCACGCGCGAGATGGCCAAGGCGGTTCAGAGCGGACCGGGGCCGGCGTTCATTCTGCTCGGGATGCTCTCGGCGTACCTCGGCTGGTTCAACCTGCTGCCGGTGCCGGCGCTCGACGGAGGGCGGCTCATCTTCCTGTTCTTCGAAGCCATCGCGCGCCGGAAGCCGGACGCGAAGATCGAAGCGCAGGTTCACGCCGTCGGGTTGCTGATGATGCTCACGCTGATTCTGTGCGTCACGTACTTCGATATTTTCCCGAAGCACTGACGAGCGCACCCTCATCTCCGGCCCCCTCTTCCCGCGAACCCTCACCCCCAGCCCCTCTCCCGCGAGGGGAGAGGGGAGGAGATCGAGACGTGCGCTCCCCTCTCCCTTTACGGGAGAGGGGCCGGGGGTGAGGGGACGCGGGCCGAGGCTGAGGGCACGCCTCGTCGCCGTCGCGAGTCCCAAACGAAGAACGCGGCGATGGCGATCGACGAGAGCGACGTCAGCCAGATGCCGAGCGTGAGGCCGTGCGGCCAGTAGTGGACGACGACGTGGCCCGAGCCGGCGGGGACGTCGACCGCGAGGAGGTCCTCGTTGTACGCCGCGACCTCGCCGACGTTCGTGCGCCAGCCGTGGTCGTACGTGGTGTTGAGGAGGATGCGCGTGGGCTGGTGCGCCTGGACGTCGAAGCGGAACGAGTTCTGCGTTCGCACGACGTGATCGACGACGGCCTCGGCGGTGTTCTCCGCGTGTGCTTGCGGCACGTCGCCCAGCCACACGGGCGCGTCTTTGTGGAACGACCACTCGCCCCAGCACTCGGTCCGCGCCAGCCCTTGCGTCGGCTGATCGGTGAACTGCGCAAGCCCCGTCGCTGCGATGTAGAGGCGCGGTGAGACCGCGATCTTGCTGTCCGACGGCGCGCCCGAGAAGCACGTCGAACCCCATTCGATGCCGACCGTGATGATGTCGCCCACGCCCACGAAGGCGATCACCAGCAGCGCCAGCCGGACGCTGTCGCGAACGCGAATCGAGCGGAAAACACGGCGAACGCGCTCACCGATGCGATCGACGGCGATGGCCGCGAAGACGGCGATGAACATCGTGACCGCGGCGTTGAAGCGCGACGGGACGCGCATCTCCTTGAACGGATAGAGGTGCGCCTTCAAGACGGTCCACGGCGCGTACTTGTCGGCGTGACCGAGCATCAACGCGAACGAGAACACCAGCAGCGCCACGAGCCACATGCTCTCGAGCCCGCCGACGAACACACCGATGATCCCGAGCGCCAACACGAACGGCCCCACGTACGCCGCGAACTCGGGCCACACGTACTGCTGCCCGGGGACGACGCGCGAGTGGGTGCGCGAGACGAACATGTCCTTGATCGTCGTCCACTGGAGCGCGTCGGTCTCGTCGCCGAGCTCGCGCGTGTGCGAGCGGAGCTGATCGAGGACCGGGAGCGTGCGCGTCGCGCTGAGGCACAGTCCCACCACGGCGACGATCGCGCCGGCGCGCGCGATGAGGAGCAACCGCCGCGGAGGCCACGCGCGCGTCAGCGTCTCGGCGCCGAGGAGCACGACCATGTGCGGGAGCGCGTACGTCGCCCCTTCGTGCATCTCCAGCGCGACCAGCATCCCCAGGCCGATCGCGAAGCGCACGTCCTTCTCGGCGCGCCGCCACAGAAAGAGACCGAGCGGCAAGTACGCGAACGCCACCCACGACAGGTGCCCGCCCGAGAGGTGCTGCTCGAAGTACCCGCAGAACGCCCAGACGCACGCCGCGAAGATCGACGCCGGCGCGCTCAGCAAGAGATCCTTGCGCGCGAAGAGCCACATCGAGACGAACGCCGCCAGCACGTGCGTGACGAACCAGAGCTCGATGGCGCGCGTGGCGCCGAACGGCAGGAAGATCCACATCGTCGGCGCGGCGCCGAGCCCTTCGGGGTTGTCCCAGAGCGGAACGCCGCCGCACTGGTACGGGTTCCACAGCGGCAGCTCCCGCCAGTGCACCCACGACACGCGCGCCGCTTCGACGACCTCCTGGAAAAGGGGACCGTCGCCCGTCTGGTTGTGCGGGTACGCCGAGAGCGCGGGCCACCATGCGTACGCGCTCAGCACCAGGCCGAGGAGAACGACGCCGAGCTCACTCCACCAGCGACGCATCAACGGCCCCCGTCTAACACAAGGCCCGAGCTTAGCGAATCCCCGGGGTCAACCGGCGTTGCAGGAGCGCCGCGGCGCGGATGTCGAGGCTGTTGCAGATCGGGCGAGGGGAGGGAGCTCGCGCTTCGTCGCGCATCGCTTCCGGCATGTTCACCAGGCGCTCCATGCTCGCCAGGCGAATCCAGTTGCACGGGCGGCGCGGGCCGTAGCTCTCTGCTTCCGCACGGAGCGTCGTGATCTGGTCCCGCCCCGTCGGTCGCCACATGTCGACGAAGCTCCGGCGAGCGTGAGCGCCGAGGTCTTTCTGATCGGCCAGGTCGGGCGTGCTGAGCGCGGGAACCATCGAGACCGCGAACGCCGCGATCGCCACCGACGCGCGCAGCGGCCACGTCCACTTCCTCTCCTGCCACGGCGCGAACGCCGCCACCCCTCCGGCCACGAGCGCGCACGCCGCCGCGAAATACCAGAACGCGCCAGACGTCGCGCCGAACCACTCCAGCGCGTGATGCGGCACGAACCCCGCGAGCGCCATCGGCAGCGTGAGCTGCATCAGCGGGCGGGTGAACTCTTCGGGGATCGTGTTGAAGTGCATGCCGACGATCCCGATCGACACGACGCTCGCCAGCGCCGCGCCTCCCGCCACTCCGCGAAGGATCGCGCGCCGCGCCGGCGAATCGGAGGCGACGGCTTCGAACGCGCACAGCGCTCCGTACGCGAAGAACGGCGGCGCCGCGCCGAGGTACCGCGGGCCGAGCGTCCACCCTCCGCGCCAGTTGATGGCCGCGCTCACGGTGGTCCACAAAGCGAACATCGTCAGCGTCCACGCGATCGTGGCGTCACGCCGCTGCGCGCGCTCGCGGAGGCTCCCGTAGCCGAGCACGATCGCGAACGGGATCGCCAGGAGCCCCAGCCACATGAACGGGCTCGTGCCGAAGAAGCCGTACCCGCGGTCGAACGAGATCTTCCCGAAGACGTCCCAGTCGGGCTTGCCGATGCCGAAGTACCCTTGGTTCAAGAGGTGCGCGTACGCCGGGTTCTCGCTCATCTTGTGGCCGGGCGTGAACGGGCTCTTGAAGCATCGCCACTGGAAGTACATGAGCGCGAGCGCGTTCACGATCCCGCCGAGGCCGAACATCGCCAGCCGCGTCGGCCGCCAGAAGGTGACGAGCGCGTAGAGGGAGAGGCACACCGAGACCGGGAGCGCGTGGTACTCGAGCAGCGTGGCCAGACCGGCGAAGAAGCCGGCGAGGAACGCGCGCGACAGGCGCCGCTGCTTCGGATCGAGCGGGTGCGCGGCGCGCTCGCCGGTCGTGATCGCGAACGACGCGAACGCCGCGATCGCGAACGGCGCGTGGCTGGCGAACATGAGCGAGTAGCCGAGGTAGTTCGATCCCAGTCCGACGGCCGCGACGCACGCCAGGCGCAACACGGGATCGGGGCTCGTTCCGCGGAGCCAGCGTTCGAGCCACACCAGGAACGCGAAGCACGGGAGCTGAATCGTGAAGAGGCGGAGAAAGCACGTCGTCGCCGTGAGCCAGGCGTCCTTCTGCTCTTGCGTCGAGGAGTCGGTCGCTTCGACGAGCCCCAGACGCGGCGCGATCTTTCGCAGCACCCAGTAGAACGGAACGCCCGCGTAGCTGACGGCCGGCGCCTTCACCGAAAACAGGTGCCGCGATCCGTCCGGCTCGGGGACGGAGGCCATGTCGTTCACCCAGCCGTACCGCGCGATGATGCCGTCGATCCGGAAGGTGTGAAACTCGACGATGGCCATCGTCTCGTACGTCCGGACGTTCTCGTTCGGGTTGTTGACCGTCGTGAAGAACGGATAGACGCCGACGTAGGCCACCAGCGCCAGCGCGAAGAACGCCACGACGATGCGCGGCGTCGCGGAGTCGTGCGGGGGCGCGAAACGCATGGTCAGTGGGCCAAACCAGACTGTTACTCGACCGGTTGCCACAAACCAAGCTGTCAGGCGCAGGGAATTCCCGCGCGGCGCGACCGCCACGCCCCTCTCGTGCTACTCACCGAACCCACGCCGTCATGCCGCGCCCGACGTTGAGCCTCGTCCTCCCGATCTACAACGAAGAGGCGGTGATCCCCGAGCTTCACGCGCGCCTGCAGGAGTTCCTCGGCAAACTCGCCCCGGTCGACGCCGAGGTGCTCTTCGTGAACGACGGCTCGCGCGACCGCTCGATGGAGCTGCTGCGTGGAATCGCCGCCGCTGAACCGCGGTACCGCATCCTGTCGTTCGCCCGGAACTTCGGTCACCAGACGGCGATCACGGCCGGCATCGACTTCGCCCGCGGCAAGGCCGTGGTCGTCATGGACGCCGATCTCCAGGACCCGCCCGAGGTCGTCCTGGCGATGGTGGCGAAGTGGCGCGAAGGGTTCGACGTCGTCTACGGCAAGCGCGGGTCGCGCGAGGGCGAGACGTTCTTCAAGCTGATCACCGCGAAGACGTTCTACCGCGTCTTCGCCGCGATGATCCCCATCGAGGTCCCGCTCGACACGGGCGACTTCCGCTTGATGAGCCGCCGCGTCGTCATCGCCCTCCGCGAGCTGCGCGAGACGCACCGCTTCGTGCGCGGGATGGTCGCGTGGGTCGGCTTCAAGCAGACCGCGGTGCTCTACGATCGCCCCGGCCGCTTCGCCGGCGAGACGAAGTACCCGTTCCGCAAGATGCTCCGCTTCGCGATCGACGGCATCACGTCGTTCAGCGTCTTGCCGCTCCGGTTCGCGACGTACCTCGGCATGATCATCAGCATGGCCAGCGTTGGCATCGCCATCTGGGCGCTCGTCGCGCGCTTCGTGCTTCACGCCACGGTCGCAGGCTGGACGGCGGAGGTCGTGATCTTCTCGCTGCTCGCGGCGGTGCAACTCTTGATGATCGGCATCCTCGGCGAGTACATCGGCCGCATCTACGAGCAGGTGAAGCAGCGCCCGCTGTACGTCGTGGGCGATCGCGTGAACCTGGGTCGCAAGCGCGACGACGACGAGCTCGAGGACGACGAGGCGTGATCCGCTCTAGGGTTTCGGGGTCATGGCCGGCGGCTCCAAGGTCTTCAGCGGCGTGGGCGCGGTGAGCTTCGTCGGCTTGGTGGTCACCGTCGGCGCTACCGGCGTCGTCGTTGTCGGCGGCGCGGGCACGGCCGCACTCGCCGCCGTATCGCTCACGTCCGGAAGCGTCGGCACGATCGCCTTCGCGTCGCCCACGACGACGATCGGCATGTGCGACGGATCGAGGTACGTGCGCGCGACGCGGAGGACGTCTTCCCTCGTGACGTGATCGACGGCGACGACGTCGCGCGGCCACGTGTCGAGCGGCAACCCCTCCTTGACGAGATCGCCGAGCGCATCGGCCGCCGCGGCGTTCGTCTCGCGGAACCGCGGATCGAGCGCTCGCCTCAGCGCCTTGGCGACCGCGAGCTCCAGATCGTCGACCGGCGCCGCGCGCAGCTGATCGATCACCGTGAACATCTCGCGGAGCGATTGCCCCGTGTGCCACGTCTCGACCTTCCCATCGACGACGATCTCTCCGCGCGTGCGATCGGATGTGGCGTGCGCGTGGAAGCCGTAGGTGTAGCCGTTGCGCTCTCGAAGGATCAGATCGAAGCGGTGCTCGAGCGCCGCGATGAGCACCTCGATGGCCGGACGATCCGGCGAGGTGCGCGGCACGCCGACAGCACCCATGGCGATCGACGACTCGGTGCTCCCGGGGCGATCGATCACCGTGAGCCCGCGCTTCGGCGCAGGCGTGGGAGACGCCGCGACCTTGGCCGCGGGCTTTGCGGCCGGCCGCGCGCCGCCGAGCCATGTTCGTGCCCCTTCGACGACCGCTTCGAGCGTCGTGTCGCCGACGACGACGAGCGTCACGTGGTCGGCCGAGAAGGCGCGCGCGAAATACTCTTCGAGCTGCACCGGCTGGATCGCCTCGGAGGCCGCGCGCGAAGCGGAGATGCCGTCGCGCAGGGGATCGCCCGCGGGATAGAGCGCCTCGTCGAGGCCGTGCATGGCGCTCCAGTGTCCGTCTTCGTGCTCGCGGAGCGCGGCGTCGCGCGCGTCCTTCACGTATGTCGCCTGGAACGACGCCTCGTTCGCCGTGTTCCACGCCAGCTCGATCGCGCGATCGAGCGCGGGCGCCAGGCACGCCACGCTCACCTGAACGCCGTCCCAGTCCGCGTGCACGCTTCGAAGCGCGCCGATCTCGTTGAACGAGTGCGCGAGATCGCTCTCGCCGCGCAACGCAGACTCCGCGGCGAGCTGCGCCACGCCCGGCCCCGCTTGAAACGCGCCGACGTCGCTGACGACCCGGACCGCGACGACCGGGAGCCCGCCATGGCGCTCGATGACGAGGACACGCACCCCGTTGGGGAGCTTGGCCTCGCGGATGGTCGGCGCCAGCGGACGATGGGACGCCGTGGGGAGAGGCGCGCTCGCGCGGAAGTCGTCGGCGCGCGCCGGGAGAGCGGCGACGGCGAGCGACAGCGCGAGAGAGAAGGCGACGCGCTTCATCGCTTGTTCACCAGGCGCCCGGCGATGGGCGCCCCCTTCAGCGGACGAACGATCGTGATCACGCGCGCGTCCTCCGGAAACCAGATCGGCTTCAATCGCCGCGCCGACGACGCGCGCACGTCGTCGTAGCGTTTGAACCACGTCTGCGCGAAGAGCGCGCGCCCGGTCGCGTCGCGGTAGTCGTTGTAGAGATTCGCGCGCTCGTCGAACCGCTCGAGCGAGTAGAGGAGGCGCGCGCTGAAGGCCAGGCGCTCGTCGTCGACGTCGTGCGGGCTCATGCGCGTTCGTCGCGTCTGGAGCAGCAGCTTGTCGATCGCGTCGACCGCCACCTCGGGCTTCTCGCCGCGCGCGAGCGTGAAGACGAGCGCGTCGTGACTCCCGAGCTCGCCGCGCTGCCGGACCTTCGTCACCGATCGCGCGATCTTGTCGTCGATCATCAGCCACGCCTGGAGCACGTGCTGGAGGAAATCGAAGTACTCGTCGACCTCCGCGTCGTCCACGTCGAAGCGGCGCGGTCCCACCCACGAGAGGATCACCTCCGGGTACTCGACGTCAGCCTCGACCTCGAGGTGCGTCAATCCCTTCAGCTTCGGAATCGGAAGGTGCGCCGGATCGACGCGCACCGGCGGGTCGCTCTTCGGCAGCGTCCCGAACCAGTGGTTCACCGCCTGCACGACCTCGTTGCGATCGACGTCACCGACGATGGCGAGCGTCGCGTTGCTCGGCATGTAGTAGCGACGCGCGAACGCCTTCACCTCGTCGAGCGTCACCCGATCGAGGTCTTCGGCCGAGCCGATGGTGCGGTGATGGTACGGATGCCCCTCGGGGAAGACCGCGGCCTGCGCCATCCCCAGCACGTCGTCGTTCGCGTCGCCGGCGTGCGTCCGCGCCTCGTTCTTCACGATGTCGCGCTCGATGCCGAGCGTCGCTTCGTCGATCGTCTCGAGCTTGGAGAGCATCCGGTCGCTCTCGAGCCACATCGCCAGCGGGAGCTGATCGCTGGGGAGCGTCTCCCAGTACCAGGTGCGATCGAGCCCGGTCTCCGCGTTCCACGTCCCTCCGACGCCGTTCACTTGCCGTTCGAACTCGCCCATCGGCACGTGCAGCGAGCCGCGCAGCATCAAGTGCTCCACGAGGTGCGCGAGCCCGGTGCGCCCCGGCGGATCGTCGCGCGAGCCGACGCGGTACGAGAGGCTCACGCCGATGCTCGGCGCACGGTGATCTTCGTCGGTGGTCAGCTCGAAGCCGTTGGCGAACTTCGTGGTGGTTGCGACGAGCGGCACCGACAGGCCTTTGGTGGGGTCGTCGTGCTTGGCGTCGCTCGCGTCGTTCGCGCGGCCGCACCCGCCGAGGACGAGTGCGCACGCGGCGACGGCGCCGCCTCCCCACCGCGAACGATTCACGTGCTCTTCATTCCCCACGCGCAAACTTGCGCACCGAGCGGCACCCACGACAACCCCGGCTCCATCGCCCGGGCGAAGCGGAGCGCGTGCGGGAAGAATACGATGTAATCGAGCGACACGGGGGCGAGCTTCGCGCCGCGGAGAAGTCGCTTCACCTCGGCCGGGTAAAGGAGCACCGCGTTCTCGTCGAACGGGCAGATCGCCACCGCGTGGCGCGTCACCGGGTTCAGCGGGTTGTGCTCGAAGATGATGAGGCGCCCGCCCGGCGCGAGCGTCGCCGCCACGGTGTTCATCAGCTCCGCGCGTTCTCCCGGCGGCACGTGATGAAGCACGTTGGCCAGGATGGCCGCGCCGAAGTGGTTCTTCGGGATGGCGTTCACCTCGCTGTGCAGCTTCGCCCCCGGCGATCGCTCGGCGGCGAGCTTCACGCACTCGGCCGACGGATCGAACCCGTGCACGTCGGAGAACGACTTCACGAGGTGCGTCGTGAGGTTCCCGATGCCGCATCCGAAATCGAGGACGGGCTGCGCGTACCCCTCGCCCAGCATCCGCGCGAGCACCTTCTGCTTGTAGACGGCGAAGTACTCGGGCGACTCGCCGCTCGCCGCCACGCTGCTGGCGTGCATCGACTCGTACGAGCCGGCGTATTGATCGAACTCGGCTTGCTGCTGCGGATCGAACGACGCGGACATGCTGGTTTCGTAACATACCGCGGGAGACGGTGGTTCCCCGCGGGAGCTGCGGGTTCCCCGCGGGAGCTGGGGAGTCCCGGCGGGAACTAATTAGTTCCCCGCGGGAGCTGGCGGTTCGCGGCGGGAGCTACTTCTCCCCCGTCGGAACGCCCATCTTCTTCGCCATCGCCTCTCCCAGCGCCGCCGATCGCAACGTCGCGGCTTCCACCGCGTCCATCAGCGTCCGCCGGAGGCCGCCGCTCTCCAGCGTATGAAGCCCGGCGATCGCCGTCCCGCCGGGGCTCGTCACCATGTCCTTCAAGCGACCCGGGTGCTCGCCGGTCTCGAGCAGGAGCTTGGCCGATCCGTAGACCGTCTGCGCCGCCAGCAAGAGCGCCGTGTCGCGATGCAGCCCGACCTTCACGCCGCCGTCGGCCAGCGCTTCGATCATCAACATCACGTACGCCGGCCCGCTCCCCGAGAGCCCCGTCACCGCGTCGAGCTGCGACTCGTCGAGCGTCACGACGCGACCCACGGCTTCGAACAGCGCGTGCGCGATTCGCATGTCGTCTTCCGTCGCATGAGCGCCCGCGGCGATCGCCGTCGCGCCTGCCAGCGCCGTCGCCGGGGTGTTCGGCATCGAGCGAACCACGCGCGCGCCCGCCGGGAGCCGGGCTTCGATGGCCGCGATGGGAACGCCGGCCGCGACCGAGACCACGAGCGTCCCTTGCTTCACGTCCGGCCCGATCGCCGTCAGAACCTTGTCGACGACCTGCGGCTTCACCGCGATCACGAGCACGTCGACGTCGCGCGCGAGCGCATGGTTGTCCGTCGTCGTCTTGATCCCGTGCGCCGCTTCGAGCTGCTTCAACCGCTCCGGCTTCAGATCGCTGGCGATGATCCGCGACGCATCGACCAGGCGCGAATGGATGAGCCCCTTGATGAGCGCGCCGGCCATGTTGCCCGCGCCGAGGAAACCGAGCGTTCGAGTCTTCATTTCAGAGCGAAAGCTACGCGAGGAAGTTGGCCCGCGCACCGTCAGCGTGATGAAGCGGATACATGCGCGCGTTCCTGCCTGCCGCGATCGCGTTTCTGCCAGTGGCCGTGCTCGTCCTGGCCCCGCTGGCGACGCCGGCGTGTGTGATCCCGAGCATCTCGTCGAACAGCGACGCGGGCGCCGCGCCGGCTGCGACGGCGGCGGCCGACGCCGGAGCGCCTGCGGTCCAGGGGGCGAGCTGCACGCAGATCACGGCGAGCATCTCGCTCTGCCAGTTCATCAGCTCGTGCCCGACCCTCGCGCTCAGCCCGCAAGTGTTCCCGCAGTGCGGCTTCCGCATTCACGGCACGTCGATCGATCCCGAGTGCTTGTGCGGCAACTACCTGTGCCCGATCGGCTCTCCGGCGACGTGCACCGAAGCCGCGCAGCTCGCCAGCGGCGACACCACGTACGACTCGGTCTGCCTGCAGTCGGTGCAGGGGCACTGCCTCGATCTCACCGGCGGCGGGACCACGACGCCGTCATCGACGAGCGCGTGCCAGACCTGCATCCTCAACTGCGACAACGTCCCCGCCTGCGTCGACGCCTGCGGCTGCTGATCGCTCCAGCGCTGACTAGACGAGCGCCGCCCGCGCGTTCTTCGCGTTCTCGTCGCGCTCTTTCAGCGACTCCAGGATGATGACCGCGGTCTCTTCGATCGCGCGCCCCGTCACGTCGATGACCGGCCACGTCGGGTGATCGCGGAAGATGCGGTTCGCGTACTCGAGCTCTTCGCGCACTTGCTCGCGGAGGCCGTACGCGCTGTCGACGCTCATGCCGAGCTGCTTCAAGCGCGCCTTGCGGATCTCGACCAGCGGATCGAGCCCGATCGTCAGTCCCACGACGCGATCGTGCGGAGCCTCCGCCAGCTCGGGCGGCGCTTGCACGCCGAGGACGATCGGCAGATTCGCCACCTTGAGCCCTCGTTGCGCGAGCAGCGTGGAGAGCGGCGTCTTCGACGTGCGCGAGACGCCGACGAGCACGAGGTCGGCCTTCTTGAAGTTGCGCGGCTCCTTGCCGTCGTCGCTCTTCACGGTGAACTCGACCGCCTCGATGCGACGGAAGTACTCGTCGCTCAGTGGGAGCATCGCGCTCGGCATGTTGATCGGTTGGCGATCGAGGAACGTCGACAGCTTGCCGATGAGCGAGCCGATGAGATCGAGCGCCTCCACTTTGAGCTCGTAGCTCGACACGTGGATGTACTCGCGCAGCTCGGGGCTCACGACCGTGAACACGACGAGCGCCCCTTCGGCCGCCGCGCGCTCGAGGAGCGGACGCGCCACCTCTTTCGTTCGCACGCGCGTGTGCACGCGGATCTGCGCCCCCGTGTGCGGGTACTGCAGCATCGCTGCGCGCACGACTCGCTCGGCGGTCTCGCCGGTCGAATCGCTCAGGACGTCGATCCTCTTCATGTCCAAAATCGGGCTCGTTTCCGTGCGTTTTGCGCGCTTGGGCCGTGACTCTCCTCAGCGGCTCGCGCGTGTGCTTGCATAGTGAAGTCTAGTCCCGAGGGGGAAGAAATCGCACGGCGCGCCGCGCCACGAGGCCATTCTTCCCGCGGTTTCCTTCGCTCGCCTCAGCTTTGCCCCGCTTGCTTCGGACTCTTTGCTTCGCGCCCTGTCTTCGAATCAGAAGCACGCCGGGTCCCGAGGTGAACGAAAATGAAGAAGTCGAAGAAGCCGAAGCTGAACGAGAGGCATCTCACCTCGTCGGTCGACCTGGCGTGTCCGTTCTGCGGACAGATGGGGACGATCTCGATCGACGAAGGGGGCGGTGAGAAGCAGACCGTCGTCGAGGACTGCGATGTGTGCTGCCGTCCGCGTGTCGTGCACATCGAGTCGTCGCCCGACGTCACCGACGGGATGCACGTGTGGCTGGAGAGGGACGACGGGCTGTAGCCGCGCCTCGGCCCGCGTACATGCCGGGCACACTCTTTCACGATCGACGGGCCGCGATCGGATCGCGCAGTAGCCATGCGACTTGGGTCGCGCAGGCATCGGGGCGAACGTGCGCGTTTCCTCTTCGCCGCTGCGCGCGGAACGAGCGGGCTCAGGAAGCCGCGTTGCACGAAAGGTGCAAGCGCGTTGCGTTCGAATGGCCAGCAACTCTCAGCGCAAACTCGCGGCGGCTCCGGCGCCGGATCCGCGTCTCGGCCCGGCTCTCGGGTCCGGTGTGCGCGGGCCGCGTCGGAACGCGATCTCGCCACCCTCGGGTGTGCACAGTCGGCAGGATCTGCCCCCGCCCAATCGAATGGGCTACGTCCCGCCGCGCCCGATGTTCGACTCGGAGCCGCAGCGGACGCGCGTGAAGGCGCCCGACACGGAGCTCCTGGCGATCACGCGCGGCGAGCGGGCCGATGCGAGCGTGCGGAGGCTCGGTTGGTTCGTGCTGGGCGCGCTCGTCGGCGCGTGCGTCGTGTGGGCGGCGACGAGCGACGTGAAGGCTGACGTGTACCGCGCGCGTCTGTGGGTCGCGAGCGAGCTGCGGTCGCTGCACGGGCACGACGACGCGAGCGACGTGAGCACGGCCAACGCCCCTGCTCCTGCGCCGGCGGTCGGCCCGATGACCACGCCGCCGATCCCCACGGTCGACGTCGGACGCTTGCCCCGCTCGACTCCGCGCCCTCCGGCGACCGCGACCTCGCCGACGTTTGCTGCGCCGTCGCCCGGCGCTCCCGCCTTGCCGCACGCGCCCGGCCCGCGCTGAGCGCGACTCGCCCTGGCTATTCCGCGATGAAATCGCGTCGCGTGTAGAGCGCGACCAGCGGCAGCTGCGCGGCCTCGATCGCCTCGCGGCCCCCTTCGAGCCTGTCGACCACCGCCGCCACGCCGACGACCTCGTAGCCCGCGTCGCGCAGCTTCGTCGCGGCCTTCAACGTCGAGCCGCCGGTCGTGATCACGTCTTCGACGATCGCGATCTTCGCGCCTGCAGGAAGTCGAGCGTTCCCCTCGAGGAGGCGCTGCGAGCCGTGGTCCTTCGCGTCTTTGCGCACGTAGACGGCGTCGAGCGATCCGCCGCGCTGAAAGCTGATGAGCGCGACCGCGCTGGCGAGCGGGCATCCGCCGAGCTCCACGCCCGCGACCGCGTCGTGCTTCGGGAGCTTGGTGAGCGCGTCGAAGAGCAGCGCGCCGGTGAGCGCGTGCCCTTCGGCGGTGAGCACCGTCTGCTTGCAGTCGATGAAGAAGTCGCTCTCCTTGCCCGAGGCGAGGATGACTCTCCTGCGCGCGAACGATCGATCGCGAAGGAGCTCCAGCAAGCGAGCCCGGTCGCGCGCGACGTCGCTCGCCTGGATGACGTAGCTCACGCCTTCTTCTTGAGCGCGCCCTTCGCGCCCTTCTTCAGCGACGGCACCACCGGCGACGGCGGCCCGTGCTTCGCAGCCGGCGAGCCCCCTGCGAGCGAGATCGCGCGCGGAGCGTTCCCGCGATCGCGCGACGCCTGCACCACTTCACGCGTCGGCTGAGGAGCCGGCGCGGCAGCCTTCTTCGCCGGCGATCCGTTCGACGTCACCTGCGCCGGACGCGCCGCGCTCGGAGCCGGAGCTGCCGCCGCGACCGCCTTCGGAGCGCTCGCCGCCACCGGACGCGCCGCGCTCTTGGCCGCCGCGCGCGGAGCCGATTGCCCGTCGCCCGACTGCACGTACCCGCGGACGAGGCCGCCCGCGATCGCGATCCGCGCCGCGCGCAGATCGCCGACGACGCGCGCGCCCTCTTCGAGCACGATCGACTCGCTCGCCACGAGGTCGCCCTTCACCGCGCCGCGCACGACGATCCGCCGCGCGCTCACGTTCGAGGCCACGAGGCCCCCTTGCTCGACCGTCACGTCGCCATCGAGCGCAACGTCGCCGTCGACGCGCCCGTGGATCTCCACGTCGCCTTCGCCCGCGATTCTCCCGCGCACGTGCGTGCCGCGGCCGATGACCGTCACGGCTTCTCGCGTCGCCATCTCACACGTCCATGTCGACGTTGCCCTTGAACTGGGCGCCGTCTGCGATGGTGATGCGCGTAGCCTTCACGTTGCCGACCACCTTGGCGCCGGTCTGCAAGTCGACGCGATCGCTCGACGAGATGTTCCCCGTGATCGCGCCCGCGACCGACAGCGGCCCGGAGGTGACGTCGGCCTCGACGACCGCGCCCGACTCGACGGTGACTGCGTCGCGCGACGTCAGCTTGCCGCGGATGGTCCCTTGCACGAGGACGTCGTCGTCACACGTGACCTCGCCCTCGATCGTGATTCCCGCGCCGATGACCGTGCTCGCCATGTGCTCTCTCCTCGATACTGCCGCAATAGGGCGGAAACGAACCTGACTAGCGGCGGCGTGCTGGAGCCGCGTGTGCGTCGCCCATGCCTTCGGGCAACTCGAAATCGCACTCGATGCGGCCGGCGAACGACGCGCCGTCCTCCATCGAGATCTGGGAGCCTTGCACGTTGCCGCGCAGCTTCGCGGTCGCGCCGATCATGACCGCGCCCGAGGCCGCGACGTCGCCCGAGAGCTCGCCGGCGACCGTGACGGCGTGCCCTTCGACGTTCGACGTGCAGCGTGCGCCGTCTTCGATCGTCACGTCGCCGCGAACGACGACGTCTCCCTCGACCTGGCCACCGATGACGACGTCGCCGTCGCCGGTCACGCGGCCGCGAACGCGCGTGCCTGCGCCGATGTGGCTAGCCTCACCCGATGCGGTGTTTCTCGTGCGTGCTTGCGCCATGATTCGCGACGGAACCTAGTACAGGCCGGCGCGGTTGTCTCGTCTCGCTTTATGCAGCGCGTGATCGAGACGAAGCGCGCGGTTCAATCGTGTTTCGTCAGTCGTGTTTCCAGACCGACCAGCGCTCGCCGTGCCACACCTGATGGAACGTTCCAGCCGGCGGACGGAACCCCTGACCGCGCGCGAGCACGTAGTCGTACCAGGGCATCAGCTCCGCGCTGACCGACACTTGCTCGGGCGTCCATTCCCATCGCGGGCGCGCGGGGCCGGGCTGAAGGCCGACCTGCGGCGGGTACATCCCCGGTTTGAAATCGAACGGCCAGTGCGTGTAGCCGGCGTACGTGAACTCGACCGCGCCGCCCCGCTGCGCCTGGTAGTACGAGCCGAAGTGGAGGAACGGCGCCCAGTTGATGACGGTCGAGAACTTGTCGTAGATGAGCGCGGCGACCTTTTTCCCGGGCGGAATGTGCTCGATCGCTTCGTCGATGTCGCCGACCTCTTCGAGCTGGAAGCGAATGAAGTGCTTGCACACGTTCACGGTCGACCCCACGGCGACCATGAGCGCCGCCGCCGTCACCAGCCAGCCGCGAACCCCGCGCGGAAAGCGGAGCATCGGCACCATCGTGAGCAGGAAGAGCGTGGGGAAGCGCTGCGCGAAGAGCCACACCGGGCCGCGTGACTCGCCGGTCGTGAAGTAGAGGACGAAGCACGCAAGCGGCACCACGATGAGGAGGCGCGCCTCGCGACGCGCCGGCGATCGGTCGCCTTGCGAGAGCCCCAGCGACAGCAGCGCCACGAACGCGAAGGCGGCGAACCACGCTTCGTCGGTCGTGTCGCGGAAGATGTTCGTCACCCAATCGAAGACGCCGCTCCACGCCTTGTCGAGCGGCGCGACCGCGTCCTTCGAGTTCACCGCCCCCTGCGCGATCTTCCCCGACGACGTGAAGAAGAACCACCACGCCACCGCCGCCAGCGAGGGGACCGTCGGCAGCCCGGCTCGAATCCAGTCGCGCGGACGCGACCACGGAAAGATCGCCGCGAAGCCGAGCCCGAAGAGGAGAAACGGGAAGACGTGCGAGAAGAAGAGGACGAACGCCAGCGCGGCCAGGATGATCGCCTCGCGCTTCAGGACCTCGGGCCGGCGATCGTTCTCGAGCTCGTCGAAGTAGCGAACCGCGGACGCGAGCGCCCAGAACATGATCGGAATGCCGAACATGAACGGCAAGAGGCCGAACATGAACATGACGTTCACGAGCAGCGGCACCGAGAGGATCGAGAGCCGCTCGTCCTTCCCGATGGCCTTGCACAGCGAGCGAATCGCGAGCGGCGTTCCGCCGAGGTACACGCAGACGAGGATGACGTTCGCCGCCGAGACGCCGGTGACGTACGCCAGCAGGCTGCCGAGCAGGTAGTAGAAGAAGTACTGCGTCCGCCCGAATGTGAGATCGAAGTACGGGTCGATGCCGAAGCGCGCGTCGTGGAAGCTGTGGATCACGCGCATCGCCGCGACGTGGAACGGCATGTCCTGCAGCGGCGGATACCGCACGATCCACGCGGGCGCCGACGCGAGGACGGCGAGGGCGACGTAGAAGAGCGTCGAGGGCTGCGGCCGCGGGAGGCGCATGAGCGTGGCTCGACTTACACGAATCGCGGGCGCGCGGTGCGATTGATCGACACGGCGTCTGAGGTAAAGTCCGCGCCGCTTTGACGTTCTCCGGGAGTTGGAAGACCTATGCGTTCGCGATCGTGCCGGCGATCGGGCTCCTCGAGCTCGGCGCCCACGAGGTGCAGATTCACTCGGTCGTGTCCGACGCGGACTGGGACGCGGCGCACGCGGCGGTCGAAGCCGAATGGAAACCGGGCGACCTCGTCGTCTTCGCGCCGTTCTGGGCCGACTCGATCGGGCGAGAGCATTTCGGCGCGAAGCTCGCGGGAATCCCCGACGAAGCGCGCCCCGACGACACGCGCTTCCCGCGCGCGTTCGAGGTCTCGATCCGCGGCGCGCACGATCCGGAGCTCGCTGACTGGAAGAAGACCGCGTCGCGAAAGGTCGGCGCCGTCACCATCACGACGCTCGAGAATCCGAGCCCCGTGCACCTCCTCGACGATCTTCTCGATCACGCGAACCCGGTGGGCATGGCGGTCACGCGCGTCGACAACGGCGCCGAGAGCGATTGCCGCTGGGCGCACGGCGCCACCAGCGCAGGCGGCCTCGGCGCAGGCCCAGCGACTCCGGGCGATCGCTTCGCGTGCGGCAGCGGCGGGTTCGTCGGCGTCTCGATCATCCACGATCTCGCCGATCGTCCGCGTCGCTGCTTCTTCGCGCCGACCGCCGGCGGGTCGAGCGTCGTGCGCGTTCGCTTCGGCAACGTCGCGTTCGGCGGCGCGCTGCACGGCCACGTTGGCCTCGCCAACTTCAACGAGCGCGATCGCACCGGCCCGAACGTGACGCTCACGTGGCGCGCCAACGACCGCGTGCTCGGAAAGATCACGCACGTCGACGGCGACGGCTGGAAAGGGTTCGAGCTCTCGACGAGCGATCTCGCCGGCCAGCACGCCGACTTGATCGCCGAGATCGCGTCGACCGGCGGCGGCCGTCACTTCTGCTTCGAGGCGGACACCCGGTGAGCGAAGCCGTCCAACGTCTCCGGCGCGCGTGGCGCACTGCGGTCGATCTCCCCGCGACGATCGGCTGGCGCGATCACGTCATCGCCGCGCTCATCGCTTCGGCGTACGTCGCCTGGCTCCTCTCGACGGCCCGCAGCCTCGGCTTCGCGCGCGACGAAGGGTTCTACTTCCACGCCGCGCAGACGTACTCGCGCTGGTTCGAGATGCTGATGGCGCGCCCGCACGACGCCATCAAGCAGTCGAGCATCGACGGCATCTGGTCCGAGAACCACGAGCACCCGTCGCTCATGAAGAGCCTGTTCGCGTTCTCGTGGATGTTCTTCTACCAGAAGCACCGCTTCTTCGCGGACGCGAGCACGGCCTTCCGATTGCCCGGAATGCTCATGATGGGTCTGACCCAGTGGGTCACCTATCTCTTCGGCGCGCGCGTGTACTCGCGTCGCGCGGGAGTCATCGCCGCGGTCCTCCTGGGTCTGATGCCCAACGTCTTCTACAACGCGCACCTGGCGTGCTTCGACGTGGGCATCATGGCCATGTGGACGTGGTGCATCTACGTCTACTGGCGCTCACAGGCCGAAGGGGGATTCCTCTGGGCGATCGCCGCCGGCGTCGTCTTCGGCCTCACGCTCGATACGAAGCACAACGCCTGGATCTTGCCGGCCGTCCTCGTACCGCATGCGTTCTTCGTTCACCGCCGCGCGATGCTGGGTCAGCTCCGCGCAGGGCGATTCACGGTCCCCGCGGCGCTCGTGGCGATGGCCACGCTGGGGCCCCTCATCTGGTACACGCTCTGGCCGTGGATGTGGAACGACACACTCCCAAGGTTGCAGGAGTACTTCGCGTTCCACATGAACCATGTTTATTACAACATGGAGTTTCTCCACGAGACGTACTTCGAAGCGCCGTCGCCGCGCGGGTACATGCCGGTGATGATCCTCGCCACCGTCCCCACGGTGACGCTCGCGCTCTTCGTCTTCGGCCTCGCGTCGCGCGTGAAGCTTCACTTCGCGCGGCTGCGGGCGTGGGGGCTCGACGTCATGGGGCGCGCGCACGATCGCGTCAGGTCCCCGGATCGCGTGGAGAGCGATCTCCTCTTCGTGCTGGCGTTCGGCGCGGCGCTGGGGCCGTGGCTTCTGCCGAAGACGCCGATCTTCGGCGGGACGAAGCACTGGCTCACGGCGTACCCGTTCCTCTGTCTGTTCGCGGGACACGGATTCGATCGCATCGCGGACATGGCGACCAGCGCGCTCCGTGAGACGCGCGGCTGGGCAGAGCGCTCGCGCAACATGATCGCCGCGCAAGCCGCGCTCGTCGTGTGTGTCCTCGCCGCGCCGCTCGCCGAGACGGCGCACTCGCATCCGTTCGGGCTCTCCACGTACGTTCCGCTCATCGGCGGTACGGCGGGCGGAGCGGACCTGGGGCTCAATCGCCAGTTCTGGGGCTTCACCACGCAGAGCCTCGAGCCGTATTTCGAAGCGAAGGCTCCCCGCGGGGCGACGGTCTATTACCAGGACACCGCCGGTGACAGCTGGCAGCAGATGATCACCGAGAGACGCATTCGACCGGATCTGCGCGGCTCCGGATCGCTCGACTCCGACATCGCGATCGTGCACCTCGAGAGACACATGCTCGAGGTCGAGTACAACGAGTGGTCGGTCTTCGGGACCGACATTCCCGATTACGTGCTCACGCACGACGGCGTGCCGATCATCGACGTGTTCCGGAAGAAGCGCTGACCGTCAGCGCAAGCCCGCCTCTTCGAGCACCTCGCGCGCGCGCGTCACCGAGTAGAAGAGGCCACGCGCGTACAGGCGGAGTCGCGCGTCGTCGTCGAGGTCCCCGGTGCGATCGCGCGTCGCGCTCGCCAGGAGAATCGCGGCGGTCACGCTCACGTTGAGGCTCTCCACGAACCCGCGCATCGGCACGCGCACGCGGCGCGGGCAGTGCGACGCGAGCTCTTCAGCGATCCCGTCGCGCTCGTTGCCGAGGACGATCGCCACGCGCGGGATCGCCGCCAGGTCTTCGGGGAGGAGCTCGCCTTCCGGGTGAGCGGCCACGAGCTCGAGCCCGGCGTGGCGCGCGGCTGCGATCGCCGACTCGGTCGTGTCGTGGCAGACGACGTCGACCCATTGCTCCGCGCTCCGCGCGACCGACGCCGCGGCGAGGAACCGCTCGCGTCGCTCGACGACATGGAGCCGCTGCACGCCGAACGCTTCGCACGATCGAATCACCGCCGCGCCGTTGTGCGGATCGTGCGGCGCATCGAAGACAACGGCCACGCTCGCCAGCCGCTTGGCGATGATCTCCTGGATTCGCGCTTGCCGCTTCGGTGTGACGATGGGCTCGAGGATGCGGATGACCTCGGCTGCACGCGTGCTCTCGTCGCGAACGAGCTGCGGGTCGAGCAGCTCGCCGGCGGTCAGAACGCCCGGGGTCCTCCGTCGCATGGGTGGGGCTGTATAGCGCAGCGCGACCTCACCGCTCGTCGGAAATGAGGCTGGAAATGGGCTTGTTTGGGGGGTGGCGGCTAGAGTGCAAAGCTCACCGACCTAGCCTCGTCAAACGTTCGAGATCGGCCTCTTCACCCCCTCATGGACTCCCGCCCGAGCACGCCTCACCCCTCTCCGCCGCGGCGACGCCGGCGCGATTGGACGCGGCGAATCGCGCGGATTCTGTGCGTGCTGTTCGCGGCGATCGGCGTCTTGCCGATCGGGCTCACGCTGCTGGCGCGATCGTCGCAGCTGAATGCTTGGGCTGCCAGGGAGTCGGCGCGCGTCCTGTCGGCCGAAGGGCTTCAAGCGGGGTACGCGATCCAGGTGAAGCTCGTGCCGCTGGCGCTCGAGCTCACGAACGTCCGCGTCGAGGCGACCGACGGCAAGGGGCCGGCGCTGACGAGCGATCGCATCAGCGCGCGACCGCGCATCTTCGCGTTGCTCGCGGGGAAGCTGGTGCTCGATCAGATCGAGATCGACGAGCCGTCGATTCGCCTCGTGATGAAGGACGGCGCGCCGCAGAACCTCGCTTTGCACCTGCCGAAGTCGTCGAACCCCACCGGCAAGACGATCATCCACGCGCCGTTCTCGGTCTTCGCGGTCACGGGCGCGTCGGTCGATCTGACGCTCGACGACGCGCACCTCGTGGCCAAAGACATCGACGTCGATCTCACGACCGACGACGACGGTCCCGAGGGGTCGAGCTTCGAGATCGCGACGCGCGTCGGGCACGCGATCTTTCAGCGATCGCGCGCGTTCGCGCAGCGCGGGACCGCCGAGCCGGGCGTGGCGGTCGACGACGATGAGCTGTGCTCGCTCGACGCGCGCGTCCGCTACGAGCCGCAGATGGTCCTCGTGCGCCGCTTGAGCGCGCAAGGCTCGGCCGACCTCGACGTCGCCAGCGACACGGCACCGCGATGCGATCTCGCCGCGAACGACAAGCGGCGCGTCGAGATCGACGTGAGCCATCTGCGGGTCACGATCCCCGAGAAGAGCGCCGCCCTCCCACGCATCGACGGCCACGTTCACCTTCGCGCGCCGCTCGGACTCGCCGAGCGCGCCGCGCAGCTCCCGGAGACCGACGGCTGGATCGGCGTCGAGGGCGACCTTCGCTACGCCGACGACACGACGCTCCCCGAGCTCGACGGGCACCTCGAAGCGCACGACATCAAGCTCGCCAAGTATCGTTTCGCTCAGGAAATACAGGCCGATTTCGGCGTGCACAAGAACGTCGTCCACGCGCCGAAGATCATGGTGCGCATCGCCGACGGCGTCGCCAACATCACCGACGCGCAGGTCGAGCCGCTCGTGAAAGGCATCCCGCTGCGCGCGAAGCTCGACGCCTCGGGCGTCAGCTTCTTCGCGCTCATGCGCGATCTCGGCATCTCGCCGCACCCGCACGTCACGTGGGACATCAAGGAGCTCCACTTGCCGGTGTTGAAGGGGACGCTCGCGCCTCTTCACCTCGACGGCGAGCTCGCCAGCCACACCACCAACTTCGCCGTGGCCGATCGCGCGATCGACGATCCGCTCCACCAGCGCATCCTCGGATTCAAGGAGGCGAGCTTCACCACGCACGTCGCCGTTCGCCCCGTCGCGCTCGAGTTTTCGAACGTGAACGCGACCGTCGGCAAAAGCGTGGTCGAAGGGGGGCTGTGCTCGATCGGCTTCGACGAGAAGCTGCGCGTCGATGTGCCGAAAGCGAAGATCGAGCTCGAGGACATCTCGCCGCTCGTCGACATCCCGCTGGCGGGGCAGGGCGAGGTCGAGGTGCACGTGTCGGGTAAGTTCACCAACCCGCACCTGGAAGGGAACGTCGCCATCGCCAGCTTCGGCCTCGGCGACATTCCGTTCGGCAACGTGACGAGCGGGCGCGTGACATTCGAAGGGACGCGCGTCGATCTGTTCGACATCAAGGCGCAGAAGGGGAAGAGCGCGTACGAGATGCCGAAGGCGTCGCTCGAGTTCGGCGGCAAGGCGTCGATGGAGCTCGACGGCGTGGCCACGACGACGGCCATGGACCTGCGCGACTTCCTGGCCATCTGGCATTTCGAAGACGACCCGCGCTTCGAGAGCCTCGACGCCACGCTCGCCACACGCGCGTCGATCCATCTGGCGATGGGCGGACCCGAAGACACGTGCGGCGGAGGCCTGGTCGACGTGCGCGCCGGCGTTCACGCCACGAAGGTGAAGCTGTACGGCGAGGAGTTCGACGACGGCGACGCCGACCTCGAGTTCCGTCAGTACGATCGCCTCGCGGGGATCGCCGGGAGCGAGGTGAGCGTGCGCGCGCTGACGCTCCACAAGTTCCACCCAGCGGGCAAGGAGCCCAGCGGATCGGTGCTCGCCTCCGGGCGCGTCTCGCACGGAGGCGCGCTCCACGCCGACGTCGTGATGGAAGCGCTCCCGCTCTTTCGCATTCAGTCGCTCGGATCGTTTCGAACGAAGACCGAAGGGACGGTCTCCGGAATCGCCACGGCCGACGGCACGCTCGATCGCTTCACCGTCGCCTCCGACATCGACGTGAGCCCGGCGCGCATTCGCGGCACGCCGCTGGGGCCGTCGCACCTTCACGTGACCGCGCTTCAAACGTCGCCGCCCGGGCGCTCGATGGGGAAGACGCGGTGCGGAGCGCCGATCACGCCGCCCTTCGACAAGGAGGCGTTCCTGGCCGACACGTCGTCGCACGGCGAGGTGGCGATCGACGGAGACGTCGCGGGGGGCGCGGTTCATTTCGACCACGTGGTCGTCACGCGGGCGCCGAAGCCGCTCATCACCGGGAAGGTCGCGGTTCGCGGGCTCGACCTGGGAGCGCTGGCCAAGATCGCGACGCCGCCGGATGCGAACGAGGTCGATGACCTCGCCGTCTCGGGCACGACGAAGGACGATTTCGCGGGGAAGATCTCGGGCGACCTGTCGATCGATCGCGCGCAGGTGGGCGAGCTGGAGCACGCCAAGATCCGTTTCGCGCCGCAGGAGCTGACGTTCTCGCGCGGCGCGGAGCGCGTGGTGATGAAGGCGACGAAGGAGACGCTCGTCCTCGACGAAGATCGCCTCACGGTCCCCTCGCTCGATTTCGATCTGCAAGCGGCGCGCGGGTTCAAGGGCGCCTTCACGCTGCACGGCACGGTCAGTCACGCGACGCACGACGCGGATCTGGCGCTGGCGCTCGAGCTCTCGCCGATCGATCTCGGGCTCCTCGTCGGCGTGGTTCCGAAGGTCGATCGCGCGACGGGGCAGCTCACGGGGAAGGTGCTGCTCGCGGGGCGCGCGCGTTCTCCGCACGTCGACGGCGATCTCCACGTCGCGGGGGGCGAGCTTTCGATCCACGGCCTCCCGAGCGTCGTGTCGGACATGACGATCGACGTTCAGGCGAATGCCGAAGAGGTCCGCATCGCGCGCGCGCAGGCGAAGTTCGCCGGCGGCACGGTGAGCATGAGCGGCGTCATGCCGTTGAAGCAGCTGCTGGCGGGAACGGCCGAGGCGCAAGTGGTCGCGCGCGGCGTTCACCTGGCGCCGGTCGAGGGCGTGAACGCGACCATCGACGCCGATCTCACCGTGGGCGTGAACGGACGCTCGGACGAGAGCGCCACCTCGAAGCTCCCGCGCGTGAGCGGCGACGTCGTGCTCACGCAGTTCGAGTACACGCGCCCCATCAACCTCACGACCGACTTCAGCGCGCTCGGTGGCCGCGCGAAGCGGACCGTCGTCGACTCGTACGACCCGGCGCTCGACGCCTTGACGCTCGAGGTCCGCGTGCGATCGCGCGCGCCGATTCGCATTCGCAACAACCTCGTCGAGGTGGCGCTCGGCATCGACTCCGGCGCGCTCACGGTGAGCGGCACCAACCAGCGCCTCGGACTCCGCGGCGATCTCAAAGCGCAGCCGGGCGGCCGCTTCCACCTGCGCGGCAGCGAGTTCGACGTGCGGCAGGCGTACATCCGCTTCGACGATCCCACGCGCATCGCGCCGAACGTCGACGTCCTCGCCGTGACCGAATACCGCCGCTACACCGACACGACCGCCGCCTCGGCCGCCGGCGCCGGCGCCACGGGCATCGCGTCGGGCGGCACCGCGGGAACCGTCTGGCACATCACGCTCCATGCGTACGGCGACGCCGACAACCTGCACCTCGACATGACGAGTGATCCGCCGCTCTCGCAGGAGGACATCGTGCTCCTCCTCACGATCGGCATGACGCGCGCCGAAGTCGACCAGCTGCAAGCCGGCTCACTCGGCGCAAGCGCCGCGCTCGAAGCGCTGGCCACCGTGAGCGGCGCCGACAAAGCCGTGAAGAGCGCCATCCCGATCATCGACGACTTCCGCTTCGGCAGCGCCTACGACCCGCGCAGCGGTCGCACCGAGCCGCAGGTCACCGTGGGCAAACGGCTCACGGAGAACGTGCGTGCCAGCGTGTCCAGCGGGCTCACGAGCGATCAAGATCGCGAAGTCAGATCGATCCTGGAGTGGCGCCTGAATCACCGCCTCAGCGTCCAGGGCTCCTACGACAACATCAATGACGTATCCTCGACCGTCGGAAATGTAGGCGTCGATCTAAGGTGGCGGCTCGAGTTCGAATAACTGCACTGACGCTGGCGCGTTTCACGTTCGCGTGGGCGCTGGTGCTGGCGTTCGTGCGACCGGCGCGCGCCGCCGATCCGGTTCGGGTCGTCTCGGTGCCCGCGCCGCAAGCCGCGGCGGCGGTGAGCCCGAAGCTGGAGCCTGCCGGAGATCTGTCGGCGTTCCTCGGGCGGCCGATCACGCGCCTCGACGTCTCGCTCGACGACGACACGTGGCCGCTGGCGGAGCCTCCGAAGATCGCGAGCGTGAAGATCGGGCAGCTGTTGAGCGGCTCGGCAGCCCGATCGATGATGGAAGAGGTGCTCGCGACGGGGCGCTTCGCGCGCGCGCGGGTCACGGCGAGCCTGAACGATGCGGGGTTGCGCGTGGTGCTGCACATCGTGCAGCGGCGGCTGGTGGAGACGCTGCGGCTCGATCTCCACGGCGCGCCCATCGAGCGCGACGAGCTGCTCCGCGAGGCCGATCTCGTGGAGGGGGGCGAGATCCTCGGCGTCGATCTGCCGACGTACCGCGCGCGCATGGAGAGCTACCTCGCGCGTCGCGGCTTCCCCACGGCCGGCGCGGCGATCGAGTCGCGCGAGACCGACGACCCGACGCGCGTGCTCGTGCTGGTCGCGGTGTCGCCTGGCGGCGCGCGCGTCCTGCAGCGTCGCGCGTTCTACGTCTTCGGCGCCGACGCGGACCCCCTCCGCCCCGTGCTCGAGGGGTACCGCGTGGCCATCGGCCAGCGCGCGGACGAGAACGCCTTCGACGCCGCCGACACCGCGCTCGAAGCACGCCTCCGCGCGCTCGGTCATCACAGGGCCGACGTCTCGCACGACGTGGTGTTCGACGGCGGGCTCGTCACGCTTCGCGTCCGCGTCGACGCCGGCCCGCTCTTCCAGCCGCGCTTCACCGGCAACGATCACTACGACGCCAGCGCGCTCGCAGGCGCCCTCGCGCTCGACGAAGAGACCGATCTCGCCCCGGGCCACCTCGTGCAGAAGCTCCACGACTTCTACGTGAAGCGCGGCTTCCTTGACGCCGAGGTCACGCTCGAAGCGCGCGGCGGCGACGTCGATCGCGTGCATTTCCTGGTGTTCCACGTCGTCGAGAACGCGCGCGTGAAGGTCGCCATGCGCGCGTACCCGTGCCTCAAGCTCGCCGAGATCAAGAAGCTCTCCGGCGGCGGGCCGCGCACCCCGAGCGAGATCGGCGACGAGATCGACAGCTACCTCGAGGAGGAGCTCCCCGGCGCCGACCTCCTCCGCGATCCCGATCCCAGAGGTCTCGACGCGACGATCACCACGCGCGATCCGGCGATGCTCGGCACGCGTGTCACGCCGATCGATCTGGAGCCCGACGGCACGTTCTCGCCCGACACGTACGATCGCGCCGCGCTCCACGTGCAGGAGCTCTATCGCAACGAGGGGTACCTCCACGCGCAGGTCGGCCTCGTCGAAGTGTTGCGGCGTCGCTGCGATCCGCGATCGCCCCCCGGGCGCTGCATCCCGATCGCGTACTCGCTGGCACCGCCCGAAGAGTGCGCGTACGACTCGACCGATCTCCCGCTCCCCGTCGCGCCGCTCGATCCGTCGTTCACCTGCGTGCCCGACCCGGCGCACGGCGGCGAGTGCGAGCCGCAGGTCACGCTGCGCATCCCGGTGAAGCTGGGGCCGCGCGCGTTCCTCTACGACCTCGCGTTCACCGGCGCGCGCACGGTGGCCGAGAAACGGCTGGCCATCGCGACCGAGCTGGTGCTGGGCGAGCCGGCCAACGCGCTGAAGCTCGAGGACGCGCGTCGCAAGCTAGTCGACCTCTACAAAGAGGAAGGCTTCGCGTTCGTCGACGTGAAGTACGTGCTCGACTCGTCCGTCGATCACACGCGTGCCCGCGCGCGCTTCGACATCGTCGAAGGCGATCGCGTGCTCGTGAAAGAGATCGTGATTCGCGGCAACGAGCGGACGAACGACTGGACGATTCGCCGGCGTATCGCGCTCGCCGTCGGCCAGCCGTACCGCACCAGCAACGTGCGAAAGACGCAGGAGCGCATCGCCACGCTCAACGTCTTCTCGAACATCAACGTCGCGCTCGAGGACCCGTACGTTCCGCAGCGAAACAAGGTCGTCATCGTCACGGTGACCGAGCGCTACCCGCAGTCGATCGAGTTCGCGCCCGGTCTGTCCACCGGTGAGGGCATCCGCGGCGAGCTCGATTACACGCACTCCAACATCGGCGGCGACGCCATCGGCTTCAGCCTGCGCGCGCGCCTCTCGTACCTGCCCGACGAGCTGATCCTCGACCCCGTCGTGAAGCAGAACTTCGACTCGTACGGCGGCCCGAACTTCTCTGGGAAGCGCCTGGCGCGAAGGCTCACCGCGACGCTGTCGTTCCCCGAGATCGGTCTCGGACCGCTCGTGCGCATGCAGGTCGACGGCGTCGCCGTGCACGATCTCGAGCACGACTTCGTGCTCGACAAGTACGCCGCCATTCCCGGCGTCTACTACCGCCCCTTCCGCGAGCTTCAGTTCGCGCTCTCGCAGAGCTTCGAGCACAACGAAGCGACGATCTTCGGCTTCGACTCGATCGCGAACTACCTCGCCGCGCAGTCGTCGGGCGGCATCTCGAACGCCGACCTGGCGAGCCTCCTCCGCTTCCCCAACGTGCCGAGCCACGCCTTCGCGCAGCGGCTCGTCGTCACGTTCGATCGCCGCGACAACACGTTCAACCCGCACCGCGGCACGCTGTTCGTGAGCGGCGTCGAGCACACCGATTGGTTCGGCGAAGGGCCCGAGTGCGAAACGATCGGCAAGCTCCAGACGTGCAGCGTCCCCGCCGGCCACACCGCCCGCTTCACCGAGAAGCTCGCCGCGTATCTCCCCGTGACCAAGACGATCACGCTGGCCGGCGAGATCCGCACGGGGCTCAACATCCAGATGGTCCCCGGCTCGCAGACGTACCCCGATCGTCTCTTCTTCCTGGGCGGCGTCGACTCGATGCGCGGCTACCTGCAAGACAGCATGCTCACGCAGGAGGACGCCGATCACATCGCCTCCGACGCGCGCAACGCCGGCATCCCCGCCGACAAGAAGTTCACGATCGGCCAGGTCGGTCTTCGCGGCGGCAACCTGATGCTCAACCCGAAGCTCGAGCTGCGCATCCCGATCCGTTCGCCGGTGGAGACCGTGCTCTTCACCGACGCCGGCAACATCTGGCAGAACCCGACGTACATCTTCTCGAACGGCATCAGCCTCCGCGTCGCCGCAGGCTCGGGCATCCGGATCGAGACGCCCATCGGCCCTTTGGCATTCGACTACGGCGTGAACCTGTCGCGCCTGTTCTCGGCGCCCACCAGCGCGCGCCGCACGTACGAAGACTTCGGCGCGTTCCATTTCGCGATCGGTCTCTTCTGATTCGCTCGGATTTCGAAACGCGAGGCGCGACCATCGCGCCGTGTCGCGCGTAGTCTCGGGACCATGTCCGACTACGTCGTCATCGGCGCCGGCGCCGCGGGTTGCGTGCTCGCGGGGCGCCTCAGCGAAAACGGAGCGACGTCGGTGACGCTGCTCGAAGCCGGCGGCACGAACAAGAAGCTGTTCGTCGGACTCCCCGCCGGGTTCAACAAGCTATTCAAGAGCCACGACGACTGGGCGTACTTCACCGAGCCCGAGCCGGAGCTCGGCGAGCGTCGCCTCTACTGGCCGCGCGGGAAGTTGCTCGGCGGCAGCAGCTCGATGAACGCGATGATCTACATGCGCGGCACCCCCGCCGACTACGACGGTTGGAGCGCGCTCGGCTGCGCGGGGTGGTCGTGGAGAGACGTCCTCCCGTTCTTCCTCAAGGCGGAGCGCAACGCGCGCGGCGCGTCCGATCATCACGGCGGCGACGGCGCGATTCACGTCAGCGAGCTGCGCGAGACGAGCCCCGTGAGCCGCGCGTTCATCGATGCGTGCGTCGAGCACGGCTTCGCGCGGACCGACGACTTCAACGGCCCGAACCACGAAGGCTTCGGCTTCTACCAGGTGACGCAGCATCGCGGGCGTCGCTTCAGCGCGGCCGACGCCTACCTCGCGCCGGCGCGAAAGCGTCGGAACCTTCACGTCGAAACGAAGGCGCGGGTGACGCGACTGCTCTTCGAACGGGCGCGATGCATCGGTGTCGAGTACGTGAAGAATGGAAAGACCAAGCGCGTCCTCGCCACGCGCGAAGTTCTCCTGGCGGGCGGCGCGATCAACTCACCGCAGCTCCTCCTCGCCTCGGGCATCGGTCCGGCCGACGAGCTGCGCGCGCTCGGGATCGACGTCGTCGCCGACGTGCGCGGCGTCGGCAAGAACCTGCAAGACCATCCGCTCGTCGGCCTCTACTACGCGTGCAAGGAGCCGATCACACTCGACGTCGCCGAAGGGATTCCGAACCTCCTGCGGTACCTGTTCGGCGGTCGCGGCCCGCTCACGTCGAACGTCGCCGAGGCCGGCGGCTTCTGGAGGTCGCGCGCCGACTTGAAAGAGCCCGATCTTCAGCTGCACTTCGCGCCGGCGTGGTTCGTCGATCACGGCTTCACCAAGCCCGAGGGGTGCGGCTTCTCGATCGGCCCCACGCTTCTCCATCCGCAGAGCCGAGGTGAGATTCGCCTGCGCAGCGCCGACCCGCGCGATCCTCCGCGCATCTTCGCGCGCTACCTGAGCGACCGCCGCGACCTCGACACGCTCGTCGCCGGCGTGAAGACGATGCGCGAGGTTGCAAAAGGCAAAGCGCTCGCGGCGTACCGAGGCACCGAGCGATCGCCGGGCGAGGCCGTTCGCACCGACTCGGAGATCGCCGACTACGTGCGCCGCGGTCTCGAGACGCTCTACCACCCCGTCGGCACGTGCAAGATGGGGACGGACGCCGACGCGGTTGTCGATCCCGAGCTGCGCGTGCGCGGCGTCGGCGGGCTGCGCGTGATCGATGCGTCGATCATGCCGAAGATCCCGGGCGGCAACACGCAGGCGCCGACGGTGATGATCGCCGAACGCGCGGCAGCGCTGCTCGGCGGCACGAACGGGGCGCGTTAGCGACGAAGGCGCGGATCCGACGGCGCGATTCGCGCGTACGCTTTCACGTGAGGGATTGCACATGGCCGACACGATCTTGATCACCGCGTCACTCCGCATCGAGGCCTCGCCCGACTACGTGCGCGCGCAGTACCGCGACATCGACCACCACATCCGCAACAACGTGCACCCGTCGATCAAATACACGTGGGAGCCGTCGGCGTCGGGCGAGCGGAAGATCAAGACCGAGTTCCGCATTCTCGGCGTGCCGCAGTTCGACGTCTCGCTCCTCGAAGACGCGCCCGACGGGTCGTTCGTCATTCGCTACCTCGAAGGGACGAACGCCGGCATGGTGCTGGTGCACGAGTTCGTGCCGCTCGACGGAGGCAAGGCGACCGACGTTCGTCTGCGCGCCGACGCTCCGTCGTCGATGGTGCGGAAACTCATGGGGCCGCTCTTCACGATCGGCGCCCGCCAGGTGATGAAGAAGGCGCTGTACGAGGACAAGGTCGACATCGAGAAGAAGTCGTTCGCGCCCGGCGCGGCGGCGGGGAACGTCGCGCGCGCGGTCCAGCCGCTGGAGCACGTGACCGATCCGAAGGCGGCGCGCGCGGTCGTGGCCGCCGCGTGCCTGGTGACGACGGCCGACGGGATCGTCGATGACGCCGAGCGGAACGTCGTCAGCGCGATCGCGAAGACGCTCGACGTCGATGCGACGTGGGCCCGCGCGCAGGAAGACGAGCTGCTCCAGGCGTCGAAGAGCGACGCGATCGCGGCGAAGGCGAAAGCGGTCGGCGAGGATCTCGCGCACGCCGACGTGGCCGACGCGGGGTTGCTCGCGGCGGCGGTCGCGGCGCTCGTGAGCCACGGGATGTCGGCTGGCGAGCTGGAGACGCTGCGCGCGGTGGCGGCGGGGGCAGGCGTCACCGATGCGGCGCTCGCGAAGATCGTGGAAGTCGCCGACAACGCCCTGATGCATGCCTGACCGGCGCGACGCGCGCTCAGCCGCCGTCGTGCGGGCTCAACACCTTCAAGCGATCGCACGCCAGCCCCGCGCCTGCCTTGCACGCGCCCTCGTAGAGCGTCCGCGCCTTGTCGAGGTCCTTCGGAACGCCGCGTCCGTACTCGAGCATGATGGCGTAGTTCGCGCAGCCGACCTGCCAGCCGATCGTGCACGCCTTCTCGTACGCCGCCGTCGCCTTCGCGAGATCCACGGCGACGCCGTGCGCGTACTCGTGCATCTGCCCCGACGACACGCACCCCGCTGCGTTCCCGAGCTCGCACGAGCGATCGAAGTACGCCGTCCCCAGCGTCTCGTTCTTCGAGGCGTCGCCCGCTTCGCCGAACTCGTAGGTAACGCCCAGACGCCGGCAGCGATCGCCCGCGCCGGCGTCGCACTCGCGCTGGCAAAGCTCGACGTCGTCGCACCCGGCGATCACGTTCGCGATCTGGATCGGCGGCGCCGACGGAAGCCCCATCGTGTCGCCGTGCGAGTGCACGTGCTCGCCGCTGTCCTTGCACGCGAAGAGCGCGAACGGCGCGAGCGCCATCGCCAGAACGATCGCCGAGGCGCGCATCAAAACGACTTCAGATCGGGAAACAGGCGCTTGGAGATCACGACGCGCTGGATCTGCCCGGTCCCTTCGNNAGATGTCGTAGACCTTGATGTCGCGGAACCACTTCTCGAGCAGCTGATGATCGCGCGCGATCGTCCCCTCGGCCCCGCAGATCTCGATCGACTCGATGCATGCGCGAATCGCCGCTTGCCCCGCGAGCGCCTTCGACGTGCTCGCCTCTTTCGCGTTCGGGATCTCTTCGTCGGCCATCCACCCCGCGCGCCACGTGACCATGCGCGCGGCGTTCAGCATGCGACCGACGCGCGCGAGTCGCTCGGCGATCGCCGAGTAGCGAGGCGTGTGACGCGACAGCGCGTAATTCGATTTCACGAAGTCGCGCGCGTACTCGTACGCCGCGCGGCCGATGCCGATGGCCATCGACGCCACGAGCGGGCGCGTGTTGTCGAAGGTCTTCATCGCCGTCATGAAGCCTTCTTTGGTCACGTAGCGCTCTTCGCCGCCCAGCAAGTTCTCTTCGGGCACGCGGCACTCTTCGAACACGAGCTCCGCGGTCTCGCTGGCGCGGAGGCCCATCTTGTCTTCGATGCGGCCGACGGAGAACCCCGGCGTCCCTTTCTCCACCACGAACGCGCGATGCCCCGCGCGCCCCAGCGTCGGATCGATCGTCGCGAACACGCAGTTCCACGACGCGCGCGCGCCGTTCGTGATGAAGCACTTTCGCCCGTTGATGACCCAGTGCTTGCCGTCCTTGCGGCAGCTCGTTCGAATCCCGGCGACGTCGCTCCCGGCGCCCGGCTCGGTGAGCGCGTAGGCCCCCCACTTCAACTCGGCGCCCGCGGTCATGTCGCGGAAGATCCCCATGAAGCGCTCCTTCTGCTCCGGCGTCCCGCTCCCGCGAACGGGGGGACCGCCGAGGCCAGGACCGGGCAAGCACAGGAGAAGCCCCGCGTCGCCCCACGCCATCTCTTCGGCGGCGACGATCGACGTGAGGTTCACGCTGCTCTTCTTCTTCGGCGCATCGGTCGGCTCGGCCTTTGCGGCCGACGCCTTCTCTCCGTCGCGATCCATCATCGCGAGCGAGCCCATGCTCCCGGCGAGCGTCGCCAGGTTGCGGAGGAAGTCGTGCGGGATGCCGTGCTCGCGATCCCACTTGAGGCACTCGGGGCGAATCACCGACGTCGCGAGGCCGTGGATGGCCTCTTTGACCTGCTGCTGGCGCGTGCTGAGCGTGAAGTCGATCATCGTGGTTCTCGGTGCTTCTTCAGACGAAGGCGGATTGCGATTCGGCGCTCGGCAGCACCTCGCCCGGATCGATCGCGCGACCGAGCTCGATCGACGCCGCGAGCTGGTCGGCGTGCGCCGAGGTCATCGCGCAGAGCTGGATCTGCTTGGCGTCGCGCATCAGCTTCTCGACGGCGTAGTCGCGCATGAAGCCGGCGCCGCCGTGGAGCTGGACCGCGTCGTCGCCGCAGCGCATGGCGGCTTCGAGCGCGAAGGCGATGGCGTGCGACGAGTGGAGGAGCGCGTCGTTCACCGGGAGCTTCGCGTCCCACGAGTGGCAAGCGCGCCAGACGAGCGCGCGCGCGGCGTCGACGTCCATCGAGCGATCGGCCAGCGTGAAGGCGACGGCCTGGAAGTGGCCGATGGGCTTTCCGAACGCGCGCCGCGTCTCGCAGTAGTCGCGCGCGATCTCGAACGCCGCGCGCGCGAGCCCGACCGCGCGCGCCGCGACGACGACCGCGTGCTTGGCGAAGAAGCGCACGAGCGCCGCGTCGAAGTCGTCGCCTCCCACGAGCCTGTCGCTCTCGTCGACCTCGACGCCGTCGAGCTTGATCCCGCCGAAGCTCACCGCGTCGAGCCCCAGCGTCGTCTCGCGCGGCAGCGCCGTGAGCCCCGGCGCGTCCTTCTTCACGACGAACGCGCCGAGCCCGCGCCAACCCTTGGCCTCGTCGGTCTGTGCGAACACCACGAAGCTCTCGGCGCGATCGGCGTTCACCACGTACGCCTTCTCGCCGGTGATTTCCCACGTCCCCATGCGATGCGTCGCCGTCGTCACCATCCCCGCGCGCTGCGAGCTCGCCTTGCGTTCGCCCCACGCCACCGCGCCGAACCTCTTCCATCCATCGGCCCCCGCGAACGGCGCGAGCCACGTCTTCGCCTGAGCCTCGCTCGCGAGCTCGGTCATCGCCGCGCCGAACGCCCCCGGCCCACCGAACGCGAACCCCGCCGCAGGATCGCCGTACGCGATCTCTTCCTCGAGCAACGCGGCCGTCGTCATCCCGAGCCCTGCGCCTCCGAGCGCCTCGGGGATCGCGATCATCCCGAGCCCCAGCTCGTGCGCCATCTTCCGCACGTCGTCGGGCACCCCGCGATCCTTCTCGAACTCACGCACCCGCGCGCGCAGCGTCTTCGCGAAGGCCGCGACGCTCTCGGTCATCAGCTTCTGATCTTCGGTGGGTTCAAACGCGATCATGTCGCGCGTGAGCCTAGCGTCGACGGGCTGCGGGCGTATTCCCCGAAGGAGGGTTATTGCGCGCCTTGTTGAGGATCATCGGCGGTTCGTCAGCGGGCGGCGGTCGGCTGGTCGGGCTCTCGTTCGCCGCCCCCTGCATGTCGATGTCTTCCTCGACGACGACGATCTGATCCTGCTCTTCCGGCGGAGGCAGCTTCGACTCGCTGAAGAGGTTGTCGATCATGTCGTTCGAGTTCGGCGGGGCCGACGTTCGCGTCGCGGACTTTCCGTCTCCCACGACCGCGTTCATCAGCGTCCGCTCGGCGAAGTCCACGGGCGCCGCAGGCACCGGCGTCATGCGCGTGCTCGGCCGCTCGTCGACGGGTGGAACTTCGTCGTCGTTGTTGGGGGGCGCGACCGTCTTGTCGCTCTTCGCGGTCTTCTCGACGAGCTTCGCCTTCTCTGCGACCGCATCGAGCACCTTGATGAGCACGTCGTTCGGCGTCTTGCCGACGATGCGATCCCACCCGAGCGTCGCCAGGAGCCCCTTCGGCGAGCCGTCGCCGGTGGCGTGAACCTTCCGGACCCACTCGGTGAGCTCGGCCTTCGTGAGCCCTTCGCTCACGACGTCGGTCCCCTTGAGCTTTCCGCCCGGCCCTTCGATCGTCTCGAAGAACCACTTCGCGTCGAACAGCGACAGCTCGTACGCCGTGTCGAGCGCCTTGTGGATCGCCAGCTTCGACAGCTTCCCGCCGCGCCAGAACGACCACCAATCGCCCATCGGCGCCCACTTCACGATCATCTCGGCCACGAGCGCTTCCTCGAACGCCTCGTGATCGATGTCGCCCGCGAGCAGCGCGTCCCACACGACCGACTGAACCTTCTCGTCCGTGTCCTTCAGCGCGCTCTTCGCGCCGCGGAGCCCCCAGCTCGTGAGCACAGGGCCGCGCACTTCGTTCGGAAGGAACTTGAAGATGCGGTCGGTGACCTTCGTGGCGTCGTGCGGAAAGAAGTGCTGAAGGAACTCCTGAGTCGTTCGGACGCGCCCTTCCGTGGTACGGCGGAACTCCTCGAGCGCGAGGCAGAACTTCGGGACTGCGGCGGTCAATTCGTTCGGCGATCGCTTGTCCACGTCATCACCTCTCGTGCAGGCGGAGTGTTGAGGAAGGACTGACGATGCTAACGGCCGGGGTTTGGCGTGTCTCCCCGATTCGCTCTTCGCCTTGACAGAGGGGGGTTCTCCTCGTAGTTTCCCGCCCCCCGCTTCCTTGGGGTTTCCCTGAAGCGTGGGTTCCTATCGCGCTTCTATGCGCGGCTATGCGCGGTTTTGAGTATCGGAAAGGCTGTTCAGTCATGTCTCAGGCGGGCAAAGGCCTCGTGAACAAGACGTTCGTGGCGACCAAAGTGACGGCCGAGGCCAGTCGCGCATGGTGGGTCGTGGACGCAACCGGCAAGCCCCTCGGGCGCCTCGCGAGCGAAATCGCGAGTGTTCTCCGCGGGAAGCACAAGCCGACCTTCACCACGCACGAAGACACCGGTGACTTCGTCATCGTCGTGAACGCCGACAAGGTGCGCCTCACGGGCGCCAAGCTCGACAAGAAGTTCTACTACCGCCACTCCGGCATCCCGGGCGGGTTCGTCGCCGAGAGCTACCGCCACCTGATGGCGCGCAAGCCCGAGTTCCCGATCGAGAAGGCCGTCAAAGGCATGCTCCCGAAGAACGTCCTCGGCCGCGAGATGTTCACCAAGCTCAAGGTCTACGCCACGGCGGACCACCCCCACGTTGCGCAGAAGCCGCAGCCGCTCAACGTCAACGTCTGAGAAGTTTGAGAGAGAAATCGTAATGGCCACCGATCCCCGCACGTACTCGACCGGCAAGCGCAAGACCGCGATCGCGCGCATTTGGCTCAAGGCCGGCACCGGCGCCATCACCGTCAACGGCAAGAATGCCGACGAGTACTTCGAGCGGGAGACGTCGCGCATGATCATGCGTCAGTCGCTCGAGCTCATCGAGGCGATCGACCAGTTCGACGTCACGGCCACGGTTCGCGGCGGCGGTCACAGCGCCCAGGCCGAAGCGATGCGCCACGGCATCTCACGCGCCCTCATCCTTCTCGATCCGGAGAAGCGTCCGGCGCTCAAGCGCGCGGGGTTCCTCACGCGCGACGCGCGCAAGAAGGAGCGCAAGAAGTACGGTCAGCCGGGCGCACGCAAGCGCTTCCAGTACTCGAAGCGCTAAGCGCTCTCGTCGGCCAGCTCTTCGACGGCGCCCGACGGCTCATCGACATCGCCCGGCGGCTCGTCGGGCTCGATCGGAACGACGATCGCCTTCTTGTTTGAAGGTGCATCGCCCGGACCGCTTGGTCCGCCGTGGCATGGGCCATAGCCGTGCGACGCGTTGAACCCGGTGTCCTTCTCCAGCGGAGCCGGGTCGTCGGGCTTGTCGGGCTCGGTCGGAAGCGGTCCGTCCGGCTCAGGTTGCGGCGGGGGAGGGTGCTTGTTCGACATGGCGACTCGCTCTGCAATCGGCGTGCGTGTTAGAAAGCCCGCGATGCGTGCAGCAATGAAGAAAGCGGTCGCTGCGGCGTTCGCGTTCAGTGTGGCGTTTGCGTGTGCCGGAGATGCGCGCGCCGTCATCGTCGAGCGCGTCGTCGCCATCGTGGGCGATCGGCCGATTCTGCTCTCGGAGCTGCTCCACAGGGCGCACCCGTTCCTCTTCCGCATCTACGCGAGCTCGCAGAATCAGGCGCAGGTCGCCGCTGCGAAGACCGAGATGGAGAAAGAGCTCCTCACGAAGATGATCGAATATCGTCTCGAGGAGGCCGCGGCCGACAAGGCGCACTTGAGCGTGAGCGCCGACGAGGTCGACAACGCGCTCCGCAACGTCTCGAACAGCGCGCACATCACGCTGCCGCAGCTCATCGAAGAAGCGCGAAAGACGGGGCTCTCGGAGCAGGATTACCGCGAGGAGATTCGACGGCAGATCGTGGAGGGGAAGCTCATTCAGCTTCGCGTTCGCGGGCGCGTGCGCGTGACCGATCAAGACGCGCGCAACGCCTTTCAGCAGTACGTGAACGAGATCGAGAAGCAGCACCCGATCAACACGCGCATCCTCGCCAAGCGCATCCCGCCGGGCGCGACGGTCGACCAGGTCCACGAGCTCACCAAGCTCGCCAATCGCCTCGTCGTCCAGGCGCGCCAGGGGGCCGACTTCTGCGCGCTCGTCGAGAAGAACAGCGACGACGTGCAGACCCGGAAGACGTGCGGCTCGCGCGGCGATCAGCCGTATTCGGCGCTCGTGCCGGAGATTCAGGCGGGCGTCGACGGGCTGAAGATCGGCGAGACCGCCGAGCCGATCCCGGTGGGGACCGAGGCCATCCTCGTCGTGCAAGTCGGTCCGCCCGAGACGCCCAAGTTCGAGACCGTGAAAGATCAGATGTGGGAACGCGCGTACGGCGAAGCGATGGAGCACCAGCGGAAGCTGTGGCTCGATGAGCTGCGGCGCGGGGTCTACGTCGACGTTCGGCTGTAAGTCGCTGATTCGCTGTCCAGTGACAGCGGCCGACCTGAAGAGCGATCAGCTTTTCCTGAAACGCGATCAGCTCGCGCCGATCCGCGATCGTGACTTCGCGATCTACCCCCGCTTCGTCACGTCGCCGCGCGAGAGGTGCCCGATCGCGTCGCCCAGGCCGTCGAGCGTGAGCGGGAACATCGAGAACACCTTGCCCAGCTGCTCGGCCGTGCCGCCGCGCCAGTAAGTCGGCGGGTCGGGGTTCAGCCACACGGCGCGGCGGAAGTGGTCGGCGAGGAGCATCATCCAGCGAATGCCGGGCATCGCCGCTTCGGGGTCGCTGCCACGCGAGTAGTACTCCCAGTCGCCGGCGCCGAGCAGCTCCGTCGGATGCATCGCCGCGTCGCCGACCATCACCAGCTTCCACTCGTGGCTCACGAGGTCGAGCACCTCGCGGACGCGCAGCGGCTCGGTGAAGCGTTCGGTCGCATAGAGGCGGCCGTAGATGCAGTTGTGGAAGTAGAACGTCTTCAGCTCCCGGATGTTCGACGAGCGCTTGGCCGCTGAAAACAGGCGCGAGACGAGCTCGGCGTGCGGGTCCATCGAGCCGCCGACGTCCATCAGGAGGAGCACGCGCACGTTCGACTTGCGCGGGGCGCGCAGCACGATCTCGAGCTCGCCCGCGTTCTTCGCGGTCTCGTCGATCGTCTTGTCGATGTCGAGCTCCACCTCGTGCCCCTCGCGATGGAACGCGCGCAGCTTGCGGAGCGCGACCTCCATCTGGCGAACGTCGAGCACCAGGTCCGAGCGGTACGGGCGATACCGGCGCGCGTCGGCGATCGCCATCGCGCTCCGCCCTCCCCCTTGAGGGCCGACACGTACGCCGCTCGGGTGCGCGCC
This sequence comes from Myxococcales bacterium, assembly GCA_003151595.1. The sequence continues at coordinate 52,438 of PLXW01000066.1, forward strand.
ATGGGCGCCGAAGGGGCTCGTGCCGCCGGTGCCGATCCAGCGGTTGCCGCCGTCGTGGCGCTCCTTCTGCTCCTTCATGCGCTCTTCGAAGAGCTTGCGGAGCTCGTCCATGTCGATGGCCTGGAGCATCGCGCGCTCTTCGTCGGTGAGCTCGCGGCGATTCTTCGGATCGGAGAGCCACTGCTCGAGCTCTTCGAGGAGCGTCGAGGCCACCATCTCGATGCCGCGGAAGTGGTGCGCGAACGCCTGATCGAAGGCGTCGAGGTCGCTCTCGCGGTGAACGCAGAGCGCGCGGGCCACGTGGTAGAAGCCGTCGAGCGAGCTGTCGTGAAGGCCCATGGCCAGCGCGCGCGCGAGCGACATCGCTTCCTGCGCGCCGACTTTGATCTTCTGCGCGCGGAGCTCGAAGAGGAAGGGGACGAAGGCGTCGCTCACTGTCCGCCTCCGGGGCCGCAGCGCGCGTCGCCCGAAGAGCGCGCATAGAGATCGTAGTCGCCGAGCGGCGCGGACGAAGGGACCACCAGCGCCCCTTCGTACTTGCCGTCGTCGTCCGTGGCCAGCGCGCCGAGCGGCACGAGGTGACCGCTCCCGTCGCGGAGGCCGATCTCGACGAGCACGTGCCCGCACGCATCGCGCCCCGCGGTGACGTCGCCGTGCACGCGAAGAGGCGCGCCGCGACGCGCGTCGTTTCCGTTGAGAGCGAGGGTCACGTGCGACGCGGGGCGCTCGTCCTGTCCGCCGTTCGCGTACGGGTTGCCCGGCGACACGGAGGACGACGGAGCGGCGGACGCCAACGCCGAGGACGGCGCGGGCTTCGGCGCGCCGCTGCTGCCGCCGCTGGATCCGGGCGAGGCGTTGGAGCCGCGCGCGTTGTCGGCCAGGTCGTCGCCGCGCGTCGCGTTCGGCGGCCACGCGAACGGATCGGGAGGAGCCACGTGCTTCACGGTCTCCGCCAGCGTCGCGTCCATCGCGCGACCGGCGCCGCCGAGATCGATCCGCTTCCACATCGACCCGTCGTGCACCTCGACCCACGCATGCGCCTCGTTCGCGATCATGCGCGCCGGCAGCCCGAGCCCCAGCGCGGTCACCAGGAACGCGAACGCGCGATGACGGCACACGCCCTTCTTCGAGAGCGCCAGCGCCAGGAAGACGTCGTCGCCGGCGCGCGGCGGATCGTCCGAGTCGGCGAAGCTCCGGTAGTACGCCACCAGCTTGGTCAGCGCTTCACGCGGCGAGAGCGCGCGACTCACGCCGATGTGCGCGGCCACCTGCGCCGCCGCGCGCGCCACGCTCGGTGGAAGCGGCATCACCCTCGGCAAGTCGCCCCACGCCGGATCGGCCAGCGCGCCGCCGAACGTCGCCCGCGGGATCGCCAGCTCCATCACGAGGCGCACGCGCGCCGCCGAGTCGCCGACCACGAACCAGTTGTCCGCGCCGTCGTGAAAGAAGCGCACCGGCACGTCGGCGTTTCCGATGCCGGCGCGCGCGTGAAGGATCTTCGCCCCCGGCCCCACGCTCGGGATGCGCTGCGGCTGCCCGGGGACGAGATCGATCACGAGGTCGCCGAAGAACGCGTCGTCCGATCCATCGGGCGCCGCCTGCGATCGCGGCGACAGCGGCAAGAAGCGCGCGTCGTGCACCGAGAGCTCGTACGCAGCATCGACCGTGTCGAACGCCAGCAAGCGCTTGAACGGCGCGATCGACGGCGTGAACGGGTCTTCGTACGGAACGACGTCGGGGCGATGCGTGTCGCGATCGGGGTGGAACTTCGCGTTGGGAGGCGCGTTGGCAATCGCCGGGTCAGTGGACCCGCGCGGCGTGTTCGGCAAGCGCCGCGGGTCGGGCGCAGGCACGACGCCGCTCGGTGTGCTCAGCGCCGCCGGGAGATCGCCGTCGATCATCACGCCGAGGCGCGCGTCCTCCGCGGGGTCGGGCGGGATCGGCTCGTGGAGGACCGGCCCGATGGCGTGCGCGTCGATCGCGAACGCCAGGAGCGCGACTCCGAGCCGACGTGCGCCGCGTGCGATCCGCATCGGCACAGATGTATCGCGCCGCGCGCTTCAGTGCAGCGCGTTCGCGTTCGCCGTCGCGCTCGGTGCGGCCGGCTTCCAGCTCCCCGGCTCGTAGAAGTACAAGCCTTCGGACGCCGTGTACTGCGGCGCCGCCCACGCTCTCCCCGGCGGCGCGTTCTCCCAGTGCCCGGGGATCCAAGCGTACTGCATACCGGTCCAGTGCCAGTACCCCTCGATCCACACCGACGCGCTCGAGGGGGGCGCGGACCTCTGCGCTTCGATCTGCGGCGCGGGGGGCGGCGTGCTCACGGGAACGCCGCGCGCCGCCACGGGTGACTCGGTGGCCACGCAGGCCGACGCCGCCGTCGCGAGCACCGCGACCGCCGCCAACTTTCCAAGCCCCCTCGCAAAACGTAGTGCGCGCATCGCCGCCTCTCGGTTTGCCTTACGCTTGTCGAGCGTACCATCTTCCCCGGCGCACGCCCGGCCGGCCCCCCGGCCGACCCCCCGATGCGCTTGCGCGCGCGCGCTCCCTCTCCGACCCACACCCCGCAAGGACCCCTCGCGATGACCGATCCCGCCGCCCAGCTTCGAAACGATCTCGCGGCCCTCGACCCGAAGATTCGCGCGGAGCTTTCGCGCGCGGGGTTCGACGAGGCGCGCTTCTTCGCGCTGGCGGCGACGCTTCGCGAGGGGGATGCCGCGACGCGACGCGACGCGCGGAACCGGATCGTCGGCGAGGTGACCCCTCCGCGCGAGGACGAGCTGCTCCGCGCGCCCGAGGCGGGATCGGCCGAAGAGAAGCGGCTGGCGGCGATCGGCGACGAGGCGCTCCGCAAAGGGGAGCTGGCGTTCTGCGTGATGGCGGGCGGGATGGCGACGCGCATGGGGGGCGTCGTGAAAGCGCTCGTCGAGGCGGTGAACGGCAAGACGTTCCTCGATCTCCGTCTCGCCGAGAACCGCACGGCGAGCGAGCTGGCGGGGAAGCCCATCCCGCTGTGGCTCATGGTCAGCGACGCCACCGAAGGCCCCACGCGCGACGCGCTCGAGAAGCTCAACGCGCCGTCGCACGTGCGGATGTTCCTTCAAGACGCGAGCCTGCGCGTCACGCACGAAGGCGCGCTGTTCCACGACGAGGGCGGCGCGCCGAGCGTCTACTCCACCGGGCACGGCGATCTCGTCGACGCGCTCCGCCGCTCGGGCCTTCTGAAGACGTTCGTCGAGGGTGGGGGCAAGTACGTCTGGATCGCGAACCTCGACAACCTGGGCGCGTCGATCGATCGCGCGCTGCTCGGCATGTTCATCGAGTCGAAGCGCGACCTCATCGTCGAGTGCGCGGAGAAAGAGAGGGGGGACAAGGGCGGCATCCCGGTCTACGCGCCCACGCCGTCGGGCGAGCGCCGCATGCAAGTGCTCGAGGAGTTCCGCCTCCCGCGCGGCTTCGACGCCGAGACCGTCCGCGTCTTCAACACGAACACGTTCCTCGTGCGGGCCGATCGCCTGCTCGGCGTGAACGTGACGTGGAGCTGGTTCGAGGTGGAGAAGAAGGTCGACGGCGTCCCCGCCGTCCAGTTCGAGCGCCTGCTTCAAGAGATCACCTCCGCGCTCGACGCCGGCTACGTCCGGGTCCCCCGTTACGGCGCCGTTGCGCGATTCTTGCCGGTGAAGGACTGGGACGAGCTGGCCCGAAGAAAGGCCGACATCGAGGCCGTGGCCCGCGCGCGCGGGATGCTTTGATGGAGTTTCTACGTGTAGACCGCGCCGCGCTTTGCGCGGAGGCGCCGTCCCGCTAAAGTCGCCGCGAAGTGCGCTTCGAAATTACCCACGACTTCGACATCCCCCGCGACGCCGTCGAGCTCGCGGTCCTCTCGCCGGACCTCGCGAAGCGCATGGCGCCGCGCCTGAACGGCATCGAGCACATCGAGCAGAGCACGCACTCGCTCACCGACGGTGTGCTGGAGCGCGTTTGGGGGTGGCGCGCCGACGTGAAGATCCCGAGCTTCGCCGAGCGCTACGTGACGCGCGACATGTGCGCGTGGGACGAGCGCTCGACGTACGAGCTGAAGACGCACACGTCGAGCTGGACGATCGTCCCGCGCGTGAAGGCGGCGTACCGGAAGTACTTCGAGGCCAATGGGACGTACGAGCTCGTGCAGCTCGAAGACGGCCGCTCGCGTCGCGTGGTGCGCGGCGAGCTCCAGCTGCGCGTGACGCCGATCGTGCGCGCCGTGGCCGAGCGAATGATCGTGGGCGAAGTGCGGAAGACGTTCGATGCCGAGGCCGCGACGCTCCGCGATCTCGCCACGCTCGGGTGAGAGATGATCGAAAATAAGAACTTCCCTCATTGTCATCCTGAGCGCAGCGAAGGACCTCCGCGTAGACCGCGGGGGTCCTTCGTCGCTTCGCTCCTCAGGATGACAGCTGGGGTGGGCGCGCTCAGCCTGACGACGAGCGCACAAGCCGCCATCCCCGAGCCGCCGCGCGCCGAGCGCCTCTTCTCGCCCGGTCGCACGGTGGCCGGCGAAGACAGCGCCGAAGCGCTCGTCCTGAATCCCGCGAACCTCGGGTACCAGCCGGCGGGCGAGCTTCGCTACACGGGGGTCAACTGCCCGAACACGAACAAGGTCGCGTGCGGCGACTCGTTCGATCTCGCGACGCCGCTCCTGTGGGGGCTCGGCACGGGGCTGCGCCTCGATTACGTGTCGACGCCGTCGAGCCTCGGCTTCCCGTTCAACGGCGCGAGCTACGCGTGGTTCACCTGGGGCCTCGGCTGGAAGCTGAGCGACTCGCTCGCCTTCGGCTTCTCGCTCGAGCGCTCGTACTCGACGAACCCGTTCTTGAACGGCCTCTTCGGGATCACCGCGGCGGTGAGCTACCGCCCGAACTCGCACTTCGGCTTCGCCGCTGTCGCGCGCGACTTCAACGGCCCATCGACACAGCCGCTCACGCTGGGCGGTACCCCGATCCTCGACCCGGCCTACGTCATCGGAATGGACTTCCGCCCGACGGGCACGCGCGCTCTCGACATCGGGCTCGAGGCGAAGTGGCTCGAAGGGAGCGACGAGGTCCTCCCGAAAGGGATCGTCTCCATCGACGTGCCCGGGCTCGGTCGCGCGCGCGGCGACATCGAGGTCTCGCACTTCCCGAACGACTCGCGCCGCGCGGTCGTCGGCACCGCGGGGCTCGAGATCTACCTGGGCCACGCCTCGGTGGGCGGCGGCATCCTCGCCGGCAACGGCCTCGGCAGCGTGTCGTCGGTCGGCGAGTACGTCACGGCGTCCGTGAGCGGCTACGTGAACCCCGGCCTCCCGAAGCTGTCGCGCGCCGTGTGGCTTCGCCTCGAGGACACGCCCGGCACGCGCAGCCACGTCGCGCTGCTCCGCACGCTGTGGAAGATCTCCGAAGAGAAGGACGTCAAGTCGCTCACGCTCGTCCTTCGCGCCGATCCCGCGTCGTCGTTCGCGCACGCCGAAGAGCTGGCCGACGCCATCCGCGTGCTCCGCGCCCGCGGCAAGAAAGTGATGTGCAGCCTCGAGGACGGCTCGTCGCGCGCGATCTACGTCTGCGCGAACGCCAACCGCATCGTCCTCAACCCGGCCGGCACGTTCCGCTACGCCGGGCTCTCCACGCAGTACTTTTACCTCGCGCAGCTCCTCGACAAGCTCGGCGTGAAGACCGACTTCGTCCGCGTCTCGGCGCACAAGAGCGCGCCCGAGCAGTTCACGAACAACGAGGCGAGCGAGGTCGCGCGCGCCGATCACGAGGATCTGCTTCGCGAGAACGAGGCGATCTTCACGAAGGACGTCGCGATGGGGCGCCACCTCACGATGGAGCAGGTGCGCGCCATCTCCGACCACGGCATCGCGCTCCCCGAAGAGGCGCGCGCGTCGAACCTGGTCGATCAGCTCGCGTTCGACGACGAGATCGAGCGCGCGACGCAGGACATGGACGGCTCGTCCATCCGTTACGAGAAGTACGAGAACGAGATCGAGGCCCCCGCGAAGATCGGGCCGCAGGACAAAGTGGCGGTGCTCTACGTCGATGGCGACATCGTCGACGGCCGCTCGTCGCACATTCCGCTCATCGACATGAAGCTCGTCGGCTCGTACTCGGTCGCCGACACGGTGAAAGAGCTGCGCGACGACCCGACAGTGAAGAGCGTCGTCCTTCGCATCGAGAGCCCCGGCGGCGCGACGACGGCCTCGGACGTGATGTGGCGCGCGCTCTCGGAGCTGGCGAAGAAGAAGCCGCTCATCGTGAGCATGGGATCGATGGCGGCGAGCGGCGGCTATTACATCGCCAGCGCCGGCAAGGTGATCTTCGCCGAGCCGCTGACCGTGACCGGATCAATCGGCGTCTTCTTCGGCAAGGCGGACGTGAGCGGTCTTCTGCGAAAGATCGGCGTCAACGTCGAGACGTACAAGACCGCGCCCCACGCCGACGTCGACTCGCTGTTCCGCAGCATGACCGACGAAGAGCGCACGCGCGCCCAGGGGATCATCGATCAGGTCTACAGCACGTTCCTCGATCGCGTGGCGGCGTCACGGCACATGACTCATGAGGCGGTGGACGCCGTGGCCAAGGGGCGCGTGTGGACGGGCGAAGAGGCGTACGACCGTCACCTCGTCGATCGCCTCGGCGGGATGCGCGAGGCGCTGGAGATGGCCCGATCGCTCGGCGGGCTGCCGGACGACGCGCCGATCGTCGAGGTGCCGCGCGTCGAGAAGTCGCTCTTCGAGCGCGCGCTGGCCTTCGTGGGGATCGACGTGCGCGCGACGACGATGCTCGGCGGCTTGCCGGTGCAGGTGCGCGACCTCGCGCGCGCCGCAGCGCCGCTCATGGTCTACCCGGAGCAGACGCCGCTCGAGCGGATGGAGTGGGTGCCGATGGAAGATCTCGAGGGCGTGGATCCCTGAGCGGCGGTCAGTTCGCCGATTGAGGACCGCGCATCGCGTTCGCCAGGCGCGACGGCGCGATCGGGAGCGAAAGACGGAAGTGCGTACCGCCCCCTTCGCGTGGCTCGCAGGTGATGCCGCCGCCGTGCGCTTCGAGGATCTGGCGCGTGATGGCGAGGCCGAGGCCGGTCCCTTCGCCCTTGGTGGAGAAGAACGGATCGAACACGCGCGGGCGAATGTCCTCGGGGATGCCGCCGCCGCGATCGGCCACGTCGATGACCACGCTCATCCCTTCTGCGCCGACGCGCAGATCGATCGTCCCGCCGTCGGTCATCGCTTCGCGCGCGTTGCGGAGCAAGTTGAGGAGCGCCTGGCGAATCTGCGACTCGTCGAAGAGCGCGGGAGGGACCGGATCGTCGGTCGTGATCGTCACGGTGCACCCCGCGCGCTCCATCTCCGGGCGCGCGAAGGCGACGATGTCGCGCACGGCGGTGGCCACGTCGTCCGCTTCCATGCGCGGCGAGGGGAGGCGCGCGACGCGCAGGTACTCTTCGGACAGGTGCTCCAGCCGCTCGACCTCGCGCGTGATGGCGGAGAGCAGCGCGCGCGCCTCGCTGGGGACGCCGGCGGTCCCGAGCTGCGCCATCTCCTCTTCGAGGAGCTCGATGTTGAGACCTATCGACGACAGCGGGTTACGGATCTCGTGCGTGACGTGCGCCGCCATCTTGCCGATCGCGGCGAGACGCTCGTTGGCGACCGCGCGGCTCTGCGCGCGCGCGACGGCGGCGACCATCCGCTCGAAGGCCGTCGCCAGCTGGCCGATCTCGTCGTCGGACGCGACGATCTCGCGCGCCGTGAGATCCCCGCGGGCGACGGCGCGCGCCCGATCGGTCACGCGCGCCAGCGGCGCCAGCAGGCGCCGCGTGTGAATCGAGACCGCGACGCCGACCGACAGCGTGAGCACCGCCAGCGCGATCAGCGCGAGCAGCGCGCTCCGCTCGCGCGCGCGACTCCGCGCCGACAGCTCGTCCATCGAGCTTGCCACGCGATCGGCCAGCGCGCGCAGCCGTCGATCGGCGTCGTGCTCCACCGCGCCCAGCGAGACCAGCGTGCGATTCACCGCGTCCTTGTCTTGCGCGTCGATCGACGCGAACAGCCGATCGAACCCCGCCGAGTCGTCCGCGATCGACTGCGACGTCGCGTCGATCTCCGCGACGAGTGACGCCGACAACGCGCGCGCCGCGTCGTCGCCCACCGACGCCAGCCCTTCGGCCGCGGCAGTGCGCGTCTCGGTGAACTTCGCGCGCCGCACGCTGGCCAGCGTCTCGATCACGAGGCGCGTCGACAGAGGATTGCGCTCGTCCGGGATCCCATCGACCAGCGTGGCCAGCGTGGCCTGCGTCGCTCGCAGCTGCCCAAGCTTCAGCGCCATCGGCACGTAGCCGCGCGCGAGCTCTTCGCTGTCTTGCGCCGTTCGCCTCTGCGCGACGACGCTCCATCCCACGGTCACGGCGAAGGCGAGCACCGTCACTCCGAACGACGCGAGCACGCGCGTCGCGATCGCCGACCGCGGCGCAGGGGCCGGCGCGTTCACCCGAGCGGCCTCCACGGACGCGCAGCGCGCGCGATCCACGTCATGATGTCGTCGACGTTGTGTCGCCCGCGCGCTCGCCGCATCGCGATCAAGCTCGACGCGCACGCCGTCACCACGCGCCCGCCTCCGCTCCGTTCGTGCTCGTCGAGCCGCGTCTCGGCGATCGTCCGCGCGACGCCGGGCATCGTCACCGGCAAGAGCCCTCCGCCGCCCGAGCACTGCGCCATCTCGCGCTTCGTATCGAACTCTTCGGGCGCGCGACCGAGCGCGCGGGTGAGCACGGCGCGCGGCGCTTCGTACACACCGAGCCCGCGGCCGAGCTGACAGGGGTCGTGCCATCGCACGCGCTCACCGGTCGACGCTTCCGCGACGGGCTCCAGCGAACCGAGCTCGCGCGCGGCGCGCTCGACGACCAGCTCCACCTTCGCGTCCAGCTTCACGCCGTGCGCCGGATATCGCACGCGCAGCGCCATAGCGCACCCCGCGTCGGCCACGAGGACTCGCTCGGCGCGCTTCGTCTGCCGCGCGACTGTCTCGGCTTGCCGCGCGAACCCCTTCGCATCACCCGCAAGCAGCAACGGCAGCCCGCAGCACTCTTCCACCAACGCCACAGGCCCGCGCACCAGCGCCGTCGCCGCCTTGATCGCGTCGCGCGCCTCGCTCTTGGCCCCCCGCGCATAGGCGCACCCGATCAGCAGCGCGTCGCGCGAATCCGATCGCACGGCTTCGTCCGCGCACAGCTCGCGCACCGCGCGCCTCGTCGCCTCCTGATGCGCGGCGAACTTCGCGATCGTCTTGGTCGCCGCTTCCGGCGCGACGTTCGCGCTCACCAGCGCGGCGCGCGCGTCGAGCAGCGTACTGGCCACGTCGTTCTCGTGATCACACGACGACTTGCACGCATGACATCCCGTGCACGCCCACGCCGGCCTGGCGAACGACTCGGTGAGCGGCACGTCGCCGCGCGCCGCGAAGTACGCCGTCGACATCTTCCCCCACGGCGTCAGCGTCTCGGTCGGCTCGGCGTTCGAGACCGGGCACGCGCTCCTGCAGAGCTTCGGGCAGAACACGCACTTCTCGAGCGTGTCTTTGCGCGCGGCGAGCGTGGGGAGCTTTCGCAGCGGGCGATCGTCGGGGCGAGCCATTCGTACCGAAACCTATCACGCTGCCGATTCGCGCAAGCGTACGAGCAGCTCGTCGAGCGCGCGGTGCGCCGTCCCTTTCTCTTCGGCGATCGCGCACGCCTCGGCCGCCATCGCGATGTTCTGCGCGCGCCCTTTGCGACCGAAATGCTCCTCGATGAACGCCACCGCCTCCGGCGATCGGTTGCGAAGCATCGCGACTCCCATGCGGATCGTGCGCGGCCCGAGAAAGCGCGTGACGAGGCTCACCCAGAACGCGACCTTCCCGCATCTCTCCGCCAGCGCGCGCGCCTCGTCGGACGCGCGGAACGTCGTCGCCGAGAGCGCCGCGTCGTCCAGCAGGGCCTCGATCGATCCCGCCGCGTCGAGCCCGAAGGTCAGCGGCAAGAACAGGATCGTCGTGGCCGCGTTCGTCTCGTGCACGCCGGGCTCGAAGGCCGCTTCGATCCCCGAGCGCCCCAGCGCCTCCGCGAACGCCGTCAGCGCCGGCTCGCGCGCGGGCGGCTCGTCGATGAGCGTCTTGGCCACTTTCGAGATCCAGTACCGCGTCGCGCCGCTCGCATTCGTGTACCCGACGACGCTCGACATCGCCGCCGCGAGCCGCGTCCCGAGCGCTGCCTGCACGCGCGCGAACGTACGCGGCAGCATCGGCGTCACCGTCACTACCGGCACGCTCGGCCCGGCGCGCAGCAGGTCGATCAGCGCGTCGTCGAGCTGATCGCCGCGCACGCACACCAGCACGACGTCGGCGTGCGCCGGGATCGACGTCACCCACGACGGCCGCTCGAGCGTCATCGGGTCGACGTGCACCTGCTCGATCCGGATCGCGCCCCCCTTCGCAGCGAGCGCGGCGTCGCGCACGACGAAGTCCACCGCCACGCCGGCGTTCGCCAGGCGCACGCCAAAGACACGCCCCAGCGATCCGACTCCGACGACGGCGACGTGCATCGCGCGTTCGATCTCCCGCGCGCTCAGCGGTAGGTGAAGCGCATCTCGTGATCACAGATGCGGAACACGTCGCCTTCGGCGATCTGCTTCCGCGCGATCCGCTGGCCGTTGTACTCGACGCCGTTGGTCGAGCCCATGTCGACCATGAAGTACACGCCGTTCTGGAACTCGATCATCGCGTGCTGCCGCGACACGTTCGGATCCTTCAGCGTGAGATCGCTCGACTGCTTTCCGCGGCCGATGACGAAGCGGTCCTTCGAGATCGACATCCGCTCGCCCTGGTAGATGACGCTCAACGTCGCGCCGCCGGCCTGCGCGAAGCCGTTGTTCTGCATCTGCTGCGGCGGCGGCGGGAGCGGCGTCGCTTGCCGAGGCAACGGCGGCGGAGCGCTCCGGTTCGACGGCGGCGGCAAGTTCGATCCGCGCGTCTGCATCGGCGCGCCGAGCCCACCGTGCGTCTGATGCGCGCGCGGCAGAGGCGCAGGCGGCGCGAGCCCGCCGTGTTGCGGCCCGCGCGGCGGCGGAAGGTTCGATCCACCGATGCCCGATCCCGGACGAAGCGGCGGCGGCGGCAATCGCGACGACGGCCCGGCGCTCGCGGCCGCGCGTTGCGGCGGCGGAGGCAGCGGATTGGTCGGCGCGGCCGGCGCGTTGCTCGGGTACGCGGGCGCGTGGCTGCTCTGTCCCGGCCCTTGATCGCCGGCGCCGCGCGATCCCGGAAACGGCGTGCGCGATCCGGCGCCGTAGCTCCGTTGACGCGCGTACTGCTTCATCGCCTCGTTGATGAGGTAATCGACGCTGCACTCCAGCTCGCGCGCCATCTGCTCGAACGTCTCCCAGAGCACGTCTCTGCACTGGAAGCTGCGTCCGCTTTTCTTGTTCGGGTCCGCGCTCATCTACTCTTCATTTCGGACGTTCGAAGACACCTGGCTCGCTGCTCCACGCCCAATCAAAACTACCCGTATCCCGCAGAAATGCACAGCCGCTGCTCGGCCGCTCACTTCCCCGTCATCGACGGGACGACGCAGTACTTCACGAAGTCGCCCACCGTGACGATGGTCTTCGAGTCGGTCTCCTGCGATCCCGGCGCCTTCGGCACGTCGCACGACCAGCCGCAGTCGTCCTCTTTCTCGCATTTCGGAACGGGCGTCGGGTCGGTCTGGAGCGCCGAGATCTTCGCGATGTCGGCCTTGTTTCCGCCGTAAAACGAGCCGATCGCGCTCAGCTTCGGCCCCAGCTCGTGCGCCCCGAGGTACGTGTTGATCACGTCCTTCGGCTTCGGCGCGCCGGCCGGTGCGTTCATCTTGGAGATGATGTCGCCGTACGAGATCGGCTCCGTCATCCCCATCTTGGTGGCCGCGCTCGCCGGCAGGCGCCGCATGAAATCCGGCACTTCCTTCGTGCTGAGCGTCTTCAGCACCTGCGTGGCCGCGACCCAGCGGACCTTCCACTTCTTCGCCTCGAACAGCGTGTACAGCTTCGGGACGATGAGCTCCTTCGGGAGCTCGCCGAGGCGCGCGAACGCGAGATCGCGCACGGCGTCGGGCGTGTTGTCGTCCTTGGCAATGGCGAACAGGTGATCGATGTCGCTCTGGTTGTTCTTGTCGACGCGCCCTTCGATCGCCGCCAGCGCCGCTTGCCGCCGCTCGGGCGAGTTCTTCGCGTCGCTGCCGTAGGCGATGCAGTAGTCGATGATCGATCGGCCGCCGACGCGCTTCATCGAGCCGAAGACGCCGGTGAGTTGCTGATCTTGGTACTGTTTGATCTGCGCCTCGAGCTGCGCCGGCGTGACCTTCTGGCCCGAGCTCACGTCGGACGCCTGGACGATCGGTCGCTCTTTGTCGACCCATCCCTGCGAATCGAAGCGCTTGGCGAGCGCCACCAGCGCGTCGCTCGTCTTCTGCTTCGTGTCGGCGTCGCCCTGATCGGCCACCAGCGACGCGATCTTGTCGACCTTCGTCGAGTTCTCGTTGATGAGCGCCGGCAGCGATCGCACGCTCCCCGCGCCGAGGAACCGCATGATCGACTCGATGCCGTACTGCTGCGAGTTGTTCTCGATCCGGTTCTCGAAATCGGTCTGAACCCACGAGTTGAGCGCGGCGACGAGATCGTCGTGCGTCTTCGGGTCGCTCACCAGCGACGGCTCGTGCGAGAGCATCGCGTAGGCCGCGTCCTTGTAGGGGATCGTCTCATCCGGCGGCATCGTCCCGTCGGGATTCTTCACCGGCGGCTTCGCGGCCATCGCCTTGATCATCTCGGGCGACATGCCGTCGACGACCTTCTTCCGCGCGTCTTCCGACAGTTGAACGAGCGCGCCTTCGCGCTCGACGCTGTCCTCGTCGGTGTACTTGTCGCAGAGATACGGGATCCCCATGCGACGGCCGCTGCGCGCCGGCATCTTGATCAGCGACAGCGCCGAGTCGATGCGGAGCTGCCAGCTGTACTTGTCGTGGGTGACGACGGCGACGAGCTTGTACGGCCCTCGTTCGGTTCGTTCCCAGCGGACGACGTCGGATTCGCTGACGGCACACCCGCTCACGAGCGATGAGCCCGCGACGGTTCCCAGCGCGATCGCGACGACGCTTGCGCGTCTCGCCCACGCTCTCAAGTGCCGAGGCGGGGGCAAACGGGCCTCCATCTCCAACGACGACTGCGCCTGGGTCTTCGGCAGCGCCTTTCGCATGTGCTCGCCTTCTTCGTCCTTTGACTCGTGACATTGCGGCGCACGCCCCCTTCGCGCTTGGTGCGAAGGGGCGGACAGCTTGCCGCGATTGGCGATGCTACGCGCAGCTGTACGAGATCGCGAATACGTTTCTTTTCATCACCACGAGCGGCGTTTTTCCGCACTTCACGAAGTGCGAGGGGGACCGGGGAGGAAGTTGACCCTGAGCGAAGCGAGATCGTATTCGTGGGTGTAGGTCAAGGTACGCATGGCGTTTCCTCTCTTCGCGCCTCGGCGCACGGCGACCGCGGGGGGCGAGTCGTTCGCGGGCACAGAGTCGTCGTTTCAATCCTCGGGTGCGACGTCGCAACCGAAGCTGGCGCGTGGGCGTGAAGTCGCCGCGCTCCTTCTTTGGACTGCGGCGCTGTTCCTCTTCCTGGCGCTCGCGTCGTACGCGGGCGATCCAAACGCGACGCCGTCGCTCGATGGCGCGCCGCCGACGATCGTCGGACCCGATTGGGTCGGACCGGTCGGTGCGGCGTGCGCGCGCGCGATCGTGACGGTGATCGGCGCGACCGGCTGGGTCATCCCGATCGAGCTCGCGCTCCTCGGCGTGCCGTTCGTGCGCGGACGAAAGAGCCTCATCACGCCGGCGCGCCTCGCGATCGATTTCCTGGTGGTGGTGATCGCCGCGTCGCTGGTCCAGGTCGGCTGGCCGGGGAAGCTCGCGTTCGGGCTTCATCCGGCGAGCGGCGTCATCGGCGAGCTGTTCGGCGAGATCGGGCGCTCGTTGTTCTCCACGATCGGAAGTTTCCTCGTCGGGTTCGCGTGTCTCGGGTTGCTGTTGATCGCGCGGGCGTCGTTCTCGTTCATCGCGATGGTGAACGCGATCGGGCGGCTCGGCGCGAAAGGGGCGCGCGGCACCGCGGATGGAGCGCGGCAAGTGAGCGACGCCTGGCGCGCGGCGCGCGAGATCGAACGCGAGAAGCGCGAGGCGGATCGGATCGCCCAGCTCCCGCACATCGAGTCGCCCAGGACCGACGAGCCCATTCTCCTCATGCTGCGCGACGAGTCGCCCAGCGCGGACGTGGACCTGGCGGAAGCGTGCGCCGACGTGGAGCCGAGCGAGCCGAAGCGACGCACGCGCAAGAAGCGCGAGCCGATCGCGAAGGACGCGGTCGACGTCAAAGACACGAAAGACGCGAAGGCAGAGGCGAGGGACAAAGACGCGAAGGACGTCGAGCTCGCGCCCCTCGGTGCGCTCCCCATCGTCACCGAGATGCAGCCCGAGCAAGTCGACTCGAGCGAGGCTCCGGCCAAGCTCCTCGACAGCGACACCGACGCCACCAACGCCCCCGTCGCTCCGAAGCCGACGAAGCGCGCGCCGCGGCCGAAGAATCCCGCGGAGCCCGTCATCGTCGACACGACCGCGGCGCTCGAGAAGATCCCGCCGAAGCCGGTGCAGCTTCCGCTCGAGAAGGTGCTGCCGACGAAGTTCAAGCTCCCGTCGATCGAGTTCCTCATCGAGAACCACGAAGACGCCGCGGTGGTCGACACCGAAGCGCTCTATCGAACCGCCGAGATCCTCATCAAGACGCTCGCTGACTACAAGATCGTCGGCAAGGTCGAGGAGATCCTCCCCGGCCCCACGGTCACGACGTTCGAGGTCTCACCGCAGGCCGGAACGAAGGTGTCGCGCATCGCCGCGCTGGCTGACGATCTCGCGCTCGCTCTCGCGTGCAAGGTGCGCATCGTCGCGCCCATCCCCGGCAAGAACCGCATCGGCTTCGAGCTTCCGAACGTGAAGCGGAAGAAGCTCTATCTCCGCGACCTCATCGACGACCGTCACTTCCAGGAGCTCGACAAGCCGCTCCCCGTCGTCCTCGGTCGCGACATCGTCGGCAAGCCCGTCTACGCCGACCTCGCCGACATGCCGCACGTGATCGTCGCCGGCGCGACCGGCTCCGGAAAGAGCGTCGGGCTCAACGTGATGCTCACGTCACTCCTCTATCGCCGCACGCCCGAGGAGCTGCGCCTCCTCATGATCGACCCCAAGGTCGTCGAGCTCGCGCCGTTCGATCGCATCCCGCACATGTTGCTTCCGGTCGTCACCGACATGAAGCAGGCGGCCAACGCGCTCAAGTGGGCGGTCGACGAGATGGAGCGTCGCTACCAGCTCTTCGCCGACGCCGGCACGCGCAACATCGGCACGTACAACGGCTGGGTCGAGCGCGTCGGCAAGGGGCTCGTGAAGAACCCCAACGCGAAGGTCGTCCTCGCCAGAGACTTCAACGGATTCACCGACGCGGTGCCCGGCGAGAAGGGGAGCGACGAAGGCGAAGCGCCGCTCCCGGAGAAGCTCCCATGGATCGTGATCGTCGTCGACGAGTTCGCCGACCTCATGATTCAGCAGAAGGGTGACGTCGAAACGTCGGTCGCTCGCCTCGCGCAGAAGGCGCGCGCGGCGGGCATGCACGTGATCCTGGCGACGCAGCGTCCGAGCGTCGACGTCATCACCGGCATGATCAAGGCGAACTTCCCGACACGCATGGCGTACCGCGTCGCCCAGCGCGTCGACAGCCGCACCATCCTCGACGAGCAAGGCGCAGAGCACCTGCTCGGCGCCGGCGACATGCTGCTGAAGCTCAACACGGCGAACGACATCAAGCGCGTGCAGTGCCCGTTCCTCAGCGAAGAGGAAGTGCAGCGCGTGACCGACTTCCTCCGCACGCAAGGCGAGCCCGTCTACGACGACAACATCCTGAAGCCGCGCGAGGACGAAGAGGACGCCAAGCCCGAAGACGATGGCGAGAAGGACCCCATGTATGATCACGCCGTGCGCCTCGTCGCCGAGACGCGCCGCTGCTCGACGTCGTGGCTCCAGAGAAAGTTGGAGATTGGGTACAACCGGGCCGCTCGCATCGTAGAAACGATGGAGCGGAACAGACTGGTTGGACCGCCGAACGGCGCCAAGGATCGCGAGGTCCTTCTGGGGTCGATCTAGGGGTCGAACCCGCAGAATCGCCGCTCGCCCAACGCGGATTTCGTCGCGATTTGCAACGCAGAGGGGGTTTGAGAGGCTTGTGCTGTAAGGTGGGAGGACGAAAGGCGAATTCGACGCCGCGTCAAACATGTGTACACTTCAGGCTCTCCGCGGTTGAGGCATTCACCGCGGGAAGTGAGTAGCGCGGAAGACGAACGCGAGTCATAGAGCGCGCTCGTTCGCGACGAGTAGATCGAGATGTGGCGCGGGGGCGGGGAAGTAGCTTGGCGCCGTTAGCATTGGAGGTCGGTCACGTGCCTGACGAGTGGGAACGAGCGAGGCTGATCAGTGACATCTCGAAGGTCCTCACGGACCCCGCCATGCCGGGTGATGCGCGCAAGGCGTGTTTGACCCTGGTCGGGTGGCTCGCGCGACGCCGACCGGGTGAGCAAGCTCACGCCATCGGCATCGACGAAGCGCGCGAGTCCGAGCGCCGCATCCAGGCGCGCAAAGCCGTCCGCTGAAGTCGCCGTGATCGCGCGGGCGCAGGCGGTGCCGATCGTCGCGCTCGTCGCGGTGGTGGGCGCGCTGGTGGCGATCCGCGCGAACGATCGCTCGCGCGCCGAGATCGCGCGAGCGACGCGCATTGCGAGCGCGAAGCTCGAAGAGCGCGCTTCGCCAATGGCGCACGCCGTGAAGAGCGATGCCGCGGAGGGGACGGCGCCGCACGCGATCCACGGAGACGCGCGCCACACACATCGCGCGCGCGCGCTCGGGCCCACGTCGTCGAAGCTGGCGTGGAAGAGCGACGTCGGTGGCGCCGTCGAAGCCCAGGTCGTCGCCTCGCCTGACGAGCGAACGCTGTACGCCGCATCGCTCGACGGCGGCCTCTCGGCGCTCGACGCCGAGAGCGGCGCGCGGAAGTGGCGCGTCGCGCTCGGCGGGCGCGCCTACCAAACGCCGTGCGTCGCGCCCGATGGAACCATCTACGCGGGGAGCGACACGAAGCGATTCGTTGCCGTTCACCCCGACGGGTCGATCGCCTGGACGCTCGAGACCGACGGTGAGGTCGACACCGGCGCGACGCTGACGCGAGACGGGCTCGTGGTCTTCGCCGCCGGCGAGCACGTGTACGCGGTGCGTGCGGCGGGCGACGTCGCGTGGCGATTCGACGCGAAGAAGAAAGTGTTCACCGCGCCCGCCGTGGGCGACGACGGGACGATCGTCTTCGGATCGCAAGACCATCACGTGTACGCGCTCACGCCGCTTGGCGTGCTCGCCTGGAGCGTCGATCTCGGCGCCGACGTCGACGGCGCGCCCGCCATCGCGGACGACGGCGCGGTGGTCGTCGGGGACGATGCCGGGGAAATCGTTCGCATCGATGCGCACGGAGCCGTCGCCTGGCGAACGCAGGTGGGAGGATTCGTGCGCGGCGCGCTGTCGATCGCGCGCGACGGTGACGCGCTCGCCGGCGTCTACGGGCCGACGCCGCGAATGGTGCGCGTAGGAGCAGACGGGAGCGTGCGTGCCTCGTTCGCGGTTCGCGGGACCGGCGCGCGTGAGTTCGGCGTGCACGGCGGCGCGCTCGAAGACGCGCGCGGCGCAATTTATTTCGGCGCCCAAGACGACGAGATCCACGCGCTCGGCTCCGCGACCGGAGCGGACCCTGGGTGGCAATGGTCGTTCACCACAGGCGCAGACGTCGATGCGCCGCTCACGCTCTTGTCGAGCGGCGCGCTCGTCGCCGCGAGCGATGACGGCAACGTGTACCTCTTCGCGCGCTAGTGTCCTGAGTCCATGATTCGTCGGTGTCGATGAATCCATGGAGCGTCGGCTCGTCTATCGACGCATGCCCAAGAAGAAGCGACGAAAGAGCCGTGTTCCTGCCCTAGACCTGACGCCGGAGGACATCGGGACGCTCGAGCGCTACGAGCGCGGTCGCTCGGTCTCGCAAGCTCTCGCGCTTCGGGCGCGGATCGTTCTTCGGTGCGGCGAAGGTCGGTTGCTTTCCGAGATCGCCAAGGAGCTCGGGGTCGATCCGGACACCGTCGGCAATTGGCGGCGGCGCTTCGTCGCCGGTGGCGTTGCTGGGCTCGGCGATCTGCCGAAGCCAAATGTGCACCGCCGGCTCTCCGACGAGCGCGTCGAAGAGGTGATCCGACTCACGCTCGATACGTTGCCGAAGGGGTGCACGCACTGGAGCACACGAAAGCTGTCGCGCAGCATCGGCGTCAGCCAGTCGTCGATCTCACGCATCTGGCGAGGCTTTCAACTGAAGCCTCATCGACGACGTACTTTCACGCTGAGCACCGACGACTTCTTCGTCGAGAAAGTCCGGGACATCGTCGGCCTCTACATGAGCCCACCCGACCACGCCGTTGTGCTCTGCACCGACGAGAAGTCGCAAATTCAAGCGCTGAATCGTACGCAGCCGGTGCTCCCGCTCATCTTCGGGCAGTCGGAGAAAGTGACGGCGACATACTCACGGCACGGGATCACGAACCTCTTCGCGGCGCTCGACGTGGCAACCGGCAAGGTGATCGGCGAGTGCTACCCGAAGAAGCGTGGCCTCGAGTTTCGACGATTCCTCGCGCGCGTCGACGAGGAAGTACCCGAAGCCTTGAGCGTGCATCTCGTGGTCGACAACTCATCGATCCACAACACACCCGACGTGCGTACGTGGCTGCGTCGGCATCCGCGCTTTCATCTGCACTTCACGCCGACGTACTCATCCTGGCTGAACCTCGTCGAACGCTGGTTTGCGAACCTCACCGAAGACACGCTCCGGCGCGGGACGCACTTGAACACGCGAGAACTGTGCGAGGCGATCGAGTCCTACGTTTCGGCGACGAACGACGAACCGAAGCCGTTCCGGTGGACGAAGACGGCCGACGAGATCATCGCGAGCGTCAGCCGCTTCTGCGCCAGAACTCTGGAACAGGCGGCAACCCAGCGTTTCTCGGACTCAGGACACTAGGAGCTTGTCGGAGCGACCGACAAGCTCCCTCGTACGGGTCATGTAAACGCGGACGCCTTCCGGCGCCGCTAGGCTCTCGCTCGTGATACCAATGGAAGGAGCCGATGGACGGCACTCCGCCCGCGCTCCCGACGGATTCCGAAGACGTCGTTTGGGCGCTACAGACTGCCGAATCGTTGTGGAAGCGCGGAGAGCGCGTCGACGCGGTGGTGTGGGTTCGGCGTGCGGCTCAAGCGGCCGGCGAAGGTGAAGACGCGAAGCGTGCGGCCACGCTGGCGCGGTTCGCCGCCGATCTCGGCGATTGGATCGGCTCGCACACGGTCGCCGGTGACGCGAAGGCCCAAGCGCAGAGTGTCTCGTCGCTGAAGGCGCTCGACGCGTTCCTCGACAGGGCACCGCTCTCGCGCGAACAGTCGGACGCGTTCGTGCTGTCGTCGCGCGACGTCGAGGTCGTGTCGGCCAAGGATTTCGAAGCGGGGTTTGCCGCGCGCTCGGAGCCGCCGAAAGGGGCCACGTCCGAGGGCGAAGTGATGACCGTGTCGGTTCACGCACCCGACGTGGAGATCATCGAGGAGGGGGAGATCTCCGATCCGTTCCCCGAAGAAGAGCCGACCCCCGTACGGCACGTGAAGTCACCGCCGCCGCCCGCCGAAGCTCCGACTGCCGCGCAAGCGCACGCGGGAATGCTCGACCCGTGGAACGAGAGCGATCTCGCCGCGCAGAAGCCGGCCAAGCGACGGCCGTCGTCGAGCAGCTTCGACGAAGAAGAGGTGATCACGAGCGCCAAGGTGCGCACTGCGGCGCAACCTCCTCCCGCGGCGCAGGTCTCGGCGAGCGTTCCCGGGGCTCCGCGCGCACCGAATTTCCCGTCGCCCCGCGCCCGCCAGTCGCTCTCACGCCCGGTGATCCCTCCCGCGGCTGCGGACGAAGAAGCGGAGACCACGACGTATCGCCAGATCAATCCGCGCGCCGGTCGTGGAGGTGATTCGGCTCCGGCGAAGGAGCCGCCGCCCCCTCCGATCGAAGCGAGGTCGAAGCCGTCGGGCCCGACGCCGCTCGAGGCGAGATCGAAAGC
>PLXW01000129.1 GCA_003151595.1 Myxococcales bacterium
GGCTGGCGCCGACCAGGACGATACCGCCGGTCTCTTTGGCGATGTCCGAACCGCTGCCCAGGGCGATGCCCAGGTCGGCCTGCGCCAGGGCCGGCTCGTCGTTGATGCCGTCGCCGACCATCGCCACGATTTTTCCGGCGCTTTGGAGCTCCTTCACGTGGCGCGCTTTGTCTTCGGGGAGCAGGTCGCCGATCGCGCGATCGACCCCCACCGCCCGCCCGACCGCTTCGACCGGGCCGCTCTGATCGCCCGACAAGAGAATCACCTCGCGCCGCCCGTTGGCCTTGAGCGCGCGGACCACGGCGACGCTCTCGTCGCGCGGCGCGTCGCTGTAGGCCACGACCGCTTCGAGCGTTCCGTCGATCGCGATGTAGATCGACGAGACCCCTTCGCGCCGGTGGCGCTCGACCACTTCGCGCGCGTGCGCGAACCACACGCCGCGCGCCGTCATGAGGCGCCGGCCGCCGACGAGCACGTCGCGCGTGCCGACCATCGCGCGGAGGCCGATGCCGATCTCGTACTCTTCGCTGCCGAGCTCCGCGCCGCGAACCTCGATGCGCTCGCGCGCGGCGTACGCGCGAATGGCGTCGGCCACGGGGTGCTTCTGACGCTCTTCGGCCGCGGCTGCGAGCGCGATCGCCTCGCGCGGCGCGAGCTTCCCGAACGGCGCGACCTCGCGCACCTCGGGCTCGCCGCGCGTGAGCGTCCCGGTCTTGTCGAACACGATCACGTCGGCCTTCGCCAGACGCTCCAGGTACTGCCCGCCTTTGACGAGCACCCCCTCGCGCGCCGCGATCGTCATCGCCGTGAGCGCGCTCGTCGGCACGGCGATGCGAATGCCGGTGCCGAAGTCGGTGATGAGCACGCTGGTCATGCGATCGATCTGCGACGCCAGCATCGCCGCCGCGCCGGCCACGCCGAACGTCGGGAGCACCAGGCGATCGGCCACGCGCTCCGCCTCGCGCTGGAGCGTCATCGGCTTTGCGCCGGCCCCCTCCAGGATTTGCACGATCTTCGCCGCCGTCGTGTCGCCGCCAACGCGATCGACCTCGAC
Source organism: Myxococcales bacterium (assembly GCA_003151595.1). Next base: position 1,055 of record PLXW01000129.1, read on the forward strand.
CACGATCTGTCCTTCGACGACCACCGTCGCCGCCAGCACGCGCTCCCCCTCGCGCTTCTCTTGCGGAATCGACTCGCCGGTGAGCGCCTTCTCGTCGATCGACGCCACGCCGCGCACGATGATCCCGTCGGCCGGCACGCGCCCGCCCGCTTCGATGACGACGCGATCGCCCACGGCGAGTCGCTTCACCGGCACTTGCTCCACGTCGCCGTTCTTGCCGATGCGCCACGCCTCGCTGGCCTCGAGCTTCATGAGCTTCGAGATCGCGTCGCGCGCGCTGTCGTGCGTCTTGGCGAGGACGAGATCGCCGACGCCGAGGAGCCAGGTGATGAACGCGGCGGTCGCGGGCTGGCCGGTGGCGACAGAGATGCCGATGGCCGCGACGTCCAGCACGTCGACGCTGAGGCGCCTCTCGCGCATCGCGCTCCACGCGCGACGCACCGGCGGAATCGCGGTCACGGCCACCATCGCCGCCGCGGCAGGCAAGGGGACCAGGCCCGTCGTCGTGGCCGCGAGCACGGCGGTGTTCAGCGCGGTCGCTGCCCACCCGTGCTTCGCGCTGGGGAGCGGCGCGCCGGCGGGCCAGCGTTGCGGATCGCTCTTCGCGATCGCCGCCAGAAGCGACTCGTCGTTCGTGATCGCTGCGTCATAGAAGACGAGGATCGACGCGGCGGCCGGCGCCGGACTGGCGCGCAACACGCCCGGGCGATCGGCGAGCCACGCCGCAAGTCGACAGAGCTCGTCGATCGTGGCCCCTTCGAGCCGGAAGCGTGCGCGCCCCGCGATCCCGTGCGCCAGCACGACGCGAAACCCGCGCGGCTCCGGCGGGCGCGCGATCGTGAACAGCCGATCGCGCAGGCTGCACACGAACGCGCCGGCGCGCGACTCCCGGTAGCGCACGTCGATGGCACCGGTGTTGCGGTCGTAGTCGACCTCTTCGACGTCCGTCTGCGCGTCGAGCCACGCCAGGACCGCGTCGGTCGCCGGTTGCCCGGCGTCGGCGGTATGAATCCGAACGCGTCCGGCGCCGAGCCGGTGAAGATCGATCGGTCCCCGCGCGCCGCTCGTGGCATCTGGGAGCGCGACTGGGAACGGCTCCAGGCTGTGCGCGCTCACGGGACGGGGACGCCTCCGTCGCCTGTCGGTTTCTCGCCGGTCGCCGCTTGGATCTCGTGCGAGTGGAGCGCCGTGAAGATCGAGTAGGACCACCACAGCAGGTTGTCCCACCGCGGCATGCGCATCTTCTCGCGCGAGAACGAGTACGCCGCGAGCCCCGCCAGCGCCGCCGGCACGACGACACGCAGGTCGGCACGCCCGCCGGTGAGCTCGTTGGCCACGGCGTTGAGGCCGCGCGCGCCGTCGATGATCGCCGTCGACGTTCGGTCGGGCGCCTTCCGCGCGCGCGGATCGAACGGGCTGAGGAGCCCGGCGACCTCGGCGATGCGCGCGACGACGGCGTCAGGCTCGGCGAGGCCCGGCTCGTACTCGACGAGGAAGCTCCCGGTGTCGGCCTTGTGGACGACGCGCGTGATCCCCGGCATGCCGTCGAGCGCGCTCTTCACGCGATCGATCCGCAGGACGTCGTCGCGCAGCGATTCGGCCCGCACGCGCAAGCGTCCCGGGTGGTGATGGACCAGCTCGAGCGCTTCGGTGGGCTCCGCGTCGTTCGCCGGAGGAACGACCGATTCGCTCACGCCGCGCGCTCCGCACGCGGGCGCGGAACCTCGGCCACGCGCGGGCCGGACGCGTCGCTGCGCGTCGACCGAGCGCGCTTGGACTCGTAACGCGCCTTCCCCTCGGCGATGAGGTCTTCCATGTGCTCGCGCTCGATGGCGATGAGGCGCTTGGTGCGGTCATAGGCGCCGTACACGCCTGCGATCATCCCGACGGCGAGATCGTGCGACGAATCGACCGCGCTCCGAACGACCCAACCGGCCGCGAACCCCGCTACGAACAAGCCAACGAGCTTCATTGAATCCCTCTTCGAAACGGCCGGGGAATCCCTGCGCGAATCTTCTCCAATATCACTCGAATCCGCGCGAACGCCATCCCCGCGGAACAAAGTTCACAATGGCGTCGCAGGGCGTTTGACGTAGCCGCCGCCGGTTTGTTCTCGCAGAATCGTGGGATCCATGGCCGAGCTGAGCAGTGACGGGGTGGTGGAGCAGGAGGTGCGGATCGAATCGCTCGGCGAGGAGATCGGCATCGTCAGCAGCGAGGCCAAGCCGCGCGGCTGGTTCACGCGCCTCGCGCGCCGCTATCTCGCGAAGCGCGTCGCCAGCGAGAAGTGCGACCTGGAACAAGACGACGCGCGGGCGACGGCGCGCGCGCATCGCGCGATCACGATCGCGTGCGTGAAGAGCGCGGTCTCGGGCGCGCTCGCGGGATCCGTTTCGACCGGCGCGACGCTCGTGACCGCGCAGACCGAAGGGCTCCTCGCGTTCGCCGCCGTCCCCGTGGCCGCAGCGGCCATCGGCGGCGAGATGCTCTATCGCTCGGTGCTTCATCTCGACCTCACGTGCGACCTCGCGGCCATCTTCGGCATCCAGTACGACGCCGCGCACGAAGAGGACCTGTGGCGTCTCTACGCGCTCGCCTTCGGCACGTCGGATCACGAGGACGGCGCCGAAGAAAACGGCGATCCGGGCAAAGAGCTGGTGCGCGAGGTCACGCACGTCGAGAGCGAAGACGTGGGGGAGAAGATCGGTCACATGGTGCTCGGCGAGAGCATCATGAGGAACGTGGTGCCGTTCATCGGCATCGTGTCGTCGGCGGTCACGAACGTCGTCCTCACGCGCCGCATGGGGCACACCGTTCGCCGGTATTTCCGGTACCAGCGCGCGTTCAAAGACACGTTCGACCACGCCGTCGATCTGCTCCACGGCGAGCCGCTCGACCTCCTCGTCGAAGGCATGTGGTTCATCTTCACCGCGGACGGGAAGTTGATCCCCGAAGAGGCGGCGTGCCTGGCGAAGCTCATTCACAAGATGACGCCCGACGCGCGCCACGCTGTCACCCATCGCTTCGTGGAGGACGAACTCGATTGGACCGAGCGCCTCGCCAAGGGCGTTCCGGAGGCGTCACGCGACGTCTTCCTTCACGCGCTCGAAGTGGCCGCGGCCGTCGACAAAGAGGTGGGCGTGCCGGAGCGGAAGATCCTTCGCCGCGCGGCGCGCGCGCTCGGACGCGAGTTCGATTTGAAGCGCGTCGAGAAGATGATGCTCGAGTTCGAAGAGCGTGGCGTGCTGTCGGCGTCGCTCAGCGCGAAGGGCCTGCGGAAGGCGTAGCGCGCTTCGTCAGAAGCGGACGGCGAACGCACCGCCCGCGCCGCGCGCCGACACCGAGGGGACGAATCGAACGCGCGCGCTGCGCGAGCTGGCGGCGTCGCTGTGATCGGTGAGCCAGAGCAGGGCGCCGGCGCCGACGAGCGCGAGCCCCGCGCCGAAGGTCACGGTCGACCACGTGGCCGACGTGTGCGCGTCGTGCTCGAGCGCGAGTCCCTGGGCGTCGCACAGCGAACCGGCGCAGTGCGCGTCGCCGTCGCTCTTCTGCGAGAACGTGCGAACGCCGAAGTATGTGCCGACTCCGAGGAGCACGAGGCCCGCGCCGCCGGCGACGAACGCGATCGTGCGCTGCGTGTGCGAATCGGGCGCCGGCGTTTCCGGCGATGGCGGCGCGCTCGCCGGGATGGCACGCTCCGTCGAAGCTGGCGCCGTTCGCGCCTCCGCTTCGAGGACCGGCACTTCGACGCGCAGCATCGCGGCAGAATCCGGCACGGTGACCACGCGCGTCGTCGCGCGCTTTTGCGCGGCCGGCGCGCGAAACGTGAGCACGTGCTCGCCGGGATCGAGCGGCAGCGGCGTCGACCACGCCGCGCGTCCGATCGTCTCGCCGTCGACCGCGATCTCCTCGACGTCGCTCGACGCACCGAACGAAAGCGCCACGCGCGCGAGCTTCTTCTCGAGCTCGACGACCTGCGCGCGCGCCATCTGCTCGCGCGCTCGCTGCCCGGCTTGCGCGGCGCGACCGGCGAGGAGCGCGAATTCGGCCCACGCGCTCGCGCGCCTCCCTTCGCGCGTGTGGCAGAGCGCGAGGTCTTGCAGCGTGCCGTTCGCCGGATCGAGCCGGTAGCTCTCGCCGAACTTCGTGCACGCTTCGTGGACCTTGCCGGCGTCGAAGAGCGTCACGCCGTCGCGGAAGAGAGCCTCGGCGACGCTGCCGCTCGCCCCTTCGGTGTCGGCGCGCGCGGGCGTCGGGCGGAGCGCGGCGAGGAGGAAGAGGAGCGCGGTCAGCGGCCGGAGGCGGCTAGCGGCGGTCACGCGTGAGCCTCGGCGGCGCGGGTTGGGGAGCGGGGCGGAAGGGGCGTGCGGCGGGACGGCGCGGAGGGGCGGTCGGGGTCGGGGTCGCGGTCGGGGTCGCGGTCGCGGTCGCGGTCGCGGTCGCGGTCGCGGTCGCGGTCGCGGTCGCGGTCGCGGTCGCGGTCGCGGTCAGGGTCGCAGTCGC
>PLXW01000042.1 GCA_003151595.1 Myxococcales bacterium
GTCGCCCTCGGTCCTCGGGAGGGGCTCTTTGACGGTGGCGGCGAGTGCGGCCGTTGCGTTCGATCGAGGCCGTGGACGGTCTTTGATCGCCCCTCCCTGCGATCCGAGGCCTCCGCCGGGCTATGTAAAACCTCCTGGACTCGAGGAGAGCGAGCCGCGGATCACTCGCGCGTCACTCCCTTCCCACGAGAGCCCGGCGGAGGCCTCGGATCGCAGGGAGGGGCGATCAAGAGGCGTCGAAGCGCGAGATCGAACACCACCTCGAAGCCCGAGCGGCCTCCACGGAGCCCCTCCCGAGGACCGAGGGTGACGTCGGGCGATCCGGTCGATGTCCTCTCGCTCTGCCTCTTGGCGACGCTATCTAGAGGAGTCCCCCGCTAACGCCGTTACTCGCGCGACTCGGATTTTGACTCGCGCGACTAACGCCGTTACTCGCGCGACTCGAAATTTGAGTGGGGGACTAACGCCGTTACTCGCGCGACTCGGATTTTGACTCGCGCGACTAACGCCGTTACTCGCGCGATTCGAAATTTGAGTGGGGGACTCACGCCGTTACTCGCGCGACTCGGAATTTGAGCGGGGGACTCACGCCGTGAGTCGATCAGTTCGAAATTCGAGCGGGGGACGATCGGTGTAGGCTCGGCGTGATGCTTTCGCGTTCTTTTGCTCTTCGCATTCTACTTCCTGCCCCGCTCTTCGCCGCGCTTGCCACGTTTGTCGCCGCGCCGCGCCTCGCGCACGCCCAGGTCAACGACGCCGATCGCGCCGCCGCGCGCGAGCTGTATGTGCAGGGCGTCGGGCTCCAGGAGGTCGGGAAGTTCGGCGAGGCGCTCGATCGCTTCAACCGCGCGCAGGCCGTGTTCAGCGCGCCGACGCACCTGCTCCACATCGCCGAGTGCGACGCCGCGCTCGGAAAGCTCGTCGAGTCGGCCGAAACGTACCGCACGCTCGTGCGCACCCCACTGCCCGACGGCGCGCCGAACGCCTTCGTGCAGGCGCAGAAGCAAGGGGCCGCCGAGCTCACGCAGGTCGAGCCGCGACTCCCGTCGATCCGTCTGATCGTTCACCCCGAGAACGTTCAAAACCTCGCCGTCCAGGTCGACGGGCAGCCGATGAGCAGCGCGCTGGTCGGCGTTCAGCGGCCGACCGATCCCGGGCAGCACGTGATCGTGGTGTCGGCGCCGGGCTACTTGAAGATGTCGCAGCGGATCGCGCTTCAAGAGAAAGAGAACCGCGACATCAACTTCACGCTTCAAGCGTCGAACGGCATCGTCTACGGCACCGCGCCCGCCGGCTATCCGCCGCAAGTCCAACCGGCGCAGCCCGCCCCGCAGTACTCGCCCGCCCCGCCCCCGTACGGCTCCGCGCCCCCCGAGTACAAAGCGCCCGACGAGAATCGCCCCGCGAGCGGCGGGTTCATGATGGGACCGAGCCTCGGCGTCGTGCTGCCGGGGGGCTCGACGGCGGGCGGAGATCAGTTCAGCAACATCGCCAGCCCGGGCGCGGGCGTGGGCGTCGAAGCCGGCTTCCGGTTCGTACGCCGGCTGTACCTCGGCGCGGTCTACCAGCACGGGTTCCTCAGCGCCGCGAACGCGCAGGCCGTGGCGCTCGGGAGCGCAGCGGTGACGACGACCGTCGGCACGAACTATTTCGGGCTCAACTTCGCGTACATCTCGCATCCCGAAGGGGTCGCGTTCTACGGCGAGATCGGCGGCGGGTTCCGCACGTTCTCGAACACGCAGACGGCGACCGACAACAGCGCCTCGGCGTCGACCACGCTCGCCGGCGGTGAGCTCTCGATCGGCGTCGGGCTTCACCTGAAGTTCGGCGATTGGATCCGCGTCATCCCGAAGGTGAGCGTGTCGGGCGGGCAGTTCGGGACGCTGAGTTGCAACCAGACCGGGAGCGCGACGTGCCCCACGACCGGCACCATCACCAACACGGACACGCACACGTTCGTGTTCCTCGGCGTCACTGGATTCATCGACTTCGCGCGGAAGCACTGAGTCGATCCCGCCCAAATCGGGCTGGATCGCGCGGGCATCAGTAAGACCTCGCGGCACAATCGCTTGCAACGAATTACAAGTCGATGACAACGGCGCCATGACGCGGTGCTTAGCTCCGCCTCATGAACTTCGTGCTGTGCGCGAGCTACTTCGCGGTCCTCTCGTTCCTCGCGATGTACGGCCTTCACCGATCGCACCTGGTGATCACGTGCATGCGCCACGCGCGGAAGCTCCGCACGATGAAGGACGACTGCCCGCCGCTCCCCGTGGACACGGCGCTCGATCTCGTCCCGTACATCACGGTGCAGCTCCCGCTCTACAACGAGGTCACCGTCGCCGCGCGCTTGCTGGAGCACGTGTCGAAGCTCGACTACCCGCGCGAGAAGCTCGAGATCCAGGTGCTCGACGACTCGACCGACGAGACGCGCGCGCTGGTGCGCGACTGCATCGCGCGGTTGCGTGACGCGGACACCAGCGAGACGCCGCTCGACATCACGTACCTGCATCGCGTCGATCGCTCGGGGTACAAAGCCGGCGCGCTCGACGCGGGGCTGAAGGTCGCGAAGGGCGATCTCGTCGCCGTGTTCGACGCCGACTTCCTCCCGCAGCCCGACTTCCTTCGCGCCCTCGCGCCGAACTTCATGGCCGACCCGAAGGTGGGGATGGTGCAGGCGCGCTGGGGTCACTTGAACCGCGAGTTCTCGCTCCTCACGCGCACGCAGGCGCTCATGCTCGACGGTCACCACCTCGTCGAGAACCGCGCGCGCTCGGCGGCCGGCTGGCTCTTCAACTTCTCCGGCACGGGCGGCATGTGGCGGAAGGACGCCATCCACACGAGCGGCGGCTGGCAGCACGACACGCTCACCGAGGATCTCGATCTCTCGTACCGCGCGCAGCTCGCCGGGTGGCGCTTCATCTACCGCGCGAACGTGGTCTCGCCCGCCGAGCTCCCGGAAGACGTCAGCGCCTTCCGCGCGCAGCAGTACCGCTGGGCGAAGGGGACCGTGCAGACGGCGCGGAAGCTCCTCGGCCGCGTCCTTCGCGCGCCGTCGCTCACGCCGATGCAGCGCATCGAAGCGCTCTTCCACCTGACGCCGCACTTCGCGTACCCGCTGATGGTCTTCCTGAGCGTGCTGCTCCTGCCGGCGCTCATCCTGATGCCGGCCACGAACGCGCGCGCGATGGTGCTCATCGATCTCCCGCTGTGCATCGGCACCACCGGGTCGCTCGCGGCGTTCTACGCCATGGCCGAGGCGGCGCAGGGGCGCTCGCGCTGGAGCGCGATGAAGCAGCTTCCGGCGTTGCTCGCGCTCGGCGCGGGGCTGGCGCCGCACCTGTCGAAGGCGGTCTTCGAAGGGCTGCAGTCGATGGCCGGTGAGTTCGTACGCACGCCGAAGAAGGGCGTCTCCCAGGGTCGCTACCGCGCGCGCGCGGATCTGCCGCTCGTCGAGATCGCGCTGTGCCTCGTGTCGCTGGGGAGCGTCGTCGCGTCGCTCGAGACCGGGCACTGGTTCGCGACGCCGTTCGCCATGATGTTCACGTTCGGCTACGGCTACGTCGCCACGCTCGTCGCCACGGAAGAAATGGCCCGCCGCGCCGCCACGACGCTCGCCCCGGCCAGCAGCGACGTGCAAAGCGTTCCCCCCCCCGCCCCGTCCCGAGGCGACTTCTCCGAAGCGGCCTGACGTCCGCGGTTTCCCTCAAGGAAACCGTCAGATCAGTCTGGCGCGCGGGGCAAACCGGCGCTTATCATCGGCAATCGCGGCAACGGCTGCGAATGGTCCCCGGGGGGAAAGAGACCAGCATGACGAAAGCCGAGATCGTTCAAGCCCTGTATTCGCGCGTCGGTGGCTTCTCGAAGAAGGAGTCGGCCGACATGGTCGACCTCGTCTTCGAGATGATGAAAGAGACGCTCGGCCGCGGCGAGAAGATCAAGATCAGTGGCTTCGGCAACTTCGTCCTCCGCGACAAGCGCCAGCGCCCCGGCCGCAACCCGCAGACGGGCGAGCCGATCAAGATCAGCGAGCGCCGCGTGCTCACGTTCAAGGCCAGCCAGATCTTGAAGCAGGCGCTCAACCCGCGCCGCACGTCGACGACGTCGTCGGGCGGCGCGAGCGGAAGCGCGAGCGGCGGCTCGTCGAACGGTCACACCAGCGTGTCGGCTCCGGGCGCGTCGACGACTTCGGCAGCGGCATCGGGCGCGAGCGGCTTCGAAGTGAAGGAGTAACGAGAGCATGTCGGCGCTCCCTCCGAAGCTGTACTTCCGAATCGGCGAGGTCGCGGGCCTGGTCGGCGTCGAGCCGCACGTGCTCCGGTACTGGGAGCGCGAGTTCCGCAGCATCCGTCCGACGAAGAGCGCGAAAGGGCAGCGCGTCTATTCGCGGCGCGACGTCGAGAACCTGATGCGCGTGCGCGAGCTCCTCTACGCCGAAGGGTTCACGATCGCCGGCGCGAAGAAGAAGCTGCAGAAGAACGGCGTCGAGCCCGAAGCGGTCGTCGAGGTCGAGGCGCTCGAAGTCGCCGTCGCCGAGGTGAAGATCGAGGCCGCGCCGCCGCGCGTACGCGAGACATTGGTCGAGCTCCGAAGCGAGATCGAAGCGTTCCTCACCGAGCTTGGCGGCTGACGATCGACGCGACGGCGGGCGCGCCAAAGAACGAGAGAGAAAGCGCGCGTCGGTTTCTTGAAGGATCGCGCGTGACAGAAGCGCGTCTTCCCGTGTTAGAACCCGGCGCACGATGCTTGTGGGCTCGAACTCTCTGCGTTTTTCGCGATTTCCGCTCCTCGTCGCGCTGACCGCGACTGCCGCGTGGGGGAGCGTTGCGCGTGCGCAGCAGCCGACCATCGCACCCTCGCAGGCCGCCGCGCCGGTGCCGCAGAGCGATCCGCAGCAACCGACGACGCCCATTCAGGCGCAGCCGACCCCGCCGTCGCAAGCGAAGCGAGGAGACTCGCTGATGCCGAGCGGCCCGTCCGCGGTCCCCGCGCCGGCGTCGCCGTCTTCGTCGTCGTCGCCGCAAGTGAGCGCGACGATCAGCCCGTTCCACGATCAGCAGTCGCTCGTGAACCAGGGCGATCAGCGCCCGCCGGGCGAAGCGAGCGGAGACATCGGCGCGCGGCCGGCCGACGTTTACAGCGACGACTGGTGGGGACACACCCGCCCGATCCTCGAGCTGCACGGCTATTTCCGCACGCGCGGTGAGCTGTTCCACAACTTCTCGCTCGGCCGCCACGACTCGGCGACGTCGCCGAACAACCCGAACCTGTGGCCGCAGCCGATCGACAACAGCTACAGCACGTTCAACGGCCAGCAGAACAACGTGCTCCTCTGCGGCGGGCTCGATCCGCAGGGCAACCCCGGCCTCTGCAACGACAAGTCGCAGGCCAGCGCGAACATGCGCTTCCGCATGAACCCCGAGATCCACATCTCGGACAACCTGCGGATCGTTTCGCAGATCGACGCGCTCAACAACGTCGTGCTCGGGTCGACCCCCGAGTCGTACGGCATCACGCCGTCGAAGACCGGCGGGTACACGTCGGCCGGCTACAACGGCTACGCGCCGCTCGGCTTCTACTCGACGACGCAAGGGCCGCCGACGGCCGGCGTGAACGGGTACACGAACTCGATCAACGTGAACCGCGTGTGGGCCGAGTACATGACGCCGGTCGGGCAGATCCGCTTCGGGCGCATGCCCGATCAGTGGGGCCTCGGGATGGTGCACAACGCCGGCGACGGCATCGACTCCGACTACCAGTCGACGGTCGATCGCATCATGTTCGTGAGCGGCATCCGCTCGATGGATCTCTACTTCGGCGGCTCGTGGGATTTCATCTCGACGGGGCCCACCAGCGCCACGGCGTTCTCGGTGAACGGCGGTCAGCCGTACGACACCTGCCAGCTGTGCAACGTGGCGCAGTACTCGCTCTTCGTCGCGCACCGCACGAACCCCGAGCTCCAGCGGCTCAAGCTCTCGCACGGCGATCTCGTCGTGAACGGCGGCTTGTACGGCTCGTACCGCTCGCAGTGGGTCGACGTGAACGAGAGCCAGGTGAGCACCACGCCGCAGACGCTCGACACCACCTCGGGGGCCAACAACGGCCTCGAAGCGCGTCGCGCGTGGACGGTGACGCCCGACCTCTGGTTGCAGATCCTGTGGCGCAAGCTCCGCGTCGAAGCGGAAGCGGCGAGCACGTGGGGCGAGATCGGAAACACCGGGCACTACGTCGGCCTCGGCAACCCGAGCGACATTCGCCAGTTCGGCTTCGCCACGCAGACCGAGTACCGCGCCGTCGAAGACAAGCTGCACCTGCAGTTCGGCGCCGGCTGGGCGAGCGGTGACCCGTGGGCCTCGTCGCTCAGCGCGCCGACGGTGACCACCAGCAACGGTGCGCTTCGCAGCGAAACGGACAGCGGACGCGGGCCGATCCAGACGTTCGCGTTCCACCCCGACTACCGCGTCGACCTCATTCTCTTCCGCAACATCCTGTCGCGCATCGAAGGGGCCTACTACTTCCGCCCGAGCGTCGATTACGACTTCCTCCGTCACGCCGACGGGCAGAAGCTCGGCGGCGGCGCGGCGATCATCTGGAGCCGCACGAGCGAGTTCATGCAGAGCCCGGGTCACAAGCGCGACCTCGGCGTCGAGCTCGATCTCCAGATCTACTACCAGGCCAAGGACGGCTCGCTGAACGACAACCCCGAGAAGCTCGGCGGGTTCTTCGCGATGATGCAGTACGGCGTCTTCTTCCCGCTCGGTGGCCTCAGCTACCAGCCGGTGGTGGCCTCGACCAATTCGTCGGTCAACCTCGACACATCGGCGGCGCAAACCGTGCGTTTGTTCCTCGGCGTTGCATACTGAGACCGTGCGCGCCGGCATCTTCTCCTGGCCGGTCGTGATGCTGGCCGGAGCGATCGTCGGCGGGTGCAGCGCGCCGCCGGGCGAAGACGGGGGCGAAGCGCGATTCGCCGTGGCCGCGAACGTCTGCGCTCCCAGCGGCGACGCCGGAAGCGGCACGACCTGGAGCGATCTGCATCGCGACTACTTCGGCCCCACGGGCAAGGCGAGTTGCGCCGGAACCGGCCAGTGCCACGGCGACGGGGCGCAGCCCGGCGCTCAGGCGAGCGGCTACGTCTGCGGGCCCACGGCCGCCGCGTGCTACGCCGGCATCACGTCTCAGTCGGCGAACCTTCTCACCGTCGGCGACACGACCGACGATCCGACGACCACCTTGCTCTACGCGACCCTCCGCAAGTGCTCCGGCGGAGGCACGATGCCCCTGTCCCCGGCGAACCTCCAGTTCACCTCGGCCGACATGGCGCGCATCGCGGCGTGGATCAAATCCGGCGCGCCCGACAATTGAGTGTAAGACCGTCGTCGTGACCGCTCCGAGCGCGCTCGACTCCGGCGCCGCTAGGCTTCGGCCCTCGCACGCGTTACTTTCCACCGCCATGCCCAAGATCCTCATCGTCGACGACCAGCGCAACATGCGCACGACGCTCGCGATGATGCTGCGCGGTGCGAACTACGAGGTCGACGAAGCCGCCGACGGAGAGCTCGGAAGTGAACGCGGAGCGACCGAAGCGTTCGACGTGGTGCTCACCGATCTCCGCATGGGGACGAAAGACGGCATCGACGTCCTCCGCTCGATCAAGGAAGCGCAGCCGCTGACGGAAGTGATCGTCATGACCGCGTACGGCACGATCGAGAGCGCCGTCGAAGCGATGCGCCTCGGCGCGTTTGACTACATCCAGAAGCCGTTCACCGAGCAGGAGCTGCTCGTCAAAGTTCAGAAGGCGGTCGAGAACCGACGCCTCGCCGGCGAGGTCGCGTTCCTCGCGAGCGAGTTCAAGGAGCGGTACAAGTTCGAGAACATCATCGGGCGATCGCAGTCGGTTCGCGAGGTGCTGGGGCGCATCGTGCGCATCGCGCCGACCGACGCCACCGTGCTCATCACCGGCGAGAGCGGCACGGGCAAGGAGCTCGTGGCCAAGGCGATCCACGCCAACTCGNNCGTTCACGGGCGCGGTGAACGCGCGCAAGGGGCTCTTCGAGGAGGCCGACGGCGGGACGTTTTTCTTCGACGAGATCGCCGACACGCCGATGTCGTTCCAGGCCAAGCTCCTTCGCGCGATCCAGGAGAAGGAGATCCGCCGCGTCGGCGAGAACAAGCCCATCCCGGTCGACGTGCGGATCATCGCCGCCACGAACCAGGACCTGATGAAGGCGGTCGCCGAGAAGCGCTTCCGGCAGGACCTCTACTACCGGCTCAACGTCGCCCGCTTCCAGCTCCCGCCGCTCCGCGAACGGCGCGAGGACATCCCCGAGCTCTGCTCGTACTTCGTCGATAAGTACAACCGGAAGATGGGGGTCCGCGCGCGACTGCACGAGAGCGTCATCGAGGCGCTGAACCACCACGATTTCCCGGGGAACGTGCGCGAGCTGGAGCACATGATCGAGCAGGCGACGGCGCTCGTTCAGAACGGCGTCATCACGCCCGACGATCTCTTCACGCCGACGTCCACCCCGGCGTCGACCCACTCGGGCGGCAAGGCGCTGAGCGACGTGGTCGACTCGGCCGAGCGCGCGGCGATCGAGTCCGCGCTCCGCGAATGCGACGGGAGCCGCGAGAAGGCCGCCGAGCAACTGGCCATCTCGCCGACCACGCTCTGGCGGAAGATGACCCGCCTCGGAATCACGTTCGACGGCAGGGCTTAGCGGTAGAGCGCGTTTCGACCGCGCAATCGCGTAGCAACTTTGAAAGGCGCAAAACACGCGCGCAGCGCGATCCGGCGTAGGTGATCGTCGTTGTTCCATGGAGTTGCAAACTTCACGCAGCGAGGCACTGCACTTGCTTAACGCGCGGACAGGCACGGAGCGGGCGCCAATCAACCCCCTGCTCCGGGCCGAGATCTTTGCGTGGCTTCCCGGCCGAGCCGGGAGAAGGATGGCAAGGCGCGATGACCCGAGTTCTGGTCGTGGACGACGAGGAGAACCAGGTTCGCGTGCTCGCCATCGGGCTGCAGATGGAAGGGTTCGAGGTCCTGACGGCACGGTCGGCCGAGATCGCTTTCGACGTCTTGGCGCGTGAGCCGGTCGACCTGGCGATCGTCGATCTGATGATGCCCGGGACCAACGGCCTCGAGCTCGCTCGCCAGGTGCGCGCGCACTACCCGAAGGTCCGGGTGGTCCTCACCAGCGCGTACCACTTGAGCGAACGGCAGCTCGCGCGCGCCGACTGCGGCGTCGTCGGGTTCGTCCCCAAGCCGTACGAGCTCGCGGAGCTCGCGGAGTTCCTGCGCGCCAAGATGGCGTCGAGCATTCGGCCCTCCCCTTTTGAACCGGTCGTGAGGCAAGCGAGCTGACCGAAGCGGCGCCGGGAGGCGTCCGCGTCCATGGATGGTGGCGCCGGGAGGCGTCCGCGTCCATGGATGGTGGCGCCGGGAGGCGTCCGCGTCAGAGGTGCTCGCGCCCTCTCCGCCCAGCGTCGTGACTAGCGGCGGCGGTGGAAGGCTGATACCAACCCGCCTTCTCTCCCGATGCGCGTCGACACGTTTTCGTATGATCTCCCCAGCGAGCGCATCGCGCAGCAACCTGCGGACGATCGCGAAGCTGCGCGCCTCATGGTGCTCGACGGCGCCGCGCGCTCCGAGAAGACGGTGGGCGATCTCGCGTCCCTGCTTCCGCGCGGCGCGCTCGTCGTCCTGAACGACACGCGCGTCCTTCGCGCGCGGCTGCTCGGGAAGAAGCCGGAGACCGGCGGCAAGGTCGAGATCTTCCTCGTGCGGAAGATCGGCGAGCGGACGATCGTCGTGAGCGAGCACGAGTCGCGCGAGGTCGAGGTGTGGCGCGCGCTCGGGAAGGCGTCGAAGGCGCTGAAGTTCGGGACGGACGTGATCGTCGGCGGCGGCGAGAGCCCGTCGGGTTCGCCGATGCCCGCCATCCCGGCCATGAAGACGCAGCTGGTCGTGCGCCTCCTCGGGCGCGCGGAAGACGACGGGCTGCTCGAGGTCGGGCTCACCGTGCGCGGATCGAGCGCCACGGTCGAAGAGGCGATCCGCGAGCTGGGGCACATCCCGCTCCCGCCGTACATCAAGCGCGACGACCGCGCCGAGGACGCCGAGCGCTACCAGACGGTCTTCGCCCGCGTCGACGGCGCGGTGGCGGCGCCGACGGCGGGGCTTCACGTGACGCGCGCGCTGCTCGGCAGGCTCGCGGTGCAAGAGTGCGACGTGGCGATGGTGACGCTGCACGTGGGGCTGGGGACGTTCCTGCCGGTCACGGTCGACGATCTCGACACGCACCCGATGCACTCGGAGCGCTTCGAAGTGACACGCGCCACGTCGACCGCGATCGCACGCGCGCGAGAGCGCGGCGCGCCCGTCGTGGCCGTCGGAACGACGGTGGTGCGTGCGCTGGAGTCGGCCGCCGATCCCGAGCGCCTCGGGTTCGTGCGTCCGATGTCGGGCGACACGAAGCTGCTCATTCAGCCGGGCTACGAGTTCCGCGTCGTCGACAAGCTCCTCACGAACTTCCACCTGCCGAAGTCGACGCTGCTGGCGATGGTGTGCGCGTTCGGCGGGACCGAGCGCGTGCTGGCCGCGTGCCGCGCCGCGGTCGACGAGAGCTACCGCTTCTACTCGTACGGGGACGCGATGTTCCTCGATCGCTCACGATGACCCGCGCACGCGGCTTCGGCTTCCGCGTTCATGCGACCGACGGTCAAGCGCGCACCGGCACGCTGACGACCAAGCACGGCGACGTCGCGACGCCGACGTTCATGCCCGTCGGCACCCAGGGGAGCGTGAAGACGCTCTCGCCTTCAGAAGTCGCGAGCACCGGCGCGCGCATCGTCCTCGGCAACACGTACCACCTGTGGTTGCGACCGGGGACCGACGTGATCCGCGCGGCGTCCGGCGTGACCGAAGACGAGACGGGCGCTCTTCACGGCTTCACGCGGTGGCCACACACGATGCTCACCGACTCGGGCGGGTTCCAGGCGTACTCGCTGGGCCAGGGAGCGAAGGACAAGAAGTCGCTCGTCGCACCGAGCGAAGAGGGCTTCACGTTTCGATCGCACCTCGACGGATCGAAGCATCACCTGTCGCCCGAAGAAGCGGTGCGCGTGCAGGGGCTCATCGGCGCCGACATCCAGATGCAGCTCGACATCTGTCCGCCGGGTGAATCGACGCGCGAGGTCGTCGAGTCGGCCGTCGCGCAGACGACGCGATGGGCGAGGCGCGCGCTCGCCTCCCCGCGTCCGACCGATCAAGCGCTGTTCGGGATCGTTCAAGGCGCCTGCTTCGCCGACCTGCGGAGGGCGCACGCCGACGAGCTCGCGGCCCTCGGCGGCAACGAACGCGACGGCGGGTTCGACGGGCTCGCGCTCGGTGGCTTCTCCGTCGGCGAGTCGATCGAGCGGATGTACGAAGCGCTCATCGAGTGCGCGCCGGCGCTCGACCCCGCCCGCCCGCGCTACCTGATGGGCGTCGGCACGCCGCGCGATCTACTCCACGCCATCGACTGCGGCGTCGACATGTTCGACTGCGTGCTCCCCACCCGCAACGCGCGCAACGGCCAGGCCCTCACGCGAACCGGCAAGGTCGTCGTGAAGCAGGCGCGCTACCGGCTCGACCCGCTCCCGATCGATCCCACGTGCTCTTGCTCCACGTGCACCGGCGGCTACTCGCGCGCGTACCTGCGGCATCTCTACCTCGCCGGCGAGATCCTGGTGCTTCGCCTCCTGTCGCTCCACAACCTGCACCTCTACGGGGAGCTGGTCCGCGGCGCGCGCGAAGCGATCGCCGAAGGGAACGGCGCATGGCGCGCGTACAAGCGCACATGGGAAACGAGCCTCGCCGAAGGAGACTCGGCGACGACGAAAGAAGACGTCAGCGCATAGGTTTGTACGTGGGAGCCCCTCCGCGTACTCTCGGACCAGCGCTCGCATGTCCACCGACGAGAAGAAGCCGCTCGGCCGGATCTTGCTTCAGCAGAAGCTCGTCTCGCAGAAGGACCTCGACGTGGCGCTCGATGAGCAGGTCCATGCGTCACCCGATCACCAGACACCGCTCGCGTCGCGTCTCATGGATCGCGGCGTCCTGAAGGAAGTCGACGCGCTCCGTGCGCTCTCGCAACAGCACGGCGTCCCCGGCATCGATCTCACGCAGATCGCGATCCTGCTCGAGCACCTCGATCTGATCCCGCGCGAGATCGCCGAAGCGCACCTCATTCTCCCGGCGCTCGTGAAGGAGGACCGCATCTTTCTGGCGATGGCCACGCCGAACGACAAGCGCGTGGTCGACGAGCTGGAGTTCGTGACCGGGAAGAAAGTCTATCCGTACGTCGCGCTGTCCACGACGCTCGAGAAGACGATCAAGGCGGCGTACGAAGCGAAGGCCTTGGGGCAGGCCTATTACGTCGGGCCGAACGTCCCCGAAGAGACGCTTCGCCAGCTGGGGCTCGCGCCCGACGCGAGAGACACCGAGACGAAGATCCCGGCGCATCCGCGGACGAAGCCGAACAGCGTCGCGCCCGGCGCAGCCGCCGTCGTCATCGACAAGGCGATCGAGAAGGCGGGCTTCGAGTCGGAGCTCGAGACCGGGAGCTTCGGTCAGCTCGATCGCGAAGAAGTCTCGACCGTGACGACGCTCCCCGACGAGCTCCGCGGCGGCGGACCGGCGGCGCGC
>PLXW01000182.1 GCA_003151595.1 Myxococcales bacterium
TAGCCGACGGCGAGTTCGCTCTTGTTGCCGGTAGTGAGCAGCAGCGAACCAAATTTGTTCGAGAGCGCCATCAGCGTCATGCCGCGCAATCGCGGCTGCATATTTTCCTCGGTGGTATCTTCGGGAAGACCGGTGAAGATCTCGCGAAACTGTTCCTTGAACACTTCAAAGCTGTGCTGGATTGGGATGGTCAGACAGCGGATGCCGAGGTTCTTCGCGATGGCGAGGGAGTCGTCGATACTGCCCGGAGAGCTGTACTGCGTGGGCATGGTGACGCCGAGCACATGCACCACGCCGAGCGCGTGCGCCGCTTCGAGCGCCTCCAGGATCTGCGACGTGTAATCGCACGCCGTCGCGATCGCGATCCTCCCCTGGCGATCGAGCGTGGCTGCGAGCGACTCCCCTTCGAGCAGCTCCATCACGATGTACGCCACGCCGGTCTCGGTCCGGTCGACGTCGGTCACGTGCACGACGTGCGGGCTCTTGATCTGCGCGGCGACGCGCGCCTCTTGAAGGAAGCGATCGACCAGGCCGGTCCTTCGCGCGAGGTCGGAGTGGAGCACCTTGATGGCGACGCGCGTCCCCAGCAGCTCGTGGCTGGCCTCGTACACGGAGCCCATTCCGCCGTCGCCGAGGAGGCGCAGCAGCCTGTACTTGCCGCGGATGACATCGCCGATCGAGAGCGCCAAGGGGGTCAGCCGGCGAGCATAGTCGCAATCAGGGAGCGCGCTGCAACCGACCGCCGCGGCGCGTTAGCCGTTTCACGCTTGCCGGCCACCGCCTTCGTCGATCATACCTGCGCGCGGAAACTTCGAACTCTCAGGAGCACCCGTCATGACCACGCGCGCGGCCATCCTCGGCATCGGCCACTACGTCCCCACCAAGGTCGTCACCAACGACGACCTCGCGAAGATGATGACCACGTCCGACGAGTGGATCGTCCAGCGCACCGGGATCAAGGAGCGTCGCTTCATCGAGCACGACAACATCGGCGCCAGCGACCTCGCGGTGCCCGCCTGCAAGGCGGCGCTCGAGCGCGCGGAGATCGATCTGAAGCAGGTCGACATGATCATCTTCGCGACGCTCTCGCCCGATCACAACTTCCCCGGCTCGGGGTGCTTCCTGGGCCACAAGCTCGGCCTCCCCGGCGTTCCGGCGCTCGACGTGCGCAACCAGTGCTCGGGCTTCCTCTACGGGCTCTCGATCGCCGACGCCTGGGTGCGCGCCGGCGTCTACGAGAACATCCTGCTCGTCGGCGCCGAGGTGCACTCGACCGGCGTCGAGTTCAACGATCGCGGGCGCGACGTCGCGGTGCTCTTCGGCGACGGCGCGGGCGCGGCGGTCATCGGCAAGGCGCGCAACAAGGACCAGGGGATCAAGTCGCTCAAGCTCCACGCCGACGGCGCAGGCGCGCGCGACCTGTGGCTCGAGGCGCCCGCGAGCGCGTACCAGCCGCGACTCACGCCGAAGATGCTCGACGAGGGGAAGCACTACCCGGCGATGAACGGCAAGCAGGTGTTCCGCTGGGCCACCGAGAAGATGCCCGAGGTCGCGCGCGAAGTGCTCGCGCTGGCCGAGACGCCGATCGAAGCGGTCGACCTCTTCGTGCCGCACCAGGCGAACCTCCGCATCAATCAGTTCGTCGGACAGAAGCTCGGGATCCCCGAGTCGAAGACGGTCCACAACATCGAAAAGTACGGGAACACCACCGCCGCAACGATACCTCTGGGACTCAGTGAGGCCTGGTTCCCGCAGGACGGGACCGCGCCGAGGTGCCAGCTCGGGTCGAACGTCCTCATGGCGGCCTTCGGCAGCGGGTACACCTGGGGCGGGGCCGTAGTTACGCTGTGATGCGGTGATCGCGCACGTCGCGCGAAGCGCCTTCGCGACTGGCGATTTCCTCTCGGGCTGGCGCAGATTTCCACCGTGAGCGTTCGATTCGCGCAGAGGCCGACGAACCGACCACACGGTACGACCCGTGCTTTGGGTCTCTGCGGCGCATCGGCGCTCGGAGGTTCCCCTGGCATCCCCCATCGACCCGTACTCGCTCGTCGGCACCACTCTTCGTGAGCGCTACACGATCGTCTCGTTCGCAGGCGTGGGGCGTCACTCGATCGTCTACCGCGCGATCGAAGCGGAGACGCAGCACGCCGTCGCGCTCCGCTTCTTGTCGGTGCGGAGCAACCTCACGCCGAGCCAGCGCACGGTGACCGTCGAGCGCTTGCGCGCGCTCGTGCAGCCGATGATCGAGATCGCGGAGCACTACCGGTCGCTGGCCGACGTGATCGAAGTGGGCGCGCTCGTGACGAGCGAAGGGCGATGGATGCCGGCGATCGTCCAGCCGTGGCTCAACGGACAGACGCTCGAAGCGGTGCTGCTGAACGAGCGGCGATCGGGCGACCCGACGCGCACGCTCGGGCGCGCGATCGAGCTTCTCAGCCCCGTCGCCGACGCGCTCCAGTACGCGCACATTCGCGGGATGGTGCACGGCAGCGTCGCGCCGCGGAACGTCTTCGTTCGTGGCACGAGGGCCTCGCGCGCGTCGTTCGACGACGTGCACAGGCGAGCGCCGGAGGACTGGGCCGAGGTCGATCTGCTCGATCTCGGGATCGCGCAGACGCTGGCGATGTTGCAGGCGCGGGATCACGCCTTCGCCGAGTCGGCCGATCCGCTCTACTTCTTCGCGCCGGCGCACGGAGCACCGGAGCAGTTCGGGGCGACGAACGCCGTGATCACCCCCGCCGCGGACGTCTTCGCGCTGGCGTTGATCATGGTGGAGCTCGTGACGGGCAAAGCGCCGCTCGGCGAAGGCGACGAGGAGCAGCTGGAGCGGGCCGCGAGGGATCCGGTGTACCGCCCCACACCTCGCGCGAGCGGAGTCGCGCTCGGACCGTACGTCGAGGCGGTGTTCGAGCGCGCGCTCGCGGTGCGGCCGGACGATCGCTACGCGACGATGGCATCGTTCTGGGATGCGCTGCGCGTGGCGTCGCGCGTGATGCTGCGCGGGAGCTCGCACAGCATCGTGCCGCCGCCGCTGCCGGCCGGGCCCCCGGCTCTTCCAGAGGCGTTCGCGATGCGCTCGGTCGCCGGCCCGCAGGCCCCTCCGCGCGAGTACGCGCGTGCGCTCGCGTTGCGCGACTACACGAGCCGCGATCGATCGATCCGCGACTCGGACGCGCCGCCCGAGCCCGTCCCATCCCCGCCCGCGTCGGACGCGTTCTACTCCGTCGCCGAGCACGATCTCGACAGCGACGAGCCCGCGAGCGCGATCTCGGTGGAGGAGCTCTCCAGCCTCGCGGACGAGACGTCCATCGACACGGACGGCGGACGCTCGGTCGCGCCGACGGCGATGGACTCGCCCCCGCCCACTCCGTCGCAGATCTTCGCCGAGATGCGCGGAGGCGCGCGCATCGTCAGCGCGATGGCGCTGGCGGCGTCGTTCATCGTGGGAGTCTCGGCGGCGACGATCGGAGAACGCGCGCTCGCTCCGAAGCGCGCGACGCTCACGTACTCGCCGCTCCCGGACGACGTGCTCGCTGCGATCGCGAAGATCCGGCTGCCGCCACCGCCTGCGGCTCCCGTCGTCTCGGGCGTGGACGCCACGACGAAACCGGCTGCGGTGCCGTGCAAGAAGGGGCGCGGCAAGAAGGCGAAGACCTGCGTCGACGAGAAGACCGGCGCGAAGTGAATCGGCGCGGATAGCGAACGATACAAGCTACGCTCGTCGTCCGATGCGGCGTGCCGGCGTGCTCCTCGTTGCTCTGTGCGCGGCCGCGTGCCGATCGCCGACGCAGATCACGTTCGACGTGACGACCGACGTCGACTGCGGCGCGATCCAGAGCACGTCGCTCATCGCCGGTCCGCTTGCCGCGCTCGACGACGGTCGCCCCGCGACGACCACCGCGCCGCGATGCACGAGCGGCGGGCACATCGGCTCTCTCGTGGTGCTCCCCAGCGGCGGCGACGACGACCTCGTCGCCGTGAAGATCGTGACCGGCGTCGACGTGGCGCCCGATCAGTGCGGACCGCACGGGGAGGGGTGCATCGTCGCCAAGCGCGCGCTCCACTTCGAGCCGCACACGCCGCTCACCGTGAACGTGACGATGAGCGCGAAGTGCAAGGGGATCAACTGCTCGGGGGAAGAGACCTGCGTCGAAGGGGTGTGCCGCTCGGCGCTCATCGGCGATCCCTCGACGTGCAGCGGGTCGGGCTGCTCCGAGTCGAGCCTCGCTCCGGTCGATGGCGGCGCACCGGTAGGCGACGGAGGGGCGGCGATCGACGCGACGCTGGCGAACGATGGCGCGAGCGACGCTTCGATCGACGGCCCCATCTCGAATCCGCTCCCCGAAGCGGGACCCAGCCCGCCCGGACCCGCGATTGGCATCTCGATCAACTTCGCCTGCGCGCTTCGCCCCGATCACACGGTCTGGTGCTGGGGCAACGACACCAACGGCGAGCTGGGCGACGGCTACGAAGACGCGGCCACGTTCGTCGCCACGCCGGTGCAGGTGGCAGGGCTCGATCACGTCACGCGCCTCACGGTCGGCGAGGAGCACGCCTGCGCCGTCATCGACGACGGCGGCGTATCGTGCTGGGGCTACGGCACGGCGACGGGGACCAACGACGTGGTCGACGACCTGGTTCCGACGCACGTGAACGGCATCTCGGCGGTGGGCCTGATCGCCGCTGGGCAGTACCACACGTGCGCCGCGAGCCTCGACGGGCGGACGATCTGGTGCTGGGGCACGTGGATCGGCCCGAGCGACGGGAACGACCCGCCGTTCCAGCTCGCGCCGGTCAACGCGAGCATCGTCGAGATGGCCGCGGGGCGAGCGCTCACCTGCGGGCGCTTCGACGACGGCGTCGTGCGGTGCTGGGGCGAGAACGACTCCGACGGGCTCGGTCAGGGGACCTCGCTGGCCACGACCGCCACGTCGACGACGCCGCTCGCGGTTCCCGGGTTGGTCGACACCACGCAGATCGCCGTGGGGTACGCGCACGTCTGCGCGCTCGATTCGTCGCACGTCGTTCGATGCTGGGGAGAGAACGACCAAGCGCAGCTCGGCCCGGTCGACGCCGGCGACCCCGCCGCATCTCCGACGCCCCTCGCGCTCGATCCGCACGTCACGAAGGTCGCCGTCGGCGTGACCTCGGGGTGCGCGCTGTTCGACGACGCGGGGACGCTGTGCTGGGGCTACGACTACGAGGGAGAGCTCGGCGTCAACGACACCGCCTCCGGCAGCAAGTTCATCACGCCGATCACCATCCCGGGGCTCGGGCCGGCGAGCGACGTCTTCGCGGGGGGATACGGGCAGTGCGCGATCCTCGTCGACGGCGGAGTGGTGTGCTGGGGCAACGACACGGAGCGCCAGCTCGGCTCGGGAGCGCAGCTTCCGGACATGCCGATCGGCGCGTTCAACGTCGTGTTCTGACCGATCGCTACGCCGCGTGCGGCAGCTCGAAGCGGGGATCGCGTCGCAAGATCGCGCCGACCGTCTCGACGTCGTCGATGGCGGTGAGCACGGGCGTGAGATCCTCGTCGGTCGTTCCGAATCGCGCGAAGGCTCCACTAGTAGCCAGCGCGCGCGCTTGCGGGCCGTCGAGCACCAGGAACACGTCGTGGAACGGGCCCGAGACCATCGGTGACGGCGCGTCGATCACGTACGCGATGCGCGCGCGATCCAAATGGAGCTCCTCGGCGCCGCGCCGGATGAGCACGCGGCGATCCGTGACCCAGTAGCGCGTGTCGCGCGCCAGACGAACGGGGCGCACGAGCGCCGCGTAGCCGACGTACACCGCAACCGCGATCAAGCACGCCGCGCCGAGCGCGACGCCGGCGACGAGCAGCGCCATCGTGGGGACCGAGAGCGCGTGCGCGGCTCCCACGCGGCGGAGCGTCGGGATGGCGCGGACCACCATGCGCACGGCGGCGAGCGCGAGGAAGACGCCGAGCGCCGCGGTCCCCATGCGACGGAGCGTCCACGGCGAGGCCATCGGCATCGCGGTCCACAAGACGCGCTCCCCTTCGTCGAGGCGCTGGCCGAGCGGGCGATCGCCGTCGCCGAGCGACGGGCCGGGCTCGACGCCGCGGACGATCGCCCAGAGCGTGTCGGGGGCCTCGACGTCGACGAGCGTGAGGCGGAGCGTGCGTCGGAGCGCGCCGGTCGGGACGGCGCGGACGACGACGAGATCGCCGACGTGGGGCGCCTTCGGGTTCCAGCGGATGAGCGCGTAGCTGATCGCCTTGCGCTCGATCGATCGGCGGATGGGGCCGCGCCGCCAGATGACGTGCTTGTCGGTGACGAGGTACTCGACGCGCGACCGCCAGAGGATCGGGAGGCGCCAGGCGCCGAGAGCGATCGTGGCGCACCACGCGCCGAAGAAGAGCATCCCGCCCACCTCGGCGTGCAGCGCTGTGGCGGCGACGATCGCGAAGCAGATGGAGATGACCGACACGGTGGCGGCGAACGCGGCCACGATCTTGTTGCCCACTGGAACGGTCGCGACCTTCGGGCGCCCCGTCCAGATGATCCGCTCGCCGAAGAGGGAGTCGCGCGCCATGAGTGTGCCCTGCACGGTTGGACGTGCGTGACCCCAAAAAACTTGCGCCGACGCCACCACGAAGTCCAGCTGCGGCGGCGAAGGCGACGCTGTTTGCTCGTCCCCGTTCGGCTCTGGCAGAAAGTTAGCGCGGGAGTGGGCGCGCCGGAGCTCGGCGCGGGGTGCCGCGTGTGTGTGCATGGCGCGCGAGTCGGTCGACGAGGTCGCGCATCGAGATGCCGATCGCGGCGGCCGCCTCGGGGTACAGGCTCGTCGCGGTGAAGCCGGGGAGCGTGTTCACTTCGAGGAGCGTGACCGCATCGGGCGAAGAGTCGTCGCCGACGACGAAGTCCACGCGCGAGAGATCGCGGCAGCCGAGCGCGCGGTGGGCCGCGAGCGCGACGTCTTGAACGCACTTGGTGAGCGCGTCGCCGAGCGGTGCGGGGCAGGCGTGGACGCTGCGGCCCGGGGCGTAGCGCGCTTCGTACGTGTAGAAGGCGTCGTTCGGCGAGGTGATCTCGGTCGGCGGAAGCGCGCGGAGCTCGCCGGCGTCGAGCACGCCGCACGTCACTTCGCGTCCGCGCGCGAAGTGCTCGACGATCGCCGCGTCGGCCAGCTCCCACGCCGCCTCGATCGCCCGCGCGACGTCGTCCGCGCTCGCCGCTTCGTCGAGCCGCACGACCCCCAGCGCCGATCCGCTCGACGAGGGCTTCACCACCAGACGCGCGCCCACCTCGCGTCGCGCCCGCTCGGCCGCGTCACGCGCGGTGCTCGACCCGCGCACGATCCCGATCCCCTTCGCGATCGGCAGCCCTTCGTTCGCGAACACCATCCGCGCGATCCGCTTGTCCATCGCCATCGCGCTCGCGAGCACGCCCGCGCCCACGTACGGCACGTCGAGCACCTCGAGCAGTCCTTGCAGCGATCCGTCTTCGCCGACCGTGCCGTGCACGACCGGGAACACGACGTCGAACCCGCCCGATCGAATCGACTCGGCGAGGTATCCATCGAGCTCGAAGCGCACGACGTGATGCCCCGCGTCCTGCAGCCCCTTGGCCACGCCCGCCGCCGACGCGCGGCTCACTTCCGCTTCGGCCGACGGCCCTCCCTGAACGACTGCGACCCCGAGACGCCCTTTTGCGGTCATGCCCTTTCCCTCACGCCCTCTCCGTTCACGTAGGGGGAACGCTGCTCGCTTCCGGGTTCTTCCGCGACATGTCGACGAGCTCGATGGCGAGGCGCTGCGCGACGTCGAAGATCTTCGGGTCGCGATAGAACTCGCCGAACACGACGCGCGAGATTCCGCCGTTCGCGATGAGCCTGAAGCACCCCCAGCACGGCGAGGCGGTGACGTAGATCGTCGAGGCCTCGATGCGGACGCCGTTGCGCGCGGCCTGCACGATGCCGTTGGCTTCGGCGTGCACCGTGCGGACGCAGTGGCCGTCCTCCATCAAGTGACCGTCCTCATCGCAGTGCGGGAGCCCGCGGATCGAGCCGTTGTACCCGGTGGCGAGGATGCTCTTGTCGCGCACGATGACCGCGCCGACGAACTTCCGGTCACACGTCGATCGCGTGCTCACCTCGCGCGCGATGTTCATGAAGTACTCGTCCCACGAGACGCGCGATCGCTTCGCTTCCATCGCCACGACGTTACTGAACGCGATACCCGCCCGCAACGAGCGCCTCGCGCACTTCTTCGACGTGTGGAAAGCCGCGCGTCTCCAGCACCAGCTCCACGACCGCTTCGTTCAGCTCGCTGGTGGCGAAGGTTCGATCGTGGTGAATCTGGACGACGCTGGCCTTCGCCTCTGCAACCAGTCGGGTGAGGCGCGCGAGCGATCCGGTCATGTCCGAGATCGTGACCGTGAAGCGCACGATGCGTCCGCTCTTCACGAGGCCGCGCTCGATGATGCGGCTGATGACGTTCACGTCGATGTTGCCTCCGCTGACGATGACCGCGACCTTCTTGCCGAGGATGGCCGGGATTCGCTTGTGAAGCAGCGCGGCGAGCGGCGCGGCGCCGGCCCCTTCGGCGACCGTCTTCTCCTTCTCGAGGAGGGTGAGGATCGCCTCGGCGATCTCCTCTTCGTCGACGAGCACGATGTCGTCGACGTACTTCTTCACGACCTCGTACGGCCTGTCGCCCGCGCGCCTGACGGCGATGCCTTCGGCGATCGTGCGCGCGGCGGGGACGGTCACGGGGGCGCCGGCTTCGAGCGCCACCTTCATGCTCGGGATGACCGAGGTCTCGACGCCGTACACCTTGATGCGCGGGTTGGTCTCCTTGATCGCGACCGCGACGCCTGCCGCCATGCCGCCGCCGCCGATGGCGACGATGACCGCCTCGATGTACGGGTTCTGTTCGAGCAGCTCGAGGCCCATGGTCCCCTGCCCGGCCATGACCAGATCGTCGTCGAACGGGTGGACGAAGATCCGCTTCTCGGCCGCCTCGATCTCCTTCGCCTTCTCGTACGCCTCGTCGTAGTTCGCGCCGTGGAGAAGGATGCGCGCGCCGAAGCTGCGCGTGCTCTGCACCTTCACGAGCGGCGTGACCTCGGGCATCACGATCGTGGCGTCGATGCCGAGGCGTTGCGCGTGGTAGGCGACGCCTTGCGCGTGGTTTCCGGCGCTGGCGCAGATGACGCCGCGCGCGCGATCTTCGGCCGGCATCGCCATGAGCTTGTTGCAGGCGCCGCGCTCCTTGAAGGAGCCGGTCATCTGCAAGTTCTCGAGCTTGAGCCAGAGCTTGGTATCGGTGGCCCGGGAGAGCATCTCGCTGTAGGCGCAGGGCGAGAGGAAGATGCTGCCCGCGATGCGCTTTCGCGCGGCCTCGATGTCGGCGAAGGAGATCACACGCGTGGGCTTACCACGAACGCGGGATTCCTTGACGGCGCGTCGGGGCGCACGCTACGCGGATCTGCAATGGTGAAGCGCGCGCGGACGCGGTGGATGACGGCGGTGGCGGCGGGTTTCGCCTGCACGGGCGCGGTGGCCGCGGCGACGATGGCGTGGGGTGACGATCGGGCGACGACGGCCTCGACGCTCGACGCGCTCGACCACGACGCGGTGCACAAGGAAGCGATCGCCGCGAACGTGAAGCGGGCGAAGGACGCCGTCGAACGCGCGACGCGCCTGCGCGCCGCGGGCGACGAAGCGCACGCCCGACTGGCGGACGGTCTGGCGCGCGAAGAGGCCGAGGGGGCCGAGGATCTGGCGCGGGCGATCGACGCGGAGAAAGCGGCGAACGATGCGCGGCGAGCGGCGACGGACGCGGGGGTGACGGGCGATCGCGAGCGTGCGCTCCTCGAGGAGGGGATCGCGCGCAACGGGCGGTTGAAGGCCGAGCTTGCCGAGATCGCGCGGCCGCACGTGGAGACGAAGACATCGGCCGAGGCGAAGGCGCCGCGCGCGGCCGCCGTGGACGGAGGTGCGCGATGAAGCGGTTCGCGATCGCCATGTGCGCCGTCGTTCTGTCGTGCGCGGGAGTGGGCGTGAGCGTGAGCGCCGTCGGTTGCGCGGCGCCGATGATGAGCGTGCCGCGAATCGCCGACGCCGATCGCGCCAAGGAGAGCCCCGCGTCGCGCGAGGCCGAGCTGCTGGCGCCGCAGGCGATCGCGCGGGCCGACGAGCAGCGCGCGCTGGCGAAGACGGCGCTGAAGGGGGGAGACGACGTGGCGGCGGCGCTGTTCGCGGATCGCGCGATCGCGGCGTACGAGCACGCCTTCGTGCTCGCGCGACTGGCGAAGGCGACGCGCGATCGCGAAGACGCGGAGACCGCGCTGGCGGCGGCGTCGAGCCACGCCAAGGAGCTGGCGGCGGAGCGCGCGCAGGTCGATGCCGAGGGCGAAGAGCTGGAGAAGCAGCTCGCGGTGGCGCGCGATGCGCAGCCGCTGGTCGCGGTGGGCGCGGCGAACGACGGGAAGCGCGAAGGGGCGCGGCTGGTGGCGGCGCGCGCGCTGACGATGGAAGCGCGGCTGCTGTGTGGGTCGGCGCGCCTGGTCTCGACCGACGACGCGACGACGAAGGCGATCGCCGACGTGGAGAAGGAAGTCGCCGCGGTGGAGGCGCAGATCGAAGCGAAGCCGCACCCCGCGCCGATCGACGCCGCGGCCCGCGTGCGCGCGAAGTGCCTCGATCGGCTGACGAACGCGCGTCGTGTGTCGCACGGCGCGACGGATCCCGACACGCTCCTCGCGGAGCTCTCGGCCAGCGGCGGCCTCGATCCGTCGCGCGACGAGCGCGGCGTGGTGATCACGCTTCGCGATTTGTTCGAGGGGGCGTCGCTCGCGGCGCACGCTGACGAGAAGCTGGCCGAGCTGGGTCGCGTGGCCGCCGCGCATCCGGACATGGGCGTGCAGGTGGTGGTGAACGACGCGACGACGCCGACGAAGGCGGACGAGGCGATGGACGCGAAGCACGCGGACGCGGTGGTGACGGCGCTGGTGCGCGGCGGCGCGACGGTGGCGCACGTGAAGAGCGAGCTCGCGGGGGTGCGCGCGCCGATCGTGGACCCGGGGGATGTCGCGCGGCGCGGCCGGAACGCGCGGGTGGATGTGGTGTTTGTGACGCGGTGACGGGCGGCGGCCGGCGAGCGGCTGCGTCGGGGGATGGTGCGCGTCGGGGGGGATGGTCGCGACCGTCCGGAGGGATGGTTGCGTGCGGCGGGG